>NZ_CDDK01000001.1:0-283 GCF_000820225.1 Aeromonas veronii bv. veronii
CCAGCAGGCTGATGTCGCCCGCCGACAATGCCGCAAGACAGGCCGATTCATCCTGTACCCACTGACAGGAGAGCCCCAACCCGGCGATGGTCTGTTGCAGTTGCATCCCCTGAAACGGGTGATCCTCGAGCAGCAGCACCTTGTTAGCGGCCAGCCAGTTGCACCAGTTACGGTAACTGGCGGCAAGCCCCCCCAGCCAATCCTCGCCGATAGCGTAGATCCCCTCATGCTGCTGCAACTGGGGGAAATAGTCCGCCTGCTGATGAGCGGCGGGGTCGTAAAG
>NZ_CDDK01000001.1:578-3139 GCF_000820225.1 Aeromonas veronii bv. veronii
AAAGGGCAATGGCACCTGCCGCAAACAACCCTTCCCACTGCCAGCAGGCATCCGGTCGGGTACGGTGCAGCGTGACATAGGAGGGCAATGTCATGGTGCTGGCCAACTCATGGGCGGTGCTGTCGAGGGCATAGAGCACAATGGGGCAAAATCCTGCCGCCTCATGCTCTTCCGAATCGAGCAACGCCAGTAATTCTTCATCAGTGATGATCATCTTGAGCCCTCTTTGAAAACTGCTGGCTGAACTCATCCAGTGCCCGGTTCAATCTGGCTTGCAGCATCGGATGGGACGCCTGTTGCCACTCTTCAATGACCGCAACCATCGCAGTCGCCCCTACCATTCTGGCGGCCCCCTTCAACTTGTGTAAAGCAGCATTCACGCCAACTTCATCTTCTTCTGTGCTGCAGCGCTCAAGTTCGGCCAAATCATCACGGGTAGCCTTCAGATAAAGGGCGGCCAGTTCATCGGTCAGCAGCGAGGCAACCGGTGTCGGGGCGACAACATTGCTCCCCTCTTTGGCAATATGGCGCAGCAAGGTCGCCAGCTCCTTGAGGGCGACTGGCTTGTCCAGATGGCCATCGCAACCGCAGGATTGCAGCTCCCTTGCCGCCTGATCACTGAGATCTGCGGTGATCACATAGACCGGCAGACGGGCCCAACGGGCGGATTGGCGCAACTGCCTGCACAGCTCGGCCCCGTTCATCACCGGCATCTGCAGATCGGTCAGCACAAAATCCACCTCTTGCTGCGCCAGCATCTCCAGCGCCAGCTGCCCGTTGGCGGCAGTGATAACGCTGGCACCAAGTTGCCCCAGTTGCAGGCTGATCAGCTCGCGATTGACATCGTGATCTTCAACTAGCAGTACCCGCATGCCGAGCCCGGGCTGGGTGCCGGCCACTGGTTGATCTGGGGTCAACCGTGGCTGCAGCAGGGTGATGATGGTCCCGGGCACCCAGGACTCCCCTTGCCAGGCCCAATAGTAGAGCCCCTTCTCGTCCACCTCCGCTTGCAGCGTATCAACGGCGTTGCTGACGGTGGCGATCCCCAAGCGACTGAGCCAGGGCGACAGCGCTTGCGCCTCATCGTGGGGTAAAGAGAGTGCCAGCTGCCGCACATTGGGCAGCCAGTCCGGCTCCTGCTGCACCCGCTTCAGGGGCAACTCGCAATAGAAGCGGCTACCACCACCGGCACGCCCCTCGACATCGATAAGACCCCCCATCTGCTCGATCAGCTGCTTGCAGATCGCCAGACCAAGACCGGTGCCCGGCGCCCGCAGCTGCCCTTCAACGGCAAACTGCTCGAACGGCATAAAGAGCGTGGTGCGCATCTTGGCGGTGATCCCCGGCCCCTGATCATCCACACCGAAGCGCAAGGTTGATGCGACCACCTCGGCCCACAGCACCACTTCCCCACGCAGGCTGAACTTGATGGCATTGGAGAGCAGGTTGTGGAGCACTTGCCGTACCCGGTGAGGGTCGAGGGTCTGCAGGGCTGGCAGAGCGGGATCCAACTTAAGGCGCAGTTGCAATCCCTTGGCCCGCGCCTTGGTCCAGTGCACTGCCACCACGTGCTCGCACAGCTCGGCAAAATCGGTGGGTTGCGGCGAGAGGGAGAGTTTGCTGTTTTCGTTGCGGCTAAAGTCGAGCACATCGTTGAGCAGGCCGAGCAGCTCATCCCCCGCCTGACGCACCCGCGCCAGCGCAGAGTCTTGCTCTCTCGACAAAGGAGTGCTGGCCAGCCACTCCAGCAAGCCGAGCATGGCGTTCATCGGCGTGCGGATCTCGTGGCTGATGGCGGCCAAAAAGCGCCCCTTGGCCAGAACGGCCTGTTGCGCCTGCTCATGGGAGTGCTGCAATGCCTGATCCTGCTCGACCCGGGCAGTGGCATCCTGCATCACCGCATAAATTCGCCAACCCTGCGGTTGACTGCGGCCACGGCCATAGAGCTGCAACCAGCGCAGACCCTTGGTCGGATGGTGATAGCGCATGGTGAATGCGAAGGGTTTGCCAGCCTGCAACATGGCGAACATCTCACGGCTTACCCGGCGGCGATCCTCGCGCTCCAGCATAGTGAGCACCCGTTTGGGCTCACGGCGGATCTGCTGACTCGCCAGCCCCAGCAGCTCGTAACAGCCCCGGCTGATAAACTCGATCCCCCCTACCCGTCCCCGCTCGAACATAAACTGCAGCACCACGCCGGGAACGGTATTGGTCAGGGCGCGCAGGCGGCGCTCTGCCTGACGCAGGAAACGGGCCTGCTCACGCAGCACACTGATATCCGACAGGGCGATGAGATCGGTGGCAGGTGCTTGCTTGTCCAGTCGCAGCGGATGTTGGGCATAGGCGAAGACCTGATCCCCCAGCACCAGCTCTCCTTCACTCTTTTGCGGCTGTACCGGCGGCAGCATCAACTGTTGCGAATAGCGCAGGGCCAGACGTCGCCCCTGTTTATTGGATTTGATCACCTTGCCCTGGCTATTGCGCAGATAGACGGGCACCGGCAACGCCTGAAACATGGTTTCCCGCAGCTCGCTCTCGATGGCCAGCGCCTTCTCGGCGGC
>NZ_CDDK01000002.1:0-48728 GCF_000820225.1 Aeromonas veronii bv. veronii
GAGGAGGGGGGGCTGGGGTCAATTCCTCTCTGCCAATCGGCGCTATAGTGCGGGCGATGGTTGCCCTGTGCTCCGTCTCCCAAGCTGGCGAGGCGGGGGATCTGCGGCAACAATCAGCTGTTGCAATCACAGCCATTTGCAACACTTCGTCATGCAAATATGACCATGCAAACACATCACCAGATAGAGAGGAGATCACCCATGAAGCGTACCATCCTGTTCGGCCTGCTCTGCGGCAGCGTGCTGCTGGCCAATCCGGTCTTTGCCAACGACGCAGCCCAGTTGCAGTGCGAGGCGCAGGCCGCGGCCAAAAAGCTTAACGGCGCCGCCAAGACCAGCTTTGTCGGCAAGTGCGTGAAAGATGCCGCTGGCGCCGCGAGCGGCGAGTGCGAGAAGGCGGCCGCCGACAAGAAACTGGCCGGTGCGGCCAAGAACAGCTTTATCCAGAAGTGCGTGAAGACTGGCGCGGCGGTGGATCCGGCGGCCAAGTGCGAGAAGGCGGCAGCCGACAAGAAGCTGGCTGGCGCGGCCAAAAACAGCTTTGTCCAGAAGTGCGTGAAGGATAGCGCCGCCAAGTAAGGCATTTTCTCATCCGGTGTGTTTGCGGGGGGCCATCAGGTCCCCCGCGCTTTTCGGGCGCACTGATGGCGCAACGCACAAGCCTTGTATCGGGACGGCAATAGCGACACTATTGACTCCTTTTATGGGTTCCGCAGCGGCGCAGCCATCACCAGCCGTTACCGGATGTGGGGTTGGCGAGCCCCATTTGTGCGGGATTACGCGCGATAAGGGAGCAAAGCAGGATGATGGAAGGGATGGAATGGCGCTGGCTCAATGAACCGGCCCAGTGGCACCAGACAGACGACGGTTTGCAGGTGGTGACAGACCAGCAGACCGATTTTTGGCGCAGCACCTGGTATGGCTTCGAGCGCCACAGCGGGCATGTTTATGGCTGCGAGGTGGCGGGGGAGTTTACCTTTCAGGTCTGCGTCGAGGGGGAGTTCACCACCCTCTACGATCAGGCGGGGCTGATGCTGCTGCAAGACGAGGCGCACTGGCTGAAAGCGGGGATCGAGTACAACGATGCCCAGCCGATGATCGGCAGCGTGCTGACCAATCCGCGCTCTGACTGGGCCACCGGTATTTTTACCGGTAATCCGCGGCGCTTCTGGCTGCGGCTGACCCGGCTGGCCGATTGCCTGCGTTTGCAATACTCCACCGATGGCAAGGTGTGGCCGCTGCTGCGCCTCGCCCCGTTCCCGCCAAGCGAACGCTGCTTTATCGGGGTGATGTGTTGCACGCCGGAGCGGCAGGGGTTAGCGGTGCGCTTCTCTGACCTGCGCCTCACGCCGCCTCTTGGCAAGGCGCTCCATGATTTGAGCTAGGCCAGCGGTTTTGCCTGCGCTATTGAGCCAATAAAAAAGCGCCCGCAGGCGCTTTTTTATTGGCTGGTAAGGCCTCAATTAGCTGATCAGGCTGGCCCACAGGTCATATTCGTCGGATTCGTCGATCCGCACCTTGACCATGTCCCCCGGTTTGAGGCCGGTTTCGCCGTTGAGGTAGACCAGACCGTCGATCTCCGGCGCATCGGCGAAGGAGCGGCCAGTGGCACCCTCTTCGTCCACCTCATCGATGATTACGGTCATCTCCTGACCCACTTTACGGGCCAGTTTACGGATGGAGACCTGCTGTTGCAGCTCCATAAAGCGCTGGAAGCGCTCTTCCTGAATCTCTTCCGGTACCGGATCCGGCAGCTCGTTGGCCAGCGCCCCTTCGACCGGGCTGTATTTGAAGCAGCCGACCCGATCCAGCTCCGCCTTGTCGATAAAGTCCAGCAGCATCTGGAAATCTTCCTCGGTTTCGCCCGGGAAGCCGACGATAAAGGTGGAGCGCAGGGTGATCTGCGGGCAGATCTCGCGCCACTTCTGGATCCGCTCCAGGGTGCGCTCGACCGTACCCGGGCGCTTCATCAGTTTGAGGATGCGCGGGCTGGCGTGCTGCAACGGAATATCGAGGTAGGGCAGTACCTTGCCATCGCGCATCAGCGGGATGATGTCATCCACGTGCGGGTAGGGGTAGACGTAGTGCAGTCGCACCCAGATATCGAGCTTGGCCAGCTCTTCGCACAGGGCAACCATGCTGGTCTTGACCGGCATGCCGTCGTAGAAACCGGTGCGGTGCTTCACATCGACGCCGTAGGCGGAGGTGTCCTGGGAGATCACCAGCAGCTCCTTCACGCCCGCCTCTTTCAGGCGCTTGGCTTCTGCCAGCACGTCGCCGATGGGGCGGCTCACCAGATCCCCGCGCATGGAGGGGATGATGCAGAAGGTGCAGCGGTGGTTGCACCCTTCGGAAATCTTCAGATAGGCGTAGTGGCGCGGGGTCAGCTTGACGCCATGGGCCGGTACCAGACTGGTGAAGGGGTTGTGCTGCGGCTTCTCCACATATTTGTGGACGTGACCCAGCACCTCTTCATAAGCGTGGGGGCCGGTGATCTCGAGCACCTTGGGGTGGATCTCGCGGATCTGATTCTCTTTGGCGCCGAGGCAGCCGGTGACGATCACCTTGCCGTTCTCGGCCAGCGCTTCGCCGATCGCTTCCAGCGACTCTTGCACCGCGCTGTCGATAAAGCCGCAGGTGTTGACGACGACCAGCTCGGCATCGTCATAGCTGGGCACCACATCGTACCCTTCGGTACGCAGCTGGGTCAGGATGCGTTCTGAATCGACCAGGTTTTTGGGGCAACCCAAGGAGACGAATCCTACTTTGGGGGCCTGTTTTGTGTTGGACATCGCTCAATCACTCTTAGGTGGCTCTTCTTTAAGGGCGCGGATTTTACCGGAATGGTTAACCAAAAACTATACAGCCAGCATGGCAGAACCGAACAATATCTCCGACCTGGCAAGATTGGGCCGCACCAGCAGTCGCTGATGGCGCGCCCTTGGTAGGGCTATTGCCTCTGCCATGCAGGCTTGTTGTGGGGACGCTGCTTTGTTGATTTTTCTGTCAATTTTGACGCTGTGGCGGGGAGAGCGTCAAAGGGAGTCACTATACTTCCATCACGGGGTCCCGTTGGAGATGGCGATGGAAAGTTCATTTGGCGAAAAAATGCAGAGCGTACATGCCACGCTCAGGCAGCGCTTTGACAAGCTGAGTCGGGTGGCCATCGCGATTTACGATCCCCATACCGATCAGCTCAAGACCTTTGCCCACAGCACAGAGGGGCCCTCGCCACTGGTGCAGTATGAGGTGAAGCTGAGCGATGTTCCCTCCCTGAGTTATCTGGCGGAGCACAAGCAGCCCCGGGTGCTCGGCAATCTCGATGCCCTGCGTGGCTCGGCGTCGGAGCACAGCCGCAAGGTATTGGAGGCAGGCTATGCCTCCAGCTATACCGAGCCGCTGCTGTTCAACAGCAAGCTGTTTGGCTTTCTGTTTTGCGATGCCATGGAGCCGGGATACTTCGAGGAGCCGATCCGCAGCGAGCTGTCGGCCTATGCCCAGGCGCTCTCGGCCATCATTGCTGTGGAGTTTTTCTCCATCCAGACCCTCGGCGGCGCGCTGACCACGGCGCGGGAGTTCAGTCGCTATCGGGATGAGGAGACCGCCAACCATCTGCACCGGATGTCTGCCTACTCCCGGCTGATCGCCAAGACGCTGGCCCCGACCAGCGGGCTGAGCGATGAGGAGGTGGAGTTTATCTACCTCTTCTCCGAGCTGCACGACATCGGCAAGATCGCGGTGCCGGACGCCATTTTGCTCAAACCGGGCAAGCTGACGCCGGAAGAGTTCGAGATCATGAAGATCCACCCCGGCAAGGGGCGGGAGATGATCAGCCTGATGATCAACGAGTTTGGTCTCGATGGCATTCATCACACCGATATGTTGACCAATATCATCGCCAGCCATCACGAGCGCTTCGACGGCACCGGCTATCCGCTGGGGCTGGCGGGGGAGGCGATCCCTTTGGCGGCGCGCATCGTGACGGTGGCCGATGTGTTTGATGCCCTGACCAGCGAGCGCCCCTACAAGAAGGCCTGGCCGTTTGAGACGGCGTTTGCCTATCTGGAGGAGCATGCCGGCAGCCAGTTTGATCCCGCCTGCGTTGCCGCAGCCCTGCACAACAAGGCCGAGTTTTATGCCATCTATCAGCAGTATCAGGATCCGGCCTGCTCTACGAGTGTGGCGGCCAGCGGCGCCGAGCCGGGTTGAGCGTGTGTGATGAGCGTAAGGGGGGAAGAGGCGGTTCAAGCATGACGAGGAGTAAATAGAGAGGGGGCACCAGCAGGTGCCCCCTCTCTTTTATGCGCCTCTCGATTCCACGCGCCCTTATTTTGCCGACCTTATCTCTGCGGCTATGGCGTTTGCGCTCAGGTTACTTTTTGGGCGCCGGCTCGCTGATCTGATAGAGGTGATCCGCGCAGGCGCTGGAGCAGCCACAGGGGCGCACCTCTTTATCTTCCCGTTTCTGGGCAAGCTGGTATTGGCGCCACCAGATGATGGTGCCCATGGCCAGGATCAGCACGAACGAGGCGAGCAGGCTCAACAACCAGATGGACATGATCTCTTCTCCTTGATGGTGATGACATGCACGGCGATGGCATCAGTGATGATGGCAGCAATCGCCCTGCTGGTTGGCGCCTTCACTGCCGTGGCAACAAGTATGGCCTTGTCGTGAGCTCTCTGCCTGATTGCCACTACTGGCGCAACAGTGATCTGAGCCACTGTTGCAACCACCATGACAATGGCTATGACTCTGGCCTGCGCCGACGGGCTGGATGGCACGGATAGTCGCCTTGCTCTGATGACGGCGAGACGGACGGCCCTGACTGGCCTCGGTAAGAGGTTGCAAATTGGTGGGGGCCAGCAGCGCGGGCAGCGGCAGGCGGGCAGAGCGGCACTGCAGCACCCGGATATTGGCCGCCAGCAGGCGACTTAGCATTCGCTCGCCGATATTGCGCACCACCACCTGACCCACCTGATGATGGGCGAGGGCGTCGAGCAGCGCTTGCTTGCCGTGGCAGCCTTCGGCTGCGGCCGGGTTGGCCAGGGTGGCGATAACATTCCCTTCGGGGTTAAGAATTTGCAGCTGCTCGGCACGGGTAAAGTGGCCAGCCAGCAGCCCCTGACTCAGCATCAGGGCGCTGTTGCTGGGGTTGGTGGTCATGGTTGTGACAGCATTCATGTCGGCTCTTCTCCACTGGTTGGGTGGTCGGGCTCGGCGGGTTGCATCATCAATGCCTTGCCCAGACTCAGACACTCCACCACCTTGTAGCGCCCTTTTTTCAGGATATTGGCCAAGGTCTGGCGGGAGACCCCCATCACCAGGGCGGCCTCCTGCTGCTGCATTCCTTGAAGGTCGACGAGGCGCAGTGCCTCGAACTCGTCAGGGGCCAGCGTGACCTGTTCCAGCTGATGCATGGGGCGGCCGTTGGGTTTGAAGCAGCTGTTGGCGGGGCGGCCACAGATCTGGCGGGCAATCTTGGGTCTTGGCATGGTGGCTCCTAATTGGCATAAGCCATTTATACGCTCATATGTGGCATATGCCAATAATTTTGTCTGATGCAGAGGGTAGCGCCAGTGCTGTTTACGGCAGAGGGGGAGGTGGAATACGTACAAACGCTGTGAAGGTGGCAGAAACGACGCAGGCCCGAACATGGTTCGGGCCTGCGGTTTTGCAGAGGATGGTCGGGCAATCCCGGCGAGTTTACGTCTGTTCGGCCTCGGCCACAGGAGCTGCGCTCTCGCTACCGTTGGCGAAGCGATCCGCCCACAGGGCAATCACGCCGTCACCGGTGACGTTGCAGGCGGTGCCGAAGCTGTCTTGCGCCAGATAGAGGGCGATCATCAGGGCGATGGAGGCTTCACCGAAACCGAGCATGGAGGTGAGCAGGCCCAGCGCCGACATCACGCCACCACCCGGGGCGCCCGGGGCGGCGATCATGATCACCCCCAGCATCATGATGAAGGGGAGCATGGTCTCGATGCCCGGAATGGCCAGATGCTCGGAGAGGAACATCACCGCGGTGGCGCAGGTGACCAGGGTAATGGTGGAGCCACAGAGGTGAATGGTGGCGCACAGGGGCACGGTAAAGTTGGCGATACCGTCGCTCACGCCGTTGTTCTTGCTCGATTGCAGGGCGACCGGAATGGTGGCGGCGCTCGACATGGTCCCCAGCGCGGTGAAGTAGGCGGGCAGCATGTTCTTGATGAGCTGGGCCGGTGAGCGGCCAAGGGCCAGACCGGTACCCACGAACAGTACGGAGAGCCAGATCCAGTGCATCAGGATGGCCATCACCAGTACCACGCCGAAGGTTTTCAGGGTGGCGAATACGGTGCCTTCTACCGTCATCTCGACAAAGACGCCCGCGATATAGAACGGCAGCAGCGGAATGATCACCTTGGCCAGCAGGCGGTCGATGATGTCACGACCCTGATCGGCAACCCGGCGCAGATCGGTGGCCTGGTTGGCGCTGATGCCGATGCCGAACACGAAGGCAGCGGCCAGTGCCGACATCACGCCAAACAGCGGCGGGATCTCCAGATTGACGTAGGAGGCGAGCTTGATAGCCGTGGCCGTGGTGGGCTCGGCGGCGGTGGTGAACTGCGGGATCAGGTGGCTCGCCACGGTAAAGGCGAACAGCCCCGCCAGAATGGTGGAGCAGTAGGAGAGGGCCACGGTTTTGCCCAGCAGCTTGCCGGAGTTTTTCGGCAGGCTGGCGATGCCGCTCATGATAAAGAACAGAATGATGAGCGGAATGGTGAAGGTGATGAGCTGACCTATCACTGTCTTGGCCGTAAACAGCACGCGCGCCACCCACTCAGGGGCGTAGAGACCGAGCAAGAGACCGGCAAGGATGCCAGCAATGAGTTTCAGGACAAGTTTCATAAGGAAATCCGGAGTTGGTTGTATTGTCTGTTTTGTTATTAAAATTTGATATTAATCACACTTTTTAACACGTAAGCCGTGTTATGTCTGCCTTTTCTGCGTTAACGCCGAGTTAAATATTGTCGAAAGCCAAGATCGCCGACTAGCTGTCGGCTTGGCGTTGAACGGGAAAATCCGTGATGAATTAGCCCGTTAGGTGGCCTGATGATCGCTACGCAGCAACATGACGTACTGGCTGGCGTGTTGACTTGTGCATGATGGCGTGTTGGTCGAGGCGGCTTCCATCGGCGCCAGTTGCAGTGCTATCCCGGATGTGGTGACCAGTTGCTGTAGCTGAGCGTGACTTATCTTGCCGCTTGGCTGCAGGGGGAAGCAGAGCGGAGCGCCCGCTTTGAGCAGGGTCGCCTGCTGTTGTAACTGGGGGGCAAGGGTGGCCACGTCGCCATCAAGCGGGCGGCTCAGCCAGATGCCATCGTAAGGGAGCACCGAGAGCATCTTCGCCAGCGGGCAGACCCGCACAGCTTGCCCGGATTGCTGCGAGGCAACTTTGGCGTCGGCCAGCACAGCGTCACAGGCGGTGACCACATACCCTTCTGCACGCAGCCAGCACAGATCCTCCCCCATACCGCATTGACCATTGAGCAGGTGAGCACCGGGTTTGAGACGCGCCACAAAGGCAGCCCGAGCGCGGGCGTGCTGGTCGTTAAATGGCCGGGAAGCGGGGATGGCGTCAGAGTGTGGCACAGGGGTTACCTCAAGCAGGGGGCGCACAGGGTAACAAATCGGGGCCTGACTGCCAAAGCGCGCGGTCAGGCCCCGATTTGGATGTGATGAAGTTGCCGGAGCCGGTTAGCGGCAGCAGGCAGGCCCGTGGGGCTGGGCCAGCATGGTGAACATGCTCTCTATCATAAAGGCGGATTCGCCCTGCAGGTCGATCCGCCCCGGAAAGTGGAGCCAGTTAATGATGTAGCCATCCAGAGTGCAGTGGAGCAGGGTGGCGGCGCGCTGCAGGTTGAGGTTGGCGGGCAGTTGGCCCCGCCGTACCGCATTGGCCAGGGTGGTCTCCAGGTCCCGAAAGAAGTTGGCGGACTGGCTGCGGATATGTTCGCGCAGTGAGATGGCTTCCCCTTCCAGCGATTCGAGATTGAACAGGATGGTGAACATCTGCCGCTGGGCCGGATTGTGAATGAAGCTGTGGAGCACCCCTTCGAAGAAGAGGCGCAGTTGCCCCAGCGGATCCGGCTCATCTGGGTTGAGGCAGGCATCGAGCTGGTGGGCGAGGGGGCTGCAGAGCTCCTGCCAGAGCGAAATGAAGAGTTCATCCTTGTTCTTGAAGTGCCAATAGATGGCCCCGCGGGTCAGGTCTGCCGCCCTGGCGATGTCGGTCAGGCTGGTCTTGGCCAGGCCCTGAGAGCAGAACAGATCCAGCGCCGTGCTCATGATGTGGCAGCGGGTTTGCTGCGCCTCTTCTTTGGTTCGTCTGGCCATCGAAATTTGTGCCTCATGCAAGCAAAAAGTCACTTACATACATTTATGAATGTATGTATATTGCCTCATCTTTCGACTATTTACCAACAGGGCCCATGCGGCCCTGATTGTTCATTGACTGGCAAAGGCTCAGGTGTTTCATGCATAAACATATTCTTGCTCGTTCAGTTGGTCTTGCCTTGCTGGCTACAGGCTTGCTGGCAGGTTGTGGTGACAAGGGGGGCGCCCCCCAGGGACAGGGCGACATGCCCCCCGCGGCGGTCAACGTGGTGACCCTGCAGAGCGGTCCGCTGATGTTGACCACCGAGTTGACCGGCCGCAGCGCCCCGTTGCGGGTGGCCGAAGTGCGTCCGCAGGTGAGCGGCATCATCCTCAAGCGCCTCTTTACCGAGGGAAGCGATGTGAAGGCGGGCGATCTGCTCTATCAGATCGACCCGGCTGTCTATCAGGCGGCGGTTGCCAGCGCCAAGGCCAATCTGGCCAAGGCCGAGGCCAACGAGCAGAGTGCCCGCCTCAAGGCGCAGCGCTATCAGGAGCTGCTCAAGGTCAAATCCATCAGCCGTCAGGACTATGACGACGCCGACGCCAGCTGGAAGCAGGCCAAGGCGGAGATCATGGCGAGCAAGGCGGCTTTGCGAACTGCCGAAATCAATCTCGGTTACACCCGCATCACAGCACCCATCAGCGGTCGTATCGGTAAATCCGCGGTGACCGAGGGAGCGCTGGTGACTGCCCAGCAGGTTGATAGCTTGACTGCCATTCAGCAGCTCGATCCCATGTATGTGGATGTGCGTCAGTCCACTGCCGATCTGCTGCGCCTCAAGCGACTGGTCGCCGAGGGCAAGTTGACTCAGGACGAGCAGAAGGGGGCCAAGGTGACCTTCCAGCTGGAAGATGGCTCCACTTACGGCGAAGAGGGCTCGTTGCAGTTCTCCGATGTGACCGTGGATGAGACCTCCGGCATGGTGACCCTGCGGGTGATTGTGCCCAACCCTCACCAGCTGCTGCTGCCCGGCATGTTTATGCGCGCCACCCTGCAAGAGGGTGAGCGGGCGCAAGGGCTGCTGGTGCCGCAAACTGCCGTGACTCGCACCCCCAATGGCGGCGCCACCGTGATGGTGGTAACCGCTGACAACAAGGTGGAGCTGCGCAACGTGCAGCTGAGCCGGGTCGTCGGCAGCAACTGGGTGGTGGAGTCAGGGCTCACCTCCGGCGAGCGGGTGATCGTGGCTGGTTTGCAGAAAGTACGACCGGGCGCCGTGGTCAATCCCGCCGAGCAGGGTGCTGATGCATCGTCTGCTCAAGCTGCGTCCAACACCCCGGCCAACAAGTAGGATGGAGTAGTCGCTTCATGGCTCGATTTTTTATAGATAGACCCATTTTTGCCTGGGTGATCGCGCTGGTGATCATGCTGGCGGGCAGCCTGGCCATCATCAAATTGCCGGTCGCCCAGTATCCGAGCATTGCGCCGCCCGCTGTCGGTATTTCCGCCAGCTATCCGGGCGCATCCGCCAAAACGGTAGAAGACTCGGTGACCCAGATCATCGAACAGAACATGACCGGGCTGGATCACCTGCTCTACATGTCCTCCCAGTCTGACTCCGCGGGGCGGGTGTCGGTGACCCTCACCTTCCAGCCGGGGACCGATCCTGATATCGCCCAGGTGCAGGTGCAGAACAAGCTGCAGCAGGCGATGTCGCTGCTGCCGCAAGAAGTTCAGCAGCAGGGGATCCGGGTACAGAAGACCTCCAGCAGCTTCCTGATGGTCGCGGCCTTCATCTCCAGCGATGGCTCGATGAACAACGACGATCTGGCGGACTATGTGGTCTCCAATATCAAGGAGCCCCTGAGTCGTCTGGACGGGGTAGGGGATATCACCTTGTTCGGCAGCCAGTACTCGATGCGGGTCTGGCTCGATCCCAATAAGCTCAACCGGGTGCAGATGACCCCGGGGGATGTGCAGGCGGCCATCAAGGCGCAGAACGCCCAGGTCGCGTTCGGCAAGCTGGGTGGCACCCCGTCGGTGGAAGATCAGCAGTTCACCGCTACCATCATGGGGCAGACCCGTCTCTCTACCGTGGAGCAGTTCAACGACATCCTGCTGCGGGTGAATCAGGATGGCTCCAAGGTACGGCTGAAAGATGTGGCCCGGGTCGAGCTGGCGGGCGAAAGCTATGACGCCGATGCGCTCTACAACGGCCAGTCTACCGCCGCGGTCGCCATCAAGCTGGCGACCGGTGCCAACGCGCTGGATACCGCCGAGAAGGTGCGTGCCAAGCTCAATGAGCTGTCGGATTACTTCCCGGCCAACATGGAGATCGTCTACCCCTACGACACCACGCCGTTTGTGAAGATCTCCATCGAGGAGGTGGTGCAGACCCTGATCGAGGCGATCTTCCTGGTGTTCTGCGTCATGTATCTGTTCCTGCAGAACTTCCGCGCCACCTTGATCCCGACCATTGCGGTGCCTGTGGTGCTGCTCGGTACCTTCGGGGTGATGGCGGCGTTCGGCTTCTCCATCAACACCCTCACCATGTTCGGTATGGTGCTGGCCATCGGCCTGCTGGTGGATGACGCCATCGTGGTGGTGGAGAACGTGGAGCGTCTGATGAGCGAGGAGGATCTCTCCCCGCTGGAAGCGACCCGCAAGTCGATGACCCAGATCACCGGCGCACTGGTGGGGATCGCGTTGGTGCTCTCCGCCGTGTTCGTGCCGATGGCCTTCTTCGGCGGCTCGACTGGCGCCATCTATCGCCAGTTCTCGCTGACCATCGTCTCGGCCATGGTGCTGTCGGTGCTGGTGGCGTTGATCCTGACGCCGGCCCTTTGTGCCACCCTGCTCAAGCCGATGAAACATGGCGAGTTTGGTGCCAAGCGCGGCTTCTTTGGCTGGTTCAACCGCGCCTTTGATGCGGGTACCAACCGTTATCAGAGCGGTGTGCGCAAGGTGATCAAGCAGGGCGTGCGCTACAGCCTGATCTACGGTGCCATGCTGGCGGTACTGGCAGTGCTCTTTATGCGGATGCCCACCTCCTTCCTGCCGGAAGAGGATCAGGGGGTCATCATGTCCATGGTGCAACTGCCGGTGGGGGCCACCAAGCAGCGCACCGAGGTGGTGCTGGCAGACATGCGCGACTACTTCCTGAAAAACGAAAAGGAGAACGTAGATTCCGTCCTGACCGTATCTGGCTTCAGCTTCGCCGGTAGTGGCCAGAACGCGGGGATGGCCTTTATCAAGCTCAAGGACTGGAGCGAGCGCAAGAGCCCGGATCGCAGTGCCAATGCCATTATCGGCCGCGCCATGGGCTATCTGTTCAGCATCAAGGAGGCGCAAGTGTTCGCCTTCAACCTGCCTCCGATCCCGGAGCTGGGGACGGCGACCGGTTTTGACTTCTTCCTGCAGGATCGCGGCGGTATCGGTCACGACAAGCTGATGGCGGCGCGTAACCAGCTGCTCGGCATGGCGGCGCAGGATCCCACTTTGGTGCGGGTACGCCCGAACGGGATGGAAGATACGCCGCAACTCGATATCAAGATCGACTACGAGAAGGCGCTGGCGCAGGGGCTATCCATCGCCGATATCAACAACACCCTGGCCACTGCCTGGGGTTCTTCCTACGTCAATGACTTCGTCGACCGTGGCCGGATCAAGAAGGTCTATATGCAGGCGGATGCCCCCTTCCGGATGAACCCGGAAGATCTGAAACTCTGGTATGTGCGCAACAGTGCCGGTCAGATGGTGCCCTTCTCTGCCTTTGCCAGCACCGAGTGGAGCTTCGGCTCGCCGCGTCTGGAGCGTTACAACGGCGTGCCAGCGATGGAGATCGTCGGTGAGGCGGCGCCCGGCAAGAGTACCGGTGATGCGATGGCGGCGATTGAGCAGATGGTGAAACAGCTGCCGGAAGGGGTGGGCATCGAGTGGACCGGGCTCTCCTTCCAGGAGCGGCAGGCCGGTTCACAGGCACCTGCGCTCTACGCCATCTCCTTGCTGGTGGTGTTCCTCTGCCTGGCGGCCCTCTACGAGAGCTGGAGCATTCCGTTCTCGGTGATGCTGGTAGTACCGCTCGGGGTTCTGGGGGCCATTGTGGCTGCCACCCTGCGCGGGCTGGAGAACGACGTCTACTTCCAGGTGGGCTTGCTCACCACCATCGGCTTATCGGCGAAGAACGCGATTTTGATCGTGGAATTTGCCAAAGAGCTCTACGACAAAGGGATGGGCTTGGGTGAGGCGGTGGTGGAGGCTGCACGCCTGCGTCTGCGTCCGATCCTGATGACCTCGCTCGCCTTTATCCTCGGGGTGCTGCCGCTGGTGATCAGCTCCGGCGCCGGTGCCAGCAGCCGTAACGCCATCGGTACCGGCGTGATGGGGGGGATGATCAGCGCCACCGTGCTGGCCATCTTCTTCGTGCCGCTCTTCTTTGTGTTGGTGATGCGCTACTTCACCAGCCACCAGAGCAAAGAGGCGCGCATGGCTGCAGCAGTTGAGTCAAAAGGTGACTGATGGCATGCAGGTTTAGCTAATTTGAACAGAGTTCAATAAATCGCCAGCCAGCTTTGGTCTGGCTGACAATCAAACAGGGCAATCCCATGGGTTGCCCTGTTTTTTGTGAAAAATGTAAGCAAAAATTGCGTGGTTGTAATTGAAAAAGTGAGGTATGAGTAGGCGTTTCGCGCTCTTGAGGTTGTGATGAGCCTCAAGTTGCACCCATCACAAATTACTTTCAACTGTTCATCCTTGAGAAAAACGGGATAGAATTCCCTATAAAATCGGGCTGGTGCAGTGTCCCAACTCGCGTCGTGTCCGTGAGAGAGTTGCGATCAACGCTGCCAAGACATAACGATGCTGGAGGCATGATGACCAAAGGCGTGAGCAATATGGTAAAAAGCAGCAAACTGGGGGCTGTAACCTAGGGGCGGTAGCCATGTTTTTAGTCCGCTTCAGTATAAATAATGGTCGTGCTGATGGCCCTATTTATGTAGGTTGCAGATTAAAATGATGTTGATGCATCGGCTTTTTATGGCATTGATTTTGACGTGGTTGTGTCGCGTGGTCACATGCACGATGTGCAGTGGAGCTTTGTTGACCATTGGCTCATGTGGTGGTTCTATCTTCCTATTTATGGTTTTAAGATGTTGTTCTTATCAGAACTGGACGACCTTTTTTTTAGCCGCTGGCTACCATATGCTGTACCACACGCAAGTTGGTTGTGATTTAGCGAATGCGTCCTAGTTATGGAGTGGAGTGATGTTTGTGGGCAAAATACACACAATCTGTGTTGGGTGAAATTAATAATTTAGTTACGTCATTTTAATGTTGTAATTTTCAATGAGCTTTTTATGATAGTTTTCAAAGTGGACGCTTATGCTATATATAGCAAATATTTTTATAAGAGGTTTGACCCTAATTAGTAAATTTGCCTTATTGTTTCTGCTGGCTAGATACTTGGATGTGGATGAGTTAGGGCTTTATGGTTTGTTTGCGGCTACAATTACGTATAGCATATACCTACTTGGCTTAGAGTTTTATACTTATAGCACAAGAGAGTTAATAAAAAGCCCGCTTTCAAAAAGATGGGGGCTCATCAAAAGTCAGTTTTGTTTGTATTCGATAACATATCCTATAGTATTTTTTTTGATTAGTGTTATCTTTTGGGGCGGATTGCTACCTTGGTCTTTAACTTTATTATTTTATGTGATATTAACGCTTGAGCATCTGAGTCAAGAAATCTATCGGATATTGATTGCGACAACGCAACAACTTTCTGCAACTATAGCTATCTTTATAAGGCAAGGTTTATGGATCTGGATAAGTGTGTTCTTTTTATATGCTTGCCCTGAATTGAGAAACTTGCAATTTATATTGTGCTCATGGTTGTGTGGGTCTTTATTTTGTCTAATTTACTCAATGGCAAAAGTTCGAAAGGTAAATAAAGGGAGTGGAGATGTATGTTGGCGCTGGGTTTATCGTGGCGTATTTACCGCAATGCCATTTTTTATTTCTTCAATTTTTGTCATGGCAATTTCAACGGTTGATAGATACTGGTTTGAATCTTTGGTTAATCGAGATGCACTTGGCTATTATGTATTTTATTCAGGGCTAGTGTCAGCATTGATCTCATTTCTCGATGCAGCAGTTTTTTCATTTATTTATCCCAAGCTTGTACAGCATGCAGGGGACAGTGACAATAAATCTTTTTCTCTGTTAATGAAAAAAATGCTACGTCAGACGATTTATTGCGCAGGTCTATTTATATTGTCTGCTATATACTTAATTGATTTTATTCTTATGCTCGTCAATAGGTTTGACGGAAATACATACATCTATGTTTTTTACTTCTTGTTATTTTCAACCATCTTGCAGGTTTTGTCTTATATACCTCATTATGGACTTTATGCCAGAGGCTTTGATAAGCCAATAATATTTATTAATATCGGTGGTTTTTTTATATTTCTGATTGTGGCCTTCGCGTTTTTGAATGTATCAGAAACATATGCAATACCTATTTCATTATGTATTACGTATAGCTTTATTTTGCTCGCCAAGACATTTTTTTATTACAGTTTACCTATGAAGAATACATGTAAAGACTCAATGGTCAAAGTTTAATACTTGGAGTAGCTTGATGATTAATTATCTATCTCTAATCGGGCGCGTTGAACCGCTATTTGAACAGGATGTGTATTTTTACCGCGACGCTTTGTGTCGAATCGTTGAATCATCACGTTTTCTAGTTTTGGGAGGGGCAGGTTCTATTGGCCAAGCAGTAACAAAGGAAATTTTCAAAAGAAATCCACGTAAATTGCATGTTGTTGATATCAGTGAGAATAACATGGTCGAGCTGGTGCGGGATATCCGCAGCTCGTTCGGGTATATCGATGGTGATTTCCAGACGTTCGCCCTGGATATCGGCTCCATTGAGTATGACGCATTTATCAAAGCCGACGGCGCCTATGACTACGTGCTCAATCTTTCTGCGCTCAAGCATGTTCGCAGCGAAAAAGACCCCTTCACGTTGATGCGTATGATTGACGTCAATGTGTTCAACACGGATAAAACCATCCAGCATTCCATCGATATGGGGGTTAAAAAGTATTTCTGTGTCTCGACTGACAAAGCAGCCAATCCGGTCAACATGATGGGGGCTTCCAAGCGCATTATGGAGATGTTCCTTATGCGTCGCAGTGAACAGATTGCCATTTCAACCGCGCGCTTTGCCAACGTGGCCTTCTCCGATGGGTCCTTGCTGCATGGCTTCAACCAGCGTGTGCAAAAGCGTCAGCCTATCGTCGCCCCCAACGACATCAAACGCTATTTCGTGACCCCCCAGGAGTCCGGTGAGCTGTGCCTGATGTCCTGCATCTTCGGTGAGAACAGGGATATCTTCTTCCCCAAGCTCAGCGAATCCCTGCACCTGATTACCTTCGCCGAAATCGCCGTGAAGTATCTGGCGCAGCATGGTTACAAGCCGTATCTGTGTAAGGATGAGGATGAGGCCAGAGCCTTGATGGCGAGCCTGCCTGAGCAGGGGATGTGGCCCTGCCTCTTTACCGAGAGCGACACCACGGGTGAAAAAGACTTCGAAGAGTTCTTCACGGACAAGGAAGTACTGGATATGGCCCGGTTCGAGAACCTGGGCATCATCAAGAATGAACCCTCATATCAGAATGATCTGCTCAACCATTTCGAGCAGACCATTACAGCCATGAAAACAAAACGAGCTTGGGACAAGAAAGAGATCGTCGAGCTGTTCTTCGCCATGATCCCGGATTTTGGTCACAAAGAAACGGGCAAATATCTCGACGGCAAGATGTAAGGAATCGGTATGCATACTCAATTGATACGTTTTATTCGTGATACCTACAAAACCGATGACTTCATCCCTCTTCACGCCCCGACCTTTGCCGGCAATGAACGTCAATATGTGCTCGATACCCTCGAAAGCACCTTCGTTTCCAGTGTCGGTGCCTATGTTGAGCAGTTTGAGCGGCAAATAGCCACCTTTACCGGTTCAGCCCGTGCCGTTGCCACCATGAATGGCACGGCGGCGCTGCATATCGCGCTCTACATGGCAGGTGTGCAGGCTGGCGATCTGGTGATCACACAGCCCTTGACCTTTGTGGCGACCTGCAATGCCTTGTATCACATGGGCGCAGAACCCGTGTTCGTCGATGTATCACGCCAGAGCCTGGGTCTGTGCCCCGTTGCCCTGGCCAACTGGCTGGAAGAGCATGCGTCTCGCACCGAGACAGGAGCCATCCACAAGACAAGCGGACGCCGCCTTAAAGCCGTCGTGCCCATGCACACCTTTGGTCATCCGGTTGAACTCGATGAACTGCAGGCCGTGTGCGAGGCCTGGGGCATCGCCCTGGTGGAAGATGCTGCCGAGAGTCTGGGTTCCTACTACAAAGACAAACACACGGGGACGCTGAGTGCGTTTTCCGCCCTGAGCTTCAATGGCAACAAGATCATCACCACGGGTGGTGGTGGCATGGTGCTCTGCCAGAATGCCGAGCAGGGGGCGCGCACCAAGCACATTACCACCACTGCCAAGGTACCCCATCCGTTCGAGTTCTATCATGATGAACCCGGTTTTAACTACCGGATGCCCAATCTGAATGCGGCCCTCGGATGTGCCCAGATGGAAGCCCTGCCGCAATTCCTGGCGCAAAAGCGGGCGCTTGCCATGCACTATGCAGAGTTCTTCAAGGGACAGGCATGCCAATTTGTGACCGAGCCTTCTTATGGACGCTCCAACTACTGGCTCAATGCGATTGTCTGTGAAGATCAAACCCAGCGGGATACGTTGCTGACCGAGCTGAACAAGGCTGGTGTCATGACCCGGCCTGTATGGAAACTGATGCATCGCCTGCCCATGTTCTCTCATGCCTTGCGTGGGGAGCTTAACAATGCCGAATGGTTGGAAGCCCATCTGATCAACCTGCCCAGCTCGCCTGTCGAGGTCTGAATATGGCCAACACCATTGCCGTCTTTACCGGTACTCGCGCCGAATACGGGCTGCTCTATTGGTTGATGAAAGACATTGCGGCCGATCCCGAACTGGATCTCAGACTTATTGTTTCAGGTACGCACTTGTCTCCCGAGTTTGGCCTGACTTATCAGCAGATAGAGCAAGATGGCTTCAAGATCGATGAGCGCATCGAGATGCTGCTCTCTTCCGACACCTCGGTTGGTGTGGTCAAAAGCATGGGCGTGGCTTTGCTCGGTCTGGCAGACGCATTGGCGCGGCTGCAGCCCGATGTGTTGGTGATCCTCGGAGATCGCTTTGAAGCCTTAGCTGCCGCCCAAACGGCTATGTTGCAACGCATACCTGTTGCTCACCTTCATGGTGGTGAGATAACCGAAGGGGCCTATGATGACGCCATCCGCCATGCCATTACCAAGTTGAGCTACCTGCATTTCACGGCTGCCGAGCCCTATCGACAGCGTGTCATTCAGTTGGGGGAGGCACCTGAGCGGGTGTTCAACGTAGGTGCCGTCGGTCTGGACCACATCATCAAGACACCGCTGCTGTCCATGGACGAGCTGCAATCCTCTCTTGGGTTTACGTTGGGCTCACCGTTCTTCGTGGTGACCTATCACCCCGTGACTCTGGCCGATGAGCCGGCCAGGGAGAGTTTCAGTGCCTTGCTGGCGGCGTTGGATAACTATCCAGACCACCAGGTCATCCTGACGTACCCGAATGCAGATGACGGTGGTCGAACCATCATTCCACTGCTTGAGCAGTATGCGGCAGCCAATCCTGCACGCGTGCTGGCCATTCCGTCTTTGGGTTATAGGCGTTACCTGAGCGCGGTGAAACACAGTGCCGTCGTGATCGGCAACTCGTCGAGCGGCATCATCGAAGTGCCTTCTCTGGGTGTTCCGACCATCAATATCGGCCAACGCCAACAAGGGCGCCTGGCAGCAAAGAGTGTGCTTCATTGCGACGCGAAGGCTGAGGCCATTACGCAATGCATTGCCAAGGCCTTGCAGCCTATGGGCCCGGATGCTTATGTCAATCCTTATGGTGCAGGGGACGCCAGCGGCCAAATCGTGGCACGCCTGAAGCATTTTGCCATCCCCACCATCAAACAGTTCCATGATCTCGACAGGAGTCCGTCGCCATGATCCGCATCATCGCCGAAGCCGGCGTCAACCATAATGGCGACGAAGCACTCGCCGTGGCACTGATCGATGCTGCCCACCGGGCAGGCGTCGATGTCGTCAAGTTTCAGACCTTCAAGGCGGCCAATCTGGTGACCCGCCAAGCCAAGCAGGCCGCTTATCAAACCACCAACACCGGCAAGGAAGAGAGTCAGCTTGCGATGCTCTCCCGCCTTGAGCTTTCGTTCGATGCCCATCTTCGTCTGATCGCCCATTGCGAGTCTCTCGGTATCGCGTTTTTGTCTACCGCCTTCGATACCGAGAGCCTGGACTTTCTGGTGAACCGGTTGAAGTTGCAGACCCTCAAGGTCCCGTCCGGGGAACTGACCAATGCGCCTTTCGTACTGGCCCATGCTCGCACCGGCTGCGAGTTGATCGTCTCGACCGGTATGGCCACGTTGGCAGAAGTGGAGGCGGCCCTGGGGGTGATAGCCTTCGGATTGACCGCGCCGCAGGATGCGCAGCCCGGTGAGGCCGCCTTCATGGCTGCCTATGCCAGCGAGGCTGGTCAGGCCGCTCTTGCCAACAAGGTGACCCTGCTGCATTGCACGACCGAGTATCCAGCGCCCATGGTGGATATCAACCTCAAAGCCATGGATACCCTGTCGCACGCCTTCCGGTTGCCGGTCGGTTATTCGGATCACAGCCAAGGCATCACCATCCCTGTAGCGGCTGTAGCCCGGGGAGCCTGCCTCATCGAGAAGCACTTCACTCTTGATCGCAACATGGAAGGACCTGATCACAAGGCTTCTCTTGAGCCCGATGAACTGGCCGCCATGGTGAAAGGGATCCGCGATGTGGAGCTGGCACTGGGAGATGGTATCAAGGGACCGCGCCCGAGCGAGATCAAGAACAAGGAGATCGCACGCAAGAGTCTGGTGGCTGCCTGCGACATTGAGGAGGGGGCCATTCTCTGTGCCGACAACCTCGCCATCAAACGTCCGGGTGACGGCATGAGCCCTTATGCTTACTGGCAGCTTCTGGGACAACCTGCGAAGCAGGCCTATCAGGCAGGTGAGCCTATCCATGAATAAACCGCTCATCGTCCTCGGGGCTGGCGGACATGCCTCGGTGCTGGTCGACATGCTGCGCAGCCAGGGAGTGGTTCCCATCGCCCTAGTTGCGCCCGCTGCAGGTACACTGCGCGCCGCGCTGGCTGATATTCCCCTCTGGCATGATGAGAAAATACTGACCCACCATCCGGATAAGGTGGTGTTGGTCAATGGCATCGGCTCCCTGCCGGGCAATCCGCTGCGCGCCACGCTGTTTGCCCGTTATCGCGCCCTTGGTTACCGCTTTGCAAGCGTCGTTAGCGCACAGGCCATGGTCTCTGACTACGCTGTGCTGGAAGAGGGTGCCCAAGTCATGGCGGGGGCCATCATTCAAGCTGGTACCCAAATAGGTGCAAACAGCATCATCAATAGTGGCGCCATCGTGGATCACGACTGCCGTCTAGGTGATGACAACCACATCGCACCAGGTGCGGTGTTATCCGGCGGTGTGGTGACGGGTGAGAGAGTCCATATCGGTACGGGAGCTGCCGTGATCCAGGGCATATCAATTGGCTCTGATGCCGTGGTCGGGGCCGGCGCCACGCTGACGCGCCCTCTTGGAGAAAAGCAGATTGCATACGTTGCCCGGGGCAGCGTGATGCCTATCAAGCAGTAAAGGATGGATTGGATGAGCAAAAATTGGGAAAAAGTGGTGTTGTCGCCGGAACACTCGGTGCGTGATGCCCTGGCCGTGATCAATGAAGAGGCACTGCGGGTTTGTCTGGTCGTGGATGACGCGCGGCACTTGCTGGGCGTCGTGACCGATGGCGATGTTCGCCGTGCTATCCTGAACAATGTCTCCCTGACGCAAAGCGTCACGGCGGTGATGAACCCCAGCCCCATCACTGTCTCGGCAAAACTGACCCGTGCGCAGTTGCTGGAAACCATGCGAGCGCGCAGCGTACTTTCCCTGCCTGTGGTCGACGATGCGGGCAAGCTGATTGGGCTGGAAACCTGGGAGCAGGCGGCGCAAGCGCCGAGCTATGACAATCCCGTCTTCATCATGGCAGGGGGATTTGGTACACGGCTGCGCCCGCTGACCGACAATTGCCCCAAGCCCATGCTCAAGGTGGGTGACAAGCCGATACTGGAGACCCTGCTCAACCAGTTCCTCAAGGCTGGCTTCAAGAACATCTACATCTCCACCCACTATATGCCCGAGCAGATCACTAATTATTTTGGTGATGGTTCAGCCTGGGGGGCCAATATTCGCTACGTCTATGAAGAGACCCCGCTGGGAACCGGTGGTGCCCTGGGTCTGCTGCCCGACGACATTCTTGCCCTGCCGCTTATCATGATCAATGGCGACGTGCTTACAACAGTGGATTTCAATCGCTTGCTCGATTTTCATGTGGAAAACGGTGCTGATGCCACCATGTGTGTGCGTGAATATGATTACCAAATTCCCTACGGCGTTATCACGGGTGAGGGAAACAAGATCACCAGCATGATTGAAAAGCCGGTCCATCATTTCTTTGTCAATGCCGGGATTTATGTTGTTGCACCTCATGTCGTGCAATCTGTGGCCAAAGGGGAACGCATTGATATGCCAACTCTGCTTGAACAACATATGAATAAAAATAAGCAAGTCTTGATGTTTCCTATTCATGAGTACTGGTTGGATATCGGTCGCATGGAAGACTTCAATCGTGCTCAATCGGATATATCTTCACTGGGGCTACTCTCATAATGGAACGTATAGCTGTCATTGGCCTCGGTAATATATCGGTGCGTCACAGAAGAAATTTAAAGCACCTTTATCCATCCGCTTGTATCTACGCCATGTCAGCCAGTGGTCAGGCTGCCGCAGCGGATATCAGTGATTGTGATGTACTCGTCTCTTCAGTAGAAGGACTTATTCAGCATCGCATTGAGTTTGCGATCATCGCGTCCCCTGCGACCTTGCATGCTGCCCATGCCATCCCTCTGATAAAAGCGGGCATTCCTGTTCTGATTGAAAAACCCCTTGCGGCATCACTTGCCGATTGTGAGGCCATTCAGGCTGCTAGCCATGAGCATAATACTCCGGTGGCTGTCGGATATTGCCTTCGTTATTTGCCGTCGGCCATGCTTATGAAAGATCTGTTGAGTGAGCAAAAAATGGGCCGCTGCTACCATGTACTGGTTGAAACCGGGCAATACCTGCCTGATTGGCGCCCCAGCAAAGATTTTCGGCGCAGCGTTTCTGCTCGTGCGGAACTCGGGGGAGGGGTGTTGCTGGAGCTCAGTCACGAGTTCGATTATATCCAGTGGCTGCTTGGGCCGCTTCAAGTCAAATATGCAAGCTTGTCTTCTTCCGAAGAGCTTGGCCTGTCGGTTGAGGACATGGCCGATATCATGCTTGGCGACAAAACGGGCACCATTGCCACTGTTCATCTGGATTTTCTTCAACGGAAAGCACATCGCAAATGCCGTGTAATTGGCAGTGAAGGTACGTTGGAATGGGACCTGATTCAAAATTCGGTCTCATTGAGCTCAGCCAACGGTATTGAGGTCATTTATTGTGATCCCGCCTGGGATAAAAACCAGATGTACCTCGGCATGATTGTCGACTTTGTCAAGCTTATTCAGGGTGCCAAGAATCATAGCATCTCTATCGATGATGCCACACGAACGGTTGCACTGATTGAAGCAATCAAGGCGAACTCTCATCATCGATAACACCTAACTGGATCTCAAATCAGATGAAAAATTTTGCGTTCATTTTCGCACGAGGTGGCTCAAAAGGGTTGCCAGGAAAAAACATTCGTCCATTGGCGGGAAAACCTTTGGTGCAATATTCCATAGAGACGGCTCTGGCATCACCTTCGATTAGCCAGGTGTTTGTTTCTACGGATGATGCTGCCATTGCTAGCGTTGCAATCTCATCCGGCGCGGTCGTTATCGAGCGTCCCGTTGAATTAGCCACAGATACCAGCCCGGAGTGGCTGTCTTGGCGACATGCCATTGAATGGGCTACCGAGAATTATGGGGCATTCGATGGTTTCATCAGCTTGCCTGCAACCAGCCCACTGCGCGATGTGAATGATGTTGAAGCGGCCATTGCCAAACGTCGTGAGCAGAATGCCGATATCTGTATCTCCGTCACGCCAGCCAACCGCAGTCCCTATTTCAACATGGTAAAGGAAACGGTGGATGGCTGGGTCGAGTTGGTCAATAAACCGGCGTGTGATGTTGCTCGACGTCAGGATGCGCCCCAAGTTTTTGATATCACGACCGTGGTATATGCGACGACACCTGCTTTTGTGCTTGAACACTACGGGTTATTCTCTGGTAAAGTCACCAGTATCGAAGTGCCAAAAGAACGCGCTGTCGATATTGACGATATTTATGATTTCAAACTGGCAGAAGCGATCGTAGGAGAGCAGAAATAATGGAACATTTGTTGAATGAAAAGCGCATTCTGGTGGCAGGTGCTGGTGGCTTGCTTGGCTCTTGTCTTGTGCCCGCCATTCTTGCCCAAGGGGGCAAGGTTATCGCGGCCGATGTTAATGTTGATACCATGGCTCAACGTCTTGCCACTCAGGGTGTAGATACTGCAGACGACAATCTGACGTTGATACATCTGGATGTGACCAGTGAGGAAAGGCTCAAAGCATTTTTCGCACAGCAAGAACATATGAATGGAGCTGTTAACACGACCTATCCGAGAAACAAAACTTATGGTGCACATTTTTTTGATGTATCACTTGCCAGTTTTAATGAAAATATATCTCTTCATCTGGGTAGTGCTTTTTTGTTTACTCAACAATGTGCTTCTTATTTCAAATCTCATAAAACAGCCTTTTCATTAGTCAATATTTCATCCATTTATGGTGTTGTTACACCAAAGTTTGATATTTACAACAATACCAAAATGACCATGCCGGTCGAGTATGCTGCGATCAAATCTGCGATACAGCATTTGAGCAAGTATGCGGTAGCTTATGTCAATGACAGTCGTTTCAGGGTGAATAATGTGAGCCCTGGTGGCATATTTGATCATCAGCCAGACGCGTTTTGCCAAGCATACAAGAACCATACCCATGGTGCAGGCATGCTGGATGTATCGGAGATCATCGGCAGTATCATCTTCCTGTTGTCAGATCAGTCCAAGTATGTGACTGGGCAAAATATCATAGTAGATGACGGTTTTTCTTTGTGAGATTCATTTTATTAAAACTGTCTTCCTCATTACTAACTATATAGATATCTAATGTAGTTTATTACAGTGTGGTTTTAATAAGGATTTAGACTTGCTATTTTTTAATGTAAATACATATGCTATTAATCATGCATAAGAGAACATTTTAAATGTGTGCAAAAAATTGTAATGCACAAAATTCTCTCACATCATAATTAAATAAGTTATGTTGATTTTTTTGTGTTGTTTCCTTAAGTTTTAAGGGGGGGGGGGATGTTTGTTGATAAACTTTTTTGTTTAAGGGTTTTTATTTCTGTATTGTCATTAATAATATTTTGTCTTTTATATCTTTTTGATATCTATTTGTTTCCGTACTTTGTTATTTTTTGTTTTATTATATTTATGTGTAATATGCCAAGGCATATAGTATCACCTCTATCATTTTTTTATTTATATTATGGTGCCTTTTATATAGCTGCACCTCTATTTGCCGAAAGATATGCACAATCCCTTCAATTGAAAGAGTACTCAATTTCATTCTTGATGTTATACACAACGTTATCACTAGGTGTGTGTGCTATAAACTTTGGTGAAGTATATGCGAGTAAAAAAAGATATGTTGTAAAACATTTTGTTAAAGGTGATTTTACTTGGTATATAATATTCCTCCTTATGGTATCTAGTCTCATGTGTTACTTAATTGTATATTACTCAGGGGGATTACAGTATTGGATGGAATCACCTGGCGATGCATTTTTAAATAGGGCTGGTACGGGACCATTTGTTATATTAAGTCACTTTTCTTCTATATTTCTTGCGGTGTTAGTTGGCTACCATACTTATGAAAAAAAGAGTTTTCTATTATACTTTATATTTATAATTTGGTTGGCAATAACTAGCCCTGTGCATGGTAGTAAGATGCAAATTTCATTGCTTTTTTTGTTGTCTATAATGCCATGGATTAGATATCAACGTTTTTTGACTATAAAATCTTTATTGCTCTTTTCATTTTTGGTGGGGATCTTCTTTTTAGGTTTATATTTCAGAAATGCATCATGGGTAACGTTAGAGACAATATTGCCATATGCATTTAATTATTTTACTGCATTGGAAAATTTAGCTGTTTCTGTCAGGGACTTCGATGCGAATTTATTGACAACATTTTGGTTACCGTTTAATAAATTCTTGACGCCATTTGGTCTGTCAGATAGCTCCTTGTTTTATGATATGAATCACTATTTAACCGCAATATATTTCCCAGAAGCTTGGAAAATAAGAGCTACAGAGCAATGGCCTGTTGAAACAGATATGTATTTAAATTTTTATTTTGTTTTTGGTATTCCGTTGGTATTGTTTTATTTAAGTGTTGTCGGATATTTATATGGGCTTGCATTAAAGTTTGATAGACTAGGGTATTGGGCGTCTTCATTTTTAATGATAATTTTTATGATGTCCCATTTGAGAGGTAGTTTGTATAATCATGTTGATTTTTATATGTATCCATACATATTGTTTATATGGTTTTCCCTGTACAAATTTAGATTTTCAATAAGGGGGTGATATGTTTATGTATAGGTGGGATTATCTTAAAGCAATACGTAACGAGGTGGCTATTGATGAGTCATTCTACCAAAGATGTGGTGTTAGCCCATCATCATTTGGATACATGCCGAGGCCTCTAGTATGGCTTTCAAAATATAAAAAGTACAAAAACTCGGTTTTGTTTTTTTCTCTATTAACAAAGACATTTTTGTTTTTAGGTGGTTGGTTTTTTTTGTTTTCAATTGAATTAATTAAGTCGTGGTCAACCTTTAATAAAATAGATGGTGAAAAGCTAAATTTTGATTGCATTGTTATCGCATTTTCCGAAAGAACCTATGATGTAATTAAAAAAAACAAATCATTAATTACAGAGGATTATGTATGGATATGTTTCCCATGGAATCAGAAACCCAATGAGTGCAATTATATTGATTGTTATAACCTAATATCTAAATGGGAAGCTGTAAGAATATTATTCGGTAGTTTATTTCTTGCATATTATTTTAATTTTATTAAAAATGGTACTTGGGTTTTACAATTTTATACCATGTATAGATGGATGCTTGTTAGGCATGCCTTGTCAAAATTGAGTGCAGAAAGTTATGTTTGTACAGAGCATTTTGACCGTTGGGCAATTTTGTTAGATTGTGCCTTGCAAGAAAAGAATGAAAGAGGTATGAGTTTTCGCTTTATGTTATTCCAGCATGGCATTCTGAAGCAATTAAGTGAAGATGGAAAAAATTATATTCATCACTTTGAGTTCGATTTGCCATCCAAGCTGCACATGGTGACAGATGTTTATGCATACGATTTAGAATCAATTAGTATTTTTAAGCATGAAATAATAAATGACTCTGTTGTAAGTAAAGTGAAATTCAATTCTGTTTCTATGGGGTTTTCCCTCGCAAAAGAAATATTTCGCCATCAACATGAAATGGAAATGAGGAGGTCAATATTAATTGTTGGACATCCTCTCTGTTTTGGACAACAACTTAACATATATAATAGAATCTCAGGTCTAGCTGTTGTTTATTATAAGCCTCACCCTACAACTATACCATCTGATATAATGCTTAACGTTGGTTGGGAAGTAATTGAAGATAAAGCTTGTTTTCCAAAGGTTGATTTTTTGATATCATATCCCTCAACTTTGGTTGTTGAGTATAAGACGTTGGGTATTGATTCCGTAGTTCATCCACTAAATGCAAGTATTGTGGATATTGAGACATGTATTGTTTCCACTTTAAAAAGGCTTGGTTATTATGCCCCAAAAGAATGAATATGCAATTTGCACACAGTGTATAATGGATACAACAGATCCACACATTGTTTTTGATACTAATGGTGTGTGTAATTATTGTCATAACTTTAGTGAGGCAATCAAACCTACCTGGCATACGGATGAAAAAGGCTCAGCTGTACTTGCGCATTTGGCTGATAAAATCCGTAAAGAATCGAGAGGAAATGACTTCGATTGTATTATTGGTTTATCTGGTGGCTTGGATAGTTCTTATGCAGCCCATATTGCAGTTAAAAAAATGGGATTGAGGCCACTTTTATTCCATGTAGATGCTGGTTGGAATACTGACCAAGCAGTGGGAAATATTGAAAAACTGGTTGATGGACTAGGCTTGGATCTGTATACCGAAGTGGTAAATTGGGATGAAATGA
Source organism: Aeromonas veronii bv. veronii (assembly GCF_000820225.1). Lineage (GTDB taxonomy): Bacteria > Pseudomonadota > Gammaproteobacteria > Enterobacterales > Aeromonadaceae > Aeromonas > Aeromonas veronii. The sequence continues at coordinate 26,928 of NZ_CDDK01000002.1, forward strand.
AGCGCCTTCAAGTTGCCTTTTTGCGCTCAGGTATCCCAGATCAGGATCTTGTTCAGGATGCAGCTTTTTTCTCTGGTCTGTACAAGTTTGCTCGTCAGCATGGCATTAAACACATTATCACCGGTTCTAACTTTTCTACCGAGTGTTGTCGTGAACCAGAAGAGTGGGGCGGTTATCTGGGGATTGACAGAAGCTTATTTGGCGATATCTGGAAAAAGTTTGGCAAGGGCGAACTGAAGTCGTTCCCGCTGACAGATATACTTGTTTATAAGTTGTGGTATCAGAAGATCTTGGGAATGAAAGTGCACCATCCGCTCAATATGGTGCCTTATGTTAAGAAAGATGCTGAAGATGAGCTGGAACAGTTGTACGGATGGCAACGCTTCAAGCATAAGCATCATGAGTCGCGCTTTACTCGTTTTTATGAAGATTACTGGTTGCCACGTCGTTTTGGTTTTGAGAAGCGTAGGGCTCACTTTTCCAGTCTGATTATGACTGGCCAAATGACTCGTGCAGAGGCGCTTGATAGGATTTCACGCCCTGAAATGGATGAACACTTCCTACAGCAGGAGTTTGAGTATGTTGCACACAAGCTGGGGTTAACGGTCGTGGAATTACAGGAGCTGTTCGGCAGCCCCAAGAAAACTTACCGTAATTATAGGAATAAGCGCTGGATGATAGGCTTGGGTGCGAATATCCTACGCTGGCTTGGTTTGGAAAAGAGGTACTTCCGTTGATTCGTATCATCGACTATGGCGTAGGAAATATTCAGGCTTTTCTTACTCTTTTTAAACGACAAGGGATTACGGCTGAAAAAGCCAGTACTATAGAAGAGTTACAAGATGCTACCCGGCTTATCTTGCCCGGGGTAGGGCATTTTGATCATGCGATGCAGTGCTTGAATGATTCAGGTTTGCGACCAGAATTAGAGCGCCTAGTATTAAAAGAGTCTGTGCCTGTTATTGGTATTTGCGTGGGGATGCAAATGCTGGCTGATAGTTCTGAAGAAGGGACTTTGCCTGGCTTGGGCTGGATCCCTGGGAAAGTGAAGTCATTTGCATCTAATCCCCTAATGGCAAAGTTACCTATGCCACATATGGGGTGGAATACTTTGCAAACAAAGCCTGCCTCCCGTTTGTTTCAAGCCGGCTTTGATGATGAACCACAGTTTTATTTCTTACATTCTTATTATTTTGATGCCGAAGATAAAAATGATGTTGCAGCATCGGCTTTTTATGGCACTGATTTTGACGTAGTTGTATCGCGTGGGCATATGCATGGTGTGCAGTGCCACCCGGAAAAAAGTCACCATTGGGGCGCTCAGCTTCTTAAAAACTTTGCAGAGTTTGGTTAAATGTTACGAGCACGAATTATTCCTTGTTTGCTAGTGCATGACGGTGGCCTAGTAAAAACACAAAAATTTAAAGATGCCAAATATGTTGGTGATCCAATTAATGCTGTAAAAATATTTAATGAAAAAGAAGCTGATGAGCTTATGGTCTTGGATATCGATGCATCAGTTAATGGTGTTGAACCTGATTTCAAGCTTATTGAAAAGTTAGCCGCTGAATGTCGTATGCCTCTTTGCTATGGTGGTGGTGTTACCCGAGCGGAACAAGCAGAAAAAATTATTGCTATGGGAGTAGAAAAGGTTGCTGTAAGCGCTGCCGCTATCGAAAGGCCTGAGCTCCTTACTCAAATGGCTGGTGCAGTGGGTAAGCAATCAGTTGTTGCTGTACTTGATATAAGAAAAAAGAGAGGTTTGTTTTCCAAGGGCTATGAGGTATGCACACACAATGCAACTAAAGTTGTTAAACACGATCCTGTTGAATTAGCTAAAATATTACAGGATGCCGGAGCTGGCGAGATTGTGATTAACTTTGTCGATCAGGATGGCATGATGCAAGGTTACGACATGGATTATGCTAGTGAATTTAAGCGTGTCTTATCTGTACCTGTCACGTTTCTTGGTGGTGCTGGTTCAATGGAACACATTAGTCAACTGATTCACCGTTTTGGTGTTGTTGGTGCTGCTGCAGGTAGTTTGTTTGTTTTCAAGGGTAAGTATAGGGCTGTGCTGATTAATTACCCAACACCGCAACAGAAATTGACACTATGTCGTGATGCTATGGATATCAAGGGTTAGGGTAGCAATATGTTTAAAGATAAAATTCTGATGATAACTGGTGGTACCGGCTCTTTTGGAAATGCTGTTCTTGATCGTTTTCTTAATACAGAAGTAAAAGAAATTCGCATTTTTTCTCGCGATGAAAAAAAGCAAGATGATATGCGTAAAAGATATAATACTTCTAAATTGAAGTTTTATATTGGTGATGTACGCGATTATCGGAGCATCCTTAATGCCACTCGTGGCGTAGATTTTATCTATCATGCTGCCGCGTTAAAACAGGTTCCCTCCTGTGAGTTTTACCCAATGGAAGCGGTGAAGACTAATGTATTGGGCACTGAAAATGTGTTAGAAGCTGCGATTCAAAATGAAGTTAAACGGATTGTTTGTCTAAGCACTGACAAAGCGGTGTACCCTATCAATGCCATGGGCATCTCCAAGGCTATGATGGAAAAGGTGATCGTAGCTAAATCACGTAATGTTGATCCGGCCAAGACGGTGATCAGCACCACCCGTTATGGTAACGTTATGGCTTCCCGTGGCTCTGTGATCCCCTTGTTCTTGCGCCAAATCATCAGCGGTGATCCGCTGACTGTCACCGATCCAAACATGACTCGCTTTATGATGACGCTCGATGATGCGGTCGATCTGGTATTGCACGCCTTTGAGCATGGCACCAACGGCGACATCTTTGTGCAAAAAGCGCCGGCGGCTACTATCGATGTATTGGTCAAAGCGTTATTGCAAGTCACCCATAAGCCTGAGCATCAAGTGAATGTGATTGGCACCCGCCATGGCGAAAAACTCTATGAGGCCTTGTGTAGCCGTGAAGAGATGTTTGTGGCTGAAGATCAGGGCGGTTATTACCGTATTCCATCCGACAATCGCGATTTGAACTACTCCAAGTACAACGAAGAAGGCGAAAAGAATTTGTCGGTCGTTGAAGATTACAACTCCCACAATACCGAGCGTTTAGATGTGGCGGGTATGGTTAAATTGCTGCATAAACTCGACTTTATCCGGGACATTGAGGCTGGTAGCCTGATCGTGCCTGAAGGGGTGTAAATGAATATTCTTGTCACCGGCGCCAACGGATTCATTGGCAAAAACCTGCGGATATTTTTAGCCGAACAAGGTTTTACAGATGTGACATGTTTTGAGCAAGACCATTCTTATACTGATCTAGCTAATATGGTTGCCAAAACTGAATTTGTATTTCATTTGGCTGGAGTGAACAGGCCTAAAGATGAAATTGAATTTTCCCAAGGCAATACCGATTTAACCAAACGCTTGGTTTCCTTGTTAAGTAAAACAGGCCGCTACATTCCGCTGGTATTAACTTCATCCATTCAGGCTGATCGCGACAATGCCTATGGCAAAAGCAAGGCGGCCGCAGAGCAAGTCGCCCTTGATTATATGCGTCAAACGGGTAGCCCTGCGTATGTGTATCGCTTGGCCAATGTGTTTGGTAAATGGTGTCGTCCAAACTATAACTCGGCTGTAGCTACTTTTTGTCATAATACTGTACATGATTTGCCCATCACTATTCATGATGCCAATGCGCCTTTGGCGTTGGTCTATATCGATGATGTGTGTGCCAGCTTTATCAATTTGCTAAGTGGTAAACAACCAAGCGATTATCAACAAGGCGGTTATAAAGAAGTTGAGCCTGTTTATTACACCACAGTAGGAGCTGTGGCAGAGGCTTTGCAGAAATTTAAACAAAGCCGGATTAACTTGATCACTGAAGAGGTAGGTTCCGGGCTAATGCGGGCCCTTTATGCTACCTATTTAAGTTATTTTTCACCCAGTAACTTTGCTTATACTGTACCGGGTTATACCGACCCACGTGGCAGCTTTGTTGAAATGTTAAAAACCCCATCAGCCGGGCAAATTTCTTTTTTTACTGCCCACCCAGGGGTAACCCGTGGCGGCCATTATCATCACACTAAAAATGAAAAGTTTTTAGTGATTAAGGGTACTGCGAACTACCGTTTTAAGCAGATAATTACCGGTGAAGAATATTCAATTACCGTTGATTCTGGTGAGTATAAAATCATTGAAACCGTACCCGGTTGGACGCACGATATCACTAATATAGGCGAAGACGAGTTGATCGTAATGCTGTGGGCAAACGAGGTTTTTGACCGTAGCAAGCCCGACACTATCGCCCGCCCATTAGCATGAGCTTGTTGACTATGAAAAATAAAATGAAAGTAATGACAGTGGTGGGCACTCGCCCAGAAATTATTCGTTTGTCACGAGTGTTAGCTGCGTTAGATGAACATTGCGAGCATATTTTGGTACACACTGGCCAAAATTATGATTTTGAATTAAACCAAGTTTTTTTTGATGACCTTGGCGTGCGCAAGCCAGATTATTTTTTAAGTGCGGCAGGCTGCACTGGTGCTGAAACGATCGGCAATGTGATCATTGGTGTGGATAAGGTATTAGCCGAGGTGAACCCCGATGCCATGCTGGTGCTCGGTGATACCAACAGTTGTATGGCGGTGATCCCAGCTAAGCGCCGCAAAATTCCCACCTTCCATATGGAGGCAGGTAATCGCTGCTTTGATATGCGTGTGCCGGAGGAGATTAACCGCCGCATTGTGGATCACACCGCAGATATTAATTTGACCTACAGCAGCATAGCTCGTGACTATTTACTGGCAGAGGGTATACCTGCTGACCGCGTCATTAAAACCGGCAGCCCGATGTTTGAAGTGCTCAACAACTATATGTCGCAGATTGACGGTTCAGATATATTAAGCCGCTTGCAACTCGAAGCTGGTAAATTTTTTGTGATCAGCGCACATCGTGAGGAGAACGTCGATTCACCGAAAAATCTGATAAAATTGGGCCAGATTTTAAATGGTTTGGCTGAACAATATGGCTATCCAGTGATTGTTTCCACCCATCCGCGAACTCGTAAGCGTATCGAGGAGCAAGGGCTTGAATTTAACCCCTTGGTGCAGTTGTTAAAGCCATTAGGCTTTCACGACTATAATAAACTGCAGAAATCCGCCAAGGCAGTGCTCTCCGATAGTGGGACTATAAGTGAAGAATCTTCTATCATGAACTTTCCTGCCCTGAATATCAGGGAGGCCCATGAGCGCCCAGAAGCGTTTGAAGAAGCCTCGGTCATGATGGTTGGGCTCGAGATTGATCGGGTATTTCAAGCGTTACAGGTTTTGGACTCGCAACCTATGGGTGATGATCGGTTATTACGCCCCGTATATGATTACAGCATGCCAAATGTTTCCGATAAGATCGTACGAATTGTGCATAGCTATCGGGATTATGTGATGCGTACTGTATGGAAACAGTATTAATGCTTAAACGTTTAGATTTGGTGATTATTAATCGCAGTTTCTGGCCGGTTTACCCTGTTATCGGTGAAGCGCTTATGCGCTTCGCCGAACAACAATCACTCTCCAAAAACGTGGGTGTTATTTTGCAGGATCATGCCGGAATTAAAGAGCATCTTACACACGAGAAGCGTGGCTTGGGTGTTAATTTTTACCCTTGCCATGCGCTTTCTGTTTCGGGTAGTAGCATTCTTCGTCGTGTAGCAGATGCTGTTTATTTCATGTTGTGGGTATTTTCCATTTTATTGCTTAAGCGTCCGAAGAAGGTATATGTTTCTACTGATCCTCCAGTATTGGTTCCTTTTATCGTAATGATTTATTGCAAGCTTTTTCGTGCGCAATTTGTTTATCACTTACAGGATATACATCCTGAGGCCGCGAATGTTGTCATGCCTGTTCAGCCAATGTTGTTTCGCCTATTAAAGTCCATGGACTCACTTACAATGCGAAGTGCGGATTCGCTGATCACTATTACAGACCAAATGGCTGAACAAATAAAAGAGCGCTCTTCAACAAGAGTACCGATCAAAACTCTTGTTAATCCATCTGTTTCCTTTGAGCATGTTATTGCTCCTGATGTTAAAAAGGTTGGCTTTACCTTTTGTGGTAATGCAGGACGCTTGCAACGTATACCCCTGATAATCCAGGCGATTGATCAGTATTGTCAAGCTGGTGGGACATTACCCTTTGTATTTGCTGGGGCTGGCGTATATGCTGATGAGTTGGAAAAGCTTGCGGAAAAGCATGTCAATGTTACCTACAAGGGGTTGGTTTCTGCATCAGAAGCCGCACAGTTAAGTGCTGACTATGAATGGGCACTACTGCCCATTGAGGATGACGTAACTAAATTTGCATTTCCTAGCAAGTCTTCGTCTTATATTCTTGCCGGAGCAAAGATTATTGCTGTTTGTGGTTGTAATACCAGCGTTGCAAAATGGGTAACAACAAATGCTATCGGTGTCGTTGTTGAACCCTGCGTTGACTCACTACGCCAATTTTTCTTTGCCATTGAACATAATGAATATAGTAATGTGCAGCTCAACATGGATCGAGATATCTTGAAAGCTCGCCTAGGCTTTGATGTATTTGTGAATGATTTGACTGAGTTGGTTGTGGGTGATAGAGGACTTGAACATGGCTAAGGTTCTACTTACCGGTGCGACAGGTTTCGTTGGTTCAACTTTGCTAGCAAGGCTAAAAAAACAGTCAGAAATTCAAGTTGTTGTGACTACTAGGAAAGATACACCCGAGACTGATGTAAACACTATCTTTGTCGGTGACGTTGATGGTGCTACGGATTTTTCTGTTGCACTTAGAGATACCGATACGGTTATTCATTGTGCTGCTCGAGCTCATATTATGTCGGACGATGTTCCTGACGCATTGTCTGAATACAGACGAGTCAATGTCGCCGGAACTTTGAATCTTGCACAGCAAGCTGTAAAGTATGGAGTCAAACGATTTATTTTCATCAGCTCAATTAAAGTCAATGGTGAGTCAACAACAAGTAAGCCTAAATTCACTGCATTTGATATACCAGCACCTTTAGATGCATATGGACAATCGAAGATGGAAGCTGAGCAAGCGTTGTTCGAACTGTCTCGAGAGACAAGCATGGAAGTTGTTATCATTCGGCCAACTTTGGTATATGGACCTGCAGTTAAAGCAAATTTTGCATCGCTTTTTGGTATTGTCTTGAAAGGTATCCCACTTCCTTTCGCATGTATTTGTAATAATAAGCGAAGCTTGGTTTCGGTTACGAATTTAGTTGATTTGATCGTTACTTGTATTGAACATCCTAAAGCTGCAAATCAAACTTTCTTGGTTTCAGATGACCATGATGTTTCAACATCAGAGATGGTCCGTGAAATGGCGATAGCACTTGGAAAACCAACGTGGCAAATACCCGTGCCTGTCTGGTGCTATGCGTTGGCTGGTAAGCTTTTTAGCAAGTCGGATATAGTGGACAGATTGACTGGCTCATTGCAGGTTGATATCACCCATACGAAAGAAACCCTAGATTGGATACCAAAAGAAACAATGCAAGAGGGGTTTAAAAAAACAGCAGTTACATTTCTTCAATCAAAAAGTAGCAGGTAATCATGTTTCGTCTCTTAGATTTTCTCGCCGCATTATTCGGTCTACTGTTGTTATGGCCAGTGTTGCTCATCGTTAGCTTTATCGGCTTATTTGACACAGGTTCCCCCATTTTTGTACAAGAACGTGTTGGGCGTTACAAAAAACCATTCAAGTTGATTAAATTTCGTACTATGTCGGTCGATACCCAGTCGGTGGCGAGCCACTTGGCGAGCACAAGTTCGATCACCAAGTTAGGTGCCTTTCTACGCAAGACTAAAATTGATGAACTTCCACAACTAATCAATGTGCTTAAAGGTGAGATGAGTCTGGTTGGGCCGAGACCTAATCTCTTTAATCAGGAGGAGCTGATAAAAGAGCGGGATGCCTTAGGGGTTTATGAGGTGTTACCTGGGATTACCGGCTTGGCACAGGTACAAAATATCGATATGTCGACCCCTGCATTGCTTGCCAAAATAGATCGGCAGATGATTGATACCCTCACCTTAACTAGCTACTTTCGTTATATCATCATGACTGCAACTGGTAGCGGTGCAGGCGATGCAGTTGGATCGAAATAATCTTGTACCGAGTAGCTTCACCTTATCTGACTTACCGCTATTAACGAGATGGTGCCATTATGTTAACCTCTTTCTTGGCTATCCCCCGTGTTTATAAACGGGGGATTAGCGTCTGTGCTGATCTGCTATTGCTAACTGTGGCATTCTGGGGTGGTTATTGGGTGCGGCTGGATGCCAATATTCCATTGCAGAGTGCACTGCACTGGCAAATGCTAGCGTTGTTACTACCGATCACCATCGTAATTTTTATGCGGTTAGGGCTGTATCGCGCAGTATTACGCTATGTCGGTTTCAAGGTGTTGTGGACGGTGTCACTCGGTGTTCTCCTTTCCACCATGTCTTTGGTCATGCTGGCGTTTTTTATGGAAGTTCCACTTCCCAGAACGGTTTCGGTTATCTATTTTGCATTTTCAGTGTTGCTGATCGGTGGTGTGCGACTGTTTTTCCGGGCGCTGGTACAGCGTAGTGCTCAGCAACGTGTTGCGGTGCTGATTTACGGTGCAGGCTCTTCTGGGCGCCAGTTACAACTGGCGTTGAATCAAGGGCAGGAGTATCTGCCGGTGGCATTTGTTGATGATGATCCCGCTTTGGTTAAAACCGTGATCCAGGGGGTGAACGTTTACAGTACGGACGCTATCGAAGCATTGATCGAGCGCTTTGATATTAAAAAGATCTTGTTGGCCATGCCGAGTGCTTCGCGTAGTGTCAGGCAAGCGGTAATCAATAGGCTGGAACAGTGTCCATGTGAGGTCCTGTCTATCCCTGGTATGGCTGATCTGGTCGAGGGAAATGCTCATATCGATGAGCTAAAAGAGGTCAGTATTGAGGATTTATTGGGACGTGATGCAGTGGCCCCAATTCCTGAGCTGATTAACGCTAATATATGTGGCAAGCGTGTGATGGTGACTGGAGCGGGTGGTTCTATCGGTTCTGAATTGTGTCGTCAGATCATCCGTTGTAAGCCCACGCAACTGGTGTTGTTTGAGCTGTCTGAATATGGCTTGTATGCCATTGATAAAGAGCTACAAGAAATTAGTTACCACGAAGGGTTGCAGGTTGAGATAGTGCCATTACTAGGGTCGGTTCAGCGGCAACATCGCGTGCAAGCAGTGATGAGTACCTTCAAAATCCAGACTGTTTACCATGCTGCTGCTTACAAGCATGTCCCGCTGGTTGAATACAACGTTGTTGAAGGGGTGCGCAATAATGTTTTTGGTACCCTTTACTGTGCTCAGGCCGCTATCAGGGCCAAGGTTGAAACCTTTGTGCTGATTTCAACTGATAAGGCAGTGCGGCCCACTAATACCATGGGCACCACCAAGCGATTGGCCGAACTGGTATTGCAATCGTTGGCTGCCGCGCAACGGCAAACCCGTTTTTGCATGGTGCGTTTTGGTAATGTCCTAGGCTCTTCGGGTTCTGTGGTACCGTTGTTTCGCAAGCAGATTCGCGATGGTGGCCCCTTAACCTTGACTCACCCTGACATCATTCGTTATTTCATGACCATTCCTGAGGCATCGCAATTGGTGATCCAGGCGGGAGCTATGGGGCAGGGGGGGGATGTGTTTGTGTTGGACATGGGTGAGCCGGTCAAGATCATTGATTTGGCGCATCGGATGATCCGTTTGAGTGGCCTGAAGCTCAAGAGCGAACAACATCCCACTGGGGATATTGAGGTTAAGATCACTGGCTTGCGACCTGGCGAGAAGTTGTTTGAAGAGCTGTTAATTGGTGAACAGGTTGAGGGCACTGCCCATCCCCGGATTATGAAAGCCTCAGAGTCGATGTTGCCATGGCCACAACTACGAGCGTTTTTGGCTGAGCTCGATAATGCGTGTTTCCGCTTTGATCATGAGCAGATCCGTAGCCTGCTATTAAGTATGCCGACAGGTTTTAATCCCACCGATGGGATCTGCGATCTGGTGTGGCAGGCAAAAAATACTTTGCCACATGAACCGTGCCTAGGTGTAGTCGAGGACATTGATTTTCTTAATTCAGAGAGTCATCAGTCAATGCATTAGGCGGCTGGTCTTATTGCATGCACCGTGTTTGTGTGAATGGCGGATTGGATAGATGGACAGAGGGGCGACATTGTAGTGGTCAACTAAACCGGAGACTTGGTTAGGCCGAACCTCCGCTTTGCTGGCGGCATCTCGTCATTGTGTTTATGTGGACGCCGCCAGTTGTAGTAATTCATCAGGTAATAACTGGTATCCCGCTTTTCTTCCCGCAGGCTTATATATCCCGTTGCCGGGAGCCACTCTAACTTCTGGCTTCTGAACATCGATTAGGTTGCTGGACATCAAATTTGCGGGCCAGCAGATTGGGAATATCCGGTTGTTCAGACTGTGGCTCCTTATAACGGTGTGCGCTCGGCTGTTTGGATGCCAGCCCGGCTTCCTTCATCAGGTTACGTACTTTGAATTGGCCAATTTGATATTCCTACTCCTACATCATCGACACCAAGGCACGGTTGCCTGCTGAGCTCCGCTCTCTTTGAACAGCCGACGCAACTCGCTGCGCTGCTATATCCGCTCACGGTTAATCGTCCACTTGTGAGCCGGATAATCCTAAAACCAGGATATGGGAATATCGAAAACGCAGCAGACCAGGGGGAAGGAGGCTTGCTCCCTTAATCGGTCTATCAACGCGTACGTGTGAGCTCGTCCGTCATCAAGAGAGCTGTAGCCTTTTTAGAATGTCCTTTTCACGCTCGAGCTGGTTGATGCGGGCTTCCAGCTCTTGAATTTTCTGCTGTTCAGGTGTCAGCGATTTACTGGTTGGGGTTGTGCCATTGCATTCTGAGTGAAGCTGCTGAACCCAGCGGCGAAGTACGGTTTCACCGACATCCAGTGCACGGTTGGCTTCGAGGGCAGAATATCCCTGGTCGGGCACCAGGGATGCGGCTTCTAGTTTGAATTCGGTAGTAAATGAGCGACGTAATCTTGTCATTGAATACCTCAGATTATGGTGGCGACTGGACCACCTAAAATGGTGTCCAGGATGATCAGAGCACTACAGGTTGTCGATTAAATGCAGAACTCGGCAAACTTATATGGCTCCAGCCCGGTTTTGCGCACGGTTTTTATGTGCTAAGTGACAGCACGGATGTTTTTTGCAGATGCAGCGATTACTATCATCCTTGGGATGAAGCTGCCATTCAATGGGATAGCCCTAAATTGGCGATATAATGGCCATTATCTGAGCTGTGGCGCTTATTGCTATCGGATAAAGATCGCTAGGCCCCCTGTTTTCTTGGTGCGCCTTAATTGTGTTCATGTTGTAATATTTTTTAACCTTGAGAATGAAGAGAGATAAAATGAGCGAAAAAACGCCAGTCATTCCTAACCCGTGGGTACAATCGCCGGTGTCAGATGAGAGATATCTACGAGAGTTGGTGTTGGAGCTTTGGCGCCAAAAGGTTTTGATACTATTGGTGACCTTGTTGTTTGCCATCGCAGGTATTGGCTACGCCATGACCGCACGTCAGGTATGGACCAGTCAGGCTCTTGTTTCGGAGCCATCATTCTCCCAAGTTGCCCCCCTACAACTAGCTGTCGATAAAATTCAAGCAATTATGTCCAGCAATAGCAATAGCAATAGCAATGTAGCACTTCTGACGACAGCAGCGTTTTCCTCGCTTGAGCAACCTGCTATTTATAATAGCTTTATCTCAGCCTTTAACAGTATGAATAATAAACGGAATTTTTTGATACAAGAAGGTGTCTATGCAGCAGAGATGGAGAGATCTAAGGTCTCTGATAAGCGTGGTGAACGTGAGCTAATGAGTAAGTTAGCTGAGTCCATATCTGCTAAGGCTATGGATAAAACAAGTCAAGACATGACGTTGAGTTTTTCTGCTGAAACGCCTGAGCTTGCTCAACAGCGATTGGTGAAGTACATCGACTTTGTCCAGCAGCAGCAACTCAAAAGCAAAAATGCAGAGCTGCAATCTATATGGCAAAACAGAATAAAGGCTCTGACCGCACAATACGATAGTGTCAAGGCTGATACTTTGCTGAAAAGACAGGAAGAGCTTCAACGGGTCGGATATAGTCTGCGCATTAGCAAGGCTGCGGGGGTGGATGTGCCCCTTGAGAGAATTGATAGCCAAGAGATTTTCAACATTCAGCTAGGTGCGAAAGGTCTAGCTGAAAAACTGAACATATTGAGTGAGATTAAAGATCCTGAACTGCTTAACCCGGAATTAGGAAAGATTCGTCTGCAATTAAGCAGTTTAAAAGCGTTGAAACTTCAAAATGCTGAATTTGTGTCGTTTAACATGATCGATTCACCAGAAGAACCGTTTAGTCGTGACAAACCCAAGCGTCCGTTAATTGTTGTATTGGCCATTCTGCTGGGGGGCATGCTGGGCGTTGCTATCGTGCTGGTACGCCATGCTTTTTGTCGGCCAGAAGCGGTATAATGTTAGTGGTGACTGAATCGAGGGGGCAATAGGCCCCCTTTCTTTTTATCTATTTCTTCTGTGCCCTTTCAATGTTGGGTTGGCCTAAGGAGCTGGGCTGTGACATTAACACGAATCATGATGGTTTTATGTGTGCTCTATTGGGTGCTAGGAATGCATTTTTTTATGCACAACCCCGGAGGAGCCGGACTGTATTTGCCCTTTAACGCGTGGGGATGGGTGTTTGCCTCGTTGGCTATTGGATTGGGATTGTGGCAGGTGACGTTACGTCAACGTCTGGTTTTTTCTCCATTACAAGCGGGTTTATGGATAGGGGCACTCTTGCTACTGCTCCCGATGTTCTATCCAGGTTTTGCACTCAAGGATTATGCTATTCCCCGATTGCTGGGACTTTTTGCTGGCCTACTGTTTTTGTTTGGACTCTATCAATGGCGTTTTGATAAGGCGCAGCGTGATCGCTTGCTCTATCTCATCTTGATTGCGATCGCGATGGAGGCAGTGCTGGGGCTGGTGCAGTTCTACCTGTTGACGCCAGGTAACTGGATTGGCTATGACACCAAGGCTAATCGCCCTTACGGGATCTTTCAACAGCCAAACGTGATGGCGACGTTTATGGCAACTGGTCTTGCCCTTGCTATCTGGCTGGAATTACGCCTAGAGGGTGGTCGATTGCTGATGGCGTTGCGCTATGGCGTCATTCTATCTGCAGCACTGCTGCTCGTTGTTTTGCAATCTAGAGTGGGGCAGTTAGGCGGTCTGCTAGCACTGTTTTTACTGATGCCTCAGCTTTATCGACAGCGGCTGCTATGGCGGATATTGGGTCTTGTTATTTTGGCTGTAGCGATTGGCCTGTTATCACAATATTGGCTGGCTGGAGCAAAACGAGGATTAGAGATCTATCAGTCCGGTGGTATGCGCTCTATTTACTGGCCTTACGCGGCAAAACTGATTGCACAGGCTCCTTGGAGTGGATGGGGATACGGCAGTTTTGAATCTGTTTTTCTCCATCACTACATGGCTGATAAAGCACTGAATCCGTCCATGGTGCAGATTGAGTACAATCTTGACCACCCCCACAACGAGTTTCTCTATTGGGCTGTTGAGGGCGGTATTGCACCCATGGTCGGCATGGTGATCATGGGAGGTGCATTATTATGGCGTCTGGCGAGTGTGCGCTGGGTGCATGCCATGGGGCTGCTTGCCTTGGTTACACCGATCTTGCTTCATACCCAGACGGAATACCCGCTCTACCATGCGATCGTGTTATGGTGGTTGTTGCTGACGCTGATTTATATCATCGATACCGAAATTGAAGAGACCAACCTGGCGAGTCAGGGTTTCTCATCATGGTGGGATATGGAGTGCCGCCCATGGCTGTTACTGCGATTTATGGCGATCGCTATCCCGCTGCTGGTCGTTCCCTTTATGCTCACAGCAATTCACACCGCATGGGTAGTCACCAAATATGAACGGGGTGGGTATAAAGAGCCGACTTTGCTACTTGATATCGTCAATCCCATGGCTTGGTTGACCCGAGTGGAATTTGATGTGAACTCAGTTCGTCTGATGGTGGGCTTGCAGACAAATAACAAGACCGAACTGGAAGCTTACCTGGAGTGGGGACAGGCATTCGTACGCCATACACCCCGTGCCAACATATACGCCAATATGGTGATCGCGCTTAATGCATTGGGTCGTACAGAGGAAGCCAATGCGATGCGGGCAGAAGCACTTAAGCTCTATCCAACCGAGCCCCTTTTAACTGAGTCTGCTTCACAGGCAGTGATTAGCGGTGTTGACCAATCAGGCAAGAATATAACCAAAAATAAATAGTGCTATTTGGCTACATAGAAAGCCAGCCCTTAAAAACGGCTGGCTTTTTTATTTTTTTCCTTCTGGGCAACCAGTATCTGAACAGTCTGTTTTCGGACGCATGCGTCTGTCAAACGGGCGACGAAAAGCATATTTGAAATGTCACACTTTGCTTTCAACCAATTGATTAATATGTAATTTTATTGGTGGTGCCGAATGGGTTGATAGTCAATTGTGAGTATCCCCCTTATCATCGGGTGAAAGGACAGGCTCTAGACGTGTTCATTGCTAAACAGATAGGCATAGTCTTGTCACATGATGTTGAACGTATGGTAGAAATGTTCGCTCAGGCTTATAAAGCAGGTTACCGAGTTAGTTTTGTTGGATGCTGAACTGGAAATTAATGAGTCTTCAAATACCGATGTTTCTTGAACACAAGATGGTAATCACCTCTCTACCCAGAAGATCTGCATTCCAGCCAGTTTGTTATTGATAGTGGCAAGCATTCGATCTTGATGGTGAAATTTAAGAAAAAAAGAACGTTAATATAGAAAAACTGTATGTTCTCGCGAATTGTCCATGCTATTCTGAGACGGTATCCCTGTAACCGACTTTTTTGTGAGGAAATAATGAACGAGTTTCTGAAAGTTCTGCTGAACATTCGCAGTTTGCGTGCGGCTATTCGTGAGCTGCCGTTTGAGCAACTGCTGGAAGCTAAAGAGAAGTTTGACTTGGTGTATCAAGAACGCGCCGATTCTGTTGAGCAGGAGCGTGCTGAACAGGAAGAGCGTCAGCGCAAGCTGAATGAATTCACCGAAATGCTGCAGCAGGCTGGTATTGATCCTCGCGAGCTGCTGGCGACTGCCGCTGCTCCGGCTGCTGCGACTGGCGCTGCCAAGAGCAAGCGTGCTCCGCGTCCGGCTAAATACAAGTACGAAGAAGATGGCCAGGAAAAAACCTGGACCGGTCAAGGCCGTATGCCGAAAGCCATTGCTGCTCAAGTAGCACTGGGTAAAGACCTGAACGATTTCCTGATCTAATTCGTCAGGTTCAGAGATTGAATAATGCCGCCCTTGGGCGGCATTATTTTTTGCCTTTTTACTCGTTGTTATCCAATCCGCCTTCTGCCGCTCTACTATCTACATCCTCGCTTGTATCCTTTTTACCGTCGTTTCACCGCACTGTTACTTTGCTCAATATCCCTCGCTGTTTGCGATTAATTTCGTCGTGCAGGATTAACTACGTGATATCACTATTTGTATGCGTCGTGCAGATATGCGCTTCGGATATGTCTCTCATGATTCACGGAGCGCCGCTCGGCAAGAGCCAAGCTCTCTGCTGATTGAATATCCGATAATCGTTATCTCCGTTCAGGGAGCGTGAGGGTTAGAGAGAGTCGCAAAGTATGGCCGGGATTTTCTGGGTCACCGATGCATGTAATTGGCTGCGCTGCCGTAACTGCCCCTGATGATGAGCAATGGCGTTTGTCTGCCGTGTGGGCGAGGGAATTCGGTGCGGTCGATGGCGATGGTATTCCCCACTCTACAGGCAGAGTGGGGAATATTGGGGGGAGGCGTTATCGGGGCTCCACGCTATCGCTGCCACCCAGGGCGCGATAGATTTTGGCAGTGGTGGTGAGCTGCTCTTTTTGCTGGGCCAACAGGCTCTGCTGGGCATCCCACAGCCGGTTCTGCTCATCGAGCCAGGCTTGCACGCCGGTTGCACCCGCCTGGAAGCGGGCCTTGGCCAGCCGTTCGGCCTCCTGGGCATAACTCAGCTGTTCCTGCAGATAATCGAGTCGCTGCTGGCCATAGTGGCGTGCGGCCAGATTGTCTTCCACCTCCACCAGTGCGGTGTAGAGCTGTTTGCGAAACTCGGTTTCAGCAATCTGGTAATCCAGCTCTGAGCTTTCGATGGCGAGCTGGGTGCGGTTGTATTCAAGGAAGGGGAGGGCGAGGCTGGCCCCCAGCGTACCAACCGGATTTTGCAGTACCTGCGCCAATCTATCGGATGCGGTGCTGGCACTGCCGGTCAGGGTCAGGCTGGGGTAGAAGCTGGTGCGGATCTCGTCCCCTTTTGCCAGCGTCTTGCGCAGCCGCAATTCGGCCGCTTTGACATCGGGGCGGCGAGCCAGCACATCGGCCGGAATACCCACCGCAAGTTCAGGAATGGTCTGCTTTGCAAGGGAAGCGGGTGCATACTCCAGCGGCCCGCTGCTGCGGCCCAGCAGCAGACGCAGGGCATTGCGAGCCTGCTCCTGCTGCGCCTTGAGGGAGGCCAGCTCAGCCTGTTTGCCTGCCAGTTGCTGACGTGCCTGCGCCAGATCGAGCCGGGTGATGGCGCCAGCCTGGTATTTGGTCTGGGTCAGCTGCTCGGTTCGCGCCAAGTTGGCCAACTGCTGTTCTCCGAGCGCGATGGCGGAGCCGAGATAGCCGAGCTGCCAATACTGCTCCAGGGTATTGCCGATCAGCAACAGCCGGGTGCTGGCGAGATCCTGCTCGCTTGCCGCCGCCTCCCAGCTCGCCTGATCCCGCACCGAGGCGAGCTTGCCCCACAAATCCACTTCGTAGCTGAGGCTCAGCGAGGGACCCAGACTGTTGGTGCCTTTGCCGGTTTTCAGATCCTTGTTGCCGCTGGCGCCGATAGTGCCATTGACCGAAGGCGTAAGGTTGGTATCGGCCTGCTCGGAGCCCAGTCGGGCGCTTTTGAACTTGAGGGCCGCCACACGCATGTCCGGGTTGGCGGCCAGTACCGCCTCGACCAATTTGTCGAGCTGGGGATCATGAAATTCCCGCCACCAGGGGCCAGCCTGCGTAGCCAGTTGGGCGCCCTCTGCCTGTTGCCATGTGGGGGCAATCGTCAGCTCGGGTCTTTGATAGGTGCTGTGCTGACTGCAGCCGCTGAGGGCCATGCAGAGAGCCAGCCAGGAGAGTTTGTGCATTGTTATTCCCTCGCCAGTGCGACAACAGGGTCGAGCCGCGCCGCATTGCGTGCCGGCAGGTAACCAAACAGGATCCCGATGAGTGACGAGCAGCCAAAGGCCATCAGGATGGAGAAGAGCGAGAACTGCATCTTGATGGAGTCCACCAGCAGTGAAAAGAGCGCACCAATGCCTAGCGAGAGGCCGACGCCGAAGATACCCCCCAGCAGGCTCACCATCACAGCTTCAATCAGGAATTGCTGCAGGATATCCGACTGGCGGGCGCCCACGGCCATGCGAATGCCGATCTCGCGGGTGCGCTCGACCACTGACACCAGCATGATGTTCATCACGCCCACCCCGCCGACGATCAGCGAGATCACCGCGATGGCCGAGACCATCAGGGTCATGGTGGCGGTGGTTTTCTCCACCGATTTGATGATGCTGTCGCTGCTGAAGGTGAAAAAGTCCTTCACCCCGTGGCGCTTGGTGATCAGCTCGATCACCGCCTGCTCGGCTAGTGCCGGTTGTACCCCGTCCTTGACCCGTATAGTGATCTGGCTGAAGTGGTGCTGCGAGATGAGGCGACTCATCACCGCGCTGTAGGGTAGCCAGATATTGACCGACTGGCTGGTGGGGCCGAAGCCGGTCTCCTGCGAAACCACACCGACAATCCGCACCGGCAAGGTGCCGACCAATACCACCTTGCCGACCGGGTCCTCCTTGCCAAGCAGGCTGGTGATGCTCTTCTTGTCCACCACGGCAACGGCAGCACGCTGCTGGATATCTTGCCACTCCAGTAAGCGACCACTGACCAGCGTCATCCCCTTCACCTTGAAATAGTCGTTACCAACCCCGGTCACGTTGCCGCTGTTGGTCTTGTTGCGATAGCGCAACTGCCCTGAGCTGCCGATCTCGGGGCTGGCGCCCGCAAGATAGGGCTGCCCCAGCAGGGCATCGAGATCCCCCTTGTTGAGGGTCTGGATGCTGGCCATCTTCTCATCGCCCCATCCTTTACCCGGGAAGATTTCGATGGTGTTGGTGCCCATCGCATTGATCTGGTCGATCACCTTGGCGCGCGCGCCCTGACCAAGAGCGACCACGCTCACCACGGCGGCGATGCCGATGATGATGCCGAGCATGGTGAGGAAGGTGCGCATCCGGTGGGCGAGCATGGCATGCATCGCCATCCGTCCCGCTTCCCGATAACGATCCCAGTCGTGACCCATGGCGCCTTTAGTGGGCGCTATTTTTTGAGGGGCTGTGGTTGTGCTTGTGGCGGTGGCTGGAGCCAACACGGCCGTTTGGCAGGGGCCGCTATCTTGTTCAATCCGACCATCTTTGAGAGTGATGATCCGGTCGGCATGGCTGGCCACGTTCATATCGTGGGTGACCAGAATGATGGTGTGGCCCTGAGCGTGCAGCTCCTTGAGGATCGCCATCACCTCCTTGCCGCTCTGGCTATCCAGTGCGCCGGTCGGTTCATCGGCGAGGATTACTTCGCCGCCATTGGCCAGCGCCCGGGCGATACTGACCCGCTGCTGCTGACCGCCGGAGAGCTGGCCCGGGGTATGGTGGCTGCGATCGGCCAGCCCCAGTCTGTCCAGCAGCTGACGCGCGCGCGCCTGGCGATCCGGGCGGCTGGTACCGGCATAGACAGCTGGGATCTCCACGTTGGCGGCGGCATCGAGATGGGGCAGCAGGTGGTAGCGCTGAAAGATAAAGCCGAAGTGGTGGCAGCGCAGCCGGGCCAGCGCCAACGCATCCATGGTGGCGGTGTCCTGACCGCGAAACAGGTACTGGCCGCCGCTCGGGCTATCGAGACAACCCAGCAGGTTCATCAGGGTCGATTTGCCGGAGCCGGATGCGCCGACAATGGCGATCATCTCTCCTGCCGAGATGGTGAGATCAAGAGGGTGGAGCACGGTGACTTCGCTGTCGCCGCTCTGGTAGCGTCGCTCGACCCCTTTCAGCTGGATCAACGGCAGCTGGTTCAGGGGCTCACTCATAGCATCACCGCCATCTCATCATTGTCGGCGGGTGCACCGTGATTGAGCTGTACCTCCTCCTTCTCGCTCAGCCCGCTGATCACCTCAATGCGGATCTCGTCCTTCATACCGGTCTTGATATGACGGGTTTCGGTCGTTTCATCTTCCTTGATCACGGTGACTTCATACTCGTTGTCACCCAGCGACTTGCCGAGGGCGGTTTGCGGCACAGTGAGCACCTGCTTGCGCTCGCCGAGCACTATGGTCACCTGGGTGGTCATTGCCACCCGCAGGGTATGGTCGGGATTGGGTACATCGAACAGGGCGTAGTAGTAAACGGCCGCATTGCTGGTGGTGGTGCCGGTGGTGGCCTGATCGTTGATGTTGGTAGGCGCTAACTCCACGGCGCGAAGGGTACCCTGATAGCGGGTATCTGGGTCGCCGATCAGGGTGAAGTAAACCGGCATGCCGGCTTTGACCTTGGTGACATCGGCTTCGGAGATCTGCGCCTTGACCGTCATGGTCTCGAGGTTGGCCAGCTTGAGCACGGTCGGCACCGTCTGGCTGGCAGCCAGGGTCTGGCCCTGACGGGTCACAATGCTGATGACGGTGCCATCCATCGGCGCCAGGATCTTGGTGTAGCCCAGCTCGGTCTTGGCCCGATCAACCTTGATCAGGGCGTTGTCGATATTGGCCTGACTGTTTTGCAGTTCGGCGCGGGTGACCGCCAGCAGTGCCTCGGCACTCTCCAGATCGGCCCGTGAGCTCGCCTCCTGCTTGAACATCTGCTGCTGGCGCCGCCAGGCGAGCTCGTTCTGTTTGAGTTGTGCCTGCTTGATCTTGAGCTGGGCGCGGTTGCTGGCAAGCTCCGCCTCGGCCGTCTTGAGGTTGTTCTGGGCAATCAGGGGATCGACCTCGGCCAGCAGGTCTCCCTGCTTGACCTGATCACCAGCCTCGACGGCCAGCTTGGTAACCTGACCGGAGACCTGGGCCCCCACATCCACCTGCTCCACAGCCTGCAGCACACCACTGGCCAGTACGGTTTGGGCAATATCCTCGCGGGTCACCTGAGCGGTCAGCATCGCCTTGGGTGGTTGACTGGGCCAGAGCAGCCAGCCGAGGAGCACCACGGCGATCAGCATGGTGATGGCCAGGGTTCTCTGCTTGGGGGTTATGTTCATCGATCACCTGAATGGAAACGGAAAAGGTTGTGCGCGGCGATTATCCTGCAGCAAAGCCCTGATAAATAACAGCCGCAAATATGTAAGCAAAGTTATGGCGTTAACTGTCAATAAGCAGTGAAAAGAGTAAGCGAGAGACCGCAGTGGTGAGCAAGATGGTCAGCAAGAGGGGGGAGTGCGACTGGTGGTGGCGATGAAAAAGCCCTGCGCAGAGGCAGGGCTTTGGAATAGGTGATGGCGAGGGAGGATCAGGCCTTGGCCAGCAGATCCATCACCCAAGGCAGACCCTGCTTCTTGCGGCTGACAAAGCCCGGGTGGTAGCTGGACTCGGCCGGTACTTTGACGTGCTCGGTAAAGTAGATACGGCTGGCTGCGGCCGTCAGGTCAGTCACCATCAGCACGAAGAAGTCGAGCCCTTCGCTCTCCACGCGCTGGGCCATCTCCTGCTGCAGGGTTTCGATCTGGTCGGCAAGCTGTTGTTCGCTGCCCACTTCAATCTGGCTCATGATGAAGTTCAGACCTTCGGCTTGGAATGCCTTCTCATCCTGCTGCAGCAGTTGAGCCGGAGTCAGGCCGCTCAGGTCGGTTTTCGCCATCAGCAGCTGTTGGCCGAATTCGGCCAGCGATACTTCGGCCAGCGGTGCCAGACGCTCACAAGCGATCTTGTCCTGCTCGGTGGTGGTCGGCGAGGTGAGACAGAGGGTGTCGCTCATGATGGCACCCAGCATTAGGCGAGCCTGGCTGCGGGTCACGGTACCTTGCTGGCTCAGCAGATCAAAGGCGATGGTGCAGGTGCAGCCGACGGCCCGGATCCAGGCATCCAGCGGAGACTGGGTGACCAGAGTACCGAGACGGTGGTGATCCACCAGGCCCAGTACATTGGCTTGTGCCAGTGTGGCAGGGCCCTGTTCCAGATCACTGAAATCCACCAGCCAGACATCTTCACCGGTCAGATCTTTGGTCAGCAACTCGGGTTCGCTGACGCCAGCCTGCTCCAGAATAAAACGGGTTTCGGTGCGCAGGTCACCCAGACGCCATGGGGTGGCCTGACGGCCCTGGCCATTGAGCCAGTCGGTGATAACCAGCGCACTGCAGATACTGTCGCTATCAGGATTCTTGTGACCAAAAACGTGGATCATAGACAAAGCCTCACAATTGGATACCCATAAAGGGGGGCAACACTATGCGAAATCCGCCACATGAAGGCAACCGGATCCACGCCCATGTTGCTGCCAGCTTCGCCTAACTCGCCATTTTATTGATCTGGGTCGGTAATCCTGACGCGAGTTCAGTTATCACAGTTGGCTATTGGCTATTGGCT
>NZ_CDDK01000002.1:48882-278491 GCF_000820225.1 Aeromonas veronii bv. veronii
CTATTGGCTATTGGCTATTGCTGACTGTGAAGGCCATGGCACTCGTCCGTACCTGCACAGTCAGCATGTTCGGTCTGTCCTGTCAGTCGCCATCGCTGCAAATCGGCTTTATCACCGGATTCACCGACGCAGCAGCTCGCGGGCATTGGCCAGGGTGTTGTCGGTGATCTGGTCGCCACCGAGCAGGCGTGCCAGCTCATTGAGGCGGGCATTCTGGTCGAGTGCATCCATCCGGGTTTCGGTGGTTTTGCCATCGGTATGCTTGCTCACCACCATATGCTGGTGGCCGTTGCCTGCCACCTGAGGCAAGTGAGTGACCACCATCACCTGAGTGGACTCGCCGAGCTGGCGCAGCAGGCGACCCACCACGGCGGCAGTCGGGCCGCTGATCCCCACATCCACTTCATCGAAAATCAGGGTCGGAGTGGAGACCTTGCGAGCGCTGATCACCACGATGGCAAGGCTGATTCGCGACAGCTCACCGCCCGAAGCCACCTTGCCAAGCGGCTGGATGGGCTGACCTGGGTTGGTGGTGACCATAAATTCCACCCGATCTATACCCAGCGGAGAGAGGCTGCTCTGGGCATCGGGGCGCACCTCGATGGCAAAGCGGCCATCGGGCATCGCCAGTTCGTGCATGCTGCTGGTTACCTTGGCGCCCAGCTCCTGGGCGTAACGCTGACGGCTCTGGCTCAGGGCCTCGGCGGCCTGGACAAAAGCCTGACGAGCCTCGGCCAGCTCATCCTCCATCCCCTCTAACCGCTCCTCATCGGAGTTGAGGCGGGCGAGATCAGAGGCCAGCTCCTGATGGTACTGAGCCAGATCTGCCGGTTTGACATGGTGCTTGCGGGCCAGATTGATTGCTCTGGAGAGGCGGGCCTCCAGCTCGTTAAAACGCTCGGGATCCAGTTCCAGCCGATCGAGGTAGCTGCGAAGTTCGCTGTGGCTCTCCTGCACCCCGATCAGCGCTTCATTCAGCATCTCCAGTACCGGGGTGAGGCGGCTGTCCATGCTGACCAGTCCCTCGGCCCGATCGACGGCCGATTGCAGCAGCCCTGCGATAGTGGTCTCTTCGTTGTCATAGAGCAGATCGAGGCAAGCCCCACACTCTTGCATCAGTTCTGTGCCGTTGGCGAGACGCTGGTGCTCCTCCTCTATCTCTTCAAACTCCCCCGGTTGCAGGGCAAATTCGTCCAGCTCCTGCACCTGATACTCGATCAGTTGGCGACGGGCCTCCCGCTGCTGCTGCTCGGCTTTGAGCCGGTTCAGCTCGTTTTGCAGTTGGCGCCACTGCTGATAGTGCTGGCGCACCTCGTCGAGCAGCAGATGGTGACCGGCATAACCGTCGAGCAGAGCGAGCTGGTAGTCGGGTTTGAGCAGCATCTGGTGGGCATGCTGACCGTGTACGTTGACCAGCAGCTGGCCCAGATTCTTGAGCTGGGTGAGGGGGACAGGCACGCCGTTGATATAGCTGCGTGAACGCCCCTCGGCTGAGATGACTCGCCGGACGATACACTCACCTTCGTTTTCCAGCTCGTTGGTGGCGAGCCAGGCGCGGGCGGCCGGGTTGTTGTCGAGCAGGAAGCGGGCGCTGACCTCGCTTTTGTCGCTATCGGGTCGCACCATGCCGGCTTCGGCCCGCTCTCCGAGACAGAGACCGAGAGCATCGATGGCGATGGATTTACCGGCACCGGTCTCACCTGTGATACAGGTCATGCCCGGTTGCAGATCGAGTTCGAGAAACTTGACGATAGCGAAGTTGTTGACGGTCAGCTGGGTCAGCATGGTCTCATCCTGTATAGGTCAACATTACTGTGTATGTATCCAGTATATACTGGTCTTATATACAGTAAAGAGGGCGCCGCCATTTTTAACAAAGGAAAGCCGCGCCAGTGCGCTATGGCTATGAGAATGCGGGACTGACTATTGGTACGCAGTACGGATATGAAGTGCAGGGGGCGTTGCCACGACAGAACACAGAGAAAGGCGCCAATTCAGGCGCCCTCTCTGGCAATGCCGTTGTCGGACAAAGCTGATTAGAACAGCTTGCTGCCCCAGCCGAGCTTGTTGCGCAGCACGTGGAAGTAGCTGTAGTCGAGGGGATGCACCAGATGAAGCTGGTGGTGGCTCTTCTTGATGAGGATCTCGTCCCCCGGGTGGACCGCCAGCGTCACCTGGCCATCACAGCTGACCTGCATGGCATCGTCCTGATTGTCCGGTGATACCAGCAGCCGCACTTCGCTGTCGGCATCGAGCACGATGGGGCGACTGCTCAGGGTGTGCGGGAACATGGGCACCAGCGTGATGGCATTGAGCTTGGGGGTGAGGATGGCGCCGCCCGCCGACAGGGAGTAGGCGGTGGAGCCGGTCGGGGTGGCCACTATGATGCCGTCCGAACGCTGGCTATACATAAAGCTGCCATCGATATAGACCTCGAACTCGATCATGTGGGCGATCTTGCCCGGGTGCAGCACTGCTTCATTCACCGCCAGATTGCTCGACTTGCGCTCGCCGTGGCGATAGACCGAAGCCTCCAGCAGGAAGCGGTGTTCGCTCTTGTAGTGACCGGAAAGCACCTGCTCCAGTGGAAGCAGGTAATCCTGCGGCGAGAGGTCGGTCAGAAAGCCGAGGTTGCCCCGGTTCACCCCGATCACCGCCACATCGAAGCGCGACAGCACTCGCGCCGCCCCCAGCATGTTGCCGTCACCGCCGACCACGATGGCGAGATCGGCCTGCTGGCCCAGTTGCACCAGATCCATCACGTTTTCATCGAGGATGCTCAGGGTCTGGGCGACCCGGCTCTCCACCAGTACCCGAAAGCCGCGGGCGGTCAGGTATTGATGCAGGCCGGTCAGCGTCTGGTTGGCCCCCTCATGGTGGGGTTTGCCAATCAGGGCGATGGTTTTGAACGGAGAATCCATAGTCAGTCAGATCTGGGATGGGTATTGCGGGCCAGTATACAGTGCTTTGCTCCGCTTGTGACGCTCTCCCGTGTGACGGGGCCGGCTATCCCCTTGAGGCTACTGGTTAAACGGTGAGCGGTAACCCGGATAAACCGACGGTTGCGGCTATTCAGCAACCCAGATTGCCCTTTACCCCTTGAAAGCCGGGGATGCATCCCCATAATAGCGCCAACATAGTCGGTCTGTTGTCGTCCGGTCGCTCAACCAGACGTCAGGGCCCTCATAAGTAACCCCGGAATTGGAGATGTCATGAACCACGAAGAGCAAAAGGTTGAAGCGATGGAGCAAGTGGAAGCCCAGCCAGTCGAGCCGACCGATGTAGACAGTGAAGTGACAGCCGAACAGGCCCGCATTGCCGAACTGGAAGCGCAGCTGGAAACCGCCATCCAAAAAGCAGCGGAAGAGCGTGAACGCGCCCTGCGTACCGCCGCCGAGATGGAGAACCTGCGTCGTCGTACCGAGCTGGATGTGGAGAAGGCGCACAAATTCGCTCTGGAGAAGTTCGCCAATGAACTGCTGCCGGTGCTGGACAACCTGGAGCGTGCCATCGAACTGGCCGACAAGGAGAACGAAGCCCTCAAGCCGATGATCGAAGGTGTCGAGCTGACCCTGAAATCCATGCAGAGCGGCGTGGCCAAGTTTGGTCTGGTGGCGCTCGACCCGATCAACCAGCCGTTTGATCCCAACGCCCATCAGGCGATGAGCATGGTGCCGAGTGCCGATGTGGCCCCGAACACCGTCATTGCAGTGATGCAGAAGGGCTATGACCTCAACGGTCGGGTGATCCGTCCGGCCATGGTGATGATCGCCAAAGCGGTCGACTGATTGGCTGTGGGTGCCCGAGCCCGCCCTGTGGCGGGCTTTTTGTTTCGCATTGCAGCACCTGTTCATCTTGCCCGGTTTTACGGCTCAACGTGACCGCGCAACCATGACAAAGGGTGTGGTTTTTTAGGGTTGGGGCTTGAAGCTGCGTCTGGCGACCCCATATAGGTAGCAAGGCCGCGGCGGCACAAAAAATTTGATGCCGGGAGCTTGAAAGCCAGATTGGCAGCCCCCACCTAGCCGTTAACGCATTAAGGCGAGTTCCTCGCCAGTTTATTCAAAGTATTTGGAGATTCGTCAAATGGGTAAAATCATCGGTATTGACCTGGGTACTACCAACTCCTGCGTCGCTATTCTGGATGGCGACACTGCTCGCGTGATCGAGAACGCAGAAGGCGATCGTACTACTCCGTCCATCATTGCCTATGCCGATGATGGCGAGATCCTGGTTGGTCAGCCGGCCAAGCGTCAGGCCATCACCAACCCGAAAAACACCCTGTTCGCCATCAAGCGTCTGATCGGTCGTCGTTTTGAAGATGAAGAAGTGCAGCGTGACCTGAAAATCATGCCGTACGCCATCGCCAAAGCTGACAACGGCGACGCCTGGGTTGAAGTGAAGGGCAAGAAAATGGCACCGCCGCAGATCTCTGCCGAAGTGCTGAAAAAGATGAAAAAGACTGCCGAAGACTATCTGGGTGAGCCGGTAACCGAAGCTGTTATCACTGTTCCAGCCTACTTCAACGACGCCCAGCGTCAGGCTACCAAGGATGCCGGTCGCATCGCCGGTCTGGATGTAAAACGCATCATCAACGAACCGACTGCTGCTGCATTCGCTTACGGCGTGAACAAGGTCAAAGGCGAGCGCAAGGTTGCCGTATATGACCTGGGGGGCGGTACTTTCGATATCTCCATCATCGAGATCGACGAAGTTGAAGGCGAAACCACCTTCGAAGTACTGGCGACCAACGGTAACACCCACCTGGGTGGTGAAGACTTCGATAACCGCGTCATCAACTATCTGGTAGACGAGTTCAAGCGTGAGCAAGGCATCGACCTGCGTAACGACCAGCTGGCTCTGCAGCGTCTGAAAGATGCCGCCGAGAAAGCCAAGATCGAGCTCTCTTCTGCCCAGCAGACCGACGTCAACCTGCCGTACATCACTGCAGATGCCACCGGTCCGAAGCACATGAACATCAAGGTGACCCGCGCCAAGCTGGAATCCCTGGTAGAAGACATGGTGAAGGACTCTCTGGAGCCGGTTCGTGTCGCCCTGAAAGACTCCGGTCTGGCTGTTGGCGAGATCGACGACGTAATTTTGGTTGGTGGTCAGACCCGTATGCCGCTGGTTCAGAAGACCGTTGCCGAGTTCTTTGGCAAAGAGCCGCGTAAAGACGTCAACCCGGACGAAGCCGTGGCCATGGGTGCTGCCATCCAGGGCGCCGTACTGTCCGGTGACAAGACCGACGTACTGCTGCTGGACGTCACCCCGCTCTCCCTGGGTATCGAAACCATGGGTAGCGTGATGACTGCGCTGATCGAGAAGAACACCACCATCCCGACCAAGAAGTCCCAGGTGTTCTCGACTGCCGAAGACAACCAGTCTGCCGTGACCATTCACGTGCTGCAGGGTGAGCGCAAGCGCGCCAGCGACAACAAGTCTCTGGGCCAGTTCAACCTGGAAGGCATCCGTCCGGCACCGCGCGGTCTGCCGCAGATCGAAGTGACCTTCGACATCGATGCCAACGGTATCCTGCACGTCTCTGCAAAAGACAAAGAGACCAACAAAGAGCAGAAGATCACCATCCAGGCCTCCTCTGGTCTGTCTGATGACGAGATCGAGCGCATGGTACGCGAAGCCGAAGCCAACGCGGCCGAGGACAAGAAGTTTGAAGAGCTGGTACAGGCTCGCAACCAGGCTGATGGTCTGGTCCACTCCGTACGCAAGCAGATCACCGAAGCCGGTGAAGCCCTGCCTGCCGACGACAAGACCAAGATCGAAGCTGCTCTGAGCGAGCTGGAAGCGGCCATCAAGGGTGACGACAAGGCTGCTATCGAAGCCAAACAGCAGGCTCTGCTGGAAGCGTCCCAGAAGCTGATGGAAATTGCCCAGCAGCAGGCTCAGGCCCAGGGTGCAGCCGGTGCTGATGCCGGTCAGTCCTCCTCTTCTGCCAAGGCTGACGACGACGTAGTCGACGCCGAGTTCGAAGAAGTGAAAGACGACAAGAAGTAAGCCCTACCCAGATGGGCGAAGTCCGCTTCGCCCATCGGCTTGGTCAATGAATTCACGGGCGTTGGGTAACCAACGCCCGTCTGCGTAACCACAGGATGAGTATGTCGAAGCGCGATTTCTACGAAGTACTGGGTGTGGCGAAAGATGCCGACGATCGCGAGATCAAGAAGGCGTACAAGCGCCTGGCCATGAAGTATCACCCGGATCGTAATCAGGGTGATGCCGCATCCGAAGAGAAGTTCAAAGAGGTCAAGGAAGCCTACGAGGTCCTGACCGATGCCAACCTGCGTGCCCGTTACGACCAGTACGGCCATGCCGGTGTCGACCCGAGCCAGGGTGGCGGTGGCCACGGTGGCTTTGGCGGCGGTGCCGACTTCGCCGACATGTTTGGTGACGTATTCGGTGACATCTTCGGCGGTGGCCGTGGTGGTGCCCGTCGTGGCCCGGCCCGTGGCTCCGACCTGCGTTACACCATGGAGCTGACGCTGGAAGAGGCGGTACGCGGGGTCTCCAAGGAGATCAAGGTGCCGACTCTGGTTCACTGCGAAGTCTGTAACGGCTCCGGTGCCCACACCGGCAGCAGTGCCCAGACCTGCCCGACCTGCCACGGCTCCGGCCAGGTGCAGATGCGTCAGGGCTTCTTTGCGGTGCAGCAGGCGTGTCCGCACTGTCACGGTCGCGGCAAGATCATCAAGGATCCGTGCCGCAAGTGTCACGGTGAAGGTCGCTACCAACGCACCAAGACCCTGTCGGTGAAAATTCCGGCGGGCGTCGATACCGGCGATCGCATCCGTCTCTCCGGTGAAGGGGAAGCGGGGGAAGCAGGGGCACCGGCAGGGGATCTCTACGTACAGGTGCACGTCAAAGAGCACGAGATCTTCGTGCGTGACGGCAACAACCTCTACTGCGAAGTGCCCATCAGCTTCACCGCAGCTGCGCTGGGTGGCGAGATTGAAGTGCCGACCCTGGATGGCCGCGTCAAGCTCAAGGTCACTCCGGAGACCCAGACCGGCAAGATGTTCCGCATGCGCGGCAAGGGCGTGAAGTCAGTGCGCTCCGGTCAGGTAGGGGATCTGATGTGCAAGGTGGTGATCGAAACCCCGGTCAACCTCACCGAGCAGCAGAAAGAGCTGCTGCGCCAGCTGGACGAGTCGTTCAGCGGTGCCGCTGCCAAGACCCACAAGCCGAAATCGGAAGGCTTCTTCGAAGGGGTGAAACGCTTCTTCGACGATCTGACCAGCTGATTTCAGCCACCCGAATAAACAGAGCCGGCCTTGTGCCGGCTCTTTTTTTGCCCGCCATTTCGCCAGGATCTGCCTTATTGAGTGGATCCTGATGAGGGATCCTCCTCACAACTTCCGCCAATTCCTGCTGTACAAATGTTATCCCGCTCACACTGTTGCTGAAACGGTTTAGTTGTCATATTGAGTTGGCTAAATTGGTTTAGCTATGCTCTAGCTGTCGATAACAACAGCGCCCGTCCGGGCCACAGATGACAGGTGAGGAAGATGATGATGTTCAAGAGCAAGTTGGCGCTGGCGGTAGCGCTGGGATTGGGGATGAGCAGCCCGCTGTGGGCGGCGCAGGCGAGTGTTGCAGGTGAGAGTGTCGAGGCCAGACTGGCGGCGCTGGAGGCGCGGGTACAGGCGGCTGAAGCGAGAGCCGAGGCAGCAGAGAGCCGTGCCAGTCAGGCGGAAGTGAAGGCGAGTACGGCCAGCGAGCAGGCGCAGGTGGCCAACAACCGCAGCCAGAAGGTGGATGAGAAGACCGCTGGTGCCCAGGGCTTCGAGTTTCACGGCTATGCCCGCTCGGGCCTGTTGGTCAACAGCAATGGCAACGGTGGGCGCGGCGGCCCCTACATCACGCCAGCCGGTTCGGTGGGTGGGGCCGTCGGTCGCCTTGGCAACGAGGATGACACCTACATGGAGGCCAACCTGCTGAAAACCCAGACCTTCGAGGATGGCAGCTGGGCCCGCTACAAGCTGATGCTGGCAGACGGGGTGGAGACCAGCAACGACTGGACCGCCAGCGATTCGAGCCTCAATACTCGTCAGGTGTTTGCCGAGATGGGCAATCTGGCGAGCTTCGACGGCCCCTTCAAGAATGCGGTGCTGTGGGCGGGCAAGCGCTTTGATCGGGACAACTTTGACATCCACTGGCTCGACTCCGACGTGGTGTTCCTGGCCGGTACCGGCGGCGGCGTCTACGACGTGCAGCTGGCCGACAGCTGGAAGGCCAACTTCTCCCTCTATGGCCGGGATTACGGCGACATCAGCGCCAGCGGTCTCTCCGATATCGAGAGCTACATCCTCACCATGAACAACCGCGTCGGTAACTGGCAGTGGATGGTGAACGGCCTCTCGGCCAAGGACAATGACGCCCGCATCAATGACAAGGGGACGGGCAGCGAGGCGGCGGACAAGGGGGTACACACCCTGCTGGCCTACCACGGGGAGAGCTTCTTTGGCCTCAACCCCGGTTTTGCCAAGGCGGCGGTGTTGTATGGTCATGGGCTGGGGGCCGAGGTCAAGGGGCTGGGCTCTGACAGCGAGCTGTTGCCGGACGCCGATGCGGTGCGGGTCGCCGTGTTTGGCGCCACCGATCTCAACTCGCGCTGGCGTTTTGCCCCGGCCCTGCTGGCCGAGCAGGGTCAGGATCGCTACGTGAAAGGGGATGAGTACCGCTGGCTTACCTTCAATACCCGGGTGGCGCAGGTGCTGAGCCAGAACGTCGAGCTGGTCTACGAGGCGGCCTGGCAGTACATGGATCTCGATCCCAAGGGTTACAAGGGACGCCAGGCGGTGAACGGCAACTTCACCAAGCTCACCTTTGCCCCCACCTTCAAGGCGCAGACCGCCGGTTTCTTCGAGCGGCCTGAGCTGCGGGTGTTCGCCAGCTGGATGGACTGGTCCTCCGAGCTCGACAATTACGCCAGCGACGATGCCATGGGCCAGAGCAACTTCACCGCCGGTGGCGAGTGGAACTTTGGCGTACAGATGGAAACCTGGTTCTAGTTCGTTATCCCGATCACAAAAATGGCAGCCGGTGCCGAGATCTGTTGGTTGGCTAAAACGGTTTAGCTGATAATGCCAGCCAACAGAACAGAGTTCGGGTTTGACTGTGTATCCGATGCAGCAGTGGAGTAGCAAGGTGACGAATCGTGTGTGGGTAATGGGGGATGCGGTGGTGGATTTGATCCCGGAAGGGGCGTTGCACTACCTCAAGTGTCCGGGGGGCGCGCCCGCCAATGTGGCGGTTGGCGTGGCACGGCTGGGTGGCGATGCGGCCTTTATCGGCCGGGTCGGTGCCGATCCGTTCGGCCGCTTTATGGCCGACACCCTGAGCGGGGAGGGGGTGGATGTGGCCGCGCTGTGGCTCGATCCTGACCATCGCACCTCGACCGTGCTGGTGGCACTGGATGATGAGGGGGAGCGCAGCTTCACCTTTATGGTGCGCCCCAGTGCCGACCAGTTCCTCACTCCAAGTGAGTTGCCCCGCTTCGATGCCGGTCAGTGGCTGCTCACCTGCTCCATCGCGCTCGCCAACGAACCGGTGCGCACCAGCTGCCTGCAGGCCATGGCGGCCATCAAGGCGGCAGGCGGGCGGGTCTGCTTCGACCCCAACCTGCGCCCCGAGGTGTGGGGCAACCCCGCTGAGATGCTGCCGCAGGTTCGTCAGGCCATCGCGCAGGCGGATGTGGTCAAGCTCTCCATCGAGGAGCTGCAACTGCTGAGTGGCGAGGATGAATTGGTCGCTGGGCTTGCCACTCTCTCTGGCCCGGCGCTGGTGCTGGTGACCCGGGGCGCGGCCGGGGTGGTGGCCCGTTTGGGTGGCGAACTGCTGGAGTGGGTGGGGCAGAAAGTGACGCCCATCGATACCACGGGAGCGGGGGATGCCTTCGTCGCCGGTCTGCTGGCGGCGCTGGCCGGGCGCTCGTCGCTGCCGACGCTGGCCGAGTTGCCCGCCATTCTGGCGCAGGCCCACGGCTGCGGAGCGTTGGCCACCACCGCCAAGGGGGCGATGACGGCGCTGCCGACCCGCTCCGAACTGGATGCCTTTTTGCGATCAGGCGCAAGCGGCTGTTGAGCTGCGGCTAGAAGCCCGGCTTGACAGCCCCTACTCTCATGTGACAAGGGCCCGCCAGCGTGGCGGGTCATAAGAGGAAGAATATGAATATCAGTGCGATAGCCAAGGATCTGGTGCCCCTGCTCGGGGGCAAGGAGAACATCGTCAGCGCTGCCCACTGCGCTACCCGGCTGCGGCTGGTGCTGGCGGACGACAGCAAGGTGAACAAGGCCGCCATCGACAAGCTGGATGGGGTCAAGGGGTGCTTTAGCAACGCGGGCCAAATTCAGGTGATCTTCGGCACCGGTCTGGTCAACAAGGTCTATGCGGAGTTTGTGGCGCTGACCGGTACCGGCACCGCCAGCAAGGCGGAGCTGACCGACATGGCGGCGGCCAAGCTCAACGTGGCCCAGCGGTTGGCGCGAACCCTTTCCAACATCTTCGTGCCGATCATTCCGGCCATCGTCGCCTCGGGCTTGCTGATGGGGCTGCTCGGCATGGTGCGCACCTACGGTTGGGTCAATGCCGACAGCGCCCTGTTTGTGATGCTCGACATGTTCAGCTCGGCGGCCTTTATCATATTGCCCATTCTGATCGGCTTTACGGCGGCGCGGGAGTTTGGCGGCAATCCGTATCTCGGGGCGACCCTTGGCGGCATCCTCACCCACCCTGCGCTGACCAACGCCTGGGGCGTGGCCGGTGGTTTCAAGACCATGGATTTCTTCGGGCTGGATGTCGCCATGATCGGCTATCAGGGCACCGTCTTCCCGGTGCTCTTGGCGGTCTGGTTTATGTCCCATCTGGAGAAACAGCTGCGCAAGCGCATTCCGGATGCGCTGGATCTGATCCTCACGCCGTTTCTCACCGTCATCATCACCGGCTTTGTGGCGCTGCTCTTTATCGGCCCGGCGGGTCGGGTGCTGGGGGATGGCATCTCGTTCGGTCTGAGCGCCCTCTATGAGCAGGCGGGCTGGCTGGCGGGGCTGGTGTTTGGCGGCACCTATTCGCTGATCGTCATCACCGGCATCCATCACAGCTTCCATGCTATCGAGGCGGGGCTGCTGGCCAATCCGCAAATTGGCGTCAACTTCCTGCTGCCCATCTGGGCTATGGCCAACGTGGCGCAGGGCGGGGCTTGCCTCGCGGTCTACTTCAAGACCCGTGATGTGAAGATCAAGGCCATTACCGTGCCGGCGGCCATGTCCTGTCTGCTGGGCATCACCGAGGCTGCCATCTTCGGGGTGAACCTGCGCTATATCAAACCCTTCCTTGCCGGTCTGTTTGGCGGGGCCTGCGGCGGCGCCTACGTGGTGGCGGCCAAGGTGGGGATGACGGCGGTGGGGCTGACCGGTATTCCCGGCATGGCCATCGTCCAGCCCATGAGCCTTATTCATTACATCATTGGGCTGGTGATCGCCTTTGGCGCCGCTTTCGCCGCTTCCTACCTGCTCAAGTACAAGGTGGAGTGATGAAGGAACGCGATCTTCTCAACCAGATTGTCCGGTCGTTGCTGGCCGGACAGATCAAGGCTGCGGCCGATCCCCATCGGCCCCGCTGGCATCTGGCAGCCCCGGTGGGGCTGCTTAACGATCCCAACGGCTTTATCGAGCACGATGGGCGCTACCACCTTTTCTACCAGTGGAACCCGCTGGGCTGCGAGCACCGCAACAAGGGCTGGGGCCATGTCACCTCCACCGATCTGCTGCATTGGCAGCACGAGCCGGTGGCGCTGTTGCCCACCGAAGCCTATGAGAGCCACGGCTGCTATTCGGGCTCGGCGGTGAGCGACGAGCAGGGGCGTCTGACCCTTATCTACACCGGCAATGTCAAATACCCGGATGGCAGCCGCACCGCCTATCAGTGTCTGGCCCGCGCCGACAGTGAGGGAGGCTTCGAGAAGCTGGGGCCCGTGCTGGATCTGCCCGAAGGCTACAGCGGCCACGTGCGCGACCCCAAGGTGTGGCACGACGGCAAACAGTGGCTGATGGTGCTGGGGGCCCGCACCCTGGATGACAAGGGCGAAGTGCTGCTCTATCGCGGTGACACCCTGCAAAGCTGGCAGCGGGTGGGCCCCATCGCCGGTAGCGGGCGAGGGGGGCTGGGTGAGTTTGGCTATATGTGGGAGTGCCCGGATCTCTTCCCGCTGGGGGAGCGCCATGTGCTGATCAGCTGCCCACAGGGGATTGCCCCGGCAGGCGAGGATTATCGCAACCTTTACCAGTGCGGCTGGCTGGCTGGCAACTTCGACGGAGAGCGCTTCGAGCACGGGGCTTTCCACGAGCTGGACCGGGGCTTCGAGTTCTATGCGCCGCAAACCACCCGAGACAGTCAGGGGCGCCGCCTCTTGTTTGGTTGGCTGGGGCTGCCGGAGGAGAACGAGATGAGCCAACCTACTGTCGCTCACGGCTGGATCCACCAGATGAGCTGCCCGCGGGAGCTGTTCTGGCAGGATGAGTGGCTCTGCCAGCGGCCGGTGGCGGAGCTTGCGGCATTGAAGGGAGAGTTGACCCGTTTCGAGGGGACGCTCGGCGAATTTCCGGGACTGGCCATCGACTCGGCCTGGATCGATCTGGATCTCTGCGGTGAGGGGAGTCTCTGGTTTGGTGCTGTGGCCGAGCTGGTGTGGCAGCCGGACCGCATCACCTTGCGGCGCCAGAACTGGCAGAGCGGAGCGTGGGAGACCCGCTGCAGCCCATGGGCTGGCGGGCGGCTCACCGTCCTGTGCGATCGCTCCAGTCTGGAGTGTTTCATCGATGAGGGGCGTCACAGCCTGTCGGCGCGCTACTTCCCCGGGGAGAGGCCGCAACTTTCATCAGGTAACGGCGATGATGGCTGCAAAATTTGCCTCAATCACTGGCCGCTGTCGGCGTGCCTAGTACAATAGCCCGGTTCTAGTCAGCCGGGAGGCCAGGTGGAGAAGAAGAAACGGATCACGATTGCCCAGATCGCCGAACTGGCGGGGGTGTCCAAGGCGACCGCCAGTCTGGTGCTCAACGGGAAGAGTGCGGAGTACCGCATTGCCGACGATACCCGCAAGCGCATTCAGGCGGTGGCGGAGGAGTGTCACTACCTGCCGAGCTTTCACGCCCGCTCCCTGCGCGAGACCCGCAGCTACACCTGGGGGCTGGTGATCCCCGATCTCACCAACTTCGGTTTTGCCCGCATCGCCCGCGCCCTCGAGGCGCACTGCCGGGAGGCGGGCATCCAGCTGCTGATCGCCTGCTCCGAGGATGATCCCGCCCTCGAGCAGCGGGTGGTGGACAACCTCATCAGCCGTCAGGTGGATGGGCTGATTGTTGCCTCCAGCGGCCACAGCGATGACATCTATGCCCGCATTCACGACCGCCTGCCGGTGGTACAGCTCGACCGCCATATCGGCGAGTCGCGCCTGCCCATGGTGATCTCTGATGCCTGCAAGGCGACCGCCGAGCTGGTGCGGGACATGACCAGCGAGTGCGGCGAGCAGATCTACTACTTCGGCGGCCTGCTGGATCTCTCCCCTAGTCGTCACCGGCTGGCGGGCTATGAGCTGGGGCTCCATCGCGCCGGTTTTGAAGCCGATGCAGCCCGGGTGCGCCATCGCGACTACCAGCCGAGCTCCGGTTATCAGCTGATGGCCGAGCTGGTGGCCGAGCTGGGGGCGCCCCCCAGGGGGCTCTTTACCGCCTCCTTTACTCTGCTGGAAGGGGTACTGCGCTATCTCAACGAGGCGGGGCTGATGGAGACGGGGATGCGGCTCTGTACCTTCGATGATCACGACCTGCTCGACTGCATTCCCATGCGCATCGATTCGGTGGCGCAGGATTGTCCG
The DNA here is from genome assembly GCF_000820225.1 of Aeromonas veronii bv. veronii. Classification (GTDB taxonomy): domain Bacteria; phylum Pseudomonadota; class Gammaproteobacteria; order Enterobacterales; family Aeromonadaceae; genus Aeromonas; species Aeromonas veronii. The sequence goes on from NZ_CDDK01000002.1 coordinate 62,774, forward strand.
GCGCTGGCCCTCGCGGCCTTCGAGCTGATGCAGCAACTGATTGCGGGCAATCCTCCCGCGCAGACTGCCCAGGTGATCACCCCCAGGGTGCGCTGGCGCAGTCGCCGCTAGCCACTCTTCGCCCATCCATATGAGAAAGCCCCGCCATTGCTGGCGGTGCTTTTTGCTGCGGGCGGATGGTTCGTTCCTCTGACCAACGGCTCAGTCGGTGGTACTGGTGCGCCAGAACACCTGCTTGATATGGGGATGAATGCCGAGTTTCACCATCAGGGCATCCAGCTCGTCGCCATCGATGGAGGTGGCGAGCAGCACAGCAGAAATCTCCAGATCCCCCTCGCCAAACGGCTCGATGTCGAGCTCGCTCAGGGGGTAGTTGGCCTGCTCCAGCATCTCCTCGAGCCAGTGCAGCACCTCTTTTTGATGTTCGCGCTGGGTCAGGGCCGTCACCTTGTAGGTCACTTCGGTGTCGGTATTGTCCACCGGGCGACGGTTGATCTGGTTGACCAGCGGTCGCAGCAGAGTGTTGGCGGCCAGCACGAACAGGGCGCCCAGAATTGCCTCCATGGCGAGCCCGGCACCACAGGCGGCGCCGACAGCAGCGACGCCCCAGAGGGTGGCGGCGGTGTTGATGCCGCGGATATTGCCCGACTCGCGCATGATGACGCCAGCGCCGAGAAAGCCGATGCCGGAGACGATATAGGCCACCACATGGACCACGTTGTAGTTGCCGCCGTGCAGGTCATAGATGCGCTGGGCCAGACTGACGAACAGGGCGGCCCCCACGGCGACCAGCACGTTGGTGCGAAGACCCGCGGTACGTTGGCGGTACTGGCGCTCCAGCCCGACCAGACTGCCGAGCACAAAGGCGAGCAGCAGGCTGGCCAGGGTGTCGAGCAGGGAGATCATGTCAATTTGTTGCCACATCTTCATGGCGTACTCCTTCTGATAAGCGCTGGCTTGGCGCAATCCATGATGAAACGCCGGGAGGCGGATGGATCAGGGGATGATTGCGCGGATGGCCAGCAGACAAACAAAACGCGGCGTCCCGGGGCGTGAGCATCATCGGATGCCCTGACGCTCGGAGAGGACGCAACAAGCGGGGCCAGCGTGGCTGGCCCCTTTCACTGTGGTTAACGCAGGTGTGCGGTCAGTTGAGTTCGGGATCGCAGTCGATGCGCGGGCGCAGTTGCCAGCGCACCGGATGTGCTACTCCGACCTGATGAACGAACTGCACCAGATAGCGTCGCTGGGGCGGGGTGCACTGCAGGTTGAGCACCAGCTCTCGCCCGCCGCCGCGACCCGGCTTCATCGATTGCATCGGTTGCAGCCCGGCCGGTTGCAACGTGTGGTTCACCATATCCAGCACCTGCTCCATATCGGCGCGATCCTCACAGCGGATCTGCAGCCGATAGTGGTGCTGGTGCGGTTTGCCGCCCAGCCAGCGTGGCAGCATGCCACGGCCGAGCCGGCTCAACAGGGGGTGAGCCCGGGTAGCAACAGAACCTGTTGCGACCGCGCGATCCGCAGCCGGTTTGATTGAGATAAAACGCATAGCAGCCTCCTTGTGGGAAGCAGAAACTATGCAGGCATGGCGACCGTGGCGGTTGGCCACTGGTTGCCAGACGTCAAGTGTAAAAAGGGAGAAGAGGGGAGTGGATTTCCGCTTCTCGCAGGGTTGCGAGCATGCGGCAGAGAAAGACCTGCGGCTAGCTCGCGACCTTGGTACCGACGATGAGGGTCGGTCTACAACTGTCACTTGATGAGTTGCCCACTGATGGTCTCCGCTATTGATAAGAGGCTCGAATGATAGCCGAGGCGGCAGGCAGGGTAAACCCCGCGCCGCCCGCAGCAACATCTTGAAACATAATCGAAAGCCCCGTTTTTGCCGCGCAGGGCCGCCAAACGCAGACCCGGCGAGGGCCGAGTCTGCGGGGTCATTCGGTCTTGTCGATGCCGAGGTATTTGAGCATCAGTTTCTCGTAGATGGGCTCGGTATCCCCCACCTGCATCTTGTGCAGAAAGTACTTCTCGAAGGCGATCTTGGCCAGATGGACCCACTTTCCTTTCTTGAACCAGGCGACGTTGCGCGGCGGGATCTGCGGCATGGCGACGAAGGCGGCACCTGTGTCCCCCATGTCTGCCAGACAGATGGCATTCCATACTGCCTTGGTCACCGGCGGCTGGCCGCTGAGCTCCGCCTTGATGTTGTGGCTCAGGGTGCGCACCATCGCCTCAATCATGTAGCCGGTCTTGGGCACCCCGGTTGGTACCGGCGTCTTGTGCGGCGGTGCAATGGCGATGCAGACCCCGGCGGCGTAAATCTGCGGGAAGGCGGGGTTACGCTGGTGCTCGTCGACGATGACAAAGCCGCGGGGATTGACCAGCCCCTCGATGCCCCGCAGTGGCGCAATGCCGACAAAGGCGGGCAGCATCATGGCGTGTTTGTAGGGCAGGGTGTGGGTGCGCTTGATGTTGCCCTCATCGTCCAGCTCCTCCACCGTCATCTGGCCATCTTGCGCCGCCACGGTGCGGGCATTGCAGATCCACTGCACGTCGCGCATCCGCAATTCGCTCTCCAGCATCCCCTTGGAATCGCCCACGCCGTTGAGACCCAGATGGCCGATGTAGGGCTCGCTGGTGACAAAGGTCATGGGCACATTTTTTCTCACCTTTTTGTCGCGCAGGTGGCGATCGAGGATGAATGCGTACTCGTAGGCGGGGCCGAAGCAGGAGGCGCCCGGCATGGCGCCGACAATCACAGGGCCGGGCTCATCGACCAGTGCGCTGACACTGTGGCGGCACTCTTCGGCGTGGGAGAGGGTACAGACGCTGGTGGTGCCACCGGATTCGGGGCCAGCCCCTGCCACCTCGTCAAAGGCGAGGGCCGGACCGGTGCAGATCGCCAGAAAGTCGTAACGCAGGGTCTGGCCATCGGAGAGGGTGAGCTGTTGCGCCGCCGGTTGCAGCTCGGTCAGGGCGGCATGGATAAAGCGGATCCCCTTTTTCTTCACATGGGGTTCGATGGGGATCGAGGTCTCCTTGCGCTCCCGCCACTGGACGGCAATCCAGGGGTTGGAGGGGGTGAATTCAAAGTCCGGTTTGTCGTTGATGAGGATCACCTCATGCTGCTTGCCCAGTTCGGCCTTGAGTTCGTAGGCGGCAGACATGCCCCCGAGACCTGCGCCGATGACGATTACCGTTGCCATGTTCAGCCTCCTGCGTTTATTACACGCTCATGTGAGCCGGGTCATCCGACCCTGTTATTTAAATCCTAGCCGTTTGAGGATCATCGCTGCCGGGCAGAAACCGGTGAATGCGCTCTGGATCAGGTTGACCCCGACAAAGGCACTCAACCAGACAAAGCCCGGATGAACCCAGGTGGTAAGGATCAGCGAGAGCAGCAACATGCAACCCGCGACGATTCTGACTCCGTTATCTACTGTCATGGTCCTTCTCCCCATCTACTTTAGATATTGCTAATTTAGTGTTGTTTTATACAATAGAACAAATATCAGCAATTGCTAATTTACTCTTATGAGCCAATTCGACGAGATGAACAGACATGCGACAGCCGCCGCCTCCCTGCTCAAGGCGTTGGCTCATCCCGAACGCCTGATGGTGCTCTGCCAGCTGGTGGAGGGGGAGAAGGGGGTCGGGGAGCTGCTGGCCCATAGCCAACTCGGGCAGTCGGCCTTCTCTCAGCAACTTTCGGTATTGAAGCGCTACGGCTTGATTCGTTCGCGCAAGGTCTCCCAGCAGATCTACTACTCGCTGGTGAGCGAGGCGGCCGCCGATGTGTTGGGAGCGCTGCAAACCCATTTTTGTCACTCAGAAAATAAGGAATCTTGATGATGGAAAGCCAATGGCTGCTCTCTTTGGGCGGCGGCATGCTGGCGGGGCTGTCGGCCCTGATCCTGATGTTGTTCAACGGCCGGGTTGCCGGGATCAGCGGCATTCTGGCCGGCGCGCTGCAACACCGTGCGCCCTGGCGGGTGCTGTTTCTGCTGGGGCTGGGGGCGGGCGCCTGGTTGGCGCTGACTCTGGGTTGGGCCAGTATGCCCGCATTCACCACCTTGCCTGGTTGGCCGGTGGTGCTGCTGGCCGGTCTGCTGGTCGGCATCGGTACCCGTCTTGGCAATGGCTGCACCAGCGGTCACGGCATCTGTGGTATGGGGCGGCTCTCCCTGCGCTCCATCGTCGCCACCCTGACCTTTATGGCCGCTGGCCTTATCACCGTCTTCGTCACTCATCATCTGCTGTAAGGGGCTGATCGCCATGAAGTTGCTGACAAGTTTGTTTGCGGGTGTGTTGTTCGGACTGGGGATGGCCATCTCCGGCATGGTGGATCCCGCCCGGGTCACCGGTTTTCTCGATCTGGCTGGGGCCTGGGATCCCAGCCTCGCCTTCGTGATGGGGGGCGCTCTGCTGGTCTTTATGCCGGGTTATTTTCTGCTGGTGAAACCCCGTCGCCAAAGTGTACTGGGGGAGCCCATCGCTGCCGTACCGGCCCCTCGGCTGGATCGTCGTCTGATCGGTGGGGCCGCGCTGTTTGGCATCGGCTGGGGATTGGTGGGTATCTGCCCGGGGCCTGCCTTGAGTCTCATTTCCAGCGGCCAGCCCATGATAATGTTGTTTATAGCGGCCATGGTGGCCGGGATCTTGCTGTTTGACACAGGGCTGGCCAGGGTGCTGACCAAGGCGCCAGTTCGGGGAGTGGATAAGGTGCGCCAGTCCCATACCGCCTGATCCCGTGAAGTGACAGATTACGCCAGGGAAGGAGAGTAATGATGGAAAAGATCCGGTTGCTGGGGATCACCTTGTTGGTGATGACATCGCAGGCCATGACATCCCCCCGGGCCTTTGCCGCGGACGGGGAGCCAGAGCCCTTGTTGACAGTGGTGCCACAGCCGGTGACCGACTGGCTGACGCTGGATGGCACCGTCAGTGCCATCAATCAGGGGACGGTGGCGGCCCAGACCAGCGGCCGGGTCTCCCGCATGCTGGTGGATGTGAACGATCAGGTGCAGGCGGGGCAGCCGCTGCTGGAGATCAGCGGCAAAGAGCAGTTTGCCGCCGTCACGGGTGCCGAGGCGCGGCTGGCCCGGGCGCAGGCTCAGCAAGTGGAAGCCGAGCGCCAGCTCGCCCGCTTTCAGGCGCTGATTGCCAAGGGGGTGATCACCCGCGCCCAGCTCGATAATGCCCAGGCGACGGATCGCTCCGCCCGTGCCGAGGTGAATGCTGCCGATGCGGCTCTCACTCAAGCCCGCGAGGCCTACGGTTATACCCGCATTCTGGCTCCCTATGCCGGGGTAGTGACCAAGAGGCTGGTAGAGCTGGGGGAGACTGTCGCCCCCGGTACCCCGCTGCTCTCCGGCTTCTCTCTCGACACCTTGCGGGTGGAGGTGGAGTTGCCCCAATCCGCCCTGACGCTGGCTCGTGAGCCTGCGGATGTGCAGGTGCTGCTGCCGGATGGCAAGTCTGTTACCCCGGTCAAATTGACCCGCTTCAACTATGCCGACAGCCAGAGCCACGCCTTCAGGTTGCGCCTCGACTTGCCGCCGCAAACCGCCGGGGTATTGCCCGGCATGTGGCTCAAGGTGCAGCTCAAGCAGGGTGAACGTCAGGTGTTGCAGGTGCCGGATCGCGCCCTGCTGCGGCAAGGGGAGTTCAATGGCGTCTATCTGCAGCAGCCCGCTGGCTGGGCCCTGACGCCGGTGCGGGTCGGCCATTGCGTCGAGGGACAGTGCGAGATCCTGGCCGGCCTGCAAGTCGGTGACAAGTTGGCCCCCGATGCCTGGGCGCAGCAGCAGGAGGTGGCCCATGAGTAGCGAGCTGAACGGCAACAAGGAGAGGCTGGGGCCTGCCGGTCGGCTGGCTGCGCTGTTTCAGGGCTCGGCCATCACGCCGCTGCTGGCGCTGTTGGGGCTGTTGCTCGGTCTGTTTGCAGTGCTGGTGACCCCCAAGGAGGAGGAGCCGCAGATCGATGTCACCTTCGCCGATGTCTATATTCCCTTCCCGGGAGCCAGCCCGGCTGAAGTGGCCTCTCTCGTTACCACCCCTGCCGAGCAGGTGGTCTCCCAGATAAAGGGCATTGATACCCTCTACTCTTTTTCCCAACCCGATGGCGCCCTGCTGGTGGTGGTGTTCAAGGTAGGGGTGAGCCGCGAGCAGGCCATCGTCGATCTCAACAACCAGCTCGAGTCCAACCGCGATTGGCTGCCACAGGGGATCGGGGTCGGTCAGCCACTGGTAAAACCCCGGGGGATCGATGATGTCCCCATCGTCAGTTTGACCTTATGGAGCAAAGATTGGAGCAAAGAGGGGAGCAAGCAACTGGGGGCTCCCGAGTTGACCCGGGTCGCCCATGAGCTGGAGACCGAACTCAAGCGCATTCCCGGTACCCGCGATATTTACACGCTGGGCAGCCAGAGCGCCGTGTTGCGGGTGATGCCGGATCCGGCGGCCCTCAGCGCCCACGGCATCAGCTGGGGCGAGCTGAGTCAGCGCCTTGCGGCCGCCAATCAGGTGGGCACCACACAGGCCATCGAGCAAGACAACAGTGAGATCAAGGTGCAGGTGGGGCAGTTCCTGCAAAGTGAGCAGGAGGCTAGAGAACTGGTGGTGGGGCTGCACGACGGCAAGCCGGTCTATCTGGGGGATGTGGCCAGGGTCTCTCTGGGTCAGGAGACTCCGACCAAGCGCAGCTGGATGGGGCTGGGGGATCGCAGCTATCCAGCGGTGACCCTGGCCATCGGCAAGCAGCCAGGCCAGAACGCGGTCGATGTGGCCAAGCGGGTGGAGGCGCGGGTCGAGAGTTTGCAGAACCGACTGATCCCGGCTGGCGTCGAGGTGACGGTGACCCGTGACTACGGCGTCACCGCCGAGACCAAATCCAACACCCTGATAGGCAAGCTCATTTTTGCCACCACGGCGGTGGTGCTGCTGGTACTGGTGAGCATGGGTTGGCGCGAGGCGCTGGTAGTTGGCGTTGCCATCGTCATCACCCTGGCGCTGACCCTGTTTGCCAGCTGGGCCTGGGGCTTTACCCTCAACCGGGTGTCGCTGTTTGCGCTGATCTTCTCCATCGGCATTCTGGTGGATGACGCCATAGTCGTGGTGGAGAACATCCACCGCCATCGCGGTTTGGGCAAGGGGGCGCTCAAGGATCTGATTCCGGGGGCGGTGGATGAGGTGGGGGGGCCGACCATACTGGCGACCCTGACCGTCATCGCGGCCCTGCTGCCGATGGCCTTTGTCAGCGGTCTGATGGGCCCCTACATGAGCCCCATCCCCATCAATGCCAGCATGGGGATGCTCATCTCCCTGCTGGTGGCTTTTATCTTCTCCCCCTGGCTGGCGAGCCATTTACTCAAGGGTGAGGTGCACGGTGCCCACGGTGAAGCCAAGGCGGGTCTTTTTCACCGGCTGATGACCCCTTTTCTGATCGGTGATGGCGCCAAGCGCGCCAGACGCAAGCTCTGGCTGGCGGTGTTGCTGCTGGTCGGGGCGGCTACCGCCATGCCGGTGGTGCAGTGGGTGGTGCTCAAGATGCTCCCCTTTGATAACAAGTCGGAATTTCAGCTGGTGCTCGATATGCCGGAGGGAGCCACCCTAGAGCAGACCGAGCGCACCCTGCTGGCGGTCGGGCGAGAGCTTGCCAAAGTGCCTGAGGTGAAGGATTACCAGATCTACGCCGGCACCGCAGCCCCCATCAATTTCAACGGGCTGGTGCGCCACTACTTTATCCGCAGCGGCGCCAACGTGGGGGATATTCAGGTCAATCTGGTGGACAAGCATGAACGGGATCGCAGCAGTCACCAGATTGCCCAGTCGGTTCGGGAGCCGCTGCAGGCCATCGCCAGTGCGGCAGGGGGCAACCTGAAAGTCGTTGAGGTGCCCCCCGGCCCGCCGGTCTGGTCCCCCATCGTTGCCGAGATCTATGGCCCGACTCAGGCCGCCCGCGAAGCGGCCGCTCGCGCCGTACAGGCCCGTTTTGTGGCCACGGCGGATCTGGTGGACGTGGATATCTATCTGACCGACTCGCAGCCCAAGTGGCGGCTGGTGGTGGATCGCAGCAAGGCGGCCCTGCTCGGGGTCGATCTCGGGGATCTGGTGAACACCCTCAATGGTGGGGTGGGTTATCAGGATGCCAGCTGGCTGCAGGGTCACGGCGCCAAGTATCCGGTGCCGATCCGCATCGAACTGGCTCCCGGTGACAAACGGGATCTGGCGGGCGTACTGGCCCTCAAGGTGCGCAGCCAGAGCGGCCAGTTGGTGCGGGTCTCCGAGCTGGTGAGTCGCCGTGATGAGGTGGCCCCCAGCTATATCATGCACAAGAACATGCAGCCCATGGTGATGGTGGTAGCCGACATGGGTGGCCACACCGACAGCCCGCTCTACGGCATGTTTGCCGCCGGTGCCGACATCGATTTGCCCCAATATTACGTGCAGCAGCCCGACAAGCTGGGGGAGGTGGCGCTGTTGTGGGACGGTGAGTGGAAGATCACCTACGAGACCTTCCGCGATATGGGCATCGCCTACGGGGTGGGGATGATCCTCATCTATCTGCTGGTGGTGGCCCAGTTCCGCTCCTATCTGGTGCCGCTCATCATCATGGCTCCCATTCCGCTCACCATCATAGGGGTGATGCCGGGCCACGCCCTGCTGGGAGCCCAGTTTACCGCCACCTCGATGATCGGGATGATCGCCCTGGCCGGGATCATCGTACGCAACAGCATCCTGCTGGTGGACTTTATCGAGCAGCAGCGCAGCGCCGGGGTGGCGTTCGAGCAGGCGGTGATCGAAGCGGCGCAGGTGCGGGCCAAACCCATCATGCTGACGGCGTTGGCGGCGATGATCGGAGCCCTGTTTATCCTCGATGATCCCATCTTCAACGGACTGGCCATCAGCCTGATTTTCGGGATCTTGGTCTCCACTTTGCTCACCCTGGTGGTGATACCCTTGCTCTATTATGCCCTGCTCTCCCGAAGCACATGACGGGAGTCACTAGCGAAAGGATGCGCGATGAAGAGAGGTTGGTTGTGGTGGGTAAGTAGCGCCGTGGTGGCGGTGGCTGCTGTGGCATGGTGGTGGCGACCGCAGCCGACGCCGATCAGACTGGCAGAGGTCGGGCGGGGGGATGTGCTGGTCACCGTGGTCAATACCCGGGCTGGCACCATCAAGTCGTGTCAGCGGGCCGGACTCAGTCTACCCGGTGGCGGAGTGGTGGAGCAGATCGCCGTCAAGGCCGGGGAGCGGGTAGCCCGGGGAGATCTGCTGCTGACCCTCTGGAGTGACGATATTCACGCTGATCTTGCCCGGGCCCGTGCCCAGCAGGCCCTTGGCAAGACCCAGCGCGAGGAGCGTTGCAGCGAGGCGGCCTACTACGAGCGGGAGGCCAACCGGCTGGCCACCTTGCTGGCCAAAAACCTCACCTCTCGCACCCTCGCCGAGCAGGCCCAGAATCTGGCCGATACCCGCCGCTATGTCTGTCAGGCATCCCGTCAGCAGGAGCGGGTCGATGAGGCGCAGGTTGCCCAGGTGGAGGCCCGCTTGAGCGAGCGCCGCCTGCAGGCGCCGTTTGCTGGCGTGGTGGCTGAGGTCAACAGCAAGTTGGGTGAATATATGACCCCCTCACCGCCCGGAGTAACCATGCCTCCGGTGATCGATCTCATCGACGATCGCTGTCTCTATGTTTCAGCCCCCATCGATGAGGTGGATGCTGCCCGCCTCAAGGTGGGCCAGTCTGCCCGGGTACTGCTCGATGCCATGCCCGGGCGCGATTTTGCCGCCACCGTCACCCGTATCGCCCCCTATGTTAAGGAGTTGGAGAAACAGGCCCGCACCGTGGAGGTGGAGGCGGCGCTCACTGCCCTGCCCACCGATGTCCCCCTGCTTATCGGCTACAGCGCCGACCTTGAAGTCGAGGTGACCCGCGCCACCGATGTGCTGCGGGTAGCGGCCAGCAGCCGGGCCGACGATGGCAGCGTGTTGCGGCTGGAAGGGGATACGCTGGTGCGGGTGGTGCCCCGTTGGGGGGTGGAGAACTGGAACTGGATTGAGGTGGCCGAGGGGCTCGCTGCCGGTGATCGGCTGGCAGCCCAGCCCGGACAGATTGTCGGGGAGGGCCCTTTCAGCGCCGCTACGGAGCAGACGGATGAGTGATCTCATTCGCCTTGATGCAGTCAGCCGTCGTTTCACTCTGGGGGGGAGCGAAGTGGCTGCCCTCGACCGCGTTTCCCTGCGGGTTGCCGAGGGGGAGTATCTGGCGGTGATGGGCCCCTCGGGCTCCGGCAAATCGACCCTGCTCAATGTGCTGGGGCTGCTGGATCGGCCCGATGAGGGGCGTTACTGGCTGGGAGGGGAGGATACCGCCACTCTGTCAGAGCCGGCGCTGGCCCAGCTGCGCGGCCATCGCATCGGCTTCGTGTTCCAGTCGTTTCACCTTATCTCCCGCCTCACCGCCCGTGAAAACGTCGAGCTGCCGCTGATGTTGTGCGGGATCGCCCCCGCCGAGCGCCATCGCCGAAGCCAGCAGTTGCTGGGGGAGCTGGGGCTGGAGAACCGGGCCGGGCACCGCCCCGCCGAGCTCTCCGGCGGTCAGCGTCAGCGGGTAGCCATCGCCCGGGCCATGGCAATGGCGCCGCGGCTGATCCTGGCCGACGAGCCCACCGGCAATCTCGACTCCCGCTCCGGGGAGGAGGTGATTACCCTGCTTGAGGGGCTCAACCAGGAGCAGGGAATCACGCTGGTGGTGGTAACCCACGACCCGCGCCTCGGTGATCGGGCGGGCAGGCGGATCCTGATGAACGATGGCCGCATCAGCACCGACAGCATTGATAGCACTAATAGCGGCGGGGGCTGAATGCGGCGGCCCGATGTGATCCGCTTTGCCGCCGTGGCGTTATTGCGTCAGCGTTCACGGGCGCTGGTCTTGATCCTGGCGGTGAGTTTGAGCGTCACCTCTGTGCTGCTGCTCACCGCGCTGGGGGAGGGGGCGAGGCGCTATGTGGCCGACCAGTTCAGTTCCCTTGGCAAGGATCTGCTGGTGATGTTCCCGGGCCGCAAGGAGACCACCGGCGGGCTGCCGCCGGTCACCGGCAACAGTCTGCGGCAGATCACTCTCGATGACATGCACTACCTTGGCCAGCACCAGCCAAACGTGCGGCTGGTGCCGCTGGTGATGGGCTTTGCCGAGGCCAAACAGGGGGCGCGGTTGCGTCAGACCATGCTGCTTGGCAGCAGCAACGGGCTGCGTGATACCCACGGGCTGACGCTGCTCTCCGGCCGCTGGCTGCCGGGGGATGCCGCAGAGGATCGACCGGCCGTCCTGCTCGGGGCCAAGGTGGCCCGTGAGTTGTTCGGTCAGGTCGATCCGGTCGGCCAGTGGCTGCGTTTTGACAATCGCCGCTTTCGGGTTGTGGGGGTCTTCACCAGCCAGAGCAGCAATCTGGGGATGGATATGGCCGAGGCCGCGCTGATCCCGGTCGGTAGCGCCATGCGGCTGTTCAATACCGAGGGGCTGTTTCGGCTGCTGATCCAGCCGCTGGCGGGGCAAGCCGTGCCCCCGCTGGTCAAGCGACTGGAGCAGTTGATGCAGGCGCGCCACGGGGTGCTCGATGTGACCGTGGTGCGCCGTGACGCCATGCTGGCTACCTTCTCCACCATTCTCTCGACCCTCACCCTGGCGGTTGCCGGCATCGGCGCCATCAGCCTGCTGGTCTCCGGCATCATGATGATGAATCTGGCGCTGATCAGCACCCGCCAGCGTACCGGCGAGATCGGCCTGCTCAAGGCGCTGGGGGCCGACAGTCGCCAGATCCGCCAGCTGTTTTTGTGGGAGGCGCTGTTGCTGAGCGGCAGTGGCGCGCTGTTTGGCACGGTCTTGGGCTATGCCCTTGTTGCCCTCGCCGGAGTGATTTGGCCCGGATTTCCGGCGGCGGTCCCTCTGCTCGCTACTTTCTGCACCATACCGGCGGCCCTGCTGACCGGGCTGTTTTTTAGCTGGCTGCCCGCCTCCCGGGCGGCACGGCAAGATCCGGTCAGCAGCCTGCGCAGCGGGCAGTGGAGCGGTGGCTGATGCGCGCCGCCGATCTGCTGTTCTGGCTCTGGCGCGCCTTGCTGGCAGGGCGCAGTCGCAGCCTGCTGTCGGCGCTGGGCATTGCCATCGGGATCGCCTCGGTGACCCTGCTCACCGGCATCGGCGAGGGGCTCAGGCTCTATCTGCTCGACAGCTTCTCCCAATTTGGCACCCGGCTGATCGCCGTGACCCCGGGCAAGACCGAAACCGCCGGCGGCCCGCCCGGCATCCTCTCCAGCAGTCGCCCCCTGCTGCTGGAGGATGCCGATGCCCTCGCAAGATTGGCAGGGGTAGAGGCGGCGCTCCCTGTGGTGCAGGGGCAGGGGGAGGTGCGCAGCCGCGGATTGACCCGCAGCACCGCCATTCTGGGCACAGGTCCGGCGGCGCTCTCCGGCTGGTGCCTCACCCTGGTGCAGGGGCGTTTTCTGCCTGCGGATGACAGTGCCATGCCCCGCGCCTATGCGGTGCTGGGGGCCAAGGTGGCGGCTGAGCTGTTTCCCGGTGGCGATGCGCCGGGCAGTTTGCTGCGGGCCGGTGATCGCCGTTTTCGGGTGGCCGGGGTGCTGGCTCCCAAAGGGCAATTTCTCGGCTTTGATCTGGACGACATGATCTATCTGCCCGCTGCTCACGCTCAGGCGCTGTTCAACAAGGAGGGGCTGCAGGAGATCGACGTCATCTATCGCGCCGGGCAGGCGGAGGCCGAGATCACCGCCCAGATCAGGCGGCTGCTGATCGCCCGCCACGGCGCCGAGGATTTTACCCTCACCTCCCAGCAGGACATGCTGACCAGCCTCGACAAGATACTCTCCATCATCAAGCTGGCGGTTGGCGGGCTCGGCATTATCTCGCTGCTGATCGGGGCGGTCGGCATCTTCAGCATCATGAGCATCGCCCAGCAGGAGCGGATCCCCGAAGTGGGCTTGCTGATGGCGCTGGGCTGCCCACGGCGGCGCATTCTATTGCTGTTCCTGCTCGAAGCCGTGGTGCTGGCGCTGCTGGGCGGAGCCATGGGGCTGGCCCTGCTCGGCGGGCTCAAGCTGCTGCTCACCCTGCTGGCGGCCGGCTTGCCGCTTACCCTCCATCCTCTCTATCTGCTGCTGGCGCTCGGTTGCAGCGCCCTGGTCGGTCTGCTGGCCGGGGTCGCTCCTGCGCTGCGGGCAGTGCGTCTCGATCCCGTGGTTGCCCTGCGCGGTGACTAGGTCGCCCCTTTCGCAAGAGGCTCGTTGCGCTCGGGTCTGAGCAGAGGGGGACTAGGCGACCACCTCCGCAACCGGCGCGTTGCGCTCAGATCTGAACAGGGGGAAGTAGCGGCGATCCGCCTGACTCATGTGGCCGACTACCAGCTCCTGAATGATGAAGTTGAGCAACTCGTCGTTGCCCAGTGTCCCCGCTTTGGCGGCGTGCAGCAGCTGGCTCGCCTTGTTGAGCAGTCGCTGGTGATCCTGACGGTGGCTGACGAGTTCCTGATAGTCGATCTCCGCCAGCATCTGCTCTTCAAAGGCGAAGTGATGGCGGGCCATGTCGAACAGGCTCTCCAGACTCTCCAGAAACGGGGCCGGAGCCTCGTGCTGATCTTTCATCCGCTCCAGCAGCCGGTTGGTCAATACGAAGAGCTGGCGATGCTCGGCATCGATGCGCGGGTGACCGCACTCGTGGCCGGGTTGCCACAGCAGGGCGCCCTGCTCGGGATCAAGGCCTTCGGTATAGAGGCAGACCCGGCCGCGGCCGCGATTCTTCGCCTGATACATGGCCTGATCGGCGTGGTGCATCAGGGTCTTGGCATCTTCCCCGTGCTCGGGATAGAGCGCCAGCCCGATACTGCTGGAGATGAGCAGCTCCTGCCCCTCCAGCTGGAACGGATGGCGCAGCTGCTGGTGCAGCTTGTCGGCCACCGCCAGCACTTCGTCGCCACTATCCGGCAGCAAGATAACGAACTCGTCGCCCCCCAGCCGTGCCACCAGATCCTGTTTGCGCACGCAGTGGCTCATCCGCTCGGCCACCATATTGAGCAGAATATCCCCGGTCTCATGGCCGAAGGTGTCGTTGATCGGCTTGAAGTGATCGAGATCGATAAACATCAATGCCAGCGGACGGGGCGTCTCCTGCTCCATCAGCTCCTTGAGCCGTTGCTGCAGCAAGCGGCGATTGGGCAGCCCGGTGAGGGGGTCGTAGAAGGCGAGGCGGCGCATCATCTCCTCCCGCGCTGCCCGCTCGGTGATATCCCGGGTGACCCCGAGGATCGCCTCCGGCTGGGCATTGTGGTTGCCATGGAGGGTGGTGATGGTCTCGGTCGCCACCAGATGGCCATCCTTGTGGCGCAGCTGGGTGCGAATGACCCGGCGGGTCTGGTCATGTTCCCCCCGCTGCCAAGCCTCCAGAGTGGCGGAGATCTCCTCGCGCAGCAGCTGCCTTGAGGCATCCGGTAGCAGCTGTTTGAGGGGCAGGGCAAACAGCTCTGGGGCCTCGTAGCCGCTCAGAGGAGTGATGGCCGGACTGACGTAGCGAAAGCGCAAGCTGGCGGCATCCATGGTCCAGATCACATCGGCGCTGTTCTCCGCTACGAAGCGATAGTGCTGCTCGCTCTGGGCCAGTTCACGGGTCAGCCGCTGGCGATCTCGCGCCTCCTGGCGCAGGCGCAGATAGAGGTGCAAGAAGATGCCGAGCAGGGTCATCAGGGTAAAGGTGATGAGCATGGCCACCGCCACGCTCTTGTCGAATAGTTGCCGTTGCTGGCGCAGCCGCTCCTGCGCCGGGTCGTAGATAAAGCGGTCGAGGTTGGGCAATACCGTGAGCATGCCCGCCTCCAGATAGGTTTTGGCGATCTGCAGCCAGCGCTCCTGCTGCATGTAGCCGGGTTCAATCAAATCCGGCTGCATCAGCTCTCTGGTTTCGCGAGCCTCGAACTCCAGCTGTTCACGGCCAGCCCCGGTCGGGTACTGCTCCATGATGAGGTTGATCATCTCTTCGGGGTGGTCCATCGCATAGCGCCACCCCTTGAGGCTGGCCTGCTGGAAGGCGTAGACCCGATCCTGTCGGGTGATCAGCTCCCGCTCGGAGGTAAACAGGTTGTCGCCGTAGAAGTCGAAGTCGATGGTGCGCGGACTGAAGACCCGATAGGGGATCCCTTTTTGTTGCAGATAGAAGGGCTCGGTAGTGCTGTAGGCGCTGATGGCATCCACCTTGCCCGCCAGCAGTGCCTCTATCCCCTGTTTGTAGGGAAGGGTGACCCAGTCGCGGCTGCTGGTATGGTGGGAAAGGTAGGTCAGCAGCTCGTTGGAGCCCGGCTCCAGCATCAGTCGCTTGTTGGCCAGATCGGCCGGGTTGCGAATATCTGGCCGATCCAGCGTGAGCAGAACCAGCGGCGAGTGCTGCAGCAGGGCGGCGAGCACCACCACCGGACGACCGGCAGCCCGATCCAGCAGCAGATCACTGCCGCTGATGCCAAACTGGGCCTTTCCCGAGATCACCTCGCTGACCACATCGGTGCGGGAGTCCGCTTCGCGCAGTGTGACATGCAGACCGGCCTCCCGATAAAACCCTTTGGCGATGGCAGCGTAGTAACCGGCAAACTGGAACTGGTGTTGCCACGGCAACTGGACGATGACCTGCTCGCCGGCTCGCACCGGGGGAGAGGTCAGGGTCGCGATGACCATACCGACCAGCATTGGCATAAACCAGCTGAGGGGCTGGCGGGGGGCTGCGTTCTCCGTCATACAACGTTTCTCTCGGGAGCGGTGTCTAGGCTAGATTCAAGCAATTTTGTGTCACCTGCAAGGGGAGAAAAGGCGTTTGCAATGGGGTATAGGGGGGTTGGGAAGTCATTTTTGTGTCGTTCATCACACGGGATGGATACATGCCGTTTTTTTGCAAGTTATGTGACCAATAAGAGAGTCATATGGCCTATCGAAGTGGTCGCATTCTAGCCACTTTTTCCCGTTTTTATCGTTGTCATTGTGGCTTGACTGCATTTTTTCCGTGGTTGCACGTCAAGCTGTGTCGTTATATCAATAGATACTTTTATGGGGCGGTCAGGTGTGACGCAAATGTGTCGTGGCTGCTGCGCACCGGTTAATGTGCAACGGCTCAGTGATGGTACCCCGTCAGTGTTATCATGCTGTCCCCAGTTCCGGATAAGGTCTTTTTATGTCCCGCTTGCGTCTGCTTGTCTCCGACTCTCACGATCCCCTGTTCAATCTGGCCGTTGAGGAGTGCATCTTCCGCCAGATGGACCCCGGCCAGCGGGTGCTGTTCCTCTGGCGCAATGCCAATACCGTGGTGATCGGCCGAGCCCAGAACCCGTGGAAGGAGTGCAATACCCGCCACATGGAAGAGGAAGGGGTCACCCTGGCGCGTCGCAGCAGCGGTGGCGGCGCCGTGTTCCACGACCTTGGCAACAGCTGCTTCACCTTCATGGCGGGCAAGCCGGAGTATGACAAGAGCGTCTCCACCGCCATCGTGCTGGACGGGCTCAAGCGATTGGGGATCGAGGCGTTTGCCTCCGGTCGCAACGATCTGCTAGTGGCGACCCCGGACGGGGAGCGCAAGGTATCGGGGTCGGCCTATCGGGAGACTCTGGATCGCGGGTTCCACCACGGCACCCTGCTGCTGGATGCCGATCTCGGCCGCCTTGCCAACTACCTCAACCCCGACCCCAAGAAGCTGGCGGCAAAGGGGATCACCTCGGTGCGCAGCCGGGTGGCCAATCTGTGCGAACTGCAGCCGGGGATCGACCATCGACAGATGAGCGAGGCGCTGCAGGAGGCCTTCTTCCACCATTACGGCGCGCGAGTTGAGCCCGAGCATATCTCCCCGGAGCAGATGCCGGCTCTGCCGGGCTTTGCCGAGACCTTCGCCCGTCAGCGCAGCTGGGAGTGGAACTATGGTCATGCCCCGGCGTTCAGCCATCTGCTGGAGGAGCGGTTCAGCTGGGGCGGGGTGGAGTTGCACTTTGATGTGGAGAAGGGGGTCATCACCCGGGCACAGCTCTTTAGCGATACTCTGGAGCCGGCCCCGTTTGATCTGCTGGTGGCCGAACTGGCGGGTTGCGGCTATCGACCGGACGCTGTCGCCGCGCGTCTGCAGCCCTGGTTGGCGGCCTTCCCGCAGCAGCAGAGCGAGCTGGCGGAGTTTGCCGAGTGGCTGTTGGCCTCCCTGCGTTGAGGGGGCGCTGTGCTGATGGCGGTCTGGTAGTAAGGACTCTGTCAGCCTGGATGGGAGCAAGATCACGAAATATAAAGAGGCGCCTCAAAGGCGCCTTTTTGCCAGCCCTTGTGATGACTGATACATGACAAAAAGTAGGGTAGACCATTAGATATTGTCACTGTCGGCCCCGCTGTCTCAGGGGTATAACGGCCGCACATTTGCTGTACTAATGGTATAAAAATGAGTGACTTAGTTTATCTGCAAGACGAAAGCGTCAATGCCGTCCATCCCGATT
The DNA here is from genome assembly GCF_000820225.1 of Aeromonas veronii bv. veronii. Taxonomy (GTDB): domain Bacteria; phylum Pseudomonadota; class Gammaproteobacteria; order Enterobacterales; family Aeromonadaceae; genus Aeromonas; species Aeromonas veronii. The sequence goes on from NZ_CDDK01000002.1 coordinate 80,290, forward strand.
TCTCCGCCCGTTTCGCCACAGTCAAAGCCAACTTTTTCTCGCGCAATCCCGATCTCTGGCCCGTTTTTCGCGAACCCGGATTTGCCACCCTCAACGAATTTCGGGCCCGTGGTCTGGCGCCGGATGCCCGTTTGAATGCCTGGCCTGATGGCCGCGCCCGCCTGGCCGATCTCTGCGAGACCATGCCGGTGCCCGCCACCATGCGTACCCCGGGCGAGCCCATGGCCGAGCTGCTGTTTGCCGCCGCGCTGTCGAAGGATTGGGAGAACCCCTCCAGCGTCGAGAACGTCATTACCATGTCGGCAGATCCCGCCATCTACGGCGCCCAGCTGGGCATTCTGGCCAACCCCAATCTGGTTTACTCCGAATATGCCGGAGTGGCCGAGGAGCTGGAGAAGAAGGTGGTGCGCCAGATTGCGCTGCTGGCAGGCTATGACCCCGAGCGGGCCACCGGCATCTTCACCCAGGGGGGAACCTTCTGTAACCTCTACGGCTACCTGCTCGGCATTCGCAAAACCTTGCCGGAGGCCAAGCACAAGGGGCTCGGTCACTATCAGGATTACCGCATCATCAACTCCCAGGGGGGGCATTACTCCAACATCACCAACCTCTCCCTGCTCGGGGTCGACATCGAGAACAAGACCATCCGCATTCAGGTCGGCGAGAACAACGACATCGATCTCGACCACCTCGAGCGCACCCTGACCGCCTGTTTTGCCCTCAAACACGTGGTGCCCACCATCATGCTCACCATGGGCACCACCGACACCTTCGGTGTGGATCAGGTGAAACCCGTGTTCGAGCTGCGCAATCGCCTCTGCGAGCAGTTCGAGGTGGCGGTCAAGCCCCATATCCACGTCGATGCCGCCATCGGCTGGTCGATGATCTTCTTCCTGGGCTACGACTTTGCCGCCAACCCGCTCGCCATCAACAGCGCGACTCTGGCGGGGATCGAGCGCAACGTGGCGCGCTTTGCCGAGCTCAAATATGCCGACTCCTTCACCGTCGACTTCCAGAAGTGGGGCTATGTGCCCTACACCTCCAGTCTGGTGATGATCAAGGAGCAGGATGACCTCAAGGCGATGGAGAATGACCCGGAGAACTTCTCCTACTTCGAGCGGGACATTCAGGGCCAGACCCACCTGCAATCCACCATCGAGTGCTCCCGCGGCGCGAGCGGTCTGTTCGGTGCCTATGCGGCGCTCAACTACATGGGGATCGAGGGATATCGCACCGTGCTGGCCCACTGCCTGCAAAATGCCAACTACTTCCGCTATCGCCTGAGCCAGCTTGGCAACGTCAAGCTGGTGGCGCAGGAGAATCAGGGGCCGAGCGTCGGCTTCAAGATCTACAACCCCGAGTGGGTGAGCGATCCGGAAGCCGAGTTCGCCTTCGAGCTGGCCCGCTCAAGCGACCCTGCCTACAAGGCGCGACTGCAGCGCAATACCGACTATCACCGCAGCCTGTTCAAGGGGCGCGGCAAGGTGGGGCTCTACACCAACTGGGTGGAGGCGGTGGCCCATTCCGACTATGACGCACGGGGCAAATACTCCTACATCGCAGGGGAGAAGGCGGTCTTTATGAATCCTGCCTGCACCCGCGAGCAGATCGACGCCTTTATCGACCATATTCGCGGTTGATGGCGGTTGCCCTGACTGCCGAGCGCAGCCTGTGATGGCAAGAGGCGGTCAGGGTACCTCGCCAATAGATAAACAAAGGGCAAGCCAATTGGCTTGCCCTGCTGTTTTTGCAGCACTGTGCGTAAGTAGTGGGGAAGAGCGGGCTCAGAGAGCCAGCAGTTGCTCGTTTTCGACAATTTCGCACCCGGCGGGCAGTTTCGAGAGGGCGATCATGGCGCGAGCCACCTGACGGGCCTCGATGGCGCGCCAGCGGGCGAGCTTGCCCACCAGCAGTGGCCGAAACAGCGGGTAGATGGTCTGAAAGATCTGCTCGGAGAGGCGCGGTGGCTGGCGATCCCCGAGCAGCATGGCGGGCCGCACGATGGCGAGCCGTGGCCAGGATTGGGCCAGCAGGGCCTGCTCCATCTCCCCCTTGGTACGCGGATAGAGCGCCGGGGACGATGTGCTGGCTCCCATGCTTGAGACCACGATGAGCCGTTGACAGCCGTGGCGGCGGGCCAGTTCGGCAAAGGCGACCACATAGTCGAGATCGACCCGGCGAAACGCCTCGGCAGAGCCCGCCTCCTTGCGGGTGGTACCGAGGGCACAGAAAGCGATATCGACCGGGCGGAAGAGGGTGACGCTGGCCAGATCATCAAAATTGACCGGCAGCCAGTGGTGCGCCTCCTTGCCCGGCTTGCGACAGAGCAGGGTCAGTTCATGTTCGGCAGGCAGTTGCTGCACCAGTTCGCGACCGATCAGGCCGCTGGCTCCGGCAATCAGGATCCGGCTCATGGGGATTCTCCCTGTGTCGTTCGATAATGTTGATGCCATGGTGGCTGTTCATCAGCATCAGGCAATTTGCGGGCAGCTGCAATGGTAGGAGATGACACGACATCCCCTGACAGGATAACGGGCAAGATAGATAGTGCGGAGGCTGGATAAAACAAAACCGGCGCGAGGCCGGTTTTGCGGGATATCAGAGCGGGGTATTGAAAGCTGCTGGCAGCGGGAAGTCACCCGTCACTGTGGTCAGCCTGTCATTGGCAAAGGTGACGGTGAGTTCTTTGCGTTCCTTGTCGCCGTGGCCTGGCTGGAATTCATAGAGGTAATACCAAGTGTTGGGGTCAAAGCCGTCGCGCAGCATGGGGGTCCCCAGCACATAGCTGACCTGCTCGCGGGTCATCCCCTGGCGCAGTTTGTCGACCTGTTTTTGTTCCACATAGTTGCCCTGGGGAATATCGATACGATAGACCAGGCTGCAACCGGAGAGGGTGAGGGCGGTCAAAGCCGCGGCAATCAGGTGTTTCATCCGCATATCGAGTTCAGATCATCCATTCAAGTCTTTTTACGCTGGCCGAATCATACCTACTCCCTTGGCGGAAGTAAAAAGCCAAGGCAAAAATAGCCAAAGGGAGTTAACCCCCTTTGGCCAGCATGGCATCATTCACTGTGGTTAGGGATTGGCCTGACGAGCCTAAGCATAGGTGCGCTGTAACCGCCTTCATTAAACACTTCATGTGATGGTTCGAACTGAAGGTAGTTGTATCCATCTCCGGAGGAACTGTCTGAAATAAACTGGAGCATGGTTAAGGCATTGCTTTGCTCGGTGAGCTTGTTGCAAGCCTGTGTCTGCTCTTCGGTCGGCTTAATATACTTATGGGTCACCGGATCATATCTGGCTTCACACGCACGCTGTTTGAGGGTTTCAGTATCTGCGGCCAGCTGAGGGTCTGGAAAGCCCACTGCGCTGTAGGTACCAGGTTGGCACTGAGGGTTGTAGAGGGTAAACAGCTCCTTGATGTCTGGGGCCCGCCAAGGGTGTGCAGGGGTGTTCAGCCGGTCGTTGGCCTGCATGATGATGGTCATCAAGGGGTTGTCACTCGGGTTTGCTCTGCTGTTGATCACCTCAGGCATGCCTTCACAGCCAGAGCCATTATCACTGACTTGTTGGCCGTAGGGGCAGTAGAGCCACTGCAGACCGGTGGCTCTGTCGTTGACCACCTGCAGCTTGCCTTCGGCCGTGTCGATCAGTTCGCTAACGAAACGGGTATCATCGTCCTGATAGCCAGGCAGACATACACGGGCCAGGCTTGCTACTGGCAACAGGGCGGCAGTTAGTAACAGAGGGAAGAGATAGTGGTGCATTTTATTCTCCTGTGACCTTGAAGCCATCGCTCACCAGCATGACGTGGTGGGGTTGATACTGGCGGGCAATGCTGCCACGTAGCTGGGTAGTTGGGCGAACCTGGTAAGCATCTGGTCCGCCGTCATCTTTCTCCCAGGTGCCGATGGGGCGACTGACCGGCATCACATCCGAGGTCCAGAAGCCGTAGAAGATCGTCTCTACCGCGTTCCACTGACCATAAGTGACAGATAGTCCTGAATTGAATGGGAAGTAGCGGGTGTCGAGGGCAATGGGGTTATCCCGGGTCAGGGTCATGATGCCGTAGAATTCCTGCTGGCTGGGGGCGCGCCAGTTGGAGAGGCCGCATAGCTTGCTCTGGTTGACTTGGCTTATCTGGCGTTTCAGGTTGCAGCGGCTGCGGTCACTAGCCAGAGCACCACTTTGCGGGTCATAGCAGCTGCCGTTGAAGGCGTTGTTGCTCTGGATATCGTCATAGGCAAACAGGCTTTTGTCATCGTGCAGGGAAGATTCGCCATCCTTGTGTTGTACCTTGGTCTCCCACACCAGCCCACTCAGGGCGTCGGCCACGCAGGCAAACGGCATCTGTTTGTAGGAGAGATCCTGGCGTGGCAGGGGGTCTCCCCGGTTGTCCAGCTTGATGTAGCGAGCGCCGAGCACTCCATCCAGATTGCTGTTGACCGCTTGTCCACTCAAGGGATCGCAGCGGCTATCCAAGTCCCGGCCACGCTTGCCATCATCTAGCCCCATGCTGTGGGTGATACGGGTATCGGCCACATGCAACTGCCCGGCTCGGTAGGTCAGTGGGGCACTGATGGTGCCACCCTCGCTCATCACTCTTATCTGGTAGTCCTGATAGTGAGGGAGACCCTTGAGGGTGATGCGAGTCAGCTGGCTGATGTCTTGCTGTTCGGCGTTTTCAATATGTTCAAACGGGGTTTTCCCCCAGCCAATTCGATACTGACTCACTCCCTCCTGGGGTTGCCAGCCGAGTGTGACCCAGTGGCTGCCATCCTGATCACGGCCCTGACCCAGAATAGCAAGGCCGATCACTTGATCTGACAACACCTCGCGCTGACAGACAGGGGATATGGGGCTGTTGGGGTAGGGGGTGAGCCAGCTACCCGCTGTGCTGGTTCCGGGATAGAGAAGAGCATCGCTTTCCGAGTTGCGGATCAGACCGGCCGCCGCCTTGATGATGTGGGAGATGTTCTTGTCTGGATTGGCATTCAACAGGGGGCCCAGCCCGCTATTTTCGGCGATGGTGGTTTCCAGTTTGAACAGGTCCGGTATCTGATTGTTGCGGGACACGGTTGAATATTCATTGGCCATGTTGATCTCCAGCCAGCTCAGCAGTTGCTGGCGAAAATCAGTGCCCTCGATCAGGTTGACAGGTTGCTGCCAGAGCTCCCCTTCGACCTGCAGGGCAACCATGGCTGCCAGTAGCTCAACCTGATGCCTCGGTAGTGTCTTGAGTTTTTGATCCAGCTCCGCCAGGGTCCAGGCTTGCCAGTCCAGGAAAGAGCCCATGCCGGCACTGAGTGTGGTTTTGAGCAGCAGAGCCCACTGCGCCGTGGTGGTATAGCCCACATTGAGGCGCGGATATTCGTTGGCACCGAGCATGCCATCGCGATTTTCATCGCGCTTGACCAGCTCGCAGAAAGAGCCGAGCACCGAGCGCAGTTCCACCTCACTCTTGGCATCCTGTACCACCAGGGTCAGGGTGTCTTCCATCAGATCATCACTGGTCTCGCTGCTGCCCGGTTTGCAACTGGCGAAGCTGTTGTTGAGGTCAGCAAGCGTGAGAGTGATGCTGTACTGGTTGCCCTGCTTGATGGGAAGAGACTCTTGCATCCGACCACTCTGGGCCATTACCGCAAGCCGTTGTGGCCGAATGGGGCGTTCGGGTTTGAAATAGTGGGCATTGAGCCCATCGTGGTTGGGTTTGGCACCGATCTCTACCGATACCGATGCTTCGCTCAGACGAGAGGGGTATTGTCCCAGCAAGGTCAGTTTGCGCTGTGGGTAGAAGGTGGTGAGCAGCTGGTAGGTCGCTGTGCGGGTATCCAGTTTCTCCATGGCAGCGAGGGCATCGTTCAGCCGGGCTTCGGCGTCGTCAGGTAATGTTGTGCCTTGGCTGGTGGCCAGTGTCGTCAGGTGTTCAAGCAGGGTGGATGTCGGGTTGGACTGTTGTTGGCTGACCAGTGCAGTTGCCAACTCACCGAGCTGCTGAGCCGGGTTTGGCGTATCGCCGTTCAGGGTCAACTGCAGCAAGGCGGTGAGATCTCGGGCAAAACGGTGATTGAGATGAGGGTCACTGAAGAGCTGGCCAGAGACATCCTGTTTTCCCTCCTGCTTTTGCAGCGCTGCCATGATGCTCTGATATGCCAGCGGCATGGGGGAGAGGTGCAGGCGAGGGCTCTCTTGCTCGGTGATGATGCCATCCCCGTTTTGATCCCGTTTGAGCAGTTGTGTCAGCGCAGGCAATTCACTGCTGAGGGATAGCCCGCTGTTCTGACGGTGGCTGGCGACAAGGCGCAGCGCCTTGTCTTGTGGCCATTGGCTCAATTTCAGTTTGAAGCCGAAACTGCCATCAGCCTGAGCGCTCTGGGTGACGCAGACCTTGTCGGCACAGAGCTGAATATCAAATTGCCCACCCTGTTCGTGAGTCAGCGGCAGTGCGCCGGCCAGATCCAGCGAAGTGGGTGGAGCGGGCTGTGTCGTCTCCGTTGTTGGTTGGCCCGATTGGTCTGGTGACGTTGTTCCCGAGCCGCTACCTGAGCTCCCTCCGCTGCTACTGCTGGCGCTTCCTCCGCTGGCAGTACCTCCCGCAGTGCCCGGGTTGTTGCCACTTCCGCTATCCGGTGTGGTGGGTTGCTGGTTGCTACCGCTTCCCCCGCTGTTGCTTGTGTTATTTCCCGCCTGCTCGGGGCTGCCCAGCTCTGCCTTGCATGCCAGCAATGTGGCGCAGCAAAGGAGCAATAGCAGTGGTTTCGTTGTCCTGAACACGTTCGACTCCGTTATTGTTTTTTAGATTATTAATCTGCCAAGTCCGGTTTTTAGCGCGTAGATGAAACTAATTGCAGATGCTTTTGCTGTTAACTTCGTTAGATTTGCAAATTCACTCTGCGAATTATTTCATTTTACGATAATGATATTGATTCTCGTTTGTGATCTCAATATCATCTTGTCGTTGTTTAATTTCAGGCATAAAAAACAGGGACAAAAAATGACGATGCGAGTTTGGGATTACCTTCGTGACTACCTGAAGGATGAAAGCGGTGCCACAGCCATTGAATACGGCATCCTGGCTGCCGGGTTGGCGGCCGGGATCCTGGCCATATTTGGCTCGGACGGGATCTTCATCACGGCGTTGAAAGAGAAGTTCACCGCCATTGTTGCCGGGTTGAATATGGACGCGGCTGGCAAGTGATGGCGTGGGGGCAATGGCTCGCCACATTGATGGTCTGCTGGTGTCTGGTCAGTGATTTGTTCGAACGGCGGATCCCCAATCTTGCGGTGCTGGTACTGGCCCTCTGGGTTGGCTGGTTGTTGCCGTTCAATCCGCTGTCACTGGTGTTGGCCATACTGACCTTGCTGCTGGGGCTGGTTGCCTATCACCGAGGCTGGTGTGGCGCCGGTGACAGCAAATTGCTGGCGGTCTGCCTCTATGGGGCAGGCGAGCAATGGCCCGAATTATTGCTGTTGATGGCGTTCTCCGGTGGCCTGCTCAGCCTGGTGTGTTTGATCCATAGCCGCCTGCGCCCTTCACCCAATCCAACTACTGTGCCTTATGGGGTTGCCATCCTCTGGGCGGCAGCTCTGACCACACCTCTATTTATGTAGTCACACCTTATGAAGAAACTCTTTTTGCTTATCGCTGCACTGCTGGTGCTGGCGGCGATGCTGGCTACCTTGTGGCCAGCTGAACCTGCGCCGCAGAGCGGTGCATCCCCACGGGATCCGCCAGCAGAATCGTTGGCGCCGGATCGGGTGGCCCAAGTGCTGGTTGCCGCCCATCGGGTGCAGGCCGGTTCTTTCATCCATCCCGAAGATCTGCGCTGGCAAGCCCTTCCCGAAGCCGAAGAGAGGAACCTGCCGGGTCTCTTTCTGTTTGGTTTTACCGATACCAAGGCCCTCAAGGGGAGTCTGGTGACCCGCACGCTGGAGGCGGGCCAGATAGTCTCTGCCGATGATCTGGTTCGTCCCGAGCAGAGCCACTATCTCTCCGCCATGATGGCGCCGGGCATGCGAGCGGTGACGCTGGCGTTGGGGAGGGAGGCGGCCAGCCACGGCCTGATCCGGCCCGGTAACCGGGTGGATGTGATCCTCACCAGCAAGCATGCGCGTCAGCACAATGCCCAAGGGGCAGAGGTAACCAGCAATCAGTCGGCCGAGATCATTCTGACCGATATCAAACTGCTGGCCATCGACGCCCAGGTGACCGATATCGCCGCGCTCAACGGCAATCCTGCGGCACAGGATAACTTCGACCAGGTCGCCGTGACCTTCGAGTTGCCCCCTCGGGCGGCAGCACGCTTGTTGCTGGCACATCGCTTGGGAGAGCTGGCTCTGGTACTGCGTTCGGCACAGAGCGCACCGGCGGGCAGCCCTGCGATGGCGCTGCCGGAGGGGAGTCTGATATGGGCTGAACAGGTCGCTCGCGGCCAGAACCCGAGAGCTATTCCAGGTCATGGGGTCAAGATCAGTTATGGCGACGGCAACGACCGAACCCGTCAACCCTAATCAACACAGAAAGGAAATGATGTTGCGAACATTTGCCATATTGCTCGCCATGCTGCCGCTCTGGGCCGCAGCCGCCGAGAGCCTGACGCTCACTCCCGAGCAATCCACTCTGCTCAATTTTGATGAACCTGTGCTGGATGCCTTTGTTGCTAATTCGGAGTTGGTCAGAGTGCACAGCCCCTCTGATCAGCAGTTGCTGATCTATGGCCGCAAGGTGGGCCACACCGATCTGGTGGTGACCGCCCTCGATGGCCGAACCCTGGGTCACTATCGGGTAACCGTCGTCGCTGACCTCGCACCGCTGGAACAGCTGGCCCGTCAGCATTTCCCCCAGAGTCGGCTCACCTTTAGCGAGTCGGGCGGTGCCATCGTAGTGGCAGGAGAGGTGACCAGCCCGCTGCAGGCGCATGAAATCCTCAGCATGGTGGAAGGCTTTGCCAAGGGACTGCAACCGCAATCCGTCGCCCAGAGTACGGTGATGGCCCCTTCGCCTCAGGCGGGTAATCAGGATGAAGGTGCAGCAGTCGCCGGTGGGGGCAGCGGTCAGTACGCCAATGTCATCAACCAGCTGCGACTGGCCGGATCGGATCAAATCAACATATCGGTGCGCATCGTCGAGATGCAGCGTACTACCAGTGAACAGCTGGGGCTGCGCTGGAGCGCGATGGGGGAGTATCTGCAGTTGGGGGTCTCGCCGGGTAACCGTTTCCCGAAGCCGCTGGAGCGAGGCAGCTGGACCGGCAAGAAAGATGTGGTCTACATCAACGCCATCATCGATGCGCTGGTGGAAAACAGCCTGGTCAATGTACTGGCCGAGCCCAACCTGACGGCCAAATCGGGAGAGGCGGCGACCTTTATGTCCGGCGGTGAGTTCCCCTTTCCGGTTGGCAACGGGGATAACGGGCCCGAGATTGAGTTCAAGAAGTTCGGCATCTCGCTGGAGCTGACGCCGACCCTGCTGGACAACAATCGCATCAGCCTGACGGTCTCCCCGGAAGTATCGACCCTGAGCCGGGAGAACAGCGTCACCATTGCCGGGGTCGTGGTACCGGGTATCGAGACGCGTCGTACCACCACCACCATCGAGCTGGCTGACGGCCAGAGCTTTGCGCTGGCAGGTTTGGTGCGCAGCCATCGCAACCAGAATAACGAAGCGCTGCCCTTCCTGGGAGAGATCCCCGGGCTGGCCCCCTTCTTTGGCAGCAACAGCTTCAAAAATCAGGAGAGCGAGCTGGTGATCATCGCCACCGCCCGTCTGGTGCAGCCCACCAGCGATCCCCTTTCCCTGTCGACGCCGCTGGATCACTACCGGGCTCCGAGTCGCTTCGAGCGACTGTTCTTCACCGACATGGGGTCAACCCAATCGCCGGCGGCGCAGACAACCCGCCTGTTCGGCAACTATGGCTACAGCTACTGAGGAGGATGACCATGTTGAAAGAGACGCTGTTGCTGGTCATGACGTTGCCGTTACTGGCTTGTACCACCCCACCTCCGGCTGCCCCTCTCAAGGATCAGTTGCAATTCCGGGTTGCCCCATCGCAGTTGCAACAGCAGTTGCAATGGCAATTGGCCCCTTTGGCCAATCGGCTGGAGGCGGGCACCGTCACGCTGCAGATCCGCGGGCCGCAGCCAGCAAGCAATGCGCCAACGCCGGAGGCGCTGCGCCAGCAGCTGGCTCAGTGGCTGGCGCTTGATACCCGGCTCATCTTCACCCCGACCGGGCAAGGTGACTATCAGGTGCAACTCGATGTCACCTTGCAGCCGGATAGCTGCCGTTATGCCAGAGGCGGGGCGTCAGCCCCTGCCAGCGCCTGTCTGGTGCTGCGCAATCAATATCGTGCTCAAAGCCATGGCGAGCACTGGGCTCGTGGTGCCCGTTATGACGGCAGTGGTAGCGCCCTCGATGCCGGCGCGGTACAGCGCCTCTATCAGGGCAAGGCCAAATCGGCCAAGAAACAGCAGACGACCGGGGAGTAAGTCATGAGTGAACAAGCCAAACGGCTGGTGGCCGTGACGCGCCAGCCCGCCTTGAGTGCCGGGGTCGAGCGGGTGATGGCCGGGTTGAGCGATGTGGAGCACCTGCAGCTGACGGGCTCTCTGGCGGAGGCCAGAGCGCACTGCCTGGCTCACGGTGCGCCCGATATCCTGCTGGTGGAGGTGGAAAATCAGCAGACGCTGGCGGCCGATCTGGCGGCGCTTGCTGAATGTTGTCCACCCCAGATGCGGCTGGTGCTGCTGGGGGAGCGGGGGGATGTTGCCCTGTTTCGCTGGTTGATCTCGGTGGGGGTGGATGATTACTACCCGGCGCCGCTGGATCCTGATGCGCTTCGTGCAGGTCTGCTGCGTCTGCTGGGGGTGCCGCTGGTGACCTCCTTGCGCAAAGGGAGAGTGATCTGTGTCGTGGGTGCCGCGGGTGGCGTGGGCACCAGTACCGTCTGCGCCAATCTGGCACTGGAGCTGGCAGAGCAGCATCACCGTCAGGTGGCCCTGCTGGATCTCAATCTTTATCACAGCCGTCACCCCATTTTGCTGGGCAGCGACTATGCCCCGCCCGGCGAGCAGTGGTGGCAGGCAACCGATCGGTTAGATGGCACCCTGCTGGCCCACACCGCTCATCAACTCGGGCCACGGTTGTTCCTTTTCTATGACGAGGGCGCTGAGCTGGTGCTCGGCGCCGAGCAGCTGGTGGCCGCGGTCAATGTGATGGCGGAGCACTACAGCACCCTCATTATCGATGTGCCGGACCTGCGCAGCCATGGGTTACGCGCCTTGCTGCAAGAGGCAGATGTGGTGATCTGGTTGCACGATTTCAGTCTGGGGGCATTGCGACTGCTGGGGAACTTGCCCAAAGGGGGACAGGCTCAACGTCACCTGCTGGTAGGCAACCATTGCCGCGGCAAGGAGGCACGAGTGCCCGCCGCGGAGCTGGATCGGGTCTGTGGTCAACCTCATGCAGCCGTATTGCCTTATGACCACGGCGCCTTTGTGCGAGCCGAGCGGGCCGGTATGGCGCTAATCAAGCAAAAAAGCAAACTGGCCCGAGCAATCAAGTGGCTGGCAGCCGAGCTGGTTGGCACTCAACCAGCGGGACGCCGCCGGGGAGGATTGCGCTGATGTTTGGACAAGCCAGCAATCGGCAGCCGCCGGTACAAGGGGCGCTGCTGACCATGTCTGAGGCCGCGCGCGAGGCGTTTTACGAGCTGGTGGAGCCCTCGGTGGCCGCCACCTTGCCCCGTGATGCATTGCTGGAGCGGGTCGCCAATGCTCTCGAGCAGCTCTCGAGCCGCCGCATGCTCCCTTACAACCGTCAGGAGTTGCTCCTGCTGGGGCGGCAACTGGTGGACGAGATGGTGGGGGTCGGGCCGCTGCAACCCCTGCTCGATGATCCCGAGGTGTCGGACATTCTGGTCAATGGTCCGGACAAGGTCTATGTGGAGCGGCACGGCAAGCTGGTGTTATCGGGGGTGCGCTTTCGCGACCGTCAGCATGTGTTCAATGTGGCGCAGCGGATCGTCAATGCGGTGGGACGGCGGGTGGATGAGTCCACCCCCATGGTGGATGCCCGTCTGGCCGATGGCAGCCGGGTCAACGTCATTGCACCGCCGATCGCCCTGTGCGGCACTTCCATCTCCATTCGTAAATTCCCGAGTAGCCGCCTGACGTTGGCTCATCTGGTGGAGAAAGGGGCATTGTCGGACGCCATGGCCCGCTTTCTCGGTCTGGCTGCTCGCAGTCGTTTCAACGTGTTGATCTCGGGAGGGACGGGGTCGGGCAAGACCACCCTGCTCAACGCTCTGAGCAAGCACATCAACGACGACGAGCGGATCATCACCATTGAAGATGCTGCCGAGCTCTCTCTTGAGCAGCCGCACTGGGTACCGCTGGAAACGCGCAACGAGAGTGCCGAAGGCAAGGGGGAGGTGAGCGTGCGGGCGCTGGTGCGCAATGCGCTGCGGATGCGGCCGGACCGGATCATCTTGGGGGAAGTGCGCGGCGCCGAGGCGTTCGACATGCTGCAGGCGATGAACACCGGCCATGACGGTTCACTCTGCACCCTGCACGCCAACACCCCGGAAGATGCGCTGCTGCGCCTGACCAACATGTTGCAGATGGGGGCGGAGCGCCTCTCCGAGCAGATCATTCAGGCCCAGATCGCCAGCGCGGTGGATCTGGTGGTGCAACTGGAGCGGATGCGCGATGGTCAGCGCCGCATCACTGCCATCAGTGAAATCACGGCGCTGGAGGGAGGCCAGATCAGGATGCAACCGGTGTTTCGTTTCGTGCTGGAGTCCGAGCTGCACGGCAAGTTGCAGGGGCGCTTCATGGCCCATCCGCTCTCGGCCGGGGTACAAGAAAAGGCCCGTCAGGCGGGCCTGCTAGCCGAGTTGCAGGCGTGCATGGATGAAGATGGGGAGGAGGACGCATGAGTGTGTTGTTATCCGTCTGCCTTGGCTGGGGGGCGGCCTGTCTGCTGCTCTGGCAGTGGCAGAGTCGGCGTGAAGCCTGGCTGCAACAGAGCCAGCGTTATGGCGGGCAACCGGAGTCCCGGGAGGCGGCGCGTCCCTTGCCCCAGTGGTATCAGCAGATGGTGACCATGGTGGGTCAGGAACAACTGACACGCTGGTGCTGGCAGGGGCCGGCAGGCGCCGCACTTGCCTGCATCTTGCTGGTCGCCAATGGCATGCCGCTTTGGCTGGCGTTGTTGCTGGCGGTTGGTGGTGCGCTGCTGCTTGGTCTGCTGCTCTATCAACAACTGCAACAGCGTGCGCTGGAGCAGTTTCGCACCGGCCTGCCCGAGGTGATTGACGGGATGATCCGGGCGCTGCGGGTGGGGGCGCCGCTGGCCGATATTTTCCAGCAAGTGGCACGGCAGCAGCGCGGCTTGATGTCACGGCTGTTTGCCCAGATGCACGACGAGTTGCAGGTGGGGCAACCGGTAGCGCAGGTGATGCGACAGGCTGCAAACAGGGTCACGGTGGCCGAGTTCCAGTTTCTGACCATAGTGCTCAGCCTGCAGCAAGAGACCGGTGGTCGCCTCTCCGACGTGCTGGCACAACTGGTCGAAACCCTGCGTGCCCGTCAGACCCTGGCGGCCAGCATCCAGACCATCACCGCCGAGAGTCGCAACTCTGCCAAGGTATTGGCAGCTCTGCCTGTCATCATCCTGCTGGTGCTGTTCAGTACCGGGCGGGAGCACTTTACCTATCTGATGACCACGGCCAGCGGCCAGTGGGTGATGGGGTATGTCTCAATCAGCGTGGCGGTGGGGCTTTGGCTTATCCGCCGGCTCACGCGTCTGCAGGGGTAGGTCATGGCTGTTACCCAACTATTCGCATTGGCACTGCTGTCGCTTGCGCTTGCCGCTGTGACGGGCTGGTACGGTTACCGGCAACAGCAACAGTGGCAACAACAGTGTCGCCGTTATGCCACTCTTGCTGCGGCAAAGGTGCCGGGGCGTGAGTGGCTGGCGTGGTGCGGCCGCGGTTATCCGGTGGGCGGCCGCGAGCAGGCACGCTTGCAGCAGTTACTGGCGCAAGCCGGGATCTTTGCCAGCCAGGGTTTTGACCGGTTACGGGGTGCCAAGCTGCTGGGGGGGCTGGGGTTGGCCATCATGGTGCTGACATGGCGCCTGCTGGGTGCCCCGGCCGATGGATTCACCCTGATGTGGGTACTGATGGCCTATGTGGTAGGGGCCGGTTTGCCGGAGCGCTGGCTGCAGTGGCGAGCCCGCAAGGTCAAGGCGGCTCAGCAGAAAGTGGTGCCTGATGCCATCGACCTGCTGGTGATCAGTGTCGAGGCGGGGCTTGCGCTGGATCGGGCGTTGCTGCGAGTGGGCCACTATCTGGAGGCGTTGGAGCCGGGGCTTGCCCGGCAATTCTTGCGTACTCATGCCGAGATCCAGATGCGCGGCGATCAGGCCAGCTGTCTTGCACGGCTTGCCTGGCGGACCGGCTTGCCCGAGCTGGATCGTCTCGCCAACACCTTGCAGATGGCTCAGCAGTACGGGTCGCCATTGGCCGAGACCATGCGCACCATCAGTCAGGAGGCGCGCCAGATGCGACGACTGGCACTGGAGGAGCAGGCAGGCTCCCTGCCGGGCAAGATCACCCTCATCCAGATGGCGCTCATCATGTTGCCCATGCTGGTGCTGATCATTGCCCCCACCCTCAATTTGTTGATCAACAGCCTGCGTTGAGCAGGTGATGGAATCGGATATGAAATCAAGCTATTACCTCATTTTTATCTCGCTGCTTCTGCTGGCGGGATGCAGCAGCCATGGTGATGCATCGGCACAGAGTCAAAGCAATGGCATGGCGGTGGCCAAGGCCGCTTTTGATTCTGCCCAGTATGAGAAGGCTGAACGCCTCTATCTGGCGCTCTTGAGCAGTGATGCCTCGCTGGAAGAGGCGCAGCTGATGCTGGCGCGAACCCGTTATCAGCAAGATAAAAAGCAGGCCGCGCGCGATGGCCTGCAACAGCTGCTCGACCGCGCTGGCAAGCAGGCACCGGAGGCGGCCAATTATCTGGGCAAGTTCCTGCTCGATGATGGGCGCACGGAGGAGGCCGCAACCGCTTATCGTCAAGGACTCGCTTTGCCGGAGCTGACACCGTTGGCACGGGCCCGGCTCAGCAACGGGCTGGGGGTAGCCAGTCTGCGGCAGGGGGCGTTTGCCAAAGGGCGAGCGCTGTTTGAGGCGGCGGTCGCCGCTGCTCCGGATGAGCCTGACTATCGGGGCAATCTGGCATTGGGCTGGTTGATGGAGGGTAACCGGGTCGCAGCTCGTCAGGCCTTCGAGCCGCTGCTGCATTATCAGAGCCTGCCACCCCAGGTGGAGATGAACTACGCCCTGCTGCTGCTGGCCGAGGGCAATGAACCTCAGGCTCGCCTCATCCTGTCGCGCTTTCTCAGTGCCAGCCAGTTGGAACACGATATCCGGCTGCTCAAGGCGCAACTCAGAGGGCAGTCTGTGTGAATCATCAGCGTGGCGTGGCCAGCATCGAACTGGTGATCATCTTGCCACTGCTGCTGGCGTTGTTGTTGCTGGTGGTGGATGTGCTGCGGATACAGCTGCAATACAGCACCCTGGAGTATGGCCTGCGCGCTGCATTGCGGGAGCTGCAGGCAGAGTCGGCCGCCGGGCGGATCCCCTTGGCTGGCGCTATTCGGGAGCGGTTACTGAAGCAAGGGCACGGTGAATTGGCTGGTGTGGAGGTGACTGTCAGGCATCATGTGTCACTTGCAGCCATGTTGGGACAACAAGAGGGAGGGCTGGATCCTGGCAGTGACACCCGTGCGCCAGCCGATCCCGTGCTGGAGGTGACTGCCAGACTTCGCCCCCGTTTGCTGCTGACTCCGAGCTGGCTGGTGGCCGATCGCCAGCTGGGTTATCAGAGCACCTTGTTGTTGCTGACTGACCGGTTGCCGGCAGGTGGTGCAGGATGAGCAGAACCATCTCTCGACCCGCACAAAACAGAGGGAGCATCAGCATCGAGGCGATGCTGTTTATCCCCGCGCTGTTGGCCCTGCTCAGTTTTGGCAACGAGGCATTGCAACTGCTGCGCCTTGAACAGCGGTTGCACAATGTGGCCTATAACGTGACGCAGATCGTGACCCAGCAAGGGGTCACGCAGGATGCGGCGGCAGTTTCCCAGCTGGCGTTTTATCAAGGATTTGTGCAGCAGCAACTGGCGGCTCTGCATGGTGGGCAAGCGGCGTTGACCATAGAGCAGTACAACAGCGCCAGTGGTGAACTGTTGCCGTTGTTGCAGGGAAGTGGCTGTGTCGGGCAGGGCAATTGGCCGCCGCTGCGGGTTGGCACCTTGATGCGGGTGACCCTCTGCTATCGCCCGGATTTGGAAGGGGGGGGCATGTTTAGCCGCCTGTGGGGCGATCGTGCATTGACCACCCACTTTATTCAGGAGGTCCACTGATGCCACTATTGTCTGAACAGCGTGGCGGCTTATCTCCGGCATTCGCATTGATGCTGGTCGGGGTATTGGCGCTGACCGGGGTCGCCATCGAGCTGGTGCGCGGTTACAACGGCCAGAGTCTGCTCAGCGCCGCTGCCGATGCAGTCATCTACTCTGCGGCAGATAGCGACACAGCCTTGCAAGATGCCCAGGCGCTGATGCAGGCCAATCTGAGCGGGCGTAATCTGCAGGTGGCTACTCCCCGCCTGAGCCAGGGAGAGCAGGGGGCGCAGGTGATCTTGCAGGGAAAAGTTCCTGCTCTGATGGATCTCTCGGCGATAGATGAAGGGGAGGAGGGGATGCCGATTGCGGCGGCTGCGCGTGCCAGCAGTGCACGAAGCCGGATCGAAGTCGCGCTGGTGCTGGATATTTCCGATTCCATGTCAGGTGCACCCATGAAGGCAATCAAGCAGGGCCTTGTCGAGTTTGGCGAGGTGCTGTTTGGTCGCGAGCGGCGCAATCAGGAGCGGGTAGTCAGCATCATTCCCGCCACCGGGCTGGTCAATATCGGCGATCATCCCGAGCTGTTTCATCCCGAAAGCATCGAAATTCCCTTCGGGTTGCGGACGCTGGCAGAGGAGCGTGGTTGGCTCAATCTGTTGTCGCGAGAGGTGCCTGGGCGTCAACGCAAGGCATTCTGTGCCAGATTGCCAGAACATGTTGATGGTATCGATCGGGTGGCAGAGGTCACGCCCGGCTGGATCCGCAAACTGGAGCAGGCCCCGCGGGATGAACTGAGGCCCCATCTTTTTTACAGCACCAAGCCTCCCCCCATTGCCCGTTATGGCGATGGGACGCCCTTGCTGGCCTTTGCGCCAAAAGAAAATCCGCTGGATCGCTATCTGGAGAACCGCCGTGACAAGCTCGGCATCTTCGATGATCCGGATTGCGGGGTGAGCCCCATTCAGGCGCACCTGTCGACCCGTGCCGACTATCGTCAGGCGCTTGATACCCTCTATGCCGCATTCAATACCAACACGGCAGAGGGGGTGATGTGGGGTTGGCGGCTGCTTTCACCAGAGTGGCAGGGACGCTGGCGGCAGGGGGCGGCAGCTTTGCCGCGCCCATATGAGTTACAGGATAACCGCAAGATCATGGTGCTGTTTTCCGATGGGGAACACATGACCGAGGCGGCATTGCGGGATCGCAAGCAGTTGCTGTTATGCCGGGAGATGAAACGCAAGGGGATCCAGATCTATACGGTGGCGTTCGAAGGGGATACCCGTTTCGTGGCTCAGTGTGCCAGTGATCGCTCCCTGGCCTTCAAAGCAACCAAAAGCAATATTCGTACTGTACTGACCCGGTTGGCGAGCTCCATCAACGATGTCGTGTTGACGAAATAATGCAAAGAGGGGCCTGAGTGGCCCCTCGCTATTCAAGGTGTTAACAGGGTCACATCGCCGCGCGGAAAATGGCGACGATCTCTTCGTGGCTCGCCTGTTTCGGGTTGGTGAAGCCGCAGGCATCTTTCAGGGCGTTGCTGGCCAGGGTATCGAAGTCATCGGCCTTGACGCCGAGCTGCTCCAGACCGGCGGGGATCTTCACATCCAGCGCCAGCTGCTTGATGGCGGCAATGGCAGCGGCGGCGCCCTGCTCGTCGCTCATGGCACTCACGTCCACCCCCATGTAGCGGGCCACATCCTTCAGACGAGCGGCGCTCACCTGGGCGTTGAACGTCTGAACGTGGGGCAGCAGCACGGCGTTACAGACACCGTGGGGCAGGTCATAGAAACCGCCCAGCTGGTGGGCCATGGCGTGCACATAGCCCAGGCTTGCGTTGTTGAAGGCCATGCCGGCCAGGAACTGGGCATAGGCCATCTGCTCGCGGGCGTGCAGATCATCGCCGTGGTGAACGGCGGTGCGCAGGTGCTTGGCGATCAGCTCGATGGCCATCACGGCGCTGGCATCGGTCACCGGGGTGGCGATGGTGGAGACATAGGCCTCGATGGCGTGGGTCAGGGCATCCATACCGGTGGCGGCGGTGAGACCGGCTGGCTTGGCCAGCATCAGCTCGGGATCGTTGACCGACATCAGCGGGGTAACGTGCTTGTCGATGATGGCCATTTTCACATGGCGCGCTTCGTCGGTGATGATGCAGAAGCGGGTCATCTCGGAGGCGGTACCGGCGGTGGTGTTGATGGCGATAAGCGGCAACTGCGGCTTGGCGGAGCGATCCACCCCTTCGTAATCCTTGATGCTGCCACCGTTGGCGGCGACCAGCGCGATGCCCTTGGCACAGTCGTGGGGCGAGCCGCCACCCAGCGAGATGACGCAATCACAGCAGTTGGCCTTGATCATGGCCAGACCCGCTTCGACGTTGCTGGTGGTGGGGTTGGGTTTGGTCTCATCGAAAACAGCGCTTTCAATGCCATGTTCAGCCAGCAGGGTGGTGAGCTTGGCAACCACACCGATCTGGTTGAGGATTTTGTCGGTGACGATCAGCGCCTTGCGATAGCCGTAACCCTTGATATCGGCGGCAGCCTCTTGCAGACAGCCGGCACCCATCAGGTTGATTGCGGGAATATAGAATTTGAATGTAGCCATGATTGACTTCCTATAGTTAGCCATTAAGTGGTAGTTGAGAGCTAGGCTACCATCTAGAAAGGGATACAAAAGCATCTTGTTTACAACTTTACGGGGCCGATCACGAGTCGTTAATTAAGCGCTGAACCAGGCTTGACTTTCCCGCATCTGACTCGATTTGCAGAAAAACGTTTGTCAATTATTTCATTGAGTTAGCAAACGTTTTGCGCAATGTTTGTCACTGTCAATGCGTGGAAGTGTGAGGCGCTTCAAGGAATTGGAAAGCGCTTTCGACCATAGTTGGCGCCTCCCCGAAGAGGGGGTAAAGGCTTGAAAGTATCATAAAGAATCATCTTAACTTGTGCCCTGACCATGCTGGCAGGGGGCAACCAGGAGTCCAGTATGTCTGATGTATTTCACTTGGGTTTGAAGAAAGCGGATCTGCAAGGCGCCACCCTGGCGATCGTCCCCGGTGACCCCGAGCGCGTGAAGCGTATCGCAGAGCTGTTGGATAACCCGGTGCACCTGGCCAGCCATCGTGAATTTACTACCTGGCGCGGCGAGATGGACGGCAAGGCCGTGATCATCTGCTCTACCGGTATCGGTGGCCCGTCCACCTCCATTGCAGTGGAAGAGCTGGCCCAGCTGGGCATCCGCACCTTCCTGCGTATCGGCACCACCGGCGCCATCCAGCCGCACCTGAACGTGGGTGACGTGATCGTGACCACCGGCTCCGTGCGCCTCGACGGTGCCAGCCTGCACTTCGCACCGATGGAGTTCCCGGCTGTTGCCGACTTCGACTGCACCACAGCGCTGGTCAACACCGCCAAAGAGATGGGCTCCAAGCTGCACATCGGTGTGACTGCCTCCTCTGACACCTTCTACCCGGGTCAGGAGCGTTACGACACCGTATCCGGCCGCGTAGTGAGCCGTTTCCAGGGTTCCATGAAAGAGTGGCAAGCCATGGGCGTGTTGAACTATGAGATGGAGTCCGCAACCCTGCTGACCATGTGCTCCAGCCAGGGCCTGCGTGCCGGTATGGTGGCTGGCGTTATCGTCAACCGTACCCAGCAAGAGATCCCGAACGCCGAGACCATGGCGAAAACCGAATCTGATGCCATCAAGATCGTACTGGGCGCTGCCCGCAAGCTGATCTGATAGCACCACAAAGAGTGGGGGGTGGGGGCCGTTGCGAAAGCGCGGCCCCTATCTTTATCTGCCGTTTGCCGCTTTTCCTCTCCCGTCACCCCTTTCACTGATCCCGTCGCACTCGCGCTTATTGTTCCTACTTGTTGCACTTAAAAAGGCGCAGCACAGCGTACTTGCATCGGCTCGCCGCTCACCGGATGAGTAAAATCCAGCTTGCTGGCGTGCAGCATCAGCCGCGGCGCCTGTTCGCAGCCGGGCGGCAGCAGGCCACCATAGAGATCGCAGCCGAGGATGGGGTAGCCCAGCAGCTGGCTGTGGAGCCGTAGCTGATGGGTGCGGCCGGTCTCCGGCACCAGTCGTACCCGGGTCAGTGGCACGGTCTGCCCCTGTATCTGCTGCGCCAGCCGCTCAATCACCCGATAGCGGGAGCGGGCGGGTTTGCCGCTGGCGGCGCAGATCTTCATCAGCGGAAAGAGGGCCGGATCCTTGGCGATGGGGGCGTCGATAACCCCTTCGTCGTCAATCAAATGACCGCACAGCAGGGCGCTGTAGGCTTTGCTCACCGCCCGCTGACTGAACTGCTGGCAGAGCAGGGCATTGATGGCCTTGTTTCTGGCCACCACCATGATGCCTGAGGTGCCAAAATCGAGGCGATGCACCAGGGTGCAGCCGGGGTAATCCTGCACCAGTCGATAGTGAACCGAGTCGAGGTTTTGCGGGTTCTTGCCTGACAGACTCAGCAGGCCGCTCGGCTTGTTGATGAGCAGCAGATGCTCATCCTCAAACAGGGTCTCGATGGCGGCACTGCAGGGCGGGGCGATAAAGGTGTCGACGATAACGGACATAGGGGGCACGGGCAGAAAACGGGGTGCGATCATACCCGAACCGGCGCGGCCGGGCGAATGGGCGGTGCGCTGTTTCGGAGAATGATCGGGATGGCTTTATGCAACCTCTTGATTATGAGCCGTGTTGAACGAGGTGGCGTGCCGTGCAAACCGCCAGGTCAGCAACAAGGCCCCGTTTTGTGACCCCTTCCCGAGTTCATCCGAGGCTTGCTTGTTAAGGTATGGCTCCCTGTTATGTTGTAAGGACTCATCCTATGGCACTGCCCGTTATTCTCGATTGTGATCCCGGCCACGACGATGCCATCGCCCTCATTCTGGCGCTGGCCAGCCCTGAACTGAAGGTGCTGGCGGTCACCACCAGCGCGGGCAACCAGACACCGGACAAGACTCTCAACAATGCCCTGCGCATCCTCACCTTGCTGGGGCGGGACGATATTCCGGTGGCGGCCGGGGCTCCAAAACCGCTGGCCCGGGAGCTTATCATCGCCGACAACGTCCATGGCGAATCGGGTCTCGATGGCCCCAAACTGCCGGATCCCGCTTTTGCCCCGCAGGCCATGACGGGGATCGAGCTGATGGCCAGATGTCTGCGCGAGAGCCCGGAGCCGGTTACCTTGGTGCCGACCGGCCCGCTCACCAATATCGCCCTGTTGCTGGCGGCGCATCCCGAGCTCAAACCCAAGATTGCCCGCATTGTCTTGATGGGGGGCACCGCAGGGGCTGGCAACTGGACGCCGGCCGCGGAATTCAATATTTATGTGGACCCGGAAGCGGCCGATATGGTCTTTAAGTCGGGTATCCCCATCACCATGTGTGGTCTTGATGTGACCCATGAGGCGCAGGTGATGGATGAGGATATCGAGCGGGTGCGCACCATCACCAATCCGGTGGCCCAGTGCGTCGCCGGGCTGCTCGACTTTTTCATGATCTACCACCGGGATCCCAAGTGGGGATTTGCTGGGGCACCGCTGCACGACCCCTGTACCATTGCCTGGTTGCTGGCGCCCGAGCTGTTCCACGGGGTCGAGTGCCGGGTCGATATCGAGACCAGCGGGGAGCATACAGTAGGGATGACGGTGGTTGATCGTTATGGTCTGACCGGCAAGCCAGCTAATGCGCTGGTATTGTTGGGGCTGGATCGTCCGGGCTTTATTGATCTGCTGGTGACGCGGCTGCGGGCGTTTGACTGAGCGCCGGTTCATTTTTGCAAGAAGGGGCGGGGAATGTGGAAGAGAGGCTTGGTGCTGCTGGCCGGGTTGCAACTGACAGGGTGTGCAACGCCATTCGAGCGGATGTGGCAGGGGCTGGCGACCTGTGAATTTACCGATCTCTATGTGGATGAGACGGGCAGGCCAGCCAATCTACAACTGGCCAACTACACCCCCTACAAGGTGAACGACGGCTTTGCCTGGTACAAGGTGCACGAGGAGCTGCACGGCCTGCCGGTGGTCGGCTTTATCGTGCCCGCTTCCAGCTTCGAAGTGCACGCCCTGTTTGTCGATACCCCCATCGCCAATGCCCGCCGGTTGACCCACAACGCCTACGGCAGCGAGTTTGGTGACGAGCAGAAGCATGACGAGGGGTTGGCGCCCCTGCTGCTGCGCGATCCCAACAACCCCAAGCGCTCCATCATCGACTGCACCCGCGGCGAGTCTGACGGAGAACTTGAGGATTCGGCCATGCCCGAGTAGGGCGACCTGTTACGCCATCGGCCTGAAAAAAGAGGGGCCAGCCTTGTCGGCTGGCCCCTCTTTTTTATTGTTGCTTAGCGCCCTGATCAGGGATAGCTCTGCGTCTCTTTGATAAGCGGCAGTTGCGCCTTGATCCATGCCGGATTGCAATAGGTTCCCCAGTCGCAGGCCTGACTCGACATCATTTCAGGGATAGCTCAACGTCTCTTTGATAAGCGGCAGTTGAGCCTTGATCCACGCCGGATTGATGGGACCCCAGTCGCTGATGCGGTAGTGCCCCTGCAGATGGCGAGCCCCCTCGGTCTGCTCGAAGGCGCAGCTGATATCGAGTTCGGCCAGTGCCGTCAGGGTATCCTGCGCGGTGCGGCGCGGCATGCCGGTCGCCTCCATAATGGCAGGCACCGTATCCGTGCCCTGACTGATCAGCCAGGCCACGTAGAGCCGCCGGTAGAAGCTGGTGCGGGTCTTGCTCGGCTCACTCATAGCTCGTCCTCAAGACGATCGAAGTAGCGCCAGGTCGCAATGGCTGCTTTGCCCATCACCAGCGCCCAGAGGCCGAACCAGAACCAGCGGAAGAAGCTCCAGGTGGAGGCGTCAGGCTCGGTACTCTCAATCTTGGTGACGTTGGGGAACATGGAGAACATGTTCACGCGCCAGCCGTAGGAGGTGATGATGGCCAGGCGTTTCTCGAACTCCATCGACTTGGCCTTGGCCTGGACGTCGGCGGCGTTGAACTTGAAGTAGAAGGGCCAGCCCCACTCGGTATCTTCATTGCGAAACACCCGGATCTTCTCGCCGGGGCGCTCGGTGTAGATGTAATAGACGTCTGTGGTGGGGCCGTCAGCCGGGTTTTTCTGGCTGATGGGGCCATCCTTGTCGGTGCGCTTCACCTCGACCCCTGTGATGGTAGCGATGGTGTGCTCCGGCAGGTAGTAGTCGAGCCAGGCGGCGGAAATGAGGGCGATGAGCCCCAGTGCGATAAAAGCGGGTTTCTTGAATCTCAGGCTCATGGTGTGCTCACGTGAGGGGGAGTAACGTGCCTCTACCATACCGATATTTGACAGGGCAGCCCAGCCCCTTATGGCACCAACGGCCAAAAAATGGCGTTTAAAACAGAGACAAAGCCATTGCTCCATCAACAAGAAAGGCCCTTGCGGGCCTTTTTGTCTGGTTCACTTTGTGCGCTTACAGCTGGAATTGGGCCAGTTGCTTGCGTTGCTGCTCGGCGAGCAGGGAGAGTTCGTTGCTGGCACTGGCGCTCTGGCTGATGGCGGCGGAACTCTGGCTCACGATCTCGTGAATATTGGTGATGTTGCGGTTGATGTCGGCGGTGACGCAGGACTGCTCCTCGGCAGCGGTGGCGACCTGGGCGTTGGCGTCGTTGATCTGGCGCACGGCACCGGTAATGCCGCTTAGCAGATCCTGCACCTGAGCGGACAAACGCTGGTTATGGCTGAGGATCTCCAAAGTCTCCTGCACGCCGTTGTTGGCGGATTGGGACTGGCTCTGCAGCCGCTCGATGATGGCCTGAATCTCCTTGGTGGAGTCCTGGGTGCGGGCAGCCAGCATCCGCACCTCGTCAGCGACGACGGCAAAACCGCGTCCGGTTTCGCCGGCACGGGCCGCTTCGATGGCGGCATTGAGCGCCAGCAGGTTGGTCTGCTCGGAGATCCCCTGAATCACTTCAATTACCTTGCCGATCTGCTCGGACTGGGATTTGAGCTGGGCCACGATGGCGGCGGCATCTTCCAGACTGCCTGCCATCCGGCTGTTGGCGGCGATGCTTTCGGTAAAGAGGGCGAGCCCCTGTTCGACCCGGCCATTGGCATCCCGTGCCAGCTCGTCGGCGATGGCTGCATTGTGGTTGACGTTATCAGCGGTGCTGGATAGTTCGGTTACGGCGGAGGCGACCTGTTCGATCTCGCTGTGCTGCTGTTTTGCATTGGCCTCGGACTGGGTCATCACGGCGGCCAGCTCGGTGGCGGCGGAGGCGACGCTGTTGCTGATCCCGGTCAGGTTCTCGATGGTGCTACCAAGTTGCCCCAGAGTGAGATTGATATCTTTGGCCAGACGGGTCAGCTCGTTGTTGCCCTCCGCTTTGGCGCGCACGTTGAAGCGCCCTTGCGCCACGGCGTGCATCACCTCTTGTAGCTGACTGATGGGGCTGACGATGCGCCCGGAGAGGACCCAGCCGCAGATCAGCGCCGCCAGCAGAGTACCGGCGGTGAGCAGCAGGGTACGCAGCAGGGTGGCGTCGTAGTGGGCCTGCTCTTCGGCCAGCTCTTGCTGGATCAGCTGGTTGATGTGGGCGGACATGCTGTCGATCTGCTTGATCAGCTGTTCACCCAGCTCGCGGAAATGGAGGCGAGCCGCCTCGTAGGCGACCGGATCGCCGCCACCCTGATGTTGTTGCGTCAGCAGCGGCAGCATGTTGCTGCGGGTATGGCTGAGGTAGGCCTGCAGGGCGGCAGCGACCTGACGGTTATCCTGCTCGGCACCGGGGAGCACCAGACGGCTGAGGATGGCGTTGATCTCCTGCTCGGCGCTGTTGAGGTTTGCGGGCAGGGCGGCAAACAGCTTGGCATCGTAGAGGCCATAGATGGCGCTGGTGCGCAGCCGATAGGTGGCGTGGATCAGTTTGGCAATATCGTCCTTGTTTTGGACCACGCTCTGGGTCGTCTCATCTATGTCATTGATGGCTTCATCCAGACCCTGTTTGCTGATGGCGATCATCACCATCATCAGCAGGCTGGCCAGCAGCAAAGGTATCAAGACCTGAACGCGTATTGATAGATTATTCAATGACATAAGTGGCTCTAATCCGGAATTGGAGGAGCCGACATCTTACACATGCACGTCAGGAGCTGTCACAGGCTTTTATTGCTGAAATGTGCTGAAGAAAAGGTTTTTTCTTGTGAGAAAGGAGCCATTTAGGCATGATTGAGCGCTTTATCCCTTGAATATGTGGTACAACTGGCTGGGTTGTGTCAATCCTGTCCCGTTTTCGTGATTTCCCGCTCTCGTCATATGGAGGTGTGTTGTGTCCAGCTGGATCGATCCGGCCATTCTGGCTCTGTTTATCCCGACCTTTTTCTTTGTCTCGGTGACCCCCGGCATGTGCATGACCCTGTCGATGACCCTGGGGATGAGCCTGGGGGTGCGCCGTACCCTGCACATGATGTGGGG
This sequence comes from Aeromonas veronii bv. veronii, assembly GCF_000820225.1. Classification (GTDB taxonomy): domain Bacteria; phylum Pseudomonadota; class Gammaproteobacteria; order Enterobacterales; family Aeromonadaceae; genus Aeromonas; species Aeromonas veronii. The sequence goes on from NZ_CDDK01000002.1 coordinate 106,166, forward strand.
GGAGCTGATCGGCGTCGGGCTGGTATCGGTGCTGTCGGTGATCGGGGTGGCAGCCATCATGCTCAACTATCCGGGGATCTTCGCCGCCTTCAAATATGTGGGGGGCGCCTATCTGGTGTGGCTTGGCATCCAGATGTGGCAGGCTAAAGGGAAGATGGCCATTCCGGCGGATCTCTCGGCCGGTCAACAGACCAGCGCCATGGGGCTGGCGCTGCAGGGCTTTGTCACCGCCATCGCCAACCCCAAAGGGTGGGCCTTCATGATCTCTCTGCTGCCCCCCTTTATCTCTGCCGACAAGCCGATGGCGCCGCAGATCAGCGCGCTGGTGGCGCTGATCCTGGTCATCGAGTTCTCCTGCCTGCTGCTCTACGCCAGCGGTGGCCGCACCCTGCGCCACTTCCTTGCCAAGAGCGGCAACGTCACCCTGATGAACCGCATCGCCGGTACCCTGATGCTGGGGGTGGGAGTCTGGCTGGCGCTCGGGTAAGAGCCGTCAGTGACCCTCGCCACAAAAGAAAAATGCCACCGCTCGGTGGCATTTTTTATGGGCGCCGAGTGGCTCAGCGAGGCTTGAAACGCTCAACCCATGGGTTGGCGGTGAGGCCGTGCAGGATGACGCTCAATATGATGGTGCAGAGCACGGTGGCGATGATGGGGCGCTGGCCAATCAGGGAGGGCTCATTTTGCAGCACCATCACCGCAAAGACGATGCTGGCAAGGCCCCGCGGGCCGAACCAGCCGATAAAGAGCTTGAGCTCCGGCTTGAGGCCGGTACCGATGAGGCTGAGCCAAACCGGCACCATCCGCAGCAGGGTGAGGCTGGCAATGGCATAGAGCCAGTATTGCCAGTGCAGCAGCTCCGGCAGAATGGGCATCAGGGTTGCACCAAACACCATCCAGATCACCACGGAGAGCAGGTCGCCGTAGCCTTCGCAGCTGTCCATATAGGCGTGCTTGTGCTCGCCGAGGCGGTGGCCGATAAAGAGGCCGCCGACAAAGGCGGCGATAAAGCCACTGCCCCCCAGAGTCTGGGCCAGCGCAAAGCAGAGCAGGGCCAGCCCCGGCATGGTGAGCTGACGCCAGAGCGGCAGTTGCCAGCCATTGAGATAGGAGATTTTCAACAGCCGGATGGTGAGGCTGGTCAGCACAAAGGCGACCAGCAGACCAATGCCGATCTCCTCCAGCATCAGGGTGATAGCCAGCGTGGCGGTGCCTGCGTGCTGCTCGGTGGGGGCGATAAGGGCCAGCAGCAGAAGCAGCACCGGTACGCAGATGCCGTCGTTGAGGCCGCTCTCCTGATTGAGCCCTTCACGCACAGGTGCAGGCACCGCGGGGTTGCTTACCACCGCCTTGCCGAGCGCCGCATCGGTGGGGGCAAGAATGGTGGAGAGGATGGCCATCTCCAGCAGTGGCAGGTCGGGGAAGATCCAGTGGCCAAACAGGGCGCCACAGAGCAGGGTGAGGGGCAGGCCGATCAGCAGCAGCCGGATGGGGAGCTGGCGGTTGGCCAGCAATACCTGCCAGTTGGTGTTGGCGGCATCGTTGAACAGCACGATGACCAGCGTCAGCTCGGCCAGCAGCTTGATGCCAGCGCTGTCGATAGAGAGGGAGAGCAGCTCAAGCCCTCCCGGCCCCAGCAACCAGCCGGTCAGCAGAAAGAGCAGGGGGCCATTGACCAGTTTTGATTCAAAGCGCCCCGCGATCAGGCTGTAGATCAGCAAGAAGGCAGCGATCACCGCCAGATTCTGGTAAAGCAGGTGTGCATCCATACAACCTCCTTTCTGCCCCCCGCAGGGGTGGTTTAGTCGGTCAGGCAGTCGGGGTCGAACACATACTCCCCATCCAGCCAGCGCACGATTTCGTCGACGCAGGATTGGTCGCGAAACGGCAGATAGCGCGCTTTGAGGGCGGCAATCTGCTCGGGGGTGAGCTGCGCCAGCCCCAGATCCTGAAACAGCGGCAGGTCGGCCTCGATCATCGCCGAGATCTGCGGGCCGCAGGTGGCGTTGAGGGCGGCATGCAGCGCCTTGTCGGGGTCGTACTGCTTGCCGAGTCGGTAGCTCATCGGCAGGGTGGCGAGGGGCAGGGCGGAGAGTGCCGCCTGCTTCATCGGGTTGACCGCGTGGCCGGCGACCAGCTCCGCCAGCTCGGCAGGGCGATTCTCGAAGGCGCGCAGGTGCAGGTAGCTGCTCGCCTTGCTGCCATCGTTGACCGGGTAGTTGTCCCACAGGAAGGGCTTGCGGCCGAGCAGTTCGGTCACCTGCTTGAGATGACTGGCCGGATATTCGCTGGAGCAGACCTTGGGGCCGGTCCAGAAGATCTCGAAACGGCGATCGAGCTGCTCGCCAAGCTCCTCCAGATAGCGGGGAGGCATGGCGCCGAACACCTTCTCCAGCACCGGGTCGGTCGAGTAGTAGCTGGGGCAGAAGATGAGGCGGCTTGCCTTGCTGTGAGCCGCGATGTCGTGGGCGATGGTGAGCTGGTGGCGGGCCAGGTCCGGGGTATCCCCCTTCATGTCGTCAAACAGCACTGCCAGAATATCGGGCTGCAGCATCTCGTCGATGAGGCGCACTTTCTCAAGCAGCGCCGGGCGCTGCCGCTTATAGTCGTGATGAGCCCCCATGGGGCTCAAGCCCACCCCGAAGGCGAGCCCGTTGGCGCGGCACTGGCGCGCCAGCTCGGCGAGATCGGCCAGCTGCTGCTCGGGCCAGGGGAGGGCCCAGTGCTTACGCAGATAGCCATCCTCTTTCGGTGCATAGATATAGAAGCCGTAACCATGGCGTGGCAGCCACTGGGCGTAGCGGGCGCGGGCCTGCCAGCTCCATCCCTTGCCAAAAAAGCCTTCAATGACCCCCAGATTGGAAGCGGGGGGCAGGGGGCCGGACAGCAAACTTTGATATGGCATAACACTCTCCCTTCTTGCTGGGGACTTGATACGGGACGGTCAGTCAGACCGGGTCCTCTTCCTGAAAGCGCACCCCGACCTTGCCCGGCACGCTCTCGTCCATTTCGGCCACGGTCCAGATCAGGCCCTGCCATTCGATGTTGTCACCGACTACCAGATTATCGCCCAACTGGTTGGCAATAAAATCGCCCAGTGTCTGATCCGCCACCTCGCTCACATCCAGCCCATAGAGAGGGGCGAGATCCACCAGCCGTGCCGCCGCTTCCAGCAGGAAGTCACCGAAGAAGCGGGGGCCGAGATCCTGCTCCGGCGCCTGGCTAAAGAGCTGGCCGAGGGCAGGGAGGTCACGTTCGTGACCGATCACGCAGAGGATGTCATCGGCCTGCAGACAGGTACTACCCGAGGGGTGGAGCAGCTCGCGGCCACGAAACAGGGCGCAGATCCGGGTGCCGGCGGGCATCTGCAGATCCCGCAGTGGCGAGCCGATGCACCACTTCTCCTCCCCCAGCTGGTAGACGAAGGTCTCCCACTGGCTGTCGAGATCGATCTCGAGCCCGGAGCGGTTGATGGGGGACGGCGGTGCCGGTACCTCCACCCGCGCCAGTTTTGAGGCCAGCGGCAGCGAGCTGCCCTGCAAAATCAGCGAGACCAGCACCACGAAGAAGGCGACATTGAAGTAGAGCTGGGCGTTGGGCAGCCCCGCCATCATGGGGAACACCGCCAGAATGATGGGCACGGCGCCGCGCAGGCCGACCCAGGAGATAAACCAGCGCTCGCGGGGGGCGAAGTTCTTGAACGGCAGCAGCCCGATCCAGACCGACACCGGGCGGGCAAACAGGATCATCCACATCGCCAGCGCCAGCGCGGGCAGGGCGATGGGCAGCAGCTTGTGGGGGGAGGCGAGCAGCCCCAGCACCAGAAACATGCCGATTTGGCTGAGCCAGGTCAGACCGTCCAGCACCGACAAGGTAGTGCTGCGACTGCGCAGGGCGAGGTTGCCGAGCAACAGACCGGTGAGATAGATGGCGAGAATGCCGCTGCCACCGACCGCCGTGGTGAGGGCGAAGATCAGCAGACCGCCGCTGACGGTGAGCAGCGGATAGAGTCCCGGCGCCAGGCGGGCGGTGTTGATGAGGCGCCACAGCAGCCAGCCGCCGCCAAGGCCAATCCCGGCGCCAAGACCAAACTGCTTGACCAGTTGCAGCAGCAGGAAGCCCCCATCCAGCCCCTGCTGGGCGGTGGCGAGCACCTCGATCAGGGTGACGGTAAGAAACACCGCCATGGGGTCGTTGCTGCCTGACTCTATCTCCAGCGTCGCGCTCACCCGCTCGTTGAGGCTGCGTCCGCCAAGCAGGGAGAAAACCGCCGCCGCATCGGTGGAGCCGACGATGGCGCCGATCAGCATCCCCTGCATCAGGTTGAGGTCAAACAGCCAGGCGGCGGCAAGCCCCGTCAGGCCGGTGGTGATGGCCACCCCGACCGTCGCCAGCGACAGGGCAGGCCAGAGCGCCACCCGGAACGAGGAGACCCGGGTGCGCATGCCGCCGTCGAGCAGAATGATGGCAAGCGCCAGGTTGCCCACCAGATAGGCGATGGAGTAGTCAGCGAAGTGGATGCCACCGGGGCCATCCTCACCCGCCAGCATGCCGACGGCGAGGAAGATAACCAGAATGGGAATACCGAGGCGGGAAGAGAGGGCGCTCAACAGTACGCTGGCTCCCACCAACAGGGCAGCGACAAAAAAGAAACTGTTGATGGTAGCGGCATCCAAGGGCGAACTCCTTCCTGGTAATGTGCAAAGTAGGCACATTATATGCAGTTAGGCCCCCCTTGTGTGGCTTATTTGTGCATCAATTTGCACTTTCTTACATTTTTCATCCCTTTTTTCAGCATGGCCGCGCCATATTCTGACAGTGACGGGGTTAACGAAAGCGGAGTCAAAGGAGCGTCGATTTCAGGATGCGCAGGGAGGAGAGGGCGGGGAAAAGCGAAACGGCACAGCAGAGGGAGAGGGGAGCACAAGGGCGCTCCCCACGGGATGGGGCGGGATTCAGTCGTCCTCGTCATCCTTCACTTCGCGGATCTTGTCCTTGTAGTTGGGCAACTGCTTCTCCAGCCGTTTCATGTCTTTGATGGCATTGAGAAACAGCCCGAGCAGGAACAGCAGCGGCAACCCTATCCACAGCCAGAGATTCATGGGATTTTCCTTTCGTCAGGACAGGTGGTGACATAACGGGCCAAAATTTCATCAAGGTTGGCCAATATGGTCGACTTGCCTTCAATATCCACCTGTTGCAGGCAAAGCGCCAGTGCCGCGGGATCGAGTCGCTGCTCGTCGGACTCCAGCGAGAAGCTGATATGCCAGGGCTCGTAGGCGACCCCGCTCTCTGCCCCGAGCGGCTTGGCATAAGGGAGGAAGAAGCCGAAGTCGCTCATATGATCGCTGAGCCACTCGCTGAGATCCGCAAACCAGCCCCCGGCTTCATACTCCCACGGCTCCAGTGCCAGTTTGGTATCGGCAGGCAAACAGTCCGGGTCGTAGATATCGAGATCGGTGCCCCAGTGGTGACGGCTGGTGCCGGGCAGAGCGCTCCAGCGCAGGATGGCGTGCAGCCGCTCCTCATCGCCGAGTTGCAGGGCATCGATGGGCTGACTGTTGGCATCGAGCAGAGGGCGTTCGCCGCGCCACTTGCCATTCCAGATGGCGAGCTGGCGCTCGAAGCTGCGCCAGCTGGAGGCCGCCTGCAGGTTGAATCCCTCATAGGCGGCTGCCACCTGCATGTCGTTGAAGGCCGCCGCGGTGGCGGCAGTCAGACGATGGGGGCCGCGCCCCACCAGAATAAGGTGGCTTTCGTCGAGCCCCAGCAGTTGTTCCTGCGTCATGCCAGCAATCTCTCGAGCACCCCTTGGTACATGTCGGCCAGCAGATCCAGATCGTCCGCCTTCACGCACTCGTTCACCTTGTGAATGGTGGCGTTGACGGGGCCAAGCTCAATCACCTCGGCGCCAGTGGGGGCGATAAAGCGCCCGTCGGAGGTGCCGCCGGTGGTGAGCAGGGCCGGTCGCTGACCGTTCACCGCCTCGATGGCCGCCACAGCCGCATCGAGCAGCGCGCCGGTGTCGGTGAGGAATGGCTGGCCGGAGAGGGTCCAGCTCAGCTGATAATCGAGGCCATGTCTATCCAGCAGCGCTTCGACCCGCTCACGGATATCCATGTCGGTCAGTTTGGTGCTGAAGCGGAAGTTGAACTGCACCTGCAACTCGCCCGGAATGACGTTGGATGCACCGGTGCCGGCCTGAATGTTGGCGATCTGGAAGCTGGTGGGGGGGAAGTAGGCGTTACCCTCATCCCACACGGTGGCAGCGAGTTCCGCCAGCGCTGGCGCGGCTTTGTGAATGGGGTTGTCCGCCAGATGGGGATAAGCCACATGGCCCTGCACCCCGCGCACCAGCAGATCGCCGGTGATGGAGCCGCGGCGGCCATTCTTCACTACATCCCCGACCACGGCGGTGGAGGAGGGCTCGCCGACGATGCACCAGCGGATCTTCTCGTTGCGGGCCTCCAGGGTGTCGATCACCCGGGTGGTACCATTGATAAAGGGCCCCTCCTCATCGGAGGTGATGAGAAAGGCGATGGACCCGGTGTGATCCGGATGCTCGGCCACGAAGCGCTCGACCGCCACCACCATGGAAGCCAACGAGCCCTTCATGTCGGCGGCGCCGCGCCCGTAGAGCACACCATCCTTGATGGTCGGCTCGAACGGCGGGGTGTGCCATTTGTCCAGCGGCCCGGCGGGCACCACGTCGGTGTGGCCAGCGAAGCAGAACAGCGGCCCCTCGCTGCCGCGGCGGGCCCAGAGGTTGGTGGTGTCCTCAAACACCATGGGCTCGATAACGAACCCGATCCTGGCGAGGCGCTCCGCCATCAGGGTCTGGCACCCTTCATCGAGGGGGGTAACGGAGGGGCGGCGGATCAGATCCTTGGCCAGTGCGATGACATCCGACATCAGTTGTCCTTAGTTGTCCTTAACGGGAGAAGAGGGATTGGTAGTGATCAGCCTTGAAACCCAGGGTCAGTTCGCCGTCACGGTCGAGCAGCGGGCGCTTGATCATGGCCGGATGTTCCAGCAGCAGGGCGCGCGCCTTGGCGGTGTCGAGCCCCTGTTTGGCCTCATCCGGCAGGGCGCGGAAGGTGGTACCGCGACTGTTGAGCAGGGCTTCCCAGCCGAGTTTTGCCAGCCAGCTGTCCAGATCGTCCGGGTTCAGGCCGTCGGCGCGGTGGTCGTGAAAGCGGTAGTCGATACCGGCCTCATCCAGCCACTTGCGGGCTTTCTTGATGGTGTCGCAGTTCTTGATGCCATAAAGGGTGATGGCCATGGGGAGTCCTTCTCTTGTGTGCGCTGGCCGTGGGCCGCGTCCCGAAAATCCGAATCAACACAGTGCAAGAGCCCGATTCTGGCATTGTGGCAATCCCATGGCAACGCCGATGGTCCGGCTCGCGGGTTTTACCGGAACTGGTCACACCTGAACGGCGATTTTGAGATCAAGATCAGAAGCGGTGCGGCGGGTATGCCCGATGGGGCGGTTATTGCGGGAGAAGAGCCGCTTTTGCAGGAGAAAAAGAGAAAGGGCAAACGCCAGATAGCCAAAACGCGCCAGCGGGCGCGTTTTGGTCGGCATCATCAAGCACCTCAATCAGTGCAGGGTGGTCCACTCATGGTCAAAGACCCGGGCCCGTTCCCAGGGTGCATCAGGCAGGCTGGAAGAGAGGCCAGTGTATTTGCCCACGTCGTCCACCACGATGGCGGAGAGGATCGGCAGGTTGTTTTCGGTGCAGTACATGCGGATGCGTTGCAGCAGGGTGCGCAGTTCATCCTGGCACTGCTCCAGCCCGGCCTGCTTGGCCAGTTTGGAGTAACGAATGGTAGTGCGTTCCTTTGCAGACTCGACGAGGATGTCCCACAGCTTGTAGTCGCAGGTCGAAGCACCTGCGGTGGCTTGGCTTGTCATAACTCTCTCCGGCGCGAAATGGTCGCTATGTGTCGAAGCGCATCTTCGCCAGTTCGGCGCCGTCATATGTTGATCCAACGCAAAAAAGAGGGGAGTCGCGTCACACAATTCCCGGATATGGGGTGATAAAGGTTTTCCGGCAGTTGAAATAACGAAAAATTGTTACATGGCCGACATATTATGCTAATGAATCACGGTGACGGCACCTTTATTGATAGGGATCAAAGGCAAACAGTGGTCAGATCACTAGATTTCGCTCTTCGATAAATTTATCAGGAGTGAATATTGGAACTTTTATTCGTCTTGCTCGTTCTGGTCGCCGTGGTCTACGGCATTATCAAGGATTACAACCCGCAGGCGGTGCTGGCGCTGGCGGGCATGGCCATTTTTGCAGTGGCCTACTGGTTGGGGCTGCACCCCATTCTCCCCGCTGACAAGAGCACCGGCTTCGCCCTGTTCGACCTGTTCGAAGTGTTCAAGGGGATCTTCTCCTACCGCGCGGCGGGCCTCGGCCTCACCATCATGGCGGTGGCGGGTTTTGCCACCTACATGTCCCATATCGGGGCCTCCCAGGCGCTGGTGCGGGTGGCGGTCAAACCGGTGGCAGGCATCCAGTCCAGCTACCTGATGCTCTCTATCTGTTATCTGGTGGCGGTCTTTGTCTCCCTGTTCGTTACCTCCGCTACCGGCCTTGGCCTGCTGTTGATGGTCACCATGTACCCGGTGATGCGCAACCTCGGCATCAGCCCGGCCTCCGCCTGTGGCGTCATCGCTACCTCACAGGCGTTTGAAATTGGCCCGACCCAGACCAACGCCATCTTCTCCGCCGGTCAATCCGGCATGGATCCGACCAGCTATTTTGTCGACTACCAGATCTGGCTGGTGGCCCCCATGCTGCTGGTGACCATGGTGCTGCACTTCTTCTGGCAGCGTCACTGCGATCGCAAGGATGGCTGGGATCCTGCGCTCCATCGTGGCGATCACGCCGAGCTGGACGAGCAGGGCACCGAGAGCGTGCAGGCGCCCACCTGGTATGCCCTGCTGCCGATCATCCCCTTCGTGCTGATGATGACCTTCTCCAAGCTGCTGGTGAGCGACATCAAGATGAGCGTGGAGGTGGCCATGCTGCTGTCTGTCTTTATCGGCATGCTGTGCGAGCTGCTGCGTAGCCGCTCGGTGCGTACCGCGTTTGCCGGGCTGTCGAGCTTCCTCGACGGCATGGGCAAGGTGTTTGGCCCCGTGGTGGCGCTCATCGTCTGTGCCGAGCTGTTTGCCGAATCCCTCAAGGCCATCGGCGCCATCGATACCCTGCTGCACTCTGCCAGCAATGCCGGTATCGGCAGCGGTCTGATGACGCTGGTGATGGTGGCGCTGATCATGGTGGCGGCGGTCATCATGGGCTCCGGCAATGCGGCGTTCCTCAGCTTCTCGACCCTGGCTCCGGCGGTGGCAGCCAAGTTTGGCGTACCTGCGGTGACCATGCTGCTGCCGATGCAGCTCGCTTCCAGTATCGGCCGTACCGTCTCTCCCATCGCGGCTGTGCTGATCGCCTGTGCGGGGATTGCCAAGGTATCGCCCTTTACCGTGGTCAAGCGCACCAGCGTGCCGATGGCGGGGGCGCTGGTGACGGCGTTGACCCTCAACTATCTGCTGTTTATGTAGTGATGTGGGTTATGTAGTGGTGTTTGGAATTTACCGGTCGGGCGGGTAGCATGGCTGCCCGCCTTTTTCTCACTGTGTCGCTTTGTTGCAATAGACGATCGGCCATCAACGCTGATTGTTGCATGGAGAAGATAATGACAGTTGTAAAGAGCCCGTTTTCCCTCGATAGCTATCTGGCCGATCTGGCCCCGCTCATCAACCTCGATTGCGGTACTCGCACCCCGGCCGGGGTGGCGAAAGTGGCCGACATCATGACCGAGAAATATGAGGCCATCGGCTGGCAGGTGACTCGCCACCAGTTTGCTGCCGAGTGCGGCCCCTGCCTCGAGGCAACCAATGCGCCGGGTGCCGATCACTACGATGTGATGCTGTGCGGCCACATGGATACCGTCTTCCCCGAGGGGACGGCGGCCAAGCGCCCGCTGAAAATCGAAGGCAATCAAGCCTTTGGTCCCGGTGTGTCGGACATGAAGAGCGGCCTGCTCTCTATCTGGTATGCCCTCAAAGAGATGGATCCGGCATTGCTTGCCAAGCTCAAGGTGCTGGTCTGCTACAACTGCGACGAAGAGATTGGCTCCCCCTGGTCGAAAGATTGGCTGGTGGAGAAGGCCAAACAGAGCGGCTGCGTGCTGGTGGCCGAGGCAGCCCGTCCCAACGGGGATCTCATCAGCGCCCGCAAGGGCAATGCCAAGTACCGCATCACCTTCCACGGCAAGGCCTCCCACGCCGGTTCGGCGCTGACCGAAGGGATCTCTGCCATCACCGAGCTGGCGCATTGGGTGCTGGCCATCAACGAGCAGGTCAACATGACCACGGGCACCACCATGAACGTCGGCGTGGTACAGGGCGGCACCGGTGTCAACGTGGTGCCGGACTTTGCCGAGGCGATCGTGGATTTGCGCTTCTGGAGTAACGAAGAGGCTGCTGCGGTGCACGACCGGCTCACCTTTATGGCCAACAACCCCTTCCTCGCGGGTTGTCGGGTCGAGGTGGATCGCCAGACCTTCAAGCCGGCGATGCGCCCGAGCGGTGACACCGAGGCGCTGATGGCGCTGGTGGAGGCGGCAGCCAAGGAGGAGGGGATCCCCTTCAACTGGCTGGAGGCCGGTGGCGGCTCGGATGCCAACTTCACCGCCGCCGCGGGGGTGCCGTCGCTGGATGGTTTCGGCCCCATGGGCGGCGGTTTCCACTCGGAGGCGGAATTCCTGCTGCTGGAGAGCATCGAGCCGCGCATCCGCCTGTTGCAGCGGGTGCTGGGCAAGTTGGTGAAATAAACTGGTTTATCCCTTGTTCGGGTCGCCATGGCCCGTTCAAAACTGGTCCGCTCAAATCCAAACGGGAGGCTGTTGCCTCCCGTTTTTTTATCTCGATTTTTCGCGCGCTAAGTGAGTTGGCTGCTTGCTTGAGGCCGTTACCCCTGCGGTTCGGCCAGATAGGCCAGGTGATCCTGGCGCGCCACCAGCCAGCCATCGAGGCGCAGCGGGGCGGCAAAGCCCGGGCCGTCGGTCACCATGGTGTGGTACTCCCCCTGCTCGCCGCTGGCATCGAAGCCCTCGCGCTCGGCCAGTTGTTGCAACTCGGCGAGGGTGGCGGCATCGAGGGTGCGCCCAGTCCACTCGGGGGCCAGTACCCGGGTATCGACGCAGGAGAGGTGGGCGACGATGCCGCGTGCCAGCAGATCCGCCAGCAGTGCCTCGCGGGAGAGTTGCCAGAGCGGCGTATGCACGGTGATACCAAGCGGGCGGCAGCGCTCGCGGATCCAGTTAGGCGCACCGCCCACGTTGTCGATATCGCCGGTCACCACCCCATCGAGTTGCCACTCCTCTTTGAGCCGTGCCAGTGCCCGCTCATAACCGAGACCGAACGGCGCTTCTATGGTGACCAGCAGATGGGGCAGCCCGAGGGCTTCCGCCTGACGGCGCACCAGCGGCAAGGGGTGAGCGAGAAATCGGGGTTCTGGCGGCGCAAAGGTGGCCAGTGCCACCACCTGATGGCCCGCTTGGCGGGCATGACAGAGGGCCAGCATGGCATCTTTGCCACCGCTCCAGAGCAGGATGACGCGAGACATGGATGAGATTCCGATGGTGAACGAGGAGGCATGCTACCCAGCGGCGGGGGCAGAGGTAAAGGCATGGTGTCCGGAAATGGCGGCGGGGAAGTGGTTGAGGTAACTGAGCGGGGAAAAAAGCAGGCCCCCGAAGCGGGGGCCTGTATTGCAATAGCGTGGTAAACGCCGCTGCGATTAGAGCAGGATGCTGGTGAGGATAAAGCCCAGCGAGCAGGAGGTCACCACCCCGATCAGCCCCGGAATGATGAAGCTGTGGTTGATGATGAACTTGCCGATGCGGGTGGTGCCGGAGCGGTCGAAACCGATACAGGCCAGGTCGCTCGGGTAGGTCGGCAGCACGAAGTAGCCGTAGCTCGCCGGCAGGAAGGCGATCAGCAGCTTCGGCTCGACACCCAGCGCCAGACCCATGGGGGCGATGGCGGTGAGGGCGGCGGCCTGGCTGTTTACCAGCTTGGAGATGAGGAAGAGCACCAGGGCGTAGGTCCAGGGCTGGGCCTGTACCACATGGGCCAGAGTCTCTTTGAGCAGCGGCATGTGAGCCTGGAAGAAGGTCTCACTCATCCATGCCACCCCGAATACGGAGAAGATGGCGACCATGCCTGCCTTGAAGACGGCACCGTTGGCGATCTCGCCCGGCTTGACCTTGCAGCGCATCAGGATGATGGCACCGGCGATCAGCATCATCATCTGGATCACCAGGTTCATGGAGAGCGGGCCAGTTTTGTCCTTGATGGTGAACACCGGACGCAGACCTTCGTTGGCACCGAGCAATACCACGGCAGCGATGGCGGCGAAGAAGATCCAGGTAGACCAGTAGGCCTCTTTCGGGAACTTGGTGTTGAGCAGGGTTTCACCACCGCCGTAGATGAAGGCACGCTGCTCCGGATCTTTGATCTTGGCCTGGAACTCTTCGTCCTTGTCCAGATCCTTGCCGCGACGCAGGCTCCACAGGGCTGCCACGATGACACCGGTCAGGGAGGAGGGGATGGCGATCATCAGGATGTCGAGCAGGCCGTAAGCCTGACCGATACCATGACCGGCCGCCAGAATGGAGACCATGGAGACCACGGCAACGGAGACCGGGGAGGCGCAGATGGCCATCTGGGAGGCAACGGAGGCCACTGCCATCGGGCGCTCGGGACGGATGTTCTTCTGCAGCGCGATGTCAGCGATGATGGGGAACATGGTGTAGACCACGTGGCCGGTACCGCACAGGAAGGTGAGGGTCCAGGTCGTGAGCGGCGCCAGGATAGTGATGTATTGCGGGTGACGGCGCAGCAGACGCTCGGCCACTTGCATCATCAGGTTGAGGCCACCGGCAGTCTGCAGGGTGGCGGCACAGCCGATCACCGCCAGAATGGTCAGCATTACCTGAACAGGCGGTTCGCCCGGCACCAGGCCGAAGACGAAGGTCAGCAGGAAGAGACCGATACCACTGATGAGACCGAGTCCCATGCCCCCAAAGCGGGTACCCAGCAGCAAGCAGCCGAGTACCACTAAAAATTCCATCAAGATCATTCCGTTACCTCGTGTGATTCAACCCATATTGCCGCGGGTAGCCTGAACCATGAATTGTCATTGTCTGTTTTATTTAGCCCAAAAGGGTTAGTTGCTATTCTGCTCCCCTGAAAAAGTGAAAAAATTGAGTTACTTCAATAACTCGATGAATTTTTGATTAAACCACTTAAAAACCACGTACTAACAAAAACATTATTTTTGTCACCAAGTGGTATCACTCGGGGCCAAGCCATCCGGTGGTCATGGTGGCAGCACAGAGCGGCAACAGGGCTGCAGGGGAGGGGCATAAAAAGGGCTCGATGGCGGCAGAATAGGGTGAAAAAGCCAGCGCTCAGGCTATTTTTGCCAGCAAGGGCTGACTTCAGCGGGTTGGCTCACTTGGCCGCAGGTGCTTGCTGCAGATAGCGGCGCTGATAATCCTCGCTCAGCTTGGCAATATCCAATCTGGCAATGGCCTGCGCCACCCGTTGCTGCAACGCCTGCTGATCGGGGCGAAACATGATGTGCAGGCTCTTGTGTTCGAGGATCTTCGGGTGAAATTGCAATCCGGCGCTGCTCAGCTTGCGATCATGGTTGATGAGCCAGTGGAAGACATCCCGATCGATCACCGCCAGATCGAGCCGGTCGCGCTGCAATTTGCGCAGGTTGAGCAGGTCCGCATCGACGGCGGCAGTGTTGAGGCGCTTGCTGGCCATCAGAGCATCGAATTCCTGGGTGTTGACGTACGCCTCCACCACGCCGATCCGGTAGGGGGCGAGATCCGTGAGCTGCTGCCAGGGGATGGGGGGGCCTGAGCGCTGCGCCATGCCCAGCACGCTGTCGCCCACGCTGGGGGAGCTGCGCCACAGGGTGGGCAGGGTGTCGGAGAGGTACTCGGGAAAATAGCCGCTATAAGGCTGGGTCGGGTCGGCCGCCAGGCGCACTGCCCGCTGCCAGGGGTAGAAGTCGAACGTCACTTCCAGTCCCGCTTCGGCAAAGGCGCGTTTGACAATATGACCGGTGAGGCCGCCATCGGGCAGGCTCTGGCTGGTGTAGGGGGGCCACTCCAGGGTGGTCAGACGAACGGGCTCGGCCCACAGTTGAACAGGCATGCAGGACAGCAGTAGCGAGAGCAGCAGGCGATATCCCATAGGCGACGAGTTCCTTGTGCCGGTTGATCCTGAGTATCACCCATAACGGTGACAATAAAAAAGCCGACCTACAGGTCGGCTTTTGCAATGCAGTGGCAAGATGCCGCTGATCAGAACTCGGCGGTACGCGGAGTACGCGGGAACGGGATCACGTCGCGGACGTTGCCCATGCCGGTCACGTATACAACCAGACGCTCGAAGCCCAGACCGAAGCCGGAGTGCGGCACGGTACCGAAGCGACGCAGGTCGCGATACCACCAGTAATCTTCCTTGTTCAGGCCCATCTCGGCCAGACGGGCATCCAGCACGTCCAGACGCTCTTCACGCTGGGAACCACCGATGATCTCGCCGATGCCCGGTGCCAGTACGTCCATCGCGGCAACGGTCTTGCCGTCGTCGTTGAGGCGCATGTAGAAGGCTTTGATATCTTTCGGGTAGTTCTTCACCACCACCGGAGACTTGAAGTGCTCCTCGGCCAGATAGCGCTCGTGCTCGGAGGAGAGATCGATACCCCAGGAGACCGGGAACTCGAACTTCTTGCCGCAGTTTTGCAGCACTTCGATGGCGTCGGTGTAGTCGATCTGGGCGAAGTCGGAGGAGACGAAACGCTCCAGACGGCCGATGGCATCCTTGTCCACGTGCTGGGCGAAGAACTCCAGATCGTCGCGACGCTCGGTCAGTACGGCGTTGAAGACATACTTCAGCATGGCTTCGGCCAGTGCGGCGTTATCTTCCAGATCGTTGAAGGCCACTTCCGGCTCAACCATCCAGAACTCGGCCAGGTGGCGGCTGGTGTTGGAGTTTTCAGCGCGGAAGGTCGGGCCGAAGGTGTAGACCTTGGAGAGGGCGCAGGCATAGGTTTCGGCGTTCAGCTGGCCGGATACGGTCAGGAAAGCCTCTTTGCCGAAGAAATCTTCGTTGTAGTCCACCTTGCCGGCGTCGGTGCGCGGCAGGTTTTCCATGTCCAGAGTGGAGACGCGGAACATCTCGCCGGCACCTTCGGTGTCAGAAGCGGTGATGAGCGGGGTCGCAACCCAGAGGAAACCCTCTTCGTGGAAGAAGCGGTGGATGGCTTGCGCCAGGCAGTGACGAACGCGGGTCACGGCGCCAACGATGTTGGTGCGCGGGCGCAGGTGGGCCTGTTCACGCAAGTATTCGATGCTGTGGCGCTTGGCAGCCATCGGGTAGGTGTCCGGATCTTCGACCCAGCCGACTACCTTCACCTCGGTCGCCTGCAGTTCGAAAGCCTGGCCGCTGCCCTGAGAGGCGGCAACCACGCCGGTCACTTCCACGGAGCAGGCAGTGGTCAGACGCAGCACTTCATTCTCGTAATTGGCCAGGGTATTGGGGACAACTGCCTGTACCGGATGGAAACAGGAGCCATCGGAAATGGCCAAAAATGAGATCCCCGCCTTGGAATCACGGCGAGTCCGGATCCACCCTTTGACAGTTTGGGTGGTGCCGACCGGATACTTACCGGCCAGCACATCTACTACGGATGCGTGCGTCATCGAAATATTGTCTCCAGCTTGTTCTTGCAGCGCTATTTGCAACACTAGGGAGTCTGGCCCGGGCACAGATGGCCCACCATGGCAGACTAAGCCGTCAATCTTACCCGCGCGGGTTTGATAAACAAGCAAAAATGTCGGACTCTGGTGGGGTTTTCGGCATGGTTCACTCAACAAGAGTGTCACGGGCGCAGGAGAGGTGGGTGAAAGATCGGCGGCATGGGCCAGATTGGCTGACACGGGTGTTGCAGGGGCTGGTGATGCTCTGCTGGGGCGGCTTTATCGTGCTGCTCTCCCTTTACCACTATGCCCGGCCCGAAATTGCCTACGGTTTTCTGGTCTATGGCGGGATCGAGGTGCGCGATTATTGGGACCCGTCCCTTACCCCCTGGCTGGTCTACGGGCTCTGGAGCTGCTGCGCCCTGACGCTGGCGGTGTTGCTGCTGGAGCGCAAGCGCAGCCGCCGTCAGGATGACTCCCGGCATGTCAATCTGGCCATCCTGCTATTGGTGCTGATCGCCAGCTTGCTCTTCTACTACGTCGGTTAAGCGTTCGTCTTAGCGGGGCTGATCCGGTTCCTGCCTGCTGGCCTTGGTGCGCTTGCCGAGTTGGCGCTCCACGCTGTCGAGCATCTGGTTGTAGGCCACCGCCACCCGGCCAATCTCGTCGCCGTCATCCCCCTCCAGCCGGTGACCGAAGTCGTGCAAGTCAGTCGCCTCTTCCATTGAGCGGGTCAACTGGTTGAGAGGGCGCACGATCCAGGTGCGGATGACCCAGAGGGTCAGCAGCAGTCCCATCCCGAAGATGCCGGTGAGGATCAGCGCCGAGGTGAGAATATTCTGCTCGACCCGGGTAAACAGCGAATCGAGGGAGTAGTCAAAGCGCACCGCCCCTAACACAGTGTTCTCCGGCACCAGATGACAGCTGGTGCAGTCGGTGCCGCGAAAATCCTTCTTGGCCAGCAGCGGTCGGGTCACCACCAGACGGCTGTGCATGCCATTGTGCACCACCTCCAGGCTCCCTTTGCCCGCCAGAGCCAGCTCATCAAACTCATCCTTTACCTGCTCTGTCTCCCGTCCCGGCCCGAACTGTTTGCTCACCGCGTCGCCACGGACGATGCGGGCATCCTCCACATGGGCATGGTCGAGAAACTTGCCGCGCAGGGTATCGCGGGCATCCATCTTGCCGGTCAGCATCAGCATGTTGAGGCCATCGAAATAGGCTTCGGTCTGCTCGCGGCTCTGCTCCTTGATGAGGGTCAGGATGAGATCGCGCTCGCGCACCGCCTGATAGGCTGCGGAGAAGACCAGTACCATGGAGAAGATGAAGAGCAGGAAAAAGTTGATTTTGGCAGCAATGGAGAGGCGCATGAGCAGTCTTTCTTGATGGTAAAACCACAGCAGTTTACCCCTCTTGGGGCCTCAGGTCTGGTGTTTTGCTCACATTACGGCAAGTGAAAGCGCACTGAAGTGGATAAAGTTGCCCTCTTTATATATCAAATGCGGGTAGTCAAACGGGCGGCAGCGATGGCCGCCCGCTGCATGCCTTAAAACTCGCCTTCGGTGATGGCCTGACGGATGGCGCCGGTCAATACCCGCAGCTCTTCAGGGGTGATGACGAACGGGGGCATCAGGTAGACCAGCTTGCCAAAGGGGCGGATCCAGGCGCCCAGTTCGACAAACTTGCGCTGGATGCGCGCCACATCCACCCGCTCTTTCATCTCCACCACCCCGATGGCGCCGAGCACCCGCACATCGGCGACCGCCGGGTGCAGGGTCAGCTCTACCAGTTCTGTTCGCAGCTGATGCTCGATGGCGCGCACTCGCTCCTGCCAAGGTGAGGCCAGCAGCAGATCGATGGAGGCGTTGGCCACCGCGCAGGCAAGCGGGTTGCCCATAAATGTGGGGCCGTGCATAAAGACGCCAGCCTTGCCGTCACAGATGGTGCGGGCGACATGCTCGGTTGTCAGGGTCGCCGAGAGGGTGAGGTAGCCGCCGGTAAGCGCCTTGCCCAGACACATGATGTCGGGGCTGATCCCCGCCCAGTCGCAGGCAAACAGCTGGCCGGTGCGGCCAAAGCCGGTGGCAATCTCGTCAGCAAGCAGCAGCACGCCGAATTCGTCGCACAGGGCGCGCACCCACTGCAGGTAGCGGGGGTGATAGAAGCGCATGCCGCCAGCGCCCTGCACTATGGGCTCAAGCACGATGGCGGCGATCTCCTCGTGATGATCCGCCATGAGTGTCGCCAGCTCCACCACGCACTGCTCGTCCCACTCGGCGTGGAAGCGACAGCTGGGCGCATCGACAAAATAGTGTTCCGGCAGAAACCCCTTGTAGAGCTCGTGCATGCCGCCATCGGGATCGCAGACGCTCATGGCGCCAAAGGTGTCGCCGTGATAGCCGCTGCGCAGGGCGACAAACTTGGCTCTGGGCGTCCCCCTGGCGTGCCAATACTGCTGGGCCATCTTGAGCGCCACTTCCACTGCCACCGAGCCGGAATCGGCCAGAAATACCCGATCAAGCCCCTTTGGAGTGATCTCCACCAGCTTGCGGCAGAGCTCGACCGCCGGGGCGTGGGTGAGGCCGCCAAACATCACGTGGGACATCTTGCCGAGCTGGGCGGTGGTGGCGGCGTCCAACTCCGGCACCTGATAGCCGTGCACGCAAGCCCACCAGGAGCTCATGCCATCCACCAGTTCACGGCCGTCGCTGAGAGTGATCTTCACCCCTTTGGCGCTGGCCACTTCATAGCAGGGCAGGGGGTGAGTGAGGGAGGTATAGGGGTGCCAGATGTGGTGCAGGTCGAACTCTTGATTGGTCATTTGTTGTTCTGTTGTCAATTGGTTTGATCTGGTCGGTGTTGACAGTCTACGCGTGCTCTCTACACTAGCCAACAATTTCAGCCACTTGGCACTGCGCATCACCCTGAGCGCGCGGGCCTGGCGACGGGTTTTGTGGCCGTCCATCCCAAGATGGCGGGCGCAGGATCCCACTAATAACAACCGGAAGCCATGTATGAATGCTCTCACCGCGGGCGGTCACGCCCTTCGTCATGACTGGACCCTCGCCGAGGTTCAGGCCCTGTTTGCCCTGCCGTTCAACGATCTGCTGTTTCAGGCCCAGACCGTCCACCGCGCCTACTTTGACCCGAATGAAGTGCAGGTGAGTACTTTGCTCTCCATCAAGACCGGCGCCTGCCCGGAAGATTGCAAATACTGCCCCCAGAGCGCCCGTTACCACACCGGGCTCGAAGCCGAGCGGCTGATGGAGGTGGAGAAGGTGCTGGAGCGGGCCCGCGAAGCCAAGGCCAACGGCTCGTCACGCTTTTGCATGGGGGCCGCCTGGCGCAATCCCAAAGAGAAGGACATGCCCTACATCATCCGGATGATCGAGGAGGTGCGCGGGCTCGGTATGGAGACCTGCATGACGCTGGGGATGCTCACCGCAGATCAGGCGGCCCGTCTTGGCGCTGCGGGGCTCGATTACTACAACCACAACCTCGACACCTCGCCGGAGTTCTACGGCGAGATCATCTCCACCCGCACCTATCAGGACCGGCTCGATACCCTGGAGCATGTGCGCGGCGCGGGCATGAAGGTCTGCTCCGGCGGCATCGTCGGTATGGGCGAGCAGGCGAAAGATCGGGCGGGCCTCTTGATGGCGCTGGCCAACTTGCCCCGTCACCCCGAGAGCGTGCCCATCAACATGCTGGTCAAGGTGAAGGGGACGCCACTGGAGAACGAAGAGAACCTCGATCCGTTCGAATTTATCCGCACCATCGCGGTGGCGCGGATCATGATGCCTGCCTCCCATGTGCGCCTCTCCGCCGGGCGGGAGAAGATGAACGAGCAGATGCAGGCGATGTGCTTTATGGCCGGGGCCAACTCCATTTTCTATGGCTGCAAGTTGCTGACCACCCCCAACCCGGACGAAAACAGCGATATGCAGCTGTTCAAGCGGCTCGGTATTCGCCCCGCCCAGCGGGCCCAGAAACCGGATCAGGTTCAAGAAGAGGAGCTGCTGGCCGAGGTGAGCCGCCAGAGCGAACCTGCCGAGATGTTTTATGACGCCACCCGCCCCCGTGCAGAGACTGCGCGGTCATGACTGGTCCTGCTGTAACGGGCCCCTTTGGGTTGGGCGCAGCGCTGGCCGAGCGCGAGCAGGCTGGCCTGCTGCGCAACCGCATCGCGACCGACGGGGCGAGTGGCGGGCGACTCAGGGTAGCGGGGCGAGACTACCTCAACTTTTCCGCCAACGACTATCTGGGGCTGGCTGATCATCCCGCCATCAAGGCCGCCTTCAACGCGGGGATTGAGCGCTATGGCACGGGCTCCGGCGCCTCGCCGCTGGTGACCGGTTACAGTCATGCCCACCAACAGCTTGAGGAGACCCTGGCCGAGTGGCTCGGGGTGGAGGCGGTACTGCTGTTCAACTGCGGTTTTTCGGCCAATCAGGCGGTGCTCAAAGCCCTGCTCGGCAAGGAACATCTGCTGTGGCAGGACAAACTCAACCACGCCTCTTTGCAGGAGATGGGCAGCCAGCTCCCTTGCAAGATGAAGCGTTTTGCCCACAACGATATGGCGGCCCTTGAACGGCAGCTTGAGCCAAATCGCGGGCTCATCGTCTCGGAGGGAGTGTTCAGCATGGACGGGGATCAGGCCCCCTGGGGTGAACTCGCGGCATTGGCAGCCCGGAGCGGCAACTGGCTGATGATCGACGATGCCCACGGCCTCGGCGTGCAGGGGCCCGAGGGGCGCGGCACTCTGGCGGCGCAGGGGGTTCCTCCAGCCA
This sequence comes from Aeromonas veronii bv. veronii, assembly GCF_000820225.1. GTDB lineage: Bacteria > Pseudomonadota > Gammaproteobacteria > Enterobacterales > Aeromonadaceae > Aeromonas > Aeromonas veronii. Next base: position 126,757 of record NZ_CDDK01000002.1, read on the forward strand.
GCGTACACATCCAGATGGGCACTTTTGGCAAGGCGCTCGGGGTTGCCGGTGCCTTTGTCGGCGGCAGCCGCGAGCTGGTGGAGTATCTGGTCAACTTCGCCCGCCACTATGTCTACAGCACCCATATGCCCGCCGCGCAGGCTTGCGCGGTCAGCAAGAGCATCGAACTGGTGCGCGCGGCTGATAAGTCCCGCGCCCATCTTGGCCAGCTGATCGCCCGTTTCCGACAAGGGGCAAAGGCGCAGGGCTGGCTGTTGGGGGCGAGCGACACCCCGATCCAGCCGCTGCTGGTGGGGGAGAGCTTTGCTGCTTTGCAACTGGCCGAACGGCTGCGGGAGCGCGGCGTCTGGGTGAGCGCCATCCGCCCGCCCACTGTGCCGGTCGGTACGGCCCGGCTGCGTATTACCCTGAGTGCGGCTCACCGCGAGCAGGATGTAGATCGCCTGCTCGATGCCTTGGGGGTCTGCCCTGCAGCGACAACGCTTGGGGAGGCTCACTATGGCTGAGCGTTTTCAAACGGTCGACAAGGCGCAGCTTGCTCGCCGTTTCGGCGCCGCCGCTCGTCATTATGATGCCCACGCCCGCTTTCAGCAGGAGGTGGGTCAGGCGCTGCTGGAATGGATGCCAGACAGGCTGGTTGGCACTGAACTGACTGTGAGCGGGCTGGATCTGGGCTGCGGTACCGGCTTTTTCTTGCCCCAACTGGCGAGCCGTTGTCACCAGCTGGTGGGGCTGGATCTCGCCCCCGGCATGCTGGCGCAGGCCGCCTTGCGTGGCAGCGGCGCCCGCCTGCTCTGCGGCGATGCGGAGCAGCTTCCTTTCGCCGATAACACATTCGACTGGGTTTTCTCCAGTCTGGCGTTGCAGTGGTGCGAGCGTCCGGCCCAGGCTTTTGGCGAGCTGCTGCGGGTGGTCAAACCGGGCGGCCAGATCTTTTTCTCGACCCTGCTCGATGAGTCGCTCTGGCAGTTGCGAGCCGCTTGGCAGCAGCTTGATGGTCGCGCCCATGTCAATCGCTTCCTCAGCCTGCCACAATTGGAGCAGGCGCTGGCTAGCGCCGGGGTATCTGCTCCCGAGCTGCGTTGTATCACCTGGGATCTCGCCTATCTTGAATTGCCGCAGTTGTTGCGCGATCTCAAGGGGATTGGGGCCAATCAGGTCAATGACAATCAGGGGAGTGCCGCCCCGGCCGGTCTGAGCGGTCGCGCCAGATTGCAGCAGCTGACGCAGGCGTATGAGGCGTTTCGCCAGCCCGATGGCAGGCTGGTCGCCAGTTATCGGGTGTGCCTCGGCCGTCTCAGCAAGCCTCGCTGAGCGCCGGGAATCGCAGTGTGTGCAGGGTAGTCAATGGGCCCTGCCAAGGAGAGAACCGTATGAAATCATTCTTTATCACCGGCACCGATACCGATGTGGGCAAGACGCTGGTGGCGCGCACCCTGCTGCGCGAATTCAGCGCACAGGGGATCAAGTGCGCGGGTTACAAGCCGGTCTCGGCCGGATGTGCCCGCACTCCGGACGGGCTGCGCAACCTGGATGCCGTTCTGTTGCAGGAGGCGGCGAGTCTGCCGCTGCCCTATGAGGTGGTCAATCCGTTCGCCTATGAGCCGCCGATTGCGCCCCACATTGCCGCCAGCGAGGCGCGCCAGCCTATCACCATGCAGGGGTTGAGCGAGGGGCTACGCAAGATTGAACAGGCCGGGGCCGAGCTGGCGGTAGTGGAAGGGGCGGGGGGTTGGTATCTGCCGCTCGATCGCAAGCATCTGCTGTCGGACTGGGTGAAACAGGAGAACATGGCGGTGATCATGGTGGTGGGGGCCAAGCTGGGTTGCCTCAACCATGCGCTGCTCACCTTTGCCGCCATTCGCAATGATCAGCTGCCGGTGGCGGGGTGGGTAATTAATCGGCTCCATGGTTCCATGAGCCATTATCAGGAAAATCTGGACACCCTGAGGGGCTTGCTGCCAGCTCCCTTCCTCGGCGAAATTCCGTTTATAAACAATCCACTTGAAGCCGATTTGCAGGGGCGTCTCGATATCTCGCCGCTACTTTGACGGCATATTCAGCGAACATTCATCGAATCTCCCTAGAATGTCGACATTAACATGATCAGGTGGGGCTCCCGAGTGATCCCCGGTCATGTCCCTTATCTTCACAAGGAGTTTATATGAAGCGAATTATGCTATTCCTGGTGACCAACCTGGCCGTCATGCTGGTGCTGGGGGTGGTACTCAATATCCTGTTCTCGGTTTTGGGGATCAACAAGTCCAGCATTTCCGGGCTGTTGGTGTTCTGTGCCGTGTTCGGTTTTGGGGGTTCCTTTATCTCCTTGCTGATGTCCAAGTGGATGGCCAAGCGCAGCTATGGCGTCCAGGTCATCGAGCAACCCCGTAACGAGACCGAGCACTGGCTGGTGAGCACTGTGGCCCGTCAGGCCCGCGAAGCGGGTATCAAGATGCCGGAAGTGGGGATCTACGACTCGCCCGAGATGAACGCCTTTGCGACCGGCGCCCGCCGCGATGATTCGCTGGTGGCGGTCTCCTCCGGCCTGCTCTACAGCATGAGCCGTGACGAGGCGGAAGCGGTACTGGCCCACGAGGTGAGCCACGTGGCCAACGGCGACATGGTGACCCTGACCCTGATCCAGGGGGTGGTGAACACCTTCGTGATGTTCTTCGCCCGGATCGTGGCTGGCGTCATCAGCAACTTCTTCAGCTCGAATAATGATGAAGAGAGCAGCAGCACCGGCGGTTTTGCCTACATGATCACCGTGTTCGTGCTGGAGATGCTGTTCGGTATTCTGGCCTCCATCATCGTCATGTGGTTCAGCCGTCAGCGTGAGTTCCGTGCCGATGCAGGTGCCGCCAAGCTGGCCGGTCGTGACAAGATGATTGCCGCCCTTGAGCGCCTCTCCCGCGGTGCCGAGCCGCAGCTGGAAGGCTCCATGATGGCCTTTGGCATCAACGGCAAGCGCTCCATGAGCGAGCTGTTCATGAGCCACCCGCCCATCGAGCAGCGTATCGCCGCCCTGCGTGGTTGATAGATACTGAATGACGGGGGATAACCCCGCATAAAAAACGGCTGCCTTCGGGCAGCCGTTTTGCTTTTCAGCGTTTTTTAAAGCTTGAAATGCCCCATCTCCTGGCGCAGCACCCGTGACAGCTGCTTGAGTTTGGCCGCCTCTTGGGACACGTGGCGGGCGGCATCCCCCGATTGCTCGGAGAGAGAGGTGATGTTGCCGACGGTAGAGACCACCTCGTTGGCTGCGGTGGACTGCTCGCGCAGGGTGTGGCTGATCTCTCCCATCAAGCCGGTGAGGTTGGAGGCGTGGCTCTGGATGCTGGCGATCGCCTCGCCGGTCTGGTTGGCCAGCGTGACCCCGCGAGAGACGTTGTTGACCGTGTTCTCCATGCTGCGGATGGAGGCATCCGCCCCGCTCTGGATTTTGCTAATCATCCCGGTGATCTGTTGGGTTGACGCCGCCGAGCGGCTGGCCAGATTGCGCACCTCGTCGGCCACCACCGCAAAGCCGCGACCCTGTTCACCGGCCCGCGCCGCCTCGATGGCCGCGTTGAGGGCCAGCAGGTTGGTCTGATCGGCAATGCCGCGGATCACCCCGATGATCTCCGAAATCTGCTGGGTATGGCCGTTGAGCTCGGAGATGGTGCTGGCTGCATCCCCCACTGTGGTGGAGATATTCTCGATGCTGCCAAGCGTCTCTTTAATGACCCCTGAGCCCTCCTCCAGGGTATTGGCTGAGACCTTGCTCAGCTCGTCGGCATGGGTGGCATTGTCGGAGAGGTGACTGATGCTCACCACCAGCTCCTCGATGGCGGCGGCCATGGTCTGGGTGCTGGTTTGCTGATCGGTGGCAAACTGGGCAGTCTGCTCGGCGATCTGGGCGATGCTGTCGGCAGAGTGGGACAGCTCCTCGGTGGAGTGGGAGACCTTGGCGATGATCCCTTTGAGGGTGGTCTGCATACCGCCGAGCAGGCCGATCAGGCTCTCTTTCGATCCTGCCGGCACCTTGATGGGGCGCGAGAAATCCCCTTCCGCCATCATATGGAGATCGGTCTTGAGCTGTTCGACCGAGGTGCCCACCAGATCGAGCAGGGAGCGATAGGTGCGCCAGAGGAAGAACATCAACACCAGACCGAGGGCGATAAAGAGATAGCGCAGCATATCGGTATTGGCGATGGCGCTCTCGACTGCCTCGTGGTTGCGCTGCTCCATCATCACGTAGAAGTCATCGATGGGGGACATGATGCGCCCCTTGTTCTGGTGATAGGCCTTGTCATGCATCATGGCGATGGCTTTTTGCTGGTTGGCAACCGGATCGCCATCGGTCTGCTGCACCAGCTTGAAGGCGGCGACCTCGGTGTTGACCAGCGCATCCGAGTTGTTTTTGGCCTCGTTCAGTTTGGCGAGTTCGCCGTCGGTGAAACCGGCATCTTTCATCAGGTCGATCAGGCCACGGCGAACATTGCTGTCGGGGCGGGGATTCTGGCCGTTGGCGGCGACAAAGTCCCAGTAGATACGGTTGTAGCCATCCGGCCTCGGCTGCTCGCCGTTGCGAATGGCCAGGATCCGCATGTACTGCTGCTCGTAGGCTGGATCCTTGGTGATGACGTAGGTGCGCCCGAGTCGGGTCAGATCATCGGAGGATTGGCGCAGCTCATCGGCCAGCAGGTAGGAGACATATTGTTGTCGATAACTCTCTTCCAGTTGTTTACCCGCCCAGCTGTAGGCGAAAAACACCAGTGACAGCAGGATCAGGGTGATGACGGATAGCAGCAGGTTGAGCTGAAAGGCGGGCTTGTTCTGTTCCATGGTATGGGCGTCCTTTCCCTATGGCTGAGTGTCGTATGGAGCATCGCCAAGTCAATGGCTGGCAAGGCTTTTTGCTCTGAGAGTATAGGAAGGGAAACTCACTGATGAAGGCCGTGGGGACAAATTAAGGGCGGATCAGGTCAACAAGTGTGGATAAAGATGACCGGGGTCAATTCCCCGGTCATCTGGGTTGGCGTGAATTAATGCGGCCCGATCACCCGATCATAGGATTTCAAGGTCGGTGAGCGGCACGGCGCAGCAGGCAAGGATCTTGCCCTCGGCCAGCTCGGCTGCGGTGATGGCGGGGGCGTCGGGGTGATCCACCTCGCCCGAGATCAGCGTCTGTTTGCAACTGCCGCAGATGCCGGCGCGGCAGCTCCATGGCAGCTCTACGCCTTGCTTGTTGGCCTGATCCAGCACTGTGCCCTGATTGTTGCCGGTAAAGGCTTGGGCGCCGATACGCAGTTGCACCGCCTGATGGGGGCGGGCCACCGAGAGAATGGCGCCGCCAAAACTCTCCTGTCTGATCCGTGCGGCCGGAACGCCGAGGGCCGCAACTTTGGCGGCAGCATCGGCCATAAAGCCGTGGGGGCCACAGATAAAGACCTCTTTTTCGGCCAACCCTTTGACCAGTTGCAGATGCTCATCATTGAGTCGCCCTTGTAGCCCCTGCCAGTGATTGTCCGGCTGGCTCAGGATAATGGTGAGGGTCATCCCCTGCTGCGCCATGGCATGCAGTTCGCTGGCGGCGGGAATGTCCGCTTCGCTACGGCACAGGTGCATAAAGTGAACCTCTTCCAGCTCCCCGCGTAGCGCCAGGGTGCGGGCTATCGCCAGCATGGGGGTGACGCCGGAGCCTGCGGAGAGCAACAGGAGGTTGCGCTCGGACCCTAAGTGAAACTCACCAGCGGGGTTGGCGGCCAGCAGCCGGTCGCCCACCTGCAACTGCTGGTGCAGCCAGTGGGAGATGCGGCCACCCTCCACCTTCTTGACGCTGATGCTGTAACGCTCCGGGTGATCCGGTGTGGAGCTCAGGGTATAGCGCCGCTGGATCCGTTCATTTTTGATATCGAGACTGATGGGCAGATGCTGGCCCGGCAGGTAGTCGGGCAGGGGCTCGCCATCGGCTGCTTCTAACCAGAAGGTCTCCAGATCCCGTGCCAGTGGTTCGCGGGCCACGCAGACCAGCTCCCGCTTCTTCGGTGCGGCGGCGGGATAGACCACCGGACGGGTGCGCTCCAGTACTTCGATCTCGCTGCCTGCCTCAATCCATCCCTCGTTCAGCGCCACCAGATTCTGGCCGAAGTAGACCTCGCCATCCTCGCCACGGCGGTAGCGGGTGAGGGTGGCCAGCGGCTCTTTCAGTGCGTTGAAACGATCGGTGCCCGCTTCCACCGTGGTCATGATGCAGCGGCTGCAGGGCTTGACCACCTTGAATTCCACCTCGCCGATGCGGATGCGTACCCAGCTGTCCTCCTCGAAGGGCTGGGTGTTGCTTGCCACCAGATTGGTGCGGAACTGGCTCATCTGGTGCAGCGCATCGGAGCGCAGATTGAGATCCTCCAGAGAGGCCTGGCTTATCAGCAGCAGCGGATAACCGTCGGCAAAGCTGACCCGGGTGCCGGTCTTCTCGCGAAAGCGATCAGAGGTTTCACCCAGCCAGAGCAGTTGCACCGTCTCCCCTGCCACCCGGCTTAGCCAGCCATCGGCTTTGGGGTCGGTGTGCAGGGCGGTGAAACGGTCGCTCCAGACTCCGGTCGCTTGCGGGGCGCGGCTGAAGTCGACCTCTTGCAGGGTGAGCGGTTCAAAGCCCGGATAGCGCAGTTGCAAGCCTCCTTCGATGGGGGTGGCCACGACCTGTTGCAGCTGGGGATGGGTACGGGCGGTGATAAAGGTGCCGTCCGGTTTGACCACCATGTAGCGGCGATCCCCTGCCAGTCCCTCTTCGGTCACGCGGGCGCGAGCCAGCGGCATACCTGCAGTCGATTTGATGGGGTAGAGGTGAATGCTGTCTAGCCTGGGCATCTTCATATCCTTGTGACGCGGCGCGATCGCCTGGAAAAAGGGGAACATAACGGTTCCCCGACGATCCGGCAATCCTTTCAAGGGGGCGGTCTATAGTTGGGAAAACAGAACAAGAGGGCATCGGGATGAAAATAAGCTGGTTGCTGGCGGGGAGCCTTTTTTGCCACGGGCTCTGGGCGCAGGAGCTGACCCTGACCACGGGAGAGTATCCCCCTTACTGCTCCGAGACGCTGAAATATCAGGGGCTTATCCCCCATGTGGTGAGCGAGGCATTCAGGAGTGAAGGGGTGAGCGTCAAGTTCCAGTTTCTGCCCTGGAAGCGGGCCTTTCACTTGTCGGAGGAGGGAGTGGTGGATGGCACTGTCCACTGGTATGAGTCGAGCGAGCGGCGCAAAACCCATCTCTACAGCGATCCCATCCTGAGCGAAACCTACGTCTGGTTCTATCTCAAGTCAGATCCGCTGGAATGGCGTGGCTATCAGGATCTGGCGGATCGCAAGCTGGCTGCGGTCAGTGGCTATACCTACAATGCAGATTTTTTTGCAGCCATCGCGCAGGTGCCGCTGCAGGTGCAGTTCGTCACCCGGCTGCGCCAGAGTTTCGATCTGCTGCTCTCCGGCCGCGCCGACCTGACGCTGGAGAACATAGATGTCGGCTACTACTCCCTGCGTCAGTTCTACCCGGCCAGCACGGTCGATCTCTTTGCAACCCATTCAAAACCCGTGATGAAAGTTGAAGGTCACCTGTTGATCAGCCGCAAGCGTGCCAACGCTGACGAATTGATCAAAACCTTCAATCGGGGGCTCGCCAAACTGAAAGCCAGCGGTCAGCTGGAGAAGATGTTACTTGAGTCACGTTCTGGTCTCTATGAACCATAAAGTGCAACATTTTTTGATCCTGATTCGCTAATCAGTACAAAAAAGCGGCCATTATCGACTCAGTTCCCAGTTTCTAACGCTTTCGCTTCTTCCCCATCCGGCCACCGTCCGCCTCGGCTACACGGTATCAAGCGCCATCGGGTGGGGCCTGTCACACAAAAAGAAGAAAGCAATGTATGAGCAAACAACTGGACATGACCGCATTGCCGGATCTCTCCCTGAAAACGGGAACAGGCCCGGTGCGTACCCGGCTACCCGTTTGGCGGCCGGCCCTGCCACCCTGCAATCACGCCTGCCCGGCCGGAGAAAATATCCAGGCCTGGCTCTCTTTGGCGCAGGCCGGCCGTTTTGAGGCGGCCTGGCAGACCCTGATCGAAGAGAACCCCTTGCCCGCCATTCATGGCCGGGTCTGCTATCACCCCTGCGAGAGTGCCTGCAACCGCGGGCAGGTGGATGAATCCGTCTCCATCCATGCCATCGAGCGTTTCCTCGGCGACGAGGCGCTGGCCCGTGGCTGGCAGCCTGCGCCACCTGCCCCTGCCAGCGGCAAGAAGGTGCTGGTAATTGGCGCTGGCCCCTCCGGTCTCTCCTGCGCCTGGCACCTCAACCGGCTCGGCCATCAGGTGGAGATCCGCGAAGCGGGGCCGCTTGCTGGCGGCATGCTGCGCTTTGGTATTCCCGCTTACCGTCTGCCCCGCGATGTGCTGGATCGGGAGGTGGCCCGCATCGTGGCGGCCGGAGTGACCCTGACCCTCAACCACAAGGTGGAGGATGTGCTGCGCGAGCGTGACGAGGGGGGCTTTGACGCCGTCTTTATGGCCATCGGCGCCCATCTGGCCAAGCGGGTCGATATTCCGGCCCGGGAGGCGGGCAAGATCCTCGATGCGGTGAGCTTCCTCGAACAGGCCAGTCTGGCCGAAGAGCAAGGCTTGCCGCCGCCCAAACTGGGGCGGCGGGTAGCGATTTATGGGGGTGGCAATACCGCCATGGATGCGGCCCGTACCGCCCGCCGTTTGGGTGTGGAAGAGGCGATGATCATCTACCGCCGCGACCGGGACCATATGCCGGCCCACGCCTTCGAAGCCGACGAGGCCGAGGAGGAGGGGATCAAGATCAACTGGCTGCGCAGCATCCGCCAGCTCGACAACGCCAATATCGAGGTGGAGGTGATGACGCTGGATGCCGAGGGCAAGCCGGTGCCCACCGGCAAGTTTGAAACCCTCGAAGCGGATTCCCTTATTCTGGCGCTCGGTCAGGAGGTCGACCTCTCGGTGCTGGAGAGCATTCCCGGCGTGCGGGTCAACAAGGAAGGGGTCGTACAGGTGGCGGGCAACCTGATGACGGATGTGCCGGGTCTGTTTGCGGGCGGCGACATGGTGCCCTCCGAGCGCACCGTCACCATCGCCACCGGCCATGGCAAGAAGGCGGCGCGCCATATGGATGCCTGGCTGCGCGGTCGCCACTACCACAAGCCGCTCTCCTACCCGCTGGTGGGGCCAGAGCAGTTGCAACTCTGGTTCCAGACCCACGCGCCCGCCAGCAGTCAGCCGGTCAAACCGGCGTGGGCGCGGGATGACTTTGGCGAGATCATCGGCGGGCTGGATGAGGTGGCCGCCCGCTACGAGGCGGCGCGCTGCTACTCCTGCGGCAACTGCTTCGAGTGCGACGGCTGCTACGGTAGTTGCCCCGAGCAGGCCATCGCCAAGCTGGGGCCGGGCAAGGGCTATCAGGTGGATGCGGCGCGCTGCACCGGCTGCGGTGCCTGCTATGACCAGTGCCCTTGTCACGCCATCGAGCTGCGCCAACCGGAGGAGTCCCAATGAAACATGAACTGATCATGGTCGACGGCAACGAAGCCGCGGCCCGGGTGGCGTACCAGCTGAGTGAAGTGTGTGCCATCTATCCCATTACCCCGAGCTCGACCATGGCCGAACTGGCCGACGCCTGGGCGGCGGAGGGGCAGACCAACCTGTGGGGCAACATTCCCACCGTAGTGGAGATGCAGAGCGAAGGGGGGGCGGCCGGCACGGTACACGGCGCCTTGCAGGCGGGGGCGCTCGCCACCACCTTCACCGCCAGTCAGGGGCTGATGCTGATGCTGCCCAACATGTACAAGATTGCCGGTGAGCTGACCTCGGCGGTGTTCCATGTGGCGGCTCGCTCGCTGGCGGCGCAGGGGCTGTCGATTTTTGGCGACCATCAGGATGTGATGGCGGCGCGCAGCACCGGCTTTGCCATGCTTGCCTCCGGCTCGGTGCAGGAGGCGCAGGACCTGGCCTTGGTTGCCCATAGCGTCACCCTGCAGTGCCGGGTGCCCTTTATCCACTTCTTCGACGGCTTTCGCACCTCCCACGAGGTGAACAAGATCACCGCGCTGCATCGGGATGAAATTCGCGCCCTTATCGACAACGACTGGGTGCGGGCTCACCGTGCGCGGGCGCTCAACCCGGATCATCCGGTGATGCGCGGCACCGCCCAGAACCCGGATACCTATTTCCAGTCCCGCGAGAGCGTCAACCCCTTCTACGAAGCGGTACCGGCGCGGGTGCAGCAGTGCATGGACAATCTCGGCGAGCTGACCGGCCGCCACTACCGGCTGGTGGAGTACCACGGCGCGCCTGATGCCACCGACGTCATCGTGCTGATGGGCTCGGGGGCGGCTACCGCCCGCACCACAGTGGATTGGCTCAACCAACAGGATCGCAAGACCGGGGTGCTGGTCATTCGCCTCTATCGCCCCTTCCCGGTACAGGCGCTGCTCGATGCGCTACCGCAGAGCGTGCGGCGCATCGCCGTGCTGGATCGCACCAAGGAGCCGGGGGCGGGCGGCGAGCCGCTGCTGCTGGATGTGCAGAGTGCCCTTATCGACGGCTTGCAACGCGGCCTTATCAAGCGGCTGCCCTGGCTGAGCGGCGGCCGTTACGGCCTCTCTTCCAAAGAATTCACCCCCGCCATGTGCGCGGCGGTGTTCGAGGAGCTGGCATCCGATGCGCCGCGCCCCCGCTTTACCGTGGGGATAGTGGACGACGTATCGGGCCTCAGTCTGGCCTGGCACCCCATCGGCGATCTGGAGCCCGCCAGCCGGGTGCGGGCGCTCTTCTTCGGCCTCGGCGCTGATGGCACAGTCGGCGCCAACAAGAACAGCATCAAGATCATCGGCGAGCTGGAGGGCTTCCACGCCCAGGGCTACTTCGTCTACGACTCTAAAAAGTCGGGCTCGCGCACCGTCTCCCACCTGCGCTTTGGCCCCGAGCTCATCGACGCCCCCTGGCTTATCGAGCAGGCGAGCTTTATTGGCTGCCACCAGTGGGGCTTTGTCGAGTCGGTGGATCTGCTGGAACACGCCGCAGAAGGGGCGACCCTGCTGCTAAATGCTCCCTATGAGGCGGACAAGGTGTGGGGCCAGCTACCCGAGCGGCTGCGCGCCCGTGTTCGCGCCCTCAATATCCAGCTCTACTGCATCGATGGGGATCGGGTGGCCGAGCAAAACGGCATGGGCAATCGCATCAACACCATCATGCAGACCTGCTTCTTCGCCCTGGCCGGGGTGTTGCCGCGGGACGAGGCCATTGCCCTTATCAAGGAGAGCATCGAGAAGAGTTATGCCCGCAAGGGGCCCGAGGTGGTCGAGCGCAACTTCGCGGCGGTGGATGACACCCTGGCCCATCTGCATCAGGTGGTCATCCCGGCCGGTGAGGAGCAGATCAGCGACTATCCGCTGCCACTGGCACCGGGCGGCAGCGAGTTTGTCCAGCGGGTCACTGGCGAGATGCTGGCGGGGCGCGGCGATCTGATCCCTGTCTCCATGCTGCCGGTGGATGGCACTTACCCCACTGCCACCAGCCGCTTCGAGAAGCGGGATATCGCCCGCGAGATCCCGATCTGGCACTCCGATATCTGCATTCAGTGCGGCAACTGCGTTTTTGTCTGCCCCCACGCGGCGCTGCGGGCCAAGTTCTACCATCAGGACTGGCTGGCAACCGCCCCCGAGGCAGCCCAGTCGGTGCCCGTCACAGCCAAGGGCTTCCCCGACAGCCGCTACACATTGCAGCTCTATCCGGAAGATTGCACCGGCTGCGGCCAGTGCGTGCAGGCCTGCCCGGTGCGGGCTGGGGCGGATGAAAGCCATGAAGGCGAGCGCGCCATCGCCATGATGGACAAGGCGCCCCATCTGGCTGGCCAGAAACAGGCGCTGCGCTGGTTCGAGAGCCTGCCTTGGCCTGCCCGCGAGCGGGTGGATTTCTCCACGGTGCGCGGCACCCAGTTCCTCGAACCCCTGTTCGAGTTCTCAGGTGCCTGCGCGGGCTGCGGCGAGACTCCGTATCTCAAGCTGCTGACCCAGCTGTTTGGCGATCGCATGCTGGTGGCCAACGCCACCGGTTGCTCCTCCATCTACGGCGGCAACCTGCCGACTACGCCGTGGGCCAAGAACGGCGAAGGGAAGGGGCCTGCCTGGTCGAACTCCCTGTTTGAGGACAACGCCGAGTTTGGCTTTGGTTTTCGTCTCACCGCCGATCAGCACCACGGTCAGGCGGTGGCGGCCCTCGAAGCGATGAAAGGGGAACTGGGTGAGGCATTGGTCGAGTCGCTTATCAACGCCCCGCAACGGCTGGAGTCGGAGATCCGCGCCCAGCGCACCCGGGTGGCGCAAGTGCGCGAGCGGCTGGAGGAGGTGAAATCCGGCAAGGCCCGCGAGCTGCTCTCCTTGATTGATCAGCTGGTGCGCCGCTCGGTCTGGATCATCGGCGGCGATGGCTGGGCCTATGACATCGGCTCATCGGGGCTCGATCATGTGCTCGCTTCCGGCCGCGATGTGAACGTGCTGGTGATGGATACCGAGGTCTACTCCAACACCGGCGGCCAGATGTCAAAATCGACCCCGCTCGGCGCCGTCGCCAAGTTCGCGGCGGGAGGCAAGACGCTGGCCAAGAAGGATGTGGCGTTGCAGGCCATCTCCTACGGCAACGTCTATGTTGCCCGCATCGCCTTTGGTGCCAACCCGCAGCAGGCGCTGCAGGCCTTGCGTGAGGCCGAAGCCTATCCGGGCCCGTCGCTTATCATCGCCTACAGCCACTGTATCGCCCACGGCATCGATATGGAGTTTGGTTTGACCCAGCAAAAACGGGCCGTTGCCTCCGGTCACTGGCCGCTGATGCGCTACAACCCGGTCTTGCGCAGTGCGGGGCAGAATCCCTTCAGTCTCGACAGCCTGCGCCCCTCCATCCCCCTCGCTGAATACCGGCAGGAGGAGACCCGTTATCGGGTATTGGCCCAGAGCCATCCGGAGGAGGCGCAGCGGCTGATGCAGGTGGCGCAAAAAGTGGCGTGGCAGAAGTGGGCCATCTACGAGGAGATGGCTACCCGCGAGGCCAGCCATTTCCATCCGCCGGTGTGAGGATGGTGTGAGTGAAATATAACCAAGCGGGCCATTGGCCCGCTTTTTATTAGCAGGTCATGGATGCCTATTTCTGCAATCTGATCACCATCATAATATGTGTAGTGAAGAAAGGTGTTGATATGTTGGAAGAAGCTGGGCAGGATACTTTTAATAAAATCTAATGGCTTTGTTTTATCTAATTAATTCAAGACTGGAAAAGAGGTTAGTATGCAAAACACTTATACGCTATATGTTGCGACTGCTGCATTAGCCGCAGCATGGCTTACTGCTGCGTTTGCTTTTTTCTCTCAATTAAACTCCAAGCATTCAAAAATATCTGATTTTCGACAGGATTGGATAAACAATTTACGCTCTGAAGTTTCTAACTTTATTAGCAACTTTAATAAATGCGTATTTCTTCAGAAAAAAAGAGACAGAAGCAGAGCTCAGAATGAGGAAGCCATGAGAAAGGAGTTAGATCAGCAGTTTTACGATACGTATGGATTGTTGTTGCAGAATAAAATTATGATTCATTTAAGACTTAACAAGAATGACTCTGACAAAATATTGAAAAAGTTGAATTGCGAATTGTTAAAGTCACTTGATGACGCTGTGTTAGCGTTGAACGAAAATAGATGTCCGAATCATGATGCCATGAATGATAAAATAATTAACCCTGCTGGAGATATATTGAAATTGGAGTGGTGTAGAGTTAAGAGGGGTGAGATTGGATTTATTGTCACATATATTATGTGTTCTTTGATTTTAATCTTAGGTGTTGTTGGTTTGGCCGCAATTTACCGAACGTTACCTCAAGTACTTTATTGAAAGCATTAGGACCGTTTTCATTCAACCTCTAATGGGAGGTTGAACAACGAAGTAAAAGTAGGCACTGGCTTTTTAAGTTCAGTAGAGAGGCTTCCCTTTTATACTGTGGCAGGTAAGCTGCGGGGCAAATAGCGTCAAGCAGGAGAAGGGACGATGACAGAGCAACATATCGCGGGGACGATCGGCATTCTGGGAGCGGGGTGGCTGGGGCTGCCGCTGGCGCGAGCCCTGTTGGCGGCTGGCAAGCCGGTGGCGGTGACGGTCAGCAGCGCCGATAAGGCGGCCCGTCTGCAGGGGGAGGGGATCGATGCCCATCCGCTGACGATTTCTGCCCATATGTCGGATGCGTGGCCCATCCCCTGCGAATCGCTGGTTATTTGCGTACCGCCCAGCAAGACCGATGACTATCCGCAGGCAGTGGCAAGGGCCTGCCAGCTTGCCAAAGCAAGTGGCACTCGGCGAGTGCTGTTTGTCAGCGCTACCTCGGTGTGGGGCGCAGGGCAGCAGGAGGGGGAAGAACCCCAACCCCGCCATGCCCGTGGCGAGCGGATGCTGGCGGCGGAGCAGGCGGTGCTGGCGGCCGGTTTCGAGACGGTGATGATAGTGCGCCCCTCCGGCCTTTATGGCCCGGATCGTCATCCCGGCCGTTTCCTCGCGGGCAAGACTCTCGATGGCGGCGCCCAGTCGGTCAATCTGGTCCATCTGGACGATGTGGTGGCGGCTTGCATGCTGCTGCTGGAGCGGGGCAAGGACGGGGATGTCTTCAACCTGAGCGCGCCTGTGCATCCGCGCCGCGAGCAGTTCTACCCCTTTGCGGCGCGCCAGCAGGGGCTGCCCGTGCCGGTCTTTATCGAGCCTGCCGGTGAATTTCAGCCCATCGACGGTCAGCTGATCTGCCAGCAGATGGGATTCAACTATCGCTGGCCCGATCCGGCCCACTGGTTTGCCGAGCTCGCCGCCTCGGGCAATTGAGGTTTGCCAAGGGGGTGATCGCCCCCTATCATGCCGCCATCCATGAGAGAGAGGCGGTAATGATGGTAGATACAAAACGTCACCCCGATGGGGAGTTGTTGCTGAGAACCCTGGCAATGCCAGCCGATACCAACCCCAATGGCGACATTTTTGGTGGCTGGATCATGTCCCAGATGGATATAGGTGGGGGCATTATGGCCAAGGAGCTGGCAAAAGGACGTATTTGTACCGTATCCGTCGAAGGCATGACGTTTCACAGTCCGGTCAAGGTGGGCGATGTGGTCTGCTGCTACGGCCGCTGCATGAAGATCGGTCGCAGCTCCATGAAGCTCAAGCTGGAGGTGTGGGTCAAGCCGGTACTGCGGGAAAACGATGCCCAGCGTTACTGTGTGACCGAGGGGATCTTCACCTATGTCGCCATCGACGAACAGGGCAAATCCCGCCCGGTTCCGGTGAGTGCCTGATTAAATCAGCCGGGCATTGATGATGGATATTTCCTGCTCAAGCCCGGTTTTTTGCCGTATCATGCGTTCCAGCATCTCTTCCGAGCCCACATATTGCAGGGTGTCAAACAGGCAGAGATCGCATTGAGGGTCCCGTCTTATCTGATAGACGGTGGCCAGCTCCACTTGATGACAATTTCCTTGTTGATCATAAAACGTCACGTTGTACCGAAGTTCTTTCGCCATGAGACAAGGTCCTTCTGGTTGGGTGGAACAGGGACTATCAGCTTAGTCGGCGTGGATGACGTTTGTGATGGTCGCAACAAAAAGCAAAGGCGGGCGGTTGTTAGCCAATGAAAAATAGTTATCGCATTCTTGGCACCTCCCTGCTGACCCTGGGGTTGGTAGGCTGTTTTGAGGTGCCGGATCAGAACCATCTGGTCACAGCTCAAGGGATTGTGCCGGGACTCGACTGCCAGCGTCCGCCGCTGGTAGCGTTGGCGACCACGGCGCTGCCCCGTGAATTCGGGGTGACGGTATGGAATCTCTACAAGGGCCAGCGCAAAAACTGGCGTGAAGGGATGGACAGTTATGCCAAGGGGCAGGATCTGGTGCTGCTGCAAGAGTCGGCCACCCGTCCCGATATGCTCGACTGGCTGCGCGCCGGTGATTTCCAGTGGCAACAGCTGCAAGCCTTCACCCAGGGCGGCGTCTCGTTCGGGGTGATGACGGTGGCCAAGACCCCGCAGGCGTTCGTCTGTGGCGTGCGCTCCCCCGAACCTTTGTTGCGCATTCCCAAATCCGGGCTGGTGAGCCTCTATCCGCTGCAGGGCGATCCTGACGGCGTCATGGTCATCAATATCCATGCGGTCAATTTCGAGCTGGGGATGGCGACCTTCCGCGAGCAGCTCAACGATTTGACTGCGCTGGTGCGCCGTCATCAGGGGCCGGTGATCCTGGCCGGTGATTTCAATACCTGGAGCGACAAACGTCAGTTCTGGTTAAGCAAACTGGTGGACGAGCTGGGGCTGCAAGAGGCCGTGCCGGTGCCTGACTTGCGCCGCACCGCCTTCGGTCGCCCGCTGGATCACCTCTACTACCGCAATCTGGACCTGGTCGAGGTGAGTTCACCGGCCACCGACAGTTCGGATCACAACCCCATCATTGCGCGCTTTGCCGCCCAGTCTGTGACTCCCTGATCGGGGATGATGTGTGCGTGTTGCCCATACAAAAATCCGGCGCCTGATGGCGCCGGATTTTTTATACGCTCTGGCGGTCAACCCGCTCGGGATGACCCGCAGGCATTACTGGTAGAGACCCAGATTCGCTTTGGCGTAGGCTTCGAAATCGGTGCAGCCACCGATGTGCTGCTCGTCCAGGAAGATCTGCGGCACGGTATTGACCGGCTTGCCGGCGCTCTTGGCCAGATCTTCTTTGGTGATCCCTTCGGCATGGATATCCACGTAGCGGAATTTGAAGTCATCGCGCTGTTCGGTCAGCTGCTCGGCGATCTGTACGGCACGGACACAGTAGGGGCAACCCGGGCGACCAAAAATCACTGCAAACATATTTTCTCTCCGTTTTTTAAGCCGTTTTTGTATGGCCGTTGATATGAGGCAGGCAACAGCATAGCCCTGCCTCGTGGCGACTTGAAGCCGAAATTATCGATACCGTGATTCGAGTGGGCCTATTGGCTCAGCTCTCATCGGCGATCTGGATAGGCTGCTGTTGATAGATGCTCTCCAGCACCCCCTTCTCGAATACGGTCCAGGGCCACGGCGCCTTGCTGGCACGGTAGCGCTCATGGGTGGCCGGATCTTGGGACAGGCCGCGCTGGAACATCACGAACGCCTTGCGCTGGCCGCCCGCGGTATCGATAAAGCCCACCAGATTGGAGGTGCCGGTGATGGTGCCGGTCTTGGCGTGCACCTTGTTCTTCATCATGGGGGCGGTGACGCTGCGGCGCCACGCCAGGGTGCCATCCACCTGGGAGCTTGGCAGCAGCTTGATCAGGCCAAGCTCGGCATCATTTTTCTGGATGAAGTTCAGCACCGACATCATCTGACGGGCGCTGATGAGATTGTGAGCGGAGAGACCGGAGCCGTCAGCCAGGGTGGCATTGCCCAGATCGATGCCGTTCTTGGTCAGGATGGCGCGCACCGCCATGGTGCCGCTGCGATAGCTGCCCGGCTTGTTGTAGTAATGACGGCCCACGGTTTTGAGGAAGGTATCGGCATAGAGGTTGTCCGATTTCTTCAGCATCTTGGCGAGCATCACCGGCAGGGAGACCGAGTAGTGGGTGCCGAGGGTCTCTGCTCCTTCAGGGGCCTTGTGGGTGACCCGCAGCAGGCCATCATGCTTGATGCCGGCCCGGTTCATCGCCCAGCGGATGTTGTCCCAGCCCCAGGCTTCCACATCGTGAATGGCGAAACGCAGACCCTGCGGCTCCTTGTTCGGGGTGATGCAGCCCTTGAGCTCGTAGAAGTTGCCCTTGGCCATGTCCACTTCCAGTGCGCAGAACTGGCGTGCCATGTCGCCATAGCTCATCACCTCCACGTTGTCGGCACCGATGCCGATGGGGACGCCGGTGGCCACGTTGCCGACTGCCGGTTTGCCAATCTGGGTGGCAGTGATGGTGCCGTAGGCGCAGTTCTTGTCGATGATGACCGAGGAGACGGGCGCTGCGAAGCAGAGGGTCTGATCCCCCCACGACCAGCCGTTGCCGCGCTCGTAGCCGTTGTAGGCGCCGGTGTTGACGTAGACATTGCCCTTGATGCTGGTGACACCGAGCTGTTTGAACAGGGCCAGCAGATCCATGCGGGAGAGGGTGGGGTCGCCGACGAAGTTGATCCAGATATCGCCGTTGATGGTGTCACCCTGTTTGGCGCCCGGCTGGGCCTGAATGTCGGTGGCGAAGCGGAAATCGGCACCCAGCTCGAGGCGGGCCGCCAGCGCGGTGAGCACCTTCATGGTGGAGGCGGGGGCGATCATCTGATCCGCGTGGCGGGCGAACTCGACGCCGTTATTGCCCTGCACCATGATGGCGTACTGGCCACCCTGAGGGGGCGTCAGCGGGGCGGCGTGAGCCGCCAGAGAAGAAAAGAGAGCACAAAAACCAATCAACAGCCGCTGCATAACATCCTCTAACGTGACGAAGGGCTCGGCAGTGGTGCCGACCCTGATAATTCAACCCGCCGATGCGGGATCGACGGGATAACGCAATTCATGCCATGTATGCCGGTCGCCATCATGTCATCGAGTTGGCGGTACGATAGCGACCCTCATAATCAAAAATTTTCTCTTTTATCTGCCAGAAGCGACCCGATTTGCGGGCGATGACAAAATCCGGATGACGGAACTGGCTTTGCGCGGCCATCACGCTCGCCAGAGTGGCAAATTCGGGCTCCAGCCCCGGGGCGGGCCAATGATGACGCACAAAGTGCTGTTGAAACAAGCGCCGTGCGCCCGGGGAGTGAAATCCGAAGTATTCGCTGAGGGTCAGTCCATCCTCATCGTGGTAGGTCACCTCCAGCCGCTCCCCCTGTTTGCCGTGCCCGGTACTCAGGGTCAAACCGGCGCAGCGGATCACCATGCAATCCTTGAGATTGAGCGCCTCTTTGAGCTTGTCGTCAGGGTCCACCAGCAGCTGAACGCAGCTCTGGCAGCGGCGGGCGGCGATGTCGTTCTCCGCGCCGCAGCCGGGGCAGATCTTGGCGCGAAAGCGGTAGTCACACTCTTCGCGGTTGCCCTCGTCATCTTCAAACAGCCCCTGACAGCGGCGACCGTAGTGCTCGATCACCTTGCCATCCTCGTCGGTTTTGCCCCAGAAGGTGTTGGCAAAACCGCAGGCGGGGCAGGGCACCTGTACCGGCTCGGTACCGGCGTGGGGGCGAGGCTCCCCCACTTCGGGGGCAAACAGGTTGAAGTTGTTGCCCGCATAGTCGAGCACCAGACAATCGCTCTTGCCCGGCGAGAGGCGCAGGCCCCGCCCGACGATCTGCTGATAGAGGGAGACCGACTCGGTGGGGCGCAGCATCACGATAAGATCGACATGAGGGGCATCGAAGCCGGTGGTGAGCACCGCCACGTTGACCAGAAACTTGAGCTCCCGCGCCTTGAAGGCGTTGATGAGGGCATCACGCTCCGGCCCCGGGGTCTCGCCGGTGATAAGGGCCGCCTGCTGGCCTCTGGCGCCAAGCAGACCGTGAATTTCGCGGGCGTGCTCGACGGTGGCGGCGAAGATCATCACCCCCTGCCGGTCGGCGGCATACTCCAGCACCTGGCTCAGGATATGGGGGGTGACCCGCTGCTGGCGCTTGAGCTCGCCGTTTAGATCTGCCTCGCTAAAGAGGCCATTCTCCCGCGGCACCAGCTTGCTGAAGTCGTAGTGGACGATGGGTGCATCCACCATGCGCGGCGGCGTCAGGTAGCCGTTTTTCACCATGAAGCGCAGCGGCAGCTCGAACACGCAGTCGCCAAACAGCCGCTCGCCGTGGCTCTTGACCATGCCGTGGTAGTGGCGCCGGTAGATCCAGCCCAGCCCGAGTCGATAGGGGGTGGCGGTGAGGCCGAGGATCTTGAGGGCCGGATTGGCAGCCTTGAGATGGTCGATCACCTGATGGTATTGACTATCGTCATCGAGCGAGACCCGGTGGCACTCGTCGATGATGAGCAGCGAAAACGCCCCGTCGAAGGCAGCCAGATTGCGCGCTACCGACTGAACTGAGCCAAACACCACCTGTGCGCTTGCCTCCTTGCGATCCAGCCCTGCGGCGAAGATGTCGGCCTTGAGCCCCCACGCCTCGTACTTGCCGTGGTTTTGCTCCACCAGCTCCTTGACGTGGGCCAGCACCAGCACCCGACCACGTGCCTTGCGGGCCAGTTCGGCGATCACCAGACTCTTGCCAGCCCCGGTGGGCAGCACCACCACGGCGGGATCCGGGTGTTTGCGAAAGTGGCTGATCACGGCGTTGACGGCGTCGGTCTGATAGGGTCTGAGAACGAACATGGGGGCGTGGCGTTTTGGCATGGTACGGCGCAGGGTGGCGCCATTATAGGGTGCTTGCCGCCACAAAAACAGCGGGCCGGCATGATGCCGGCCCGCAGGGTGCTTGGTTGCTGATCAATGGAACGGGAAGATGTAGTTCATCCAGCTTGCCATGCGCAGCAGTATCTTGCGCATCACAGATACATGGTGGAAGTACTGGGTGTAGACCGCAGCCTGCCCGCTGGCACCGGCAATCATTTGATACTTGGCCCACTCGGGGTCGGTAATGGAGATGACTACCGGCAGGCGACCCGGACGCACCGCCGTGGTTTGATCCAGCAGACCGGCGTTGGCCTGCACGTTACCGGCGGCAATGGCCGGAACCACGGCTGTCACCTTGCCTTTGAAGATCTTGCCGGGTACGCCATCGATCACCACTTCGGCCTCATCGCCCACCGCCAGTCGCTGCATGCTGTTTTGCCAGAACCAGCCGACGTAGGCGGTGTCATCCTTGTGGATGAAGGTCATCACCGGACGATACATGAAGGGGGTGGCGATCATGCCGGGGCGCAGGGCCAGCTGCACTACATGACCATCGCTCGGGGCATAGACCACGGTTTGGGACTGCTGGTACTTGGCTTCCATCAGCTGGGCTTGCAGATCGTTCAGGGTGGCTTTCTGCTGGTCAATCTGGGCCACGATGTCATCCACGTTGGCCTGGGTGACGTCGAGGTCGCGTTGCTTGCCCACGCCACGGCGCATCAGGTCGCTGGCACGATCCCGATCAAGTCTGGCGGAGCGCAGTCTCGCCTCGATGGACTTGAGGTGCTCGCGGTTGGATTCGACCCGTGCGGTGAGGCTATCCACTTTCAGGCGGAACGGCTCGTCATCGAGGCGAAACAGCACGTCGCCTTTTTTCACCGGCTGGTTGGCCTGCACCGGAACCTCAACGACCCGACCCTTGACCAGCGGCACTATGGGGGTGGAGACGTAGTAGTTGCGCGCCATCTCGGAGTAGGGGTGGTTGTAGTTCATCAGCATGATCAGGGTGCCGATGAGCAGCACGCCACCCAGTGCTGCGGTGGGGACGGTCCACTTGTTGAGCGGGATGCGGAAAATTTTGAATATGGCGACACACAGCGCCGTGTAGGTCAGGATCAGTAGCAGGTCCATGGTTTATCCCTGTTGCTCACTCTGTTCGATAGTGTTGATACGGCTCTTCAGATCCGCCAACTCCTGCTTGAGGGCCGCCAGCTCCTCTTCATCTTTTTGCAGCCGCTGGCTAAAGCCCCAGCCGCGATCGGGGCGATAGATGGTTGCCCAGATCCAGAGGAAGGGCCACAGCACATGCAGGGTAAACAGGCTGACCCAACCTGCCACGTGAATGGCATCCTGATGAGGGTGATTCCGATGTTTGGCAATCTCGTAAGGAATATCGTGGATAACGATGACTCCATAAAAAATGACCAGCCCGACAAAGACGAGCAGACCAAGTGCAAAATAATCAAGGGCCATTTATAACCTCCACTGGCATGACGCACAGCTTAATCATTGGTTCCAACAAGCACTAAAGCAATTAAGAATCACACATTTATCGTCAGTTCGCCCGGAATCTTAAAGCTATTCGCTGTATTGAAGCTGAAGCCGTCCAACAGTTGTCTTATTAGTCTTTTTGTCATTAAAAAAGGCGCCATCAGGCGCCTTTTTGTGCTGCTTTCGCTGCATTCTTTGCTGTTTTTACCCTTCGCTGGTACTGCTGACCAGCGGCTGGCGGAACTTCATCAGGAAGGCCACGGTAATGGCCGCCGTTGCAGTCAGGCCGATGATGGTGGAGGTCCCCATCTCCAGCCCGAACCCGATGGGGGCGTTGGCCAGATAGGTGATCACCACAGCAGTCATGAACATGGCGGGAATGGTGCAGATCCAGTGCAGCTTGCCCTCTTTGATGAGGTAGGCAGCCGCAGCCCACAACATGATGACGGCGGTGGTCTGGTTGGCCCAGCCGAAGTAGCGCCAGATCACCCCGAATTCAGCCTTGGAGATGATAAAACCAAGGATAAACATGGGGATGGCGATCAGCAGACGCTTGGCCAGCGGCTTCTGGGTCATCTTCAGGAAGTCCGCCACGATCAGACGAGCACTGCGAAACGCGGTGTCACCGGAGGTGATGGGCAGGATCACCACGCCGAGGATGGCCAGAATGCCGCCGACTGTGCCGAGCAGGCTGGTGGAGACTTCGTGTACCACGGCTGCCGGGCCGCCGTTGGCCATGGTAGCGTTGAGCGCTTCGGTGCTGTCGTAGAAGGAGAGACCCAGGGTGCACCAGATAAGGGCGATGATCCCTTCACCGATCATTGCACCGTAGAAGATGAAACGGCCAGATTTTTCGTTCTGCATGCAGCGCGCCATCAGCGGTGACTGGGTGGCGTGGAAGCCTGATACCGCGCCACAGGCGATGGTGATGAACAGCAGCGGCCAGAGTGGCAGCTCGGTCGGGTGCAGGTTGGAGAAGTCCATCCCGGTGTTGTAGAAGCCTTTGCCGGAAGCGATCAGGCCAACGATGAGGCCGACCGACATGAAGACCAGCAGGGCGCCGAAGATGGGGTAGAAGCGACCGATGATCTTGTCGATGGGCACTATGGTCGCGAGGATGTAGTAGGCAAAGATTGCCACGATCCAGTAGACCAGATCGGTGGAGGTGAGGTTGGCCAAGAGGCCCGCCGGGCTCAGCACAAATACCACGCCCACCAGCATCAGCAGCACCACGGCAAACAGGTTCATGAAGTGCTTGGCGGCGGTGCCCAGATGCTCACCGACCACGGTTGGCACCGAGGCACCCTTGGCGCGCACCGACAGCATGCCGGAGAAGTAGTCATGTACCGCACCGGCGAAGATGCAGCCAAAGACGATCCACAGCATGGCGACCGGGCCGTAGAGGGCACCCAGGATCGGGCCGAAGATGGGGCCGACACCTGCGATGTTGAGCAGTTGAACCAGATAGACTTTCTTGTCCGACATCGGGACATAGTCCACCCCGTCAGCCATGGTGATGGCGGGGGTTTTCAGCTCGGGTTTCGGGCTGAATATCCGTTCGATGAATTTGCCGTATATGAAGTAGCCGGCCACAAGTAAGCCGACACAGAGGAAGAACCAGATCATTGCTACGCTCCTGCATTGTTATTTTTTAGTGTGCAGAGCGAGTCTAAAACGGTTGCGCCTGACTGGCTGGTGAAACTCCCCGAGCGGCGCTTTGGCGCGCCGAGCGGTCGGCGGCTGTGATCAGGCGCACACTCTGCGGCTCAGTCCAGCCCCAGCTGATCTTTGAGCTCCTTTAGATAGCGACGACTGACCGGCACCCGGGCGCCGCTCGGGGTGACAATCTCTGCCAGCTGGTTATCCAGCAGCCGGATCTCGAAGATGGCGTTGGGGGAGACCAGATACTGGCGGTGGCAGCGCAGCAGCGGGCTCTTTTCTTCCAGCGATTTGAGGGTGAGCTGGGTGTGGAACAGCTCGCCCTGACAGGCCACATGGACCCCGCCCAGATCGGAGAAGGCATACTCCACCTGCGCGATGGGCAGCAGCCTGACCCGATTGTGCAGATAGCCCGGAATATGTTCTATGGTGGGGGCCAGCCGCTCGATGGGCTGCGGGGAGATATCCTGCTTGAGGCGAGCGAGGGTCTTGGCGAGCCGGGCGGGCTCCACCGGTTTGAGCAGGTAGTCGAAGGCGTTCTCTTCAAAGGCCTGAATGGCATATTCGTCAAAGGCGGTGACAAAGACGATGCGGGGCAGGGGGTCGAGCATGGCGACCAGCTCCATGCCGCTCAGCTTGGGCATCTGGATATCGAGGAACACCACATCAGGCTTGAGGCGCTGAATAAGCGGCAGCGCCTCGATGGCGTTGGCCGCTTCCCCCACGATCTCGATGGCAGGATCGCAGGCCAGCTGCTGCCTCAGCTCCTCGCGGGCATAGTGTTCGTCATCGACTATCAGGGTGCGGATCATGGTTGCTCCTTGGGGATGGTGAACGAGACCCGGGTCCACTGCTCAGGCTCGCAGGCAATGGTCACGCCATAGCGCTCGCCAAAGGCGCTTTTCAGTCGCCGATCGACAATGGTCATGCCCAAACCGTCGCCAGCGGGATGTGCTTGCCAGGTGCCTGCATTATCTTCCACATGGATGGTGACGCTGGCGGGTTGCTCATCGGTATAAAGGCGAATGCGCCCTTGCTCCAGCAGGGTCGAGATGCCGTGCTTGATGGCATTCTCGATCAGCGGTTGCAGGGTGAAGCTGGGCAGTCGCAGTGTGGCCAGATGGGGCGGGATCTCGTTTATCACCGTCAGTCGATCGCCAAAGCGAGCCAGCTCGATCTCCAGATAGGATTGGCAGTGCTCCTGCTCCTCCTGCAGCGTCGCAAGGCCGCTCTGGCGTTTGAGGTTCTTGCGAAAGAACAGTGACAAGTGCAGCAGCAGATCCCGCGCTTTGTCCGGATCGCGCCGGGTGATGGCACTGATGGTGTTGAGGGTGTTGAACAGAAAGTGGGGGTTGATCTGGGCCTGGATAAGTTTCAACTCGGACTGCACCAGCAGCCGCTGATGCTGCTCCAGCCTACCGGCCAGCAACTGCTGTGACAGGAGGTTGGCAATCCCTTCCCCCAGGGTGTGGTTGATCTTGAGAAACAGCCGCTTCTTCGGCTCGTAGAGCTTGATGGTGCCGATCACTCCTTTGTCCCCCTGCAGCGGGATCACCAGCACCGAGCCCAGTTGGCATGCGGAGGAGAGGCTGCAGCGATAGGGTTGACTGTTGCCATCGGCAAACAGCACCTTGTTCTGGGCGATGGCCTGCATGGTGATGGCTGACGCGATGGGGGTACCCGGCAGATGGTGATCTTCGCCGGTGCCGATAAAGGCGAGGATCTGCTCGGTGTCCGTGATGGCGACAGCCCCCACGCCGGTCTCTTCCTGAATGATGCGGGCAATCTTGTTGCTCGCCTCCGGGGTAAAGCCCTGACTCATGATCCCCACTGTGCGGTTGGCGATATTGAGCGCCTTGGCGGAGAAAACCCGGGAGAACTTCTCATACATCCGCTGCTGGTCGCGGATCATGCTGATAAAGAGCGCCGCGCCACAGGAGTTGGCGAGAATCATCGGGGTGGCGATGGTGCGCACCAGCAGCAGGGATTTGTCGAACGGGGTCGCCACCAGCAGGATGATGACCATCTGCATGATCTCGGCGTAGAGGGTGGTAAAGAAGGCGATACGCGGTTCAAACAGGGCATCCGTTCGTCCCGAGCGCATCAGTCGCCAGTGCACTATGCCCCCGAGCAACCCCTCGCAGGTGGTGGAGATGGCGCAGGCGAGATCGGTAAATCCACCCAGCGTATAACGGTGCAGGCCGCCGGTCAGCCCTACCAGAAAGCCCACCAGCGGCCCCCCCAATAATCCCCCCAAGACAGCGCCGACCGCCCGGGTGTTGGCGATGGCATCGTCGATATCGAGGCCCACATAGGTGCCGAGGATACAAAAGCTGGAAAAGATGATGTATATCAGTATCTTGTGAGGTAGTCTCACGGAATAGTTGGCAAGCGGGCGCAGCAGCGGGCTTTTCGAGAAGAGATAGGCGATCACCAGGCTGACGCTCATCTGTTGCAGCAAGGAGAGAACCAACTGCATAAAAAACGCTCCTCATAAGCCAGCTGAAAAAATGTTCAGCCCGTGAATAAGTGTGATCAGGATCTTGTTCTGTTGGCCCAACTGGGCGCAACGGGCCGCCAGTTTGCCAGAACAAGTGGATAAAACCATATCAAATCAGCATGTTAAATTGATATTTGTGTAAGCGGCAGCGGGTTGATATTGATGGATGGAGCATGAATGTATCCACTGGATACGCCACACGGAGGTGGCATGCTCCGCCCGGCCCCTTGGCTGGGCGTTTTTTATACATGGTCAGTTGGCAACCTTCTGATGGGGGTTTGAGCAATTATTCCGGTTTGTCCAATGAGTTATCCCCAGCTTCTGGGGATAACTCAGAATGCAAAGTAGTAGCAGAAGCGGCGGGTCAGGTTGAAGAACTGCCGTTGTCCCTCATCCAGCTCTTCCTGTTTGATAAAAGCAGTGATGGTGCGTTCATCTTCCCGCAGATCGATCATGGCGACGGCTTCCGGCCGCTGGGCCTTGATATAGGGCAGGATCTTCGGCTTGAGGGGCATGGTGGGTTCGGTAGAGAGCACCAGCGCGATGCTCTCGTCGGAGAGTTTCACCAGTGATCCCGGCGGATAGACCCCCAGCACCTTGACCAGCAACTTGACCAGATTCTGGTCGAACTTCTTCTGGGATAACTTGTAGAGCTGGCTGATGGCCTGACTCGGCGCGGCCGGGTTACCGCTGTTGCGGGGATGGAGCAGCTCGTCGTAGAAGTCGACCAGCCCGATCAATCGCGCCAGCGGCGGGATCTCCCCGCCCTTGATCCCGAGCGGATACCCGCTGCCATCGAGCCGTTCGTGGTGCAGATGGGCGACCTGACGGATTTTCGGTTCAAAGGCGTTGAGCTGGGTCAGCATGTCAAATCCGTACTGGGGATGCATATTGAGGAAGTTCTGCTCGGCCTTGCTGAGATCCCCGCGTTTTTGGGTGATCTGGCTCGGGATCTTCAGTTCACCGATATCGTGGATAAGTCCCGCAAGCCCCGTCTCTTCCAGTTCGATGGGATTCATCCCCAGCTCGCGCGCCATCAGCATGGCAATAAAAGCCACATTGAGGCTGTGTTGCAACAGGATATCAGTGTGGGGGCTGCGAATAAGGTGGAGCCCGAGAGGCCCTTCATGCTGACTGAGGGTGAAGGCGGCATTGCGGACAATCTGGGCGGTATTGGCCAGCCCTTCATCCGGTTTGAGGTTCAGTGCCCCGAGTGCATCGCGCAGCTCGCTCATGGATTGGCCAAAAGCTTTGTCGGCGGCGCGCATGGAGCGGCGAAAGGCTTTCTCGTCAAAGGGGGGCGGGCCCGAGGCAATCAGCTCTTCCAACTCGTCAAGGTCAGGCCCGGCATCCGGGATATCGCCGCGCAGCAGCGGCTCGATGGGCAGATCGCTCTTGTCGGGGTCGACCATCAGCAGGGTGAGATCAAGATGACGGAGAATGTCGAGTTGCTGCTGATCCTTGATCTTGAAGGTATTGAACATAAACGGGTGGTTAGTCCATCCCGTGGGGAGATGGATATAGTGGCCTACTCTCAATTGCTCTATCGAGGCTTGGATCAGTGCCATCGGTTAACCTGCATTTCGTGAATGCCTACTCAACAAGCTAGCAAAATCCGATGGATAGACAACTAAAAATCCATTTCGGGGCCGCGGAGCGCCCCGTGCTGTGATGGGGCGCACGAGCGCCGTGCTTCTCCTCTTAATTCGCGCTTAAGTTTTACTTCCTACGCTGGCCCCGTCGTTTTTGTTGGCTTGGCCGGCCCGCTGCACTGCAGGCCGGTATGTAGGAGTTGTTTATGCGTGTAACCCTCGGTGTACTGCAGACCAATCTGTTGCTGGTGCTCTTTTTCGCCCTGGTACTGAACTGGCCAATCTTTTTGCATTTCTATACGGTGCTTAGCGCCCTGACCCATGTCAAAGCCGGATTTGCCATCTCGATCCCGCTGGTGCTGATCGCGGCGCTCAATGCCGTGTTTATTCCCTTCACGTTCCGGTTTGTGCTCAAGCCCTTTTTTACCGTGCTTATTCTGACTGGCTCCATCGTCAGCTACGCCATGCTCAAATACGGCGTCATCTTTGATGCTGGCATGATCCAGAACATAGTGGAGACCAACAGTGGTGAGGCGGGGGCCTATTTGAATGGCTCGGTTGCGCTCTGGTTTCTGCTGACCGGGCTGCTGCCTGTTCTGGTGCTCTGGTCACTGCGGATCCGCTATCCGGCTTGCTGGTATCAGGGGGTGGCGTTGCGGGCAGGTGTATTGGCTATCTCTCTGCTGTTTATCGGGGGCGTCGCGTCACTTTACTATCAGGATTACGCTTCGGTCGGGCGCAACAACAAGTCGCTGGCCAAAGAGATTGTGCCCGCCAACTATGTGCACGGCCTCTACAAATATGGGCGGGATGTGCTGTTTGCCACGCCGATCCCCTACCAGCATCTGGGGACAGATGCCAAGGTGGTGGCGCGGGGAAGCAAGCCGACTTTGATGTTCCTGGTGGTGGGGGAGACGGCGCGCAGCCAGAACTACTCCCTTAACGGGTATGGCAAGGCGACCAACAGTTTTACGGCAAAAGAGCAGGGGGTGGTGTCGTTCAAAGATGTGCGCTCCTGCGGTACGGCTACTGCGGTTTCTGTGCCCTGCATGTTCTCCAACCTCACGCGCCGCGGCTACGATGACCAGCTTGCCAGCTCCCGTGACGGCCTGCTCGATGTGCTGCAACATGCCGGAGTCTCGGTGTTGTGGAAAGAGAACGATGGCGGTTGCAAAGGGGTATGCCGCAATGTGCCGACCATCGAGATCCTCCCCAAATCCTATCCTGCGCTCTGTCAGGGGGAGTCTTGCTATGACGAGGTGCTGCTGGAGGGGCTGGATCAGCAGATTGCCGGCATGAAGGGCAACAAGCTGGTGGCTTTTCACCTGATGGGCAGCCATGGCCCGACCTATTTTCGTCGTTACCCTGCCAGCGAGCGCGTCTTTATGCCGGACTGCCCGCGCAGCGACATTGAAAACTGCAGCAACGAAGAGCTGGTCAACACCTATGACAACACCATCCGCTACACCGACAAGGTGGTGGGGCTGCTGATAGACAAGCTCAAGTCGCTGGAGAGCCAGTATGATGTGGGGCTGGTCTATCTCTCCGATCACGGCGAATCCCTCGGGGCCATGGGGCTCTATCTGCACGGCACGCCATACAAGTTTGCGCCGGATGATCAGACCCGGGTGCCGTTGCTGACCTGGTTCTCGTCCCAGTTGCAGGCCGATCGCCAGCTGGATATGGGTTGCCTGGCGGCGGAGGCGAGCAGTCAGCGTTTCTCCCACGATAACCTGTTCCACTCCATGCTGGGGATCATGGATGTGCAGACCCGTGTTTACGACAACAAGCTGGATCTGTTCAAGCCATGTCGGGCGGGCTAAACCGCCAGCAAGCACATAATAGAAAACGGCAGCCACTGGCTGCCGTTTTGTTATCTCGCAAGATCAGAGCCTTACTTCTGCTCCATGATGATCTGCAGCAGATCCCCCTCCAGCAGAGCGCGCTTGACCAGTGCAAAGCCGCCATAGGTCGGCTGGTTCTGGAAGCGGGCTTTCACAATGGGCAGGCCACGGTGGAAGCTCGGCAGGGATTGATGCTCGACGCAGCGACGGATGGCCGGGAAGAGGATCTCTTCGGCGGCGGTGATTTCACCGGCGATCAGCACCTTCTGCGGGTTGAACAGGTTGACCGTGATGGCCACCGCTCGTCCCAGATGCTCACCCACGTTCTCGATGACGCTGCGGGCCAGCTCATCACCTGCCAGCGCCGCCTTGCACACCTCCTGAATGGTGATGTGCTTCTCTTGCAGTGCGCTCTGGTGACCGCGGCTGATGAGCTCTTTCACCTTGTCGATGATCGCTTCGTTGGAGGCGATGGTCTCGAGGCAGCCGAAGTTGCCACAGTGACAGCGCTTGCCGAGCGGCTCGACCTGAATATGGCCGATCTCGCCGACGTTGCGGTTCTGACCGAGGAACACCTGACCCTTGGTGATGATCCCCGAGCCCGTCCCCTGGTGGACACTCACCAGAATGGAGTCCATGCAGTCGCGGGACTCGCCGAAGAAGTGTTCGGCCAACGCCAGCGAGCGGGTGTCGTTGCCCACGTAGCAGGGGAGGTTGAAGTGGTTCTCAAGCAGCTTCGCCAGTCCCAGATTGCGGATCTGGTACTTGGGGGTGTAGATGACCATACCGGATTCCGGGTTGACCAGACCCGGCATGGTCAGCGCGATGCTGATGAGGTTGCGACAACGTTCGCGGTTGGCATCGATAAAGGCGCCAATCTCTCGCAGCAGCATGTCGACCACGGGTTGCTGGTCGATCTCGGTCACCTGAATGACGTGCTGGTCGAGCTCCTTGCCATCGAGGTCATAGAGACTCAGTTGCAGGTAGCCGCGGCCCAGCTTGGCAGAGACAAACTGAAAGCGATGTTTGATGGTGGTCAGGGAGATGGCACGCCGCCCGCCGGTTGAGGCTTGCGGAGAGGTCTCCTTGATCAGGCCATGCTCGATCAGTTGCCGGGTTATTTTGGTCACGCTGGCCGGGGCCAGCTGACTCAACTCGGCAATCTTGACCCGGGAGATGGGGCCTTGCAGGTCGATGAGCCGATACACGGCTGCACTGTTGACCTGCTTGATAAGATCTACGTTTGCTATTTGTCCGCCAGTCATGATGTCACTGTTGTGTGTAGTGTCCGTTAACCACGGTCCCACGGACCGTGAAGTCCTGATCGAAGACAGTGAGGTTGGCTACTTTACCGACCTGGATACTACCGAGACGTGAGTCCCATCCAATGGCGCGAGCGGGGTAGAGGCTGGCCATTCTCAGTGCTTCATCGAGCGGTAATCCGACCTGCTTGACCAGATTTTCCACCCCCTCAATCATGGTGAGGGAGGAACCGCCGAGTGTACCATTCTCGTCGATGCACTGACCATCGCGTAAAAAGACGGTGGTGCCACAAAAATCAAATTTCTCAAAGCCTTCCGGAGCACCTGCTGCTGCGGTGGCATCAGTGACCAGCACCAGTCGCTCCCCCAGCGCCTTGTGAGCCAGACGCACGTTGGCCCAGTGTACATGGTGGCCATCGACGATGATGCCCGCGTAGACATCCTTGCGATCATAGATGGCGCCCACGACGCCCGGCTCGCGACCGTTGAGGGTCGGAGTCATGGCGTTGTAGAGGTGGGTCGCAAAGCGAATACCGTTATCGAACCCGGCCATGGCCTGATCGTAACTGGCGGCAGTGTGACCGGCCGAGACCAGAATGCCCGCTTCTACCAGACGGCGGATATGGGCCGGCTCGTTGCGCTCCGGAGCCAGGGTGATTTTGGTGATGGCATCCGCGTTGGCGCAGAAGAAGTCGATCATCTCGTCCGCTGGCTGGCGAATTTGCGCAGCAGGGTGGATCCCCTTGCGCTTGAGGTTGGTGTAAGGCCCTTCCAGATGGACGCCCAGCACCTCGTTGGGGTGTGCAGCCATGTAGTCACGGGTCACCGCAACGGCCTGCTTCATGTCGGCATCCGGACTGGTGATCAGGGTCGGCAGGAAGCTGGTGGTACCGGATTTGAGGTTGGCCGCCTGCATGGTCGCCAGGGTCTCGACCGTGATCTCGGTGTTGAACATCACCCCGCCACAGCCGTTGAGCTGCACGTCGATAAAACCGGCAGTCAGGTTGGCGCCTTTGAGGTCAATCTGCTCGATGCCCGCAGGCAGTTCGGCCAGGTGAGAGATGGCGACAATCTTGTCGCCCTCGATAAGCACCCCGTAGCCGGTCAGCACGCAGCTGCCGGTGTAGAGGGTGCAGTTGGTCAATGCGTACATGACGACTCCTTACAGACGGCCGATGTTGGCGGCTTCCAGCTGCTGGAAGTAGCGAACGGTCTTGACCTTGAGCTCCATGGTTGAGGGCTCGTCGCACACCATCATTCCCTTCGGATGCAGTTGCAGGGTGGAGATGGTCCACATGTGGTTGACGCTGCCTTCCACGGCGGCCTGCAGGGCCAGTGCCTTGCCGTGACCGGTGACCAGGATCATGATCTCTTCCGCATCCATCAGGGTGCCGACACCCACGGTCAGGGCCAGTTTGGGCACCTGCTCCATGTCGCCACCGAAGAAGCGGGAGTTGGCGATACGGGTGTCTTCGGTCAGGGTCTTGACCCGGGTGCGGGAGGAGAGGGAAGAGGCCGGCTCGTTGAACGCGATGTGGCCGTCGTTACCCACGCCACCCATGAACAGGTGGATCTTGCCGTAGGACTTGATCTTGTCTTCGTAGCGCTTGCACTCGGCCACCAGATCCTCGGCATTGCCGTTGAGGATGTTGATGTTTTCGGGACGAATGTCGATGTGACTGAAGAAGTTGTTGTGCATGAAGCTGTGGTAGCTCTCCGGGTGATCTTCCGGCAGGCCGACGTACTCGTCCATGTTGAAGGTGACCACGTTCTGGAAGCTCACTTCACCGGCTTTGTGCAACTCGATCAGGCGCTTGTAGGTGTTGAGCGGGGTGCCACCGGTGGGCAGGCCCAGTACGAAAGGGCGATCGCTGGTCGGCTTGAACGCGTTGATGCGGTCAACGATGTAACGAGCAGACCACAGGCCTACTTGGCTGGCAGATTTCAACGGGATCAGGCGCATATGGGATACCTCTGTGTCGGGTTGCGACCGGTTTGGCGGTGGCAATTGGCTAAGACGGATTCAAGTTGTTTTATAGCGTAAATAAAGATTGCGAACTAAGCCACATCTATCCACCACCTTTATCTTGTTTGGGTGATAACGATCACGATTATCGGTTTATTAATTTGCGCAGCGAAATAAAAGCCCTAGACTGCCAATCAAGCCTTGATGGCTTATGCGTCAAACGTGATAAGCACTTAATTTCTAGAAAAACATTAACTAAGGAGAGGAACCGTGAACATTCTCGGTTATTTGCAAAAGATCGGCCGTGCCCTGATGGTGCCGGTAGCGGTATTGCCTGCCGCCGCGATCCTGATGGGGGTTGGCTACTGGATTGACCCGAATGGTTGGGGTGGTGACAGTGCGCTGGCTGCCTTCCTGATTAAAGCGGGCGCAGCCATTATCGATAACATGTCCGTACTGTTCGCAGTCGGTGTCGCTTACGGTATGTCCAAGGATAAAGACGGTTCTGCTGCGCTGGCAGGTCTGGTCGGCTTCCTGGTCGTTACCACCCTGCTGAGCCCGGGCGCTGTGGCACAGATCAAGAGCATCCCGGTGGAGCAGGTTCCTGCCGCGTTTGCCAAGATCAGCAACCAGTTCGTGGGTATCCTGTGTGGTGTTATCGCCGCTGAGCTGTACAACCGCTTCAGCAGCGTCGAGCTGCACAAGGCACTCTCCTTCTTCTCCGGTCGTCGTCTGGTACCGATCGTAACCTCCGTGGTGATGATCGTTGTATCCTTCATCCTGATGGCCGTATGGCCGGCAATCTACGGTGGTCTGGTCTCCTTCGGTGAGTCCATCGTGAGCCTGGGCTCTACCGGTGCCGGTATCTACGCCTTCTTCAACCGTCTGCTGATCCCGATCGGTCTGCACCACGCCCTGAACTCCGTGTTCTGGTTCAACGTGGCCGGTATCAACGACATCCCGAACTTCCTGGGTGGTCAGGCTACCATCGATGCCGCTCTGGCCGCTGGCAAGAGCCTGGAGCAGGTGAAAGGCGTGGTCGGTATGTACCAGGCTGGCTTCTTCCCCATCATGATGTTCGGTCTGCCGGGTGCCGCTCTGGCCATCTACCACTCCGCCAAGAAAGAGAACAAAGAGAAAGTTGCTTCCATCATGATCGCAGCTGCCTTTGCCTCCTTCTTCACCGGTGTAACCGAGCCGCTCGAGTTCTCCTTCATGTTCGTGGCGCCGGTACTGTATGTCATCCACGCCGTACTGACCGGTATCTCCGTGTTCATCGCTGCCTCCATGCAGTGGATGGCCGGTTTCGGTTTCAGTGCCGGTCTGGTGGATATGGTGCTCTCCAGCCGTAACCCGCTGGCGACCAACTGGTACATGCTGATCCCTCAGGGTCTGGTCTTCTTCGGCCTCTACTACACCGTGTTCCGCGTAGTGATTGCCAAGCTGAACCTGAAAACCCCGGGTCGTGAAGATGACGAAGAGAGTGCTCCGGCTGCCGCTCAATCTACCAACCGTACCGAGCTGGCCAAGCAATACCTGGAAGTGCTGGGTGGTCAAGAGAACCTGGTCTCCATCGATGCCTGCATCACCCGTCTGCGTCTGACTCTGAAAGACCGCAGCATCGTCGATGAGCGCAAGCTGAAAGCCCTGGGTGCGGCCGGTGTGGTCAAACTCGGTGAGCAGAACCTGCAGGTGATTCTGGGCCCATTGGCCGAAATCATCGCCGGTGAGATGAAAGCCCTGCGTTAATCGAGCGACTCGCTCACCTCAAGTCTAAGTCCATTGTTGACATAACTAAGGGCCCCACTCAGGGGCCCCATATAAAAAAGCCAAGAAAATCCAACCTTTACTTCAAATGAGAGCAGCAGTTATGAACTTGAAACATTCTCTGTTAGCCATTGCCATGTCTACCGTTTTTGTCAGCCAGGTCCAGGCAGCCGATGCCGCCAAGCAGGCCGTGGTCGACTCCCTCGCCAACAACCTGGTGGTCAAGTATGAGGTGGTCACCAACGACGGTGCCGGTGCCGGCCTCGATTGCCAGGCGCTCGGTTCCGAGTGGGCGAGCTGTGGCGTTGCCAAGCTGCACCTGACCAATACCGGTGCGGACGTCACCTCCAAAGACTGGAGCATCTACGTCTCCTCCATCCGTCGTATCCAGCGTGTGGATAACGACCAGTTCACCATCACCCACCTGACCGGCGATCTCTATCGTTTGACGCCAAGCGAGAAGTTCCAGGGCTTTGCCAAGGATGCCACGGTTGAAGTGCCGCTGGTGGTGGAATACTGGGTACTGTTCGAATCTGACATCATGCCGAACTGGTATGTCGCCAGCGAAGGTGCCGAGCCGAAAGTACTGGCCAGCATGAGCAACATCAATGATGCCAGCACCTACGAGAAGCCGATGCCGGCCGATGGCTGGAAGCGCACCAAGGATGACAAGAACATCCTGATGAACAGCGAAACCCGTTTCGCGGCCAACCAGACCAGCACCCTGCTGCCGGCTGGCAAGATTGACAACCAGATCCTGCCGACCCCGATGAAGCAGGTAGTCAAAGCTGGCCCGCAGGTTGACTTCTCTACCATCAAACTCAATGCCCTGGATCTGGCGAGCGATCGCGCCGAGGCCCTGAAGGCTCAACTGACCAAGCTGGGTGTTACCCTCTCCGACACCGGCTACCCGGTGACCATCAAGCTCGGCAGCAAGCTCAAGCAGGCTGAAGGCTATGACATGACCATCGGTCAGAAGGGCACAGTGATCCAGGGGCGCGACATCGACGGGGCATTCTGGGGTGCACAATCCCTGATCTCCCTGCTGGGTGTTGATGACAAGCTGGTGAGCCCGATGACCGTCGAGGATGCGCCGCGCTTTGAATACCGTGGCATGCAGACCGACGTGGCCCGCCACTTCCGCAGTCTGGATACCATGAAGAAGCTGGTTGACCAGATGTCTGCCATGAAGCTCAACGTGCTGCACCTTGGCCTGACCAACGATGAAGGCTGGCGTCTGGAGATCCCGGGTCTGCCGGAGCTGACCCAGGTCGGTAGCCAGCGTTGCCACGACGAGTCCGAAACCAAGTGCCTGATGCCGCAACTGGGTTCCGGCCCGACCAGCGACAACCAGGGTTCCGGTTTCTACAGCAAGTCTGACTACGTGGATCTGGTGCGTTATGCCAAGGCCCGCGGGGTGACCGTGATCCCCGAGATCAACATGCCGGCCCACGCCCGTGCTGCCGTGGTCTCCATGGAAGCGCGCTACAAGCGTCTGATGGCGGAAGGCAAAGAGGCGGAAGCCAACCAGTTCCGTCTGACTGATCCGGCTGACACCTCCAACGTCACCTCGGTCCAGTTCTACGACAAGATGTCCTTCATCAACCCTTGCCAGCCGGGTGCTGCCACCTTCGTGGCCAAGGTCATGGATGAAGTTGCCCAGATGCACCAGGCCGCCGGTCAGCCACTGACCGCATGGCACTACGGTGGTGATGAGGCTAAGAACATCATGCAGGGCGGTGGCTATCAGGATCCGGCCGTCACCAAGAAAGAAGAGCTGGTCGCCTGGAAAGGCAACGTCGACTCCAGCAAGCAGGACAAGCCGTTTGGCAAGTCCCCGATGTGCCAGAAGATGATCGACGAAGGCAAGATCAAGGAAGTGGGCGAGCTGCCGGTTTACTTCGCCAAGGAAGTGGGCCAGATGGTCAAAGACCGCGGCTTCTCTACCCTGCAGGCGTGGGAAGATGGTCTGAAGTACGCCAGCGGTGCCAAGGACTTCGCCACCGACAACACCCGTGTCAATTTCTGGGAAACCCTCTACTGGGGTGGCTTCAACGAAGCGATGAAGTGGGCCCACAAGGGTTACGAAGTGGTGTTGTCCAACCCGGATTACCTCTACTTCGACTTCCCGAACGAAGTACACCCGGCTGAGCGTGGCTACTACTGGGCAACCCGTTTCAACGACACCCGCAAGGTATTTGCCTTCGCCCCGGAAAACCTGCCGCAGAACGCCGAGACTTCGGTTGACCGCGACGGCAACGCCTTCGTGGCCAAGGGTGACCAGGATCCGGTCAAGTTCAAGGGGATCTCCGGTCAGCAGTGGAGTGAAACCGTGCGTACCGATGCTCAGTACGAGTACATGGTCTACCCGCGTATCTTCTCCGTGGCCGAGCGCGCCTGGCACAAAGGTGGCTTTGAGCTGAACTATGTGAAGGGTCGTGAGTTCTCCGGCGAGACCAAGTTCGTCAACAAGGCCACCCTCAACAAAGAGTGGAACCAGTTTGCCAACGTACTGGGTCAGCGCGTGCTGCCGAAACTGGATCAGGCCGGTGTTGAATACCGCCTCTCCGTACCGGGTGCCAAGGTAGTGAACGGTGTGCTGGAAGCGAACGTGGATCTGCCGGGTCTGCCCATCCAGTACAGCCTGGACGGTACCAACTGGAGTGCCTATGACGCCGCGGCCAAGCCGAGCGTGAATGGCAAGGTCTACCTGCGTACCACCAGCTTCGATGGCAAGCGCACCAGCCGCGTCACCGAACTGAACTGATAGCAGTCAACCGTTAACATGAGGTGGGTCGCAAGACCCGCCTTTCCCAAGGGCGATGGCGCATCGGGTTTGGGAAAGGTTGACTGTGCGTGTGAGCCTTTGTTGTGTGTAATTGTCTGTTTTGTGTTTTTCATCACTTTCAGCCCCGCCTCGTGCGGGGCTTTTTTATGCATTTGGTGTGCAATGTGCCAAGCCACGCCGTTTTTAGCGGTGCAATGGCCGGGAAATGGCCCGGAAGTGCCAAATTCAGGTTGAGACAGCGCCCGTAATAAGGGATCATACCCGGCTTGACGGCGGGGGGATGAGGGTGCCAGCCGGCACAACTTCCGCCAGTGACGCTTTTTTGAGGTGAGCCATGAGTCAGGCGAACAGCCCAACTAACTTTATTCGTCAGATCATTGATGAAGATCTGGCCAGCGGTAAGCACAGCAGCGTGCATACCCGTTTTCCGCCCGAGCCGAACGGTTATCTCCATATCGGCCACGCCAAGTCCATCTGTCTGAACTTCGGCATCGCCCGCGACTATCAGGGCCAGTGCAACCTGCGTTTCGATGACACCAACCCGGTGAAGGAAGATATCGAGTACGTAGAGTCCATCAAGCAGGACGTGCAGTGGCTCGGCTTCCAGTGGAACGGCGAGATCTGCTACTCCTCCGACTATTTCGACAAGCTGCACGGCTACGCCATCGAGCTGATTGAAAAGGGTCTGGCCTATGTGGACGAGCTGACGCCCGAGCAGATGCGCGAGTACCGTGGCACCCTGACTGAAGCTGGCAAGAACAGCCCGTTCCGCGATCGCAGCGTGGAAGAGAACCTGGCGCTGTTTGCCAAGATGAAGAATGGCGAGTTCGCCGAAGGCACCGCCTGCCTGCGCGCCAAGATTGACATGGCATCTCCCTTCATGGTGATGCGTGATCCGGTTATCTACCGCATCAAGTTTGCCCACCACCACCAGACCGGTGACAAGTGGTGCATCTACCCGATGTATGACTTCACCCACTGCATCTCGGACGCGCTGGAAGGGATCACCCACTCCATCTGTACCCTGGAGTTCCAGGACAACCGTCGCCTGTACGACTGGGTGCTGGACAACATCACCATCGACTGCCACCCCCGTCAGTACGAGTTCTCTCGTCTGAACCTCGAATACACCGTCATGTCCAAGCGCAAGCTGAACCTGCTGGTGACCGAGAAGCACGTCGATGGTTGGGATGACCCGCGCATGCTGACCGTCTCCGGTCTGCGTCGTCGTGGTTACACCCCGGCCTCCATCCGCGAGTTCTGCAAGCGCATCGGCGTCACCAAGCAGGACAACATCGTCGAGATGAGCATGCTGGAAGCCTGCATCCGTGAAGACCTCAACGAGAATGCGCCGCGCGCCATGGCCGTGCTGCATCCGGTGAAAGTGGTCATCGAGAACCTGGCTGCCGACGAAGTGCTGACTGCCCCGGCCCACCCGAGCAATGCCGAGATGGGTACCCGCGAGCTGAACTTCACCCGCGAGATCTTCATCGACGAAGCGGACTTCAAAGAAGAGGCGAACAAGCAGTTCAAGCGTCTGGTGCTGGGCAAGGAAGTGCGTCTGCGCAATGCCTATGTGATCAAGGCTGAGCGCATAGAGAAAGATGCCGATGGCAAGGTGACTTGCATCTACTGTTCCTACGATCCTGAGACCCTGGGCAAGGATCCGGCCGATGGCCGCAAGGTGAAAGGGGTGATCCACTGGGTCAGCGCCACTCACTCCCTGCCAGCAGAAGTGCGTCTCTACGATCGTCTGTTCAAGGTACCGAACCCGGGCGCCGAGGATGACTTCGAAGCTGCGCTGAACCCGGAATCCCTGGTGATCATCGAGGGTGCCCGTGTCGAAGCTTCGCTCAAGAACGCCAAGCCGGAGCAGGCTTACCAGTTCGAGCGTGAAGGTTACTTCTGCGCCGACAACAAGCTCTCCAGCCCGGAGCATCTGGTGTTCAACCGCACCGTTGCCCTGCGTGACTCCTGGGGCAAGGTAGAAGGCTAACTCAGTAGGGCAGGGGAAACCCTGCCCTGTGTGCTGCCAGCGGCCTGCGCCGGACAATAAAAAAGCCAGCATCAGCTGGCTTTTTTATTGTCCGTTATCTGCAAGTCGCGGCCGACTTATTCGTCGTGCTTGCACTCACCAGTAGCACAATGACCGTAGAGGTAGAGGCTGTGATTGGTGAGACGGATATTGAATTTCTTGGCGATCTCGCGCTGACGCTGTTCGATCACTTCGTCGGAGAACTCGATCACCTTGCCGCAGTCGAGGCAAACCAGGTGGTCGTGATGCTCCTGAGTGGCCAGTTCGAATACCGACTTGCCACCTTCGAAGTGGTGACGGGTAACGATACCGGCATCATCAAACTGGTTGAGAACGCGATAGACGGTAGCGAGACCAATCTCTTCACCCAGGTCGATCAGTCGTTTATAGAGATCTTCGGCGCTGGTGTGCTGGCAGTCCGGCTGTTGCAGGATTTCCAGGATTTTGACCCGGGGCAAAGTGATCTTGAGCCCGGCCTTTTTTAACGCTTGGTTGTTGTCTGCCATATTCTACTTATTCGCATTCTCGAAGGTGGGGTTATTCTGATGGACTGCCGCAGGAATGGCAACCTTGAACTCGCTTGGCCTGTCATTATAGGTCGTAGCCTCCCTAAAAATAAACCCAGCAATTCAAGGGGTTTAGCCATAAATGGCCGGTTGGATTGAAATAATCAATCGTGTCGTCCGACTTGCTGGCATGGCAGATGTTGATAAGATGTAACTTTCATATTCTGGTCGGATGAGATCCATGGATTGGCTTTTTGACAATGCGGCCTGGGTGCGCCGTGCACTCAACGCCTGGCCCCCTTTCTGGGGTGCCGGTATCAAGATAGAGACCCTGAGCGATGACTTTCGCTACTGCCGGGTGACCCTCAAATCCCGCTGGTGGAACAAGAACGCCAACCGCACCCAGTTTGGCGGCAGCATGTTTGCCATGACGGACCCCATCTATCCGCTGATGCTGATGGGCTACTTCAAGAATCGCTACTACGTCTGGGACAAGGCGGGCAGCATCAACTACATCAAGCCGGGCAAGGGCAAGCTGGTGG
Organism: Aeromonas veronii bv. veronii; assembly: GCF_000820225.1. Lineage (GTDB taxonomy): Bacteria > Pseudomonadota > Gammaproteobacteria > Enterobacterales > Aeromonadaceae > Aeromonas > Aeromonas veronii. The sequence goes on from NZ_CDDK01000002.1 coordinate 167,088, forward strand.
CCGAGTTTAACCTGACCGAGGGCAAGCTGGCCGAAATCGTGGCGGCGACCGAAGGTGGCAACAAACATTTCCCCGAATTCGAGGTGACGGTACAAGACAAGAGCGGCGAGCTGGTGGCGCAGGTCAAGCGCACCCTCTATGTGCGAGCCAAACCGGAGCACAGAGGTGAATAACAGGGGAGAATGAAGGCAGGCATCGCCACTTGCAGATACAACAAGGGCCCGTCAGGGCCCTTGTTGTCAGAGGTATGAGGGGAAGCGGATTACTCCAGCTCGCCTAGGCACATCTCTTCGTGCAGCTGCTTGCACCAGCCCTTGACGCGCTCGGCGGTCAGCTCCGGCTGGCGATCTTCATCGATACCCAGACCGACAAAGTGCTTGTCATCGACCAGTGCCTTGGAGGCTTCGAACTCGTAGCCGGCAGTCGGCCAGTGACCGATGATGATGGCGCCTTTGGCTTCGACGATGTCACGCAGGGTGCCCATGGCGTCGAGGAAGTACTCGGAATAGTCTTCCTGATCACCGCAACCGAAGATGGCGACCAGCTTGTTGGTGAAGTCGATTTCGCCCAGATCGGGGAAGAAGTCGTCCCAGTCGGCCTGGGCTTCGCCGTAGTACCAAGTCGGGATGCCGAACATCAGCAGATCAAAGCTCTCGATGTCGGCCTTGCTGCTCTTGGCGATGTCACGGACTTCAATCAGGTTTTTGCCCAGCTCTTTCTGGATCATCTTGGCGACAGCTTCGGTGTTACCGGTATCGCTGCCAAAAAACAGACCTACACTTGCCATAGTGTTTAGTTACCCGTATTTGGTGTTAATGCTCAACGCTCAGACTGCAATGTCCACCGCAAAGGCGGACTCAATCTGTTGTTTCAGGATAGATTGGATCAGCTCGGCTCGGCTGATGTTCTGTTGTAACGCAAGTTGGTTCAGGCGCTCCAGCAACTCGGCCTCCACCTTTAACTCTACCCGCTTCAGCCCATTTTCCCGATCGCGCTTAAGCTGGTTACGCTTGTTGATCTTGAGCTGGGTCTCGCGGGGGAGTGGATTGGTCTTTGGCCTGCCGGGGCGCTTCTCATTTGCGAACAGATCCAGTGTTGTTCGATCAGTTTGCTGTTTGGCCATACATCACAGATGAAAATAAGTTAGCCGAGTCCTGAGCCTTCCCAGCCCAGTTCGATCAGCCCCTTGGCGACAAAACCCGCACAACCCAGAAACAGTACCAACCAGACGATAAAACGACCGAAACGGGGCACGTTGCCGCGCTTGAGCACGTCCTGAATGGCCAGGCCAATCAATATGAAAATGGCCACAAAGAATAACTTGAGGCCCAAACTTTCGATCAGGTCGATATGTTCACTTAGCATGGATTGCGCACACTCCTTATGACGGGCGCACTATATCACAAAGGATTTGAAACTGTTAACCGCCTGTCGACAGGAAATCCACAACCAATTTGTTGAACAGAGCCGGTTTTTCCGCATGCAACCAGTGGCCGGTACCCGCGATGACACGCACCTTTGCCGCCGGGAATTGGGCCAGTGCCGTCTCGCTGTATTGGAGCTGCATATAGTCAGAATTCCCCCCCTTGATAAAGAGCACAGGCCCCTCGAAGCGATGCTCATCCTCTGGCCAGCCCATGATGTTGGCGTAGTTTTGCTCAAGGGCGGGCACATTGAAGCGCCAACCCCAGCCATGCTCGCCTCTGGCGAAGGATTTGAGCAGGAACTGGCGCACCCCGGCGAGCTCGATATGCTGCGCCAGCATGGCTTCCGCTTCACTACGGCTTTGCGGCGGCGTGCGCAGTGTGGCGTTGAGTCCGGCGAACACATTCTGGTGGCGGGAGTGGGGATAGGCGACTGGCGCCATGTCGGCGACGACCAGCTTGGTCACCCGCGCTGGCGCCAGCTTGGCGACCTGCATCCCTACCTTGCCGCCCATCGAGTGGCCAATCAGGGTCGCTTCGGCAATATTCAGCCGATCCATCAGGGTCAGGATGTCGCCAGCTTGGGCCGGATAGCTCATCTCGCTGCTATGAAAGGAGGCGCCGTGGTTGCGCAGATCGACGCTGATGACCCGGTACTGTTCGCAGAGGGCACGGGCCAGCAGGCCGAGGTTGTCGAGGCTGCCGAACAGCCCGTGGATCAGAATGACCGCCGGCCCCTGACCCTGCTCCTTGAAGTTCAATATGCTGTTTTGTTGCAAAATGACACCTTGTCGGTCGTGGGTGCGTATCGCTGTTTTATTTAACGCACTGGAAGGAAAAGGATTTCGTCCAATGGATTGGGATTTTATGTGGTTTTTTTTCTAAAAAATCCCGTCCGGATCGGCTATCAGTGCGGCTGATCACACACTTGGCCCGCTATTATGCCGTATTCTCGATGAGATTCATGTACATCTGCCAGCCCCTTGCTTGGGCTGTCGGGTTTGCCTATGTATAATCGCCGCATCCGAATTTCGACGAGTCCAGCGCATCCCTATGAAAACCATCGAGCTTGATGACGATCTCTACTTCTATATCGCCAGCCAGACCCGGCACATTGGTGAGAGTGCCTCCGATATCCTGCGCCGTCTGCTGGAACAGCCTGCTCACCAACGTGTGCCGGTTGCCGAGCCCGTTGCTGTCGCGCAGCCCAGTACCGTAGCCACCCAACAAGGGCTGCAAGCCTTGCTCGATTCTGGTGAGCTGCAAAAAGAAGAGAAGTCCATCAACCGCTTCATGCTGGTGCTGAGTACCCTCTACCGGGATAACCCGGAAGGCTTTACCCAGGCCACCGAAATCAAGGGGCGCAAGCGCGTCTATTTCTCGCAGGATCCCGAGGCTCTGCGTGCCAGTGGCAGCACCACCAAGCCCAAGCCGGTACCGGAGACCCCGTTCTGGGTAATCACCAACACCAACACCAGCCGCAAGCAGAATATGGTGGCCCAGCTGATGGCCAGCATGGGCTATGGCGAAGAGGTGATCGCGCAGGTGTGTGGCGCCATTTAACGATTCTTCAAGACTCAGGCCTTGCCCGGCAAGGCCGCCATTACGCAAGGAAAACGCCATGGCTCAGCATTCCCACGCCGGTCAACCGGCCCGTTTAAGCGATCTGACCAACATCCCCCGTCTGGTCAGCGCCTACTACCTCAACAAGCCGGACATGAGCCGCCCCGAGCAGCGGGTTGCCTTCGGTACCTCCGGCCACCGTGGCAGCGCCCTGCACAGCGCCTTTACCGAATCCCATATTCTGGCGGTGACCCAGGCGCTGGTGGAGTATCGCCAGCAGGCCGGCATCACTGGCCCGCTGTTTGTCGGCATGGATACCCACGCCCTGTCCGAATCCGCTTTTGCCAGCGCCGTCGAAGTGCTGGCCGCCAACGGCGTTGAAACTCGCATTCAAGCCGGTATGGGCTTTACCCCGACCCCGGTCATCTCTCACGCCATCCTGCGCCACAATGCAGGCAAACCGGCTGCCCGTGCTGACGGTGTGGTGATCACTCCGTCCCACAACCCTCCGGAAGATGGTGGCTTCAAGTACAACCCGCCCCATGGTGGCCCCGCCGAAGGGGAGATCACCAAGTGGGTGGAAGACCGCGCCAACGCCATTCTGGAAGCGGGTCTGGCTGGCGTGAAACGGATGCCGTTTGCCGAAGCCCTCAAGAGCCCGTTCGTGGTGGAGCACGACTATGTCACCCCTTATGTGGATGATCTGAAGAACGTGCTGGACATGGACGCCATCAAGAATGCGGGCATCAAGATCGGTGTCGATCCGCTGGGCGGCTCCGGCGTTGCCTACTGGGACGTCATCGCCAAGACCTATGGCCTGAATATCGAGGTGGTGAACTACAAGGTCGACCCGACCTTCTCCTTCATGACCCTGGATAAAGACGGCAAGATCCGGATGGACTGCTCCAGCCCGTTCGCTATGGCCAGTCTGATTGCCCTCAAGGACAAGTTCGACATCGCCCTTGGCAACGACCCTGACTACGACCGTCACGGCATCGTTACCAAGTCCGGCCTGATGAACCCGAACCATTACCTGGCGGTGGCAATCCAGTATCTGTTTACCCATCGCACCGGCTGGTCTGCGGATGCGGCCGTTGGCAAGACGCTGGTCTCTTCCTCCATGATCGACCGGGTTGCCGGCGAGATTGGCCGCACCCTGAAAGAGGTGCCGGTCGGCTTCAAGTGGTTCGTGGATGGCCTCTACAGCGGCGAGTTTGGCTTTGGCGGCGAAGAGAGCGCGGGCGCCTCCTTCCTGCGCAAAGATGGTACCGTCTGGACCACCGACAAGGATGGTTTCATTCTGGCGCTGCTGGCAGCGGAAATTCTGGCGGTGACCGGCAAGGATCCGCAGGCTCATTACGACGTACTGGAAGCCAAATTTGGCCGCTCCAGCTATCGCCGTATCGACGCCCCGGCCAACAGCGCCCAGAAAGCGGTGCTCTCCAAGCTGGATCCGGCACTGGTAGAAGCCTCAACGCTTGCCGGTGAGCCCATCATCGCCAAGCTGACCAAGGCGCCGGGCAACGATGCCGCCATCGGCGGCCTCAAGGTGGTGACCGAGAACGGCTGGTTCGCGGCGCGCCCCTCCGGCACCGAGTCCATCTACAAGATCTATATGGAGAGCTTCAAGGGCGACGCGCACCTCGACCTCATCCAGCAGGAAGCCCAGCAGATCGTCTCCGCGGCACTGGCCAAGGCCGGCGTATAAGCCACCTTCCAGTCACTGACCGCTGACTAAAAAGAGGAGCCGCAATGGCTCCTCTTGTTTATGCATGGGGTGAGGTGGTCTGGTGTTTACACCTCGTTACAGATCCCTGTACTCGCTCGGCGGGCTTGCCAACGTTTGAAGAAGGAGCGTGCTGGCAGTTTCATCAGGAACAGGGAGAGCAGGATCACCCCGATGCCGATCCACTGGCTGACATCCAGGGTTTCACCCACCATCAATACCCCAAGCGACACAGCCATCATGGGATTGGTGAGGGCCAGCATGCCCATCACCTCCGGGCCGTGGTGCTTTAATCCCCACAACCAGGCCCAGTAGCCCAGCGCGGTGTTGAGCAGGATCAACCAGAGCAATCCCGGCACACTGGCCGGATCCGGTAACGGCATTGGGCCAGCCAGCCACCAGGCGAGCGGGATCAGCATCAAGCCCCCAAGCAGCAATTGCCAGGCGGTCAGCGCCAGCAGATCGTTTACCGGCCAGTGGCGCATCCAGCGGCTGGATTGGCCGATCAGCACTGTGGCCAGCATGGCGCATGCAACTCCGACAGGATCCAGATTGGCAGAGGGGTTGAGCAACAGTAATACCCCAGCCAACCCCATCAATCCCAGCAGTAGCCATTTCAGGCTCGGTCGTGTGCCATCTTGCAACCAGGCCAGTAGCATCAGCACCAGCGGCAGGGTGGCACCAAGTGTACCTGCTACTGCCCCCGGCAGCCGGAAGGCTGCCACAAACAGCAAAGCGAAGAAGGCGGCAATGTTGCAAAACGCCAACAGGAACTGCTTGCCCCAGGGCAGAGGCGGCATGCGCGGATGCAACAGTAACAAGAGCAGCCCGGCAGGCAGTGCCCGCCATACGGCAACCCAGTAGGGCGAGTAGTCAGTCAGGTAGAGGCTGACGACAGCATAGGTGCTGCCCCACAGCAGTGGAGCCAGCAAGGCGATCAGCATTGGCATTATTTATCTCTTCGTAAAGTATCTTCAAGTGAAGATAAATTAGCGCCAAATTGATTTATCATCAAGTATCTCGATATAAAGATAAGTAGTTGGCGATGGAATCAGATCATGTAGACCTGCTGCTGGCTCAGTGGGCCCGGCAGCGACCGGATCTCGACTGTTCTCCTATGGGGGTGCTGGGTCGGGTAGCCCGGATGGCGGCAATTGCCGGTCGTGAGGTGAGTGAAGAGCTCAAGGAGTGCGGCTTGCTTGGCACGGACTTCGACATTTTGGCGACCCTGCGTCGGTCGGGTGAGCCACTGACGCCGACAGTGCTCTACCAGTCGGCCATGTTGAGTTCGGGTGCCATGACGGCCCGGCTCGACAAGCTGGCCGAGCGGGGACTGATAGAGCGGCAAGCGGCGCCCAGCGATCGGCGCAGCCTGCTGGTCTGCCTGACCGAATCGGGCAAAGCGCTCATTGACCGGGCGGTTGAGCTGCACGTGGCCAACGAGCGTCGCCTGCTGGCGCCACTGACCGAGGCGGAGCAGGCTCAGTTAGCGGCACTGCTCAAACGCTGGTTGCTGGAAAACGAATAACAAAAACGGGCCAGCAGGCCCGTTTTTGTTGGCAAATCAGTGCTTGACTCAGTAACCGCCTTTGGCCTCTTTCACCGCCAGCCCCAGCTGCCACACCGCCATGGCGTAGTGGGTGCTGTGGTTGTAGCGGGTGATGGTGTAGAAGTTGGGCAGGCCGTACCAGTATTGGTAGCCGGTGCCTACATCGAGGCGTAGCAGGCTCGACTCGCTGTGGTTGCCTAGGCTGCTGGTGGGGGTCAGCCCTGCGCGGCGCAGGGTGGCGACCCGGTAGCGGGTCTGGAAGCCATGCTCATAGCCGGGCAGTTGGCCCTGACCGCGCACCGCCACCGGTTGGCCTTTCTCCCAGCCGTGGGCCTTGAAGTAGTTGGCGACGCTGCCGATGGCATCTACCGGATCCCACAGGTTGGTGTGGCCGTTGCCGTCAAAGTCCACCGCATAGCGCTGGAAGCTGGAGGGCATAAACTGGCCGTAGCCCATGGCGCCCGCATAGGAGCCCTTGGGTTCGGTGGGGTCCATCCCCTCGTCGCGGGTCATCACCAGGAAGGCTTCCAATTCGCTCGTGAAGAACTCGGCGCGGCGCGGGTAATCAAACGCCAGGGTGGCCAGTGCATCCAGAATGCGGGTCTTGCCCATCACCCGGCCCCAGCGGGTCTCGACCCCGATAATGCCGACGATGATCTCCGGCGGCACCCCGTAGATCTGCTCCGCCCGGTTCAGCTCGCTTGCGTATTCACGCCAGAAGTTGACGCCGTTCTGTACGTTGTCGGGGGTGATGAACTTGGCGCGATAGCGGTTCCAGGCGCCGGTCGGGCCGGTGGGCTTGGCGGTGGTCGGCGCCTGGGCATCCATCAGGCGGATGATCCAGTCGTAACGCTCTGCCTGTGCCAGCACCTGATGCAGCTGGGCGTTGTCAAAACCGTGCTTCTCGACCATCTTCTGGACGAACCGGTCCACGTTGGGGCGGTTGGCGAAGTCCCCCTTGCTAACCCCTTGTGTATAAACGGGTTTGCTCGATGGCGCCTGATTGATAAAGGCGCTCTTGGGCTGGGGGACTACCACGGGCTTTGGCGCTGGGGCGCTGCTGCAGCCACCGAGCAGGGGGAATAACGACAGAGTGAGAAGAGAGGCAAGGCGACGCATAGGGTTCTCAAAGAGACTGATAAAAGTGTCGCAATGGTAAAACATTGTCATCCGGGCGCAAGTGTTCCGTGCGCCTTGTTTGCCGCCAATTCATCGTGCGATGGATTAGCCCTTCTGTGAGGGCTGTGCTGTTTCGCGCTGGGGGGGACGCAGGGTGTGGTAACCGCTCCAGAGTCGGGTCAGGGTGGTAATGGCGCAGAGCAGGGCAAAGCCGTAGGCGAGCGGGGCGAAGGCGGTGGGCCACAGGCACATCAGCACAAAGAGGGCGATGGTTTCGCTCCCCTCGGTGAGGCCGCCCAGATAGTAGAGGGATTTGTGGTGGTAGACCGGATTGTCGATCCCCCGCTTGCCCGCCATGATGGCAAACGCCAGAAAGCTCGAGCCGGTGCCCATAAAGGCAAACAGCAGGGTGGCGGCGGGCAGTGCATTGGCCGGGGCGGCGAGGGCAAAGCCCAGCACCACGGCGGCGTAGAAAATAAAGTCGAGCGTGATGTCGAGAAAGCCGCCGCAATCGGTGATGCCGGTTTCCCGCGCCACGGCGCCATCGAGCCCGTCCAGCAGCCGGTTGAGCAGGATGGTCGCGAGTGCCCACTGATAGCTGCCAAAGGCCAGCAGCGGCAGCGCCAGCATGCCGATGGCAAAGCCGGTGAGGCTCACCTGATTGGCACTGATCCCGGCACGGCAGAGCGGTTTGGCAAGCTGGGTGAGAGGGCTGCGGATCACGGGGATCAGGTGGCGGTCAAACAAGGTGAACTCCTCGGTTAAAAACAGGATTCGGTGAGATTGAGTATGGTGCCCGGTGCATCCTCTTCGTCGTGGGTCACCAGGATGGCGGGGATGGCCAGCGCTTTGATCTGCGCGAATACCAGCTCGCGAAAGGCGGCCCGCAGCGGCTTGTCGAGGCGGGAGAAAGGCTCGTCCAGCAGCAGGGCGTCGGGTTCCGCCAACAGCGCCCGCAGCAGACTGACCCGCGCCCGCTGACCCCCTGACAGCAGTTGCGGCAGCTTGTCAGCCTGATCCGCCAGTGTGACCTGTGCCAATGCGGCCAGTGCCTTTTCCCGCCGCGCGCGTTTTCCCTTGATGGTTGCAGGCATACCGAACATCAGGTTCTCCGCCACCGTCAGATGGTCGAACAGCAGGTCATCCTGAAACAGCATGCCGATGCGCCGTGCTTGCGCAGGCAAGGTGTTGAGTGGCCGCTCGCCGAGCCTTACCTCCCCCTCCAGCCGGATCGGGTCGCTATCTGTCTGCGCGCCGGGCAGTACCCCGGCCAGCCCCGCCAGCAGGGAGCTTTTACCGCAGCCGCTCGGCCCCATTAGGGTCAATACCTCGCCGGGGGCCACCTGCAGGGCGGGCAGCGAGAGCAGCAGATTTTCATCAAGGTAAAGCCGAAGAGGCGTGCTGCTCAGCATATGGTTGTTTCCATCATGAGAGTTCATCGTGAGCCGCCCCCCTTGAGCGCCGGATTGATCCGCGCTGGCAGCCAGAGCGCCAGCAGGTAGATAACGAGTGGCAACAGCAGTTGCAGCAGGCCGTAGAGCCCCGCCAGCCGCCGGTTGAGGCCGCTGCCGATGGCCACCGCTTCAGTGGTGATGGTGACCACCCTGCCAGCCCCAAACAGCAGGGTCGGCAGGTATTGGGCCAAACTAACCGCCGCCCCGACGCCGAAGGCAAACAGCAGCGGGCGCGCCAGCAGCGGCGCTTTGACCTGCCACCAGGCTCGCCATGGCGTTGCCCCCAGCAGCAGGGCGCTCTGGGTGATCCGTGGATCGAACTGGCGATAGGGGCCGTGCAGGCAGAGATAGACATACGGAAAGACAAACAGCAGCTGGCTCCAGAGCACCCAGCCCCAGCCAATGCCGCTACTTATCGAGTCATGAGCAAGCCAGTCCAGCCCGAGCCGGATGCCAAACAGCAGGCTCGCCTGTGGCAGCAACAGCGGCAGGCAGATGAGCCAGAGCGGCCAGGGGCGGCGCCCGGCTTGTGCCTCCAGACTGCACACCGCCATCATCAGTGCCAACAAGCCGCTCACCAGCGCCAGCAGTGCGCTGGTTGCCAGCAGCGGCAGCAGGGTTGGCAGCAGATCCAGCCAGTAGTGACTGCTCCACTGGCTAGGCCAGAGGGCGGGAAAGGGCCAGCGGCGCGCCAGCGACCAGAGCAGCAGGGCCGCCAGCACCGCCAGATTGAGGGTGATCAGGGTGAAGGCAAAGCCCGCTGCGAGCCGGTTGGCAAAGAAGTGGGGCGCCGCCCGTTTGCCATTGAGCCAGTAGCCTTTGCCCATCTCTTTATGAAGCCACTCCAGTAATCTGAGCATGGCAATGAGCAGCGCCGTGATGGCGAGCAGCAGCAGGGCGCCGCTGGCGGTGGCGCCACGCCAGAGCAGATCCGGGTCCTGATACCAGAGCCACAACCGCACCGCCAGTGGGGCGGGGGCATCGGGCCCGAGCAGCTGGGCGAGATCCACCACCGCCACTCCGTAGGCCGCCACCGCATAGATGGGCAGGCGCAGGGCAGGCCAGAGGGCGGGCAGCAGCAGGCGCCACCAGGTCTGGGGGGCGCTGAAGCCAAGGCTTGCCCCCAGCCACTGCTGGCGTGCCAGCTGGATGGGTTGCTGCGCGGCCATCGCCATCAGTAGCAAAAAGGGGGTCTCCTTGAAAACGAGCAGTGCAATCAGCCCGAGCCCCCAAGGATCCCGAATGGTCTGCCAATCGGGGGGAAGATCAAACCCTGTTAGAGCTGGCGAGAGGAGCCGCAGCAGCCAGCCGGAGGGGGCGAGCAGAAAGGCAAAGCCGATGGCAAAGGCGACGTGGGGCATGGCCAGCATAGGCGAGAGCAGGCGGCGGAGCAGTCCGAAAGCCCGGCTGTCGCTGTGGGCCAGCAGCAGGGCGGTCATCAGCAGGCTGCCAAGGGTTGAGGCAGCGCCAATCCACAGACTCAGCGCTGCTGAGTGCCATAGGCCAGGCTGGGCCAGCAGCAAGGCGAGATGAGAGGCGATCATCCCCTCCGCCAGCAGTTGCCACAGTCCCGCCAGCAATGGGATGACGAAGATCGCCAGATAAATGACCGCCATCCCCGCACTCATACTGGGGTGGCGTGTCAACCGGCGCCACGGTCGGGAGCGGGAAAGCGGGTGACCAGCGGCACTCATCAGTGACCGTAACGCTCGGCCCAGGCTGCTTCCAGCTTGAGCTGCCAGCTGGGGTGAGGCTCGGCCACTGCTTTGAAGCGTAGTGCCGGTTGCCCCTTGGCTGAATCAGGCAGGGTATCGGCCCGCAGCACGCTGGGATCACCCCAGAAGGCCGGATTGGCTTTTCGTGCCTGCGCCGCCGGGCTCAGCAGGAAGTTGGCCACCACCTTGGCACCCGCACGGGCACTGGCGTTGAAGGGGATGGCGAGAAAATGGCTGTTGGTGAGCGCCCCTTTCTCCATGGCGACGGCTTCCACACTGGGGGGCAGGGCGCCAATCTGGGCGGCGCTCTGCGCCTCCTGCGGATTGAAGCTGATGGCCATGGCCAGTTCGCCATCATCGAGTAGCTGGCGGGTTTCGGCGGCGCTGGTGGGGAACAGTTTGCCCTTGCGCCAGAGTGCCGGATGCAGCTCATCGAGCCAGGCCCAGAGCGGGGCGGTCACGTTGGCAAAGTCGCTCTCGGTCGCCTCCCCATAGAGGGGGGCGGGGTTTGGTGTCAGCTCCAGCAGGATCTGCTTGAGAAAACTGGAGCCATGGAACTGGGGCGGCTTGGGATAGGTGAAGCGGCCGGGATGGGCCTTGGCCCACGCCAGCAGGGCTGCAGCCGAGGTGGGCGCTCTGGCGACCTCTTCGGTATCGACCATCAGATTGAGCTGGCCGATGCCCCAGGGGGCTTCAAGCCCTTCCACCGGCAGGGTGAAGTCCTCACTCACCGGCAGGCTGTTGTCTACCAGCGCCATGTTGGGCAGCTCGGCGGTAAAGGGAGCGCCAAGCAGCCCTTGCTCCTTGAGCGCCTTGAAGTTCTTGCCGTTGACCCAGAGCAGGTCGATGGGCCCGCCAGCTTGCTTGCCCGCCTGCTTGTTGGCCAGCAACTGGCTGACGCTCTGGGCGATGTCATCCACCTTCACCTGCACCAGTTTGACCTGATAGTCGCGCGCCAGCTCCTGCCCGGCCCACACCAGATAGGCGTTGATCTCCGGGCTGCCGCCCCAGGCGTTGAAGTAGACGGTCTGCCCCTTCGCCTCCTCAAGGGTCTGTTGCCAGTTGTCATCAGGGGTGGCTAACAGCGGGCCGCTGGCCAACAGTGGCAGGACGAACAGCATGGCGTTTAGCCGCTGTTTGAGCTGTGAGTTGAGTTGTGAGAATGGCTTGAGCATAAACGTTTCTCTGGTTGTCAGGCGCCACGGCGCCAGCGGTGATAACGGGCCAGCAACGCCAGCACCCGGGTGGGCTGGTGGGCCCGTTTCCATTCACCCGCCACATATTTGTTCCCCTCCATCAGGGTGGGATAGGCGTGAATGGTGCCGAGGATCTTGCCAAGTCCGAGGCGGTGACGCATGGCGAGCACAAATTCGGCGATCCGCTCACCGGCGTGAGTGCCCACTATGGTGGCGCCAAGGATAGTATCCTTGCCCGGCACGGTCAGCACCTCGACAAAACCGTGGCGCTCGCCATCGGCAATGGCTCTGTCCAGCTCAGCCAGCTCAAAGCGGGTCGCCTCGAAGGGGATCTTCTGCGCTTCGGCTTCCTTGCGATTGAGCCCAACCCGGGCAATCTCCGGCGTGGTGTAGGTGGCCGCCGGAATGACCCGATAGTCGGCCTGAAAGCGCTTGAACTGGCCAAACAGGGCATTTACTGCCGCATACCAGGCCTGATGGGCGGCAAAGTGGGTGAACTGGTAAGGGCCCGCTACATCCCCCACCGCCAATATGCTGGGGAAGTTGGTGGCCAGGAAGCCATCGACCGCTATGGTGCCGCGGGGGGCAAGCTCGACCCCCAACGCTTCGAGCCCGAAGCCGCTCACATTGGCGACCCGACCCAGTGCCAGCAGCAGTTGATCCCCTTCAACCTGTTGTGTTTCTTCGCCTCGGCGCAGTTGCAGCCGGATCGGTAGCTCCCCCTCGGCAGCGGGCAGATAGTCGGCTCGCTCGGCGCGCCAGCCTGTGAGTAGCCGCACGCCATCGCGGCTCATCTGCCCGGCCAACGCGTCGGCCACTTCCCTATCTTCGCGGGGCAGCAGTTGCTCCGAGAGTTCCACCAACGTAACGGGAATGCCGAGCAGGGCGAAGCTCTGGGCCAGCTCGCAGCCGATGGGGCCACCGCCCAGTACCAGCAGGCGGCGCGGCGGGGTGCGCAGTTGCCAGAGGCTATCCGAGGTGAGGTAAGGCACCTGATCCAGCCCCGGCAGGTTGGGCACCAACGGCCGGGCGCCGGTAGCGATGACGATATGGCGGCTGGCAAGGCGCTGGCCGTTCACCTCCACCTCCCAGGGGGAGACCAGCCGCGCCTCCCCTTCGATGCACTCCACCCCAAGCCCTTGATAGCGCTCGATGGAGTCGTGGGGCTCGACCTCTTTGATGACCGCGGCCACCCGCTCCATCACCGCCGAAAAATCGGCGCGGGAGTGGCTTGGGCTAAAGCCCAGCTCGTCGGCTTTACGCTGCTCTGCGGCAAAGCGGGCGCTGCGGATCAATGCCTTGGAGGGGACGCAGCCACTGTTGAGGCAATCGCCCCCCATCTTGTGCTTCTCGATGAGCGCCACCTTGGCCTTCACCGCCGCGGCGATATAGCTGGTGACCAGCCCACCGGCGCCCGCACCGATCACCAGCAGGTTGTAGTCATAGCGAGCGGGTTTGCGGTAAGGGGCGAGCAGGCGCCGCTGGGCGAGGTGCGCGGTCAATTTTTTGACCAGCAAGGGCATCAGCCCCAGCAGGGTCAGCGCGACCATCAGGCCGGGAGAGAGGATATTGCCGGTGCTGGTTAATTGGCCAAGCTCGCTGCCCGCCAGCACATAGACGAAGGTTCCGGGCAGCATGCCAAGCTGGCTCACCCAGTAGTAGGTGCTGACACTGATGGGGGTAAGCCCCATCAGCAGATTGACCAGAAAGAAGGGGAAGACGGGGATGAGGCGCAGGCTGAGCAGATAGAAGGCCCCCTCCTTCGCCATGCCGGACTGAAAGGTGGCCAGCTTGTCGCCAAAGCGGGCGGTGACCCAGTCGCGCAGCAAGAAGCGGGCGCTGAGAAATGCCAGGGTCGCGCCTATGGTGCTGGCAAAGGAGACCAGCAGCAGCCCCCAGGCGACACCAAACACCGCGCTGCCACCCAGGGTGAGCAGGCTGGCACCGGGCAGGGAGAGGGCGGTGCTCAGCACATAGATAAGCACGAACAGCAGGCTGGCCGAGACAAAGTGGCTGTCGACCCAGTGCGCCACTGCAGCCTGCTGGGCCTGCAAGGCGCCCAGACTGAGATAGCGGCCAAGATCGAGGGCAAAAAAGGTGCCGATAAGGCCCCCCATCACCAGCGCAAGCAGCAGGCGGGTCCGGTTCATCAGGCGTCCTTGCTGTCTGGCTGGGCGGGGCGTTCCGGTTGCACCGGCAGCTGGCAGAAGCCCTGCGGGGCGATATCGAGGGCGGCGTTGAACTTGGCCGACATGTTCTGGAAGGCGATGAGGCCGGTCAGCTCCACCATGGCATCATCGTCGAACCAGGGCTTGAGGCGGGCCGCCTGCTTATCGCTCACCCCATCCAGCCCGGTCATCGCTTCGGTGTAGTCGAGCACAGCTTTCTCTCGCTCGTCGAACAAGGTGCTTTCGCGCCAGTTGGCCAGCGCCTCCACCTTCTCGCTGGAGCCCGCCCGTTTGATCAGGGTCATGGCGTTGATGTCGACGCAGAAGCGGCACCAGTTGAGCTGGGAGACCCGCACCGTCACCAGCGAGCGCAGAACGGGGTCGATGGGGGAGCGCTTGCGGTTGATGACGCCGTAGAGGGTGGCGACGGCGGCAAACAGGCGCGGCGAGCGGCCCCAGCACTTGCCTGGAATGAGCACCTGACCATAGTTGCGCTTTTGCAGCCAGAAAAAGGGGCGGATAAACCAGGCATATTCCCGGTCGGGTTTCACCTCGACGCGCATTGATGACCTTCTTAGTGTTTCAGGTTGGGTTTGTAGGCCTGACCCAGCCGCTCGTTGAGGCGGATCAGAAACTCCTCGATCCGTGCCCGGTTGGTACCCAGATCGCTCTGCCCCTGACGGGAAGCTGACCGCATATCGATGCGGGTTTCGCTGGGGCCGACAAAGACCCGCAGCGCCACATCATCCTGAAAGCCGAACCAGCCGGTGGTAACCACCGCATCCAGACCATCCGGGCTCGGTCGTACCTGCCAGCCCAGCTCCTGCATCAGTTCGCTGGCTTCAATCACCACTTCGGCAGGAGAGGCCCTGGTAAAGAGAGGACCGGGTTTTGCCTCAACTGCTTTCAGCGGAGCGCTATTTATTGGCAGATCCTGCGCTGTTCTGAGCTCTGCCGCCCAGCGCAGCAGGGGGGGATTATAGGGATCTGTGCTCACATCGTTGATCAGCGGCATGCGCAGTGTTTGCGCCACAAAGGTCAGAGGCAGCAGTAGCGGCAAGGCGCCAAGGCCGCTGGCGTAGCGGTTACGGCTCCAGGGCAGGCGTACCAGCAAGATCAGGGAAACAAGGGCTCCGATGAGACAGATCGCAAAACCGATCCACCAGGGCCAGAGATGAAGGCGGCTGCCGAGGGCGCCAGCGAGCGGGAGTAACCAGGCCAGCAGGGGCCACAAGCAAGAGCGGGGCATAGCACGGGATCCATCGTCGAATGTGGACAATGCCGAGAAGGATAAACTTAATTGCCTGATAACGTTAGTAAATTGATGAGAGTTTGGCGTGGTTTTGGTCAGTTTTGCGAGGGAGATGCAGAGGTCGATGAAGCCCGCCTGACGGGAGCTTCACCGAGAAAATGGTCAGTTGCGATGACTTAGTTGCGATAGAGCACTTTGATCAGATGGAAGCCGAACTTGGTGCGCACCGGCCCCAGTACCTTGAGCAGTTCGCCTTTGAATACTGCATCGTCAAAGGGCTTGACCATATCCCCCTTGTTGAACTCCCCCAGATCGCCGCTGCGTTTTGCAGAAGCGCAGGTAGAGAAGCGCTTGGCCATCTGGCCGAAGTCGGCTCCCTTCTCGATCTTCTCCTTGATCTCCAGACACTGTTTTTCGGTCTTGACCAGAATGTGCTGGGCACAGGCTTTTTTCATCGGGGCGCTCCTGGGAGTGATGGCGAAGGTTGTTAACGCCAAGGGTGGTGGCAAATCGGGGCGCAAGAGTACCCCAATTTGCCACCGGCGTCAGCCATCACCCCGCCATTTACCGGCGTTCGTCAGCCCTGTTACTGGCGAGCGCGGGTGGCCAGCACGGCGCGGGGGCGCGCTTGCCAGATGATCTCCAGCCCGAGCAGGGCGTAGAGGCTCCAGATGGCCAGCGGATTGAGCCACTCACCCCCCAGTTGCAGGGTCATCAGGGCGCAACCTGCCAGCAGCAGGGTGATGCCCGGCAGCCGCCAGTGGACGGGCAGGGGGGCCAGCATCGCCATCGCCAGCAGAATTCCGAGGCCAAACGGCAGGTTCAGGGCGGTAAAGGCCAGCGCCTGCTGGCCACTCATGCCGGTCAGCAGGGCCAGCAGGGCGCTACAACAGGCGAGAAAGGTGATGAACTCGAGACGATCGGCAATATAGTCAGCCATCTGTTCGCTACGTGCATGCATGATGTGTCTCCTTCAGTTGATGGTTCAAGTGTGAGGGAGGGACGTTCGCAAAGGCAGCGGGATAATTCGATTGTGCTGAACGAGCAATTCTTAATCACCCGCTACGGCGGGCTTTGGCGTGTGCCGGGTCTGTTAAACGGTGATGGTGGGGCGATGCCGACAAACTCTGTCGTGGTGGGTTTCTGGTGGTAAAGAGAGGGGGAGAGGTGACAAATGGTGCCTGACGACGAAGTGAACCTTGTTCAGGGCAGGTCAATTCGCCCTCATCGGGAAAGCGGGCGGCGTCATTGTCACCAAAATGTGTGATTTGTGGTCAACCTCTTAAAAGATATGGTGAATTTGCCAATGGCGCCGCGCTGTCGCTGGCCGATGCCTATGTTAGGATAAGGTTCGCCATTTTTCTGGCGCGCATTTTTGTGTCACGGCCATGCACGGCATGGCGTGCTGCGCCGCATTCGGGGTTGGCCCGAAAGGGCGCTGGTTTCCTTCACCACAGATTCAGGAATATTGACCTTTGACAGGATGCATTTCATCCCTGCTGGCAGGGCGTTCACTGTCTGGCTCTGCGTTTCGCCGCGGCCTGCGGGTACTGGGGGTGGGCATGTTGCTGTCGCTGCTGGCTTCGCCCGCGTTTGCCGCCAAGCTCACCTATCAGGTCAAGGGGTTGAAAGGGGAGAACAAGGATAACGTTGAAGCCTACCTCAATGCCCTGCCGGTCTATCAGGAGCGGCAATACCGCCCGGCCCGCGCAAAAATTACCGAGAGCGTGCAAAAGGCGCTGCAGGTTTATGGCTACTACCAGCCGAAAATCACCCTGAGCCGCGACAAGAAGACTCCGTCCAAAGTGGTGATTGAGGTGGACAAGGGGGAGCCGGTCATCGTCTCCCGCCTCGATATTCTGCTGGAGGGGGATGCGGGCAGCGACGAGCTCTACAGCGCCCTGCTGGACAAGTTGCCCCTCAAAGAGGGGGAGCCACTCAACCACGCCAAATATGAATCCATCAAGGCCGATCTGGGCAGCCTCGGGCTGGCCCGCGGTTACTTTGATGCCAAGCTGAGCAAGAGTCAGGTCAAGGTGTTCCCGGACAAGGGGACGGCGGAGATCTTTATTCTGTTCGAATCGGGCCATCGCTACCGTTTTGGCGAGATCCGCTACGATGCCACTCCCGAAGCGCTTCACCTTATTCGCCCGCTTATCAACATCAAGAGCGGCGACCCCTATCTCGCCATCCGTCTGGCCGAGATGTCGCAGGATGTCTCCTCTACCAAGCTGTTCCGTCAGGTCGATATCAAGCCGGTATTGAGCGAGGCGAGCAACTATCGGGTACCCATCGCGGTGACGCTGGATAACCGGGTCGATCACGAAATCGAGACCGGTATCGGTTACGCCACCGACGTAGGCCCGCGGATGAGTGCCACCTGGGAGAAACCCTGGGTCAATCGCTACGGCCACCGTCTGTTTGCCACCGCCAAGGTGTCGGCGCCGGAGGCAGAGCTCAGCTTCGACTATCAGATCCCGGTGGGCAACCCGCTACGGGACTACTACTCCATCCAGACCGGTTACCAGTACAAGGACAACAACGATACCCGCTCCGATCTCACGACCATCGGTGTGCACCGCTGGACGCGGCGGCCGGAGAGCTGGGATCGGGACGTCTTTATCCGGCTGGAGAACGAGATCTATACCCAGGGCGCCGACGAGGGGAACAGCTTGCTGCTGATCCCCGGGGTCTCTTGGTCCCGACTGCGGGTGCGCGGCACCCTGGTGCCCGATTGGGGGGATCGCCAGCAGCTGACGCTGGAGTTCTCCGACCCCAGATGGGGTTCCGACATCAGCTTTATGCGGGTGTGGGGGCGCAGCAAGTGGCTGCGAACTCTAGGCGATAACCACAGATTCCTGATGCGGGCAGAGCAGGGGGCCATTATAGGTGACAGCTTCTCGCTGGTGCCGCCGTCTTTGCGCTTCTTTACCGGTGGCGATCAGACGGTGCGCGGCTTTGGTTACGAGAGCATCTCCCCCACCGGGCCGGATGGTAAGCTGACCGGTGGCCGCTACACCAGCGTGGCCAGTCTGGAATACAACTACCGCTTCAGCGAGAAGTGGCTGGGGGCCATGTTTGTGGATGGCGGCACCTCCACCACCGATTACAGCGAACCTTGGAAAATAGGTACCGGCGTCGGTGTGCGCTGGGTCACCCCCATCGGTCAGGTCAGGCTGGATCTGGCGGTCGGGGTATCGGAGGAGGACAAGCCCTTGCGGCTGCATTTCGCATTGGGGCCTGAATTATGATGTTGTCTAAACGCTTTTTTCTTTGGCCGCTGCGGCTGTATCTTGCGCGGGGGTCTGCATTGTGATCTGGCTAAAACGCATTTTTCTCTGGCTGATGGGGCTGGTGTTCCTACTGCTCATCGGTGTCAGCCTGCTGGGCTTTACCCATCAGGGCAACAAGTGGTTGTGGCAACAGGCCAAGGGAGCGCTGCCTTCTCTCAAGGGGGAGCTGGTGGCCGGTCAGCTTGGCTACGGCTGGACCCTGGAAGGGGCCGGCTGGCAGGATGAGCTGGTGGATGTCACGGTGGATCGCGCCGTGCTCGACTGGGATCTCGGCAAGTTGCTGCAGGGCAAGCTCTGGATAAAATCCCTTGCGGTGACCCATCCGGTGGTCAAGGTAGCCGACTCCAAGCCTGCACCGGAAGAGCCTTCCGAACCCTTTGTCTGGCGCCCGCTGCCACTCAAAATTCAGGTCGACAGCCTCAAGGTGGCCGATCTCGATCTGGCAGTGCCCGGCGTGGCCGTGACCCTGGGGTCCCTCGATATCGGCGCCACCCTCAACCGCAAGGGGCTGATTGTACGCGGCCCGGTGCTCGATAACCTGACGGTGACGCTGGATGACGCGACACCCTCCAACACAGCCAAATCTGCCAAGCAGCCGGCCGCTAACGAGAAGCAAGCCGTGACTGCGGTGGCGCGCAACGACAAGGCCAGCGCCAATACCCCCAAACAGGGCAAAGGGGCGCCAGTTGCAAAAACTGCAAAGGCTGCCCCCATTCTCCTGCCCGCCATTCATCTTCCTTTCCCCATCCAGCTGGAAGGGGTCAGCGCGACCCGGGTGCAATATAAGCAGGGCGAGCTGATTGAAGGGCTCGACAAGCTGTTGCTGTCGGCCACTGCTGCCGACGATCGCATCGAGGTGCGCGAGCTCTCGCTGCGCCACGCCATGGCTGACCTGGTGCTCAAGGGCCATATCCAGCTCAGTGACGACTACCCGCTGGCGGTGACCCTGGATGCCAAGGCCCGCAAGGGGCTGCTGGATGGCGAGCTGCAGGGTGAGCAGGCCATGCTGGCGCTGAGCGGTTCGGTCGGCAAGCTGGGGCTGGCGTTGTCTGCCAAGGGGCCGATTGCAGCCAATCTCAAGGGCTCGCTGGCCGCTCTCGACCCGGATCTGCCTTTTGATCTGGCCCTCGACTGGAAGAGCCTTGGCTGGCCTCTTCACAAGCCCGCCAAAGATGAGCCGAGCTATCGGCTGGACAAAGGGAGCCTGACTGCCAAGGGCAAGCTCTCCGGCTACCAGTTTGCCCTCAATACCTCCGGCAAGGGGACCGATGTCCCCCCCTTCAAGCTTGCGCTGGACGGGAAGGGGGATCTGGAGCGGCTCAGCAAGATCGCCTTGCAGCTCAATGGCCTCAAGGGGGAGCTCAAGCTCGATGGCAAGCTGGCATGGAACAAGGGGATCGAGTGGCAGGGGACCACTCTGTTCAAGGGGATCAATCCGGCCGAGCTGTTGCCTGAGCTGAAAGGGACGCTGGCCGGTGAGCTGGAGAGCCGTTTCGTGATGAACGAAGCGGGCCACTGGGAGCTGAAACTGCCCAAGCTCAAGGTGGATGGCAAGCTCAACCAGTACCCGCTGGCCCTCAAGGGGGAGCTTAGCGGCAACGA
This sequence comes from Aeromonas veronii bv. veronii, assembly GCF_000820225.1. Classification (GTDB taxonomy): domain Bacteria; phylum Pseudomonadota; class Gammaproteobacteria; order Enterobacterales; family Aeromonadaceae; genus Aeromonas; species Aeromonas veronii. The sequence continues at coordinate 187,149 of NZ_CDDK01000002.1, forward strand.
CAAGATGGAGTGGCAGATCCCGGCGCTCTCGCTGCAAAGTGGTCCCAACCAGTTGCAGGCCAAGGGCAGTATCAGCAGCGCCCAGTGGAAGCTCGATGCCAACCTGCAGGCTCCCCAGCTGGGGGGCATCTATCCCGGCCTGAAAGGGGATATCAAGGGGCAGGTGAAGGTCAGTGGCAATCAGCAAACGCCAAAAATCGATGCGGATCTCGCCTCCGACCGGCTCTACTATGCCGGCACCGACCTGAAGGGCATTAGCCTCAAGGGCAATGTGGCGATCGGTGCCAAACCGGCCGGTGAGCTCGCGTTGTTGGTGGCGCAGTTGAAACAGGGTGAGACCAAGCTCAGCCAGCTGGCCCTGAACCTCAGCGGCGATATCAGTCAGCATCTGTTGACCCTGACCATGAAGGGTGACCCTGTTGCGGCCAACCTCAAACTGGGTGGCGGCGTGCGCGGGGATAACTGGCGCGGGGCGCTCTCCGAGTTGCGGCTGAAAACCCCGCTGCGCCGTTGGGACTTGAGCTCCCCCTGGGCACTGGATCTTGATCTGCCGCGTCAGCGGCTGGCGATGGGGGATCTCTGCCTCGGCTCTCAGGGGGCCAGCCTCTGCGTCAAGGGGAGTCAGGTTTCCGCTGCCCAGGGCACTCTGGAGTTTGCCCTGAGCGAGTTTGATCTCAAGCGGCTGCGCCCCTGGTTGCCGGACAACTTCCGCTGGCAGGCGATGCTCTCGGCCGATGGGCGTGCCAGCTGGCGTGGCAATCAGCCGACCCTGCATGCGGTGGTACGCACCACGCCGGGCACTTTTGTGGCAGATGGCCTCAAGACCGACTATCAGCAGCTGGCTCTGGCCCTGGATTTCGAGCGGCAGCAGGCGGCCATTCGACTCGATTTTGCCTCCAAGCAGATCGGCAATATCGATACCGACCTGCTGATCAGGGAGCCCGCCGGTCGCGGTCTGCTCGGTGGTCAGCTCAAGTTTGACGATCTCAAGCTCAATACCTTTGCGCCGCTCATCCCTGAGGTGCGCTCCCTGCAAGGGATCATCTCCGCCGATGCCCGTTTCGATGGCACCCTGGCGGCGCCCCTGCTGTTTGGCCAGCTCAACCTGCGTGACGGTGAAGTGCAGACCCACTCCGACATGGTGACCCTGACCAAGCTGGTGACCCGCCTCAAGATTGAGGGCAATCGGGCCGAGCTGGATGGTTCCATGCTGGTGGGCAAGGGGCCGCTGGCGTTGGGCGGCTGGCTCAGCTGGGCCAAGATGCCGGTCAGCGGCAGCCTCACCATTCAGGGCAAGGATCTGGAGGCGCAATATCCGGGCATGGGCCGGGTCAGAGTCTCGCCCGATATCGCGGTGTCGCTGGGGGAGGAGACCCGGATTACCGGTCAGGTGGATATTCCCTGGGCGCGCATTCTGGTCAAGAGCCTGCCGGATTCGGCGGTGGCGGTCTCCGACGATGTGACTGTGGTCTATGACGATCTGCCCCCGGCTCCCAAGCAGGCCAGCCTGCCGCTGGCGATGAAGGTGGCGATCCGCCTTGGCAACGATGTGAAGCTCGATGCCATGGGGCTGAAGACCGATGTCTCCGGTGGCCTCAATATCCGTCAGGATCCCGAGAAACCGCTGGCTGGCAATGGCCAGCTGGTGCTGACCAACGGCCGCTTCAAGGCCTATGGTCAGAACCTCATCATCAAGGAGGGGCGGATCCTCTTCTCCGGTCCGCTGGATCGGCCCTTCCTCAACATCGAGGCCAACCGGGATCCCGATACCATAGAAGGTCAGGTGACGGTCGGGGTGCGGGTGACCGGCCCTGCCAGCAAGCCTGAAATCACTGTCTACTCCGAGCCGCAGATGGCGCAGTCGGAACAGCTCTCCTATCTGCTGCGCGGCAAAGGGTTGCAGACCGGCGGTGAGGATGGCGGTTTCAACGGTCTGCTGGTGGCCGGAGCGGTGAGTCAGGCGAATGGCGTAGTGTCGAGTATCGGCGAGTCGCTGGGGATGAGCGATGTCTCTCTCGATACCGCGGGCAGTGGCGACAACACCCAGGTGACGCTGTCGGCCTATCTGCTGCCGGGTTTGCAGTTCCAGTACGGGGTCGGGGTTTTCAGCCCCATCGCCGAGTTCAAGCTGCGCTACGAGGTATTGCCAAGGCTCTATCTGCAAGCGATGAGCGGGGTGGCTCAGGCGGTCGATATCTTCTATCGCTTTACTCTGTAACGCTTCATCCCGTAACAGGGCTGATATGAACGTAAACGGGAGGCGCAGACCTCCCGTTTTTTATTGCGCGATTGGCCGCGGGCAAGCCGTGATAAAGGTTGGCAGTGCAGAGGGAGAATGAATTGCGATGGGCCAAAAATGCGAAAACCCGGCGCGAGGCCGGGTTTTCTGAATGATGGTGGAGGGAGAAGGATTCGAACCTTCGAAGGCAGAGCCGTCAGATTTACAGTCTGATCCCTTTGGCCGCTCGGGAACCCCTCCACGGGGTATTGCTTTCAACTTGTCGCACTTGAAATGGTGGAGGGAGAAGGATTCGAACCTTCGAAGGCAGAGCCGTCAGATTTACAGTCTGATCCCTTTGGCCGCTCGGGAACCCCTCCACAAGTGCGAGGCGCATACTAACAGATCTTCCGGTTTTGTGAACCCCCAAGCAGGATTTTTCCATTAAAAGAATTGGATTTGTGGCCGATAACCAGTGAGATCGCCATTTTCGAGAGTTATCTCATGCTGCCCAGTTCAATCCGTAATCACCTGCTCGTTGATGAGGGCCAGTTGGGGCAGCGCCTCAACCGTGACCTGCAGCATGGGGATCGGGCGGATTTCAGGTTGCATCTGGCCCTGCTGACCGACGCGGTGGAGGAGCAGCCTTGGTTTGATGCCAAACCGGCGGCCACTCCCCAGAGCCGTGACTGGCGTCTGCACTTTGATCTGCGACCGGCAGAGATGCTGGTGGCTGAAGGGGCGGGGAGTGACTGCAGTGCCATCAATGAGCGATTGCAGCAAGGGGGAAGCATGGTGGATGTGCGGCTCTGGCTGGCGCTGCAAACGCCGCCGCTGACGGTCAAACAGCCGCTGCTGGATGAGGCTGTCTACGACAACCTGTCACCGCTGGCGCGGGAGCGGTTGCAAGGAAAGCTGGCCGATGTGCCGAGGCAGGAGGATCCGCTGGTATTGCTGCCGATCCTCGATCGTTTGCAAGAGGGGGTGGATACCCGGTTGCACTGGCTCAGTTGATGGTGCCTGTTCACTGACGTAACGCTGTGCTTGTCGGGAAATTACAGGCAACAAAAAGGCGGGTAACCCCGCCTTTATGCTCTTTGGAATTTTTAGCCTCGCGGCATGCCATCAAGCGTCAGCTTCATCCGGTTGCGGCTGCTCCTTGAACGCGGCATTGGCACGACGGGCAATCGGCTTTTCGGTGTGACGGTTGAGTTGGCGCTCCAGTTTTTGCCCCAGTTCGTTGATGGCGGCGTAGAGATCCTCATGCTCTGCCTGGGCAAACAGTTTGCCGTTGGGGATGCCAGCACTGGCTTCGACAGTGAACATCAGACGCTCTTTGGAAACAATCACATGGGGTGTGATGAGAGGCACCTGAAGACGTTCGAGCTTTTCAAAACGGGATTCGATGCGCTCGCGGATAGCCGGGGTGATGTCGATGATTTTGCTGGTAATTTCGATTTTCATATTGGCCCCCTTCGGGTCGTCTTGCTTGTGTCTTCACCTTCAGATTACTCATTGGTAAAGATTGAAATGTGATCCATGTCACATAACCTTCCCTTGGCTATTCAGCAACTTATAAATTGTGATCTTTTCCGGTTTCGTGCCAAAAACAGCTTGAGCTCCATGAAACTGGCAGGCAGTATGACGGGAATAGGATCGTTTCTGTCCCTTCTTGGCAGCACTTCGTGTCGACCTCATGTCCGGTTTCCACTGCTTGATATCGCATGTTTGTACTCTTCCCTCGCAACCTCTGATCTGATGAGCGGATGCAGGGGGCGTTGCTATGCCTGATTGGACATCAAACGTGGTTGGTTGTTGTGTTGGAGTGGTAAATGAAGCAGCAGGCCACGCAAGTCATGTGGTTTTTCGATCGGCAACATGATCAGTGGAGTCTCTCTGATCAGGGGGCCTACCAGCAGTGGCAAGGGGAGGGCAATCATCCCTGGGCCGCTCGCCTGTTACCGGAAGATGAGGCAGGCTTTGCCGACTTTCTCGTCCGGCTTCATGAATCACATCTGCCTGAACAGTTCATCGGTCATCTGAAAGATGATCAGGGGCAGCTCAACCATGTGCTCTGGAGTGGCCAGTTTGTGCCCACCCAGCAGATCTGCTGTGGCTGGCTGGCCCCTCTTGATACCGCCAACAGTGCTGTCTCCTCCCTCAATCTCTCTTTGCCATTGCTGCAAACCACCCTGCTCACCCAGTTGGCGCAGGCGCTCTCTGCCCGCACCGGGCTCGATTTCTTCAATACCCTGGTCAGCCAGCTGGCCCATATCCTCAAGGTGGATGCGGTCTGGGTGGGTGAGTTGTGCGGTGCAGATCGGGTCAAAGTGCTGGCTGCCGACGGGTTGTCGCTTAAAGACTACCCGCTGGTGGGTTCCCCCTGTCAGGAGCTCTACAAGCAAGGGGCCATCTGTTTCGAGGTGATCGACGAGTCGCAGGAGTATCAACCCTGGCTGGCGGCCGGGCAGACTTATTATGGTCAGCCGCTGTTTGATGCCAGAGGCCAACTTCTGGGCCATCTAGCGCTGCTCTATTCGGCCCCGGCAGATACCAGCAACCTCACCTCGGTGCTCAATACCTTCTCGGTACGGATGGTAGCCGAGCTGGAGCGTCTGCAATCCGATGCCCAGATGCGCCTCTCTGCCGTTGCATTCGAGACCCACGAAGGGATCATCATTACGGATCCGGGGTTCAAGATCCTGCGGGTCAACAACGCCTTCAGCCAGATCACCGGCTTCGACAGCCAGTCGGTGCTGGGCCTGCATCTGGAAGAGGATCTCTGGCCCAATCTGGGGGGGCTCGGCTACGAGCTCAATACCCTCAGCCGCTGGCAGGGGGAGACCCAGCGTCGCCATGTCGATGGTCACACCTATCCCCAGTGGGAGATAGTGACACCGGTGCAGGATGAAAAAGGGGTGATCAGCCACTTTGTCATCTGCTTCGAGGATATCTCCGAGCGCAAGGCGGCCGAGCGACGCATTCAGGATCTCGCCTATTACGACGAGCTGACCGGATTGCCCAATCGCCGTCAGTTGCACGAGACTCTGGTGCAGACCTTCAACGAGGCGACCCGCGATGGCTTGATTGGCGCGCTGCTCTTTATCGATCTCGACCACTTCAAGACCATCAACGACTCCCTCGGCCATGCCACCGGTGACTGGCTGCTCAAGGAGGTCGCCGCCCGTCTCAAACGGCTGGTGCGACAGGGGGATTGCCTGGCCCGTCTCGGCGGTGACGAGTTTGTGTTGCTGCTGCCATCGCTCTCGGCCAGCCCGCCCCAGGCGGAGATGCAGGCCGATATCATTGCCGAACGGCTTATCACCGAGATTGCCGCTCCTTATACCTATGTGGGGCAAGTGCTGCACATCGGCGCCAGTGTCGGTATTACCCTGTTTCCGGATCGGGAGCAGGGGGTCGATGATCTGCTCAAGCAGGCGGATACCGCCATGTATCAGGCCAAGTCCGCTGGCCGCAAGACCCGTCGCTTCTTCGATGCCTCGATGCAGCAGCAGGCGGATCGCCGTCTGCTCATTCACAACGAACTGCGTAACGCCCTCAGCCAGCAAGAGCTGACCCTCTACTATCAGCCTCAGCATATGGTCGATGGCGGCGATATCATTGGTGTCGAGGCGCTCATTCGCTGGCAGCCGGCCGGTCGCTCGCTGGTCTCGCCGGCAGAATTTATCCCCATCGCCGAGGAGACGGACCTGATTGTCGATATCGGCAACTGGGTGCTGCACGAGGCGTGCGCCCAGTATGTGCTGTGGGAGGAGAACGGCATCCACATTCCGCAGATCTCGGTCAACGTCAGTGCCAAGCAGTTCCATGCCACCGATTTTGTCGAGCGGATCCACGATGTGTTGGCGCAAACCGGCATGGATCCGGCCTGCCTCAATCTGGAGATCACTGAATCCGTGGTGCTGGGTCATGCCGAGGACACCATCAGCAAGATGACCGAGCTCAAGGAGCTCGGCATCAGCTTTGCCATCGACGATTTTGGCGCCGGTTACTCCTCCCTGAGCTACCTCAAGCGGCTACCTGCCGATGAGCTCAAGATCGACCGCTCCTTCATTCAGGACATCCCGAAAGATGGCGACAACATGGCCATCGTCGAGGCGGTGATCGCCATGGCCCGCCATATGGGCTTTAACGTCACGGCGGAAGGAGTGGAGTCCCGTCAGCAACTGGAGTTTCTCAAGGCGCAGGGGTGCAGTTTCTATCAGGGCTATCTCGCCTCCAAGCCGCTGCCGGTGCCCTATCTGGAGAAATATGTACAGCGGCTGACCAGACCGGAGCAACTGCGTGAAATGCAGCTGAGCGAGTCAGAAAAATAGTCCCTGCTCCCCGCTGTAGCGCTGCTCGGCAACGGGTAGAATGAGAGGCAGTAGACCCACCGCCACCGGGCGGTGTATTGCCCTCAATGGAGATGTTCAGTGAAAGCTGTATGGGGAATTGTTTTGTCGGCGCTGTTCGTGCCGACCCTGATGGCGCAGACTGCCGACCAGACGCTCTACCGTCAGGCGTATGACGCCGTACGGGCCAATGATCAGGCCCGTTTCCAGCAAATTCGTGCCCGTTTGACCCATTACCCCCTGCTCCCTTACCTCGATTACTATCAGCTCGCCTTTCGTCCGGGGGCGGCGGATTACAACGATGTGACCCGCTTTATCCGCCAGCATGGAGATACCCCCCAGTCCAACCGGCTGGAGCGCAGTTATCTGACCTATCTGGCCCAGAGCCAGCAGTGGTCGCAGTTCCTGCGCTTCTATCCGGCCAAGCCGAGCTCCACCGACCTGCTCTGCATGCACTATCAGGCGCTCTATTACACCGGCAAGCCGAAAGAGGCGTTGCAGGGGGCGGGCAAGATCTGGATGAGCGGCCAATCCCGTCCCGATGCCTGCTCCCCGCTGTTCCAGCTGTGGCAGGCATCCGGTCAGCGAACCCAGGAGAAGATCTGGCAGCGGATGACGCTGGCGTTCGAGGCGGAAAACCCCAATCTGATCCGCCACCTTGGCGCGACCCTGGGTAGCGGCTTGCAGAGCTATGGCGATCAGATGGTGACCCTGTTTGAGCAGCCCGCCAAGGCGATGAACCCGGCCTATTTCAGCAGCAATCCCTATTCCCGCAAGCTGCTCTCCCTCGGTTTGACCCGCTATGCCAATCAGGAGCCGGAGTCGGTGCTGCGCCAGCTTGCGCTATTTCGCAGCCGTTTCGGCCTGACCCAGGCCGAGGTGAAACCGGTAGAGCGTGCCATTGCCCGCCGCCTGCTGCTGGATCGCTCCATAGCCCAGCGTAGCTGGGTCGACAGCACGGTGAAAAAGCTGGCGGACCCAGATATCACCGAGCTGCGGGCACGATTGGCCATCTGGGAGCAGGATTGGCGTGGCCTCTCCGGCTGGGTGAAGATGATGCCGATGGCCCGTCAGAAAGAGGATCGCTGGCGCTACTGGATGGCGCGCTCCCTTGAAGTGCAGGGGCAGCAAAAACCGGCGCGGGATCTCTATCTGGAGACCGCCAACCTGCGCGGTTTCTACGGCTTTATGGCGGCCCAGCGCACCGGAGTGCCTTATCGCATCAAGAACCAGAGCGTCAAGCATGTGCCGGACTGGCGGACGGCCAGCCAGCGCTGGCCCTTCCTGTTGCGGGTGCGCGAGCTGTTGTCGATGAACGAGATTGCAGCGGCCCGCTCGGAGTGGATCCACAACATGGATCGCAATCCGGTGGCCAAGCGCATCGAGTTTGGTCATATCGCCCTCAATCAGGGCTGGCACGAGCTGGCCATTCTCGCCAGCATTCGCGCCGAGGCGTGGGATGCCCTCGACCTGCGCTTCCCGCTGCCGCTCAAACGCACCTTCTCCCAGATGGCGCAAGAGCGCACCATGAACACCAGTTTGCTCTATGCCATCTCCCGTCAGGAGAGTGCTCTCTATCCGCTGGCCCAGTCGCCGGTGGGGGCGCGCGGTCTGATGCAACTGATGCCTGCTACTGCCAAAGAGACTGCCGGCAAGCTGGGGGTGCCCTATCGCAACGAGCAGCAACTGTTTGATCCGACGATGAATATTCGTCTGGGGAGCGCCTATCTCAAGCGCTTGCTGGATGTTTATGACGGCAACCGGATCCTGGCGGCGGCCGCCTACAACGCCGGGCCGGGACGGGTAAAACGCTGGCGAGAGCAGAGTGACAACAAGCCGATGGACGTGTGGGTCGAGAGCATCCCCTACAAGGAGACCCGCAACTACGTGCAAAACGTGTTGTCGTTCGATCTCATTTATCAGCACAAGCTGCAGCAGCCGCTGCGCTTCATGTCAGAGCGGGAGCTCAATCACGCCTATTGAGTCGGGGGCCGCCAGCCGGCCCCTGTTTTCAAATTTCCCTGCTGCCGGGTATCATCGGGTAAGGTTTTGTTACCAAAGGAAACATGCCTGGTGACCTGGCTCCGGGAATTGCATCAGGCCGCAGGGTATACTCGGGCGTCGGCACCGACAGGTTCCCCCACAATAAAGGAATGGATAGTGGCAACGATTAAAGACGTTTCTCAGCTGGCAAATGTGTCTATCTCCACCGTGTCGCGGGTTATCAACAACACGGCACAGGTAGCACCGGAAAAGCGTGAGGCCGTACTGGCGGCCATGAAGGAACTGAATTTTCGACCCAACAGTTTTGCCCAGGCACTGGTCAGCAAGCGTTCCAACTGCATTGGCGTGCTGGTTGGCGACCTCTGCGGCGGCCCCTTCTTTGCCCAGATGATGCGTGGCATCGAAACCATGGTCGATCAGGCCAACAAGTTCACCATCGTCATGTCTGGCAACCACGATATCGCGCGCGAGCGTCACGCCATTCAGGCGCTGCTGCAGCGCCAGTGCGATGCGCTGATCCTCCACAGCAAGGCGCTCCCTGACGAGGAGCTGAGCGAGCTGGCGGCTGGCTCTACCCCCATCGTGTTCATCAACCGTCAGGTGCCGGGCGCGGAAGATCGCTGCGTCTGGCTCGATAACCAGGCGGGGATCACCACCGCGTGCCAGCACTTGCTGGATGCCGGTCATCGCAACATCGCCTTTATCACCTCCGATGATGAAGAGTTTGTCGATGGTCAGCAGCGGATGGCCGGTTACACCCAAACTCTGGCGAGAGCCGGGATCGCCTTTGATCCTGCTCTCGTCAGCCGCGCCTATGCCGACGAAAATGGCGGCTATGTGGCGATGAGTGAACTGCTGGCCCGTGGTGTCGAGTTCACGGCCGTGCTCGGTTTCAACGACGGTATGGTGGCCGGCGCCATCTCTTGCCTGCTGGAGCGGGGTTACAAGATCCCGCAGCAGGTATCGGTGGTGGGGTTCGACGATATCCCCTACGCCCGCTACATCTATCCCAAGCTCACCACGGTGCGCTACCCCATCGAGGAGATGGGCAGCCGCGCAGCCGAGCTGGCGCTGCGTCTGCTCGATCACAAGCCGGTGGACGGCCTGGCGCTCAAGTTTGAAGCCCAGCTGGTGGAGCGTGAGTCAGTCGCCTGACGTGCGTCAGACAGTGAACAACAAGGTGGCCCCATCGGGGCCACACTCTTTTCTGCGTTATCTCTCTAATCCGCTATTTATCCCGCCAGGGCGATCCGCTGCTGGCGGCGTGCCTCCACCCCTTCTGCCACCATATCGAGCAGTTGCCTTGTCTGTTCCCAGCCGATGCAGCTATCGGTGATCGACTGGCCGTAGCGCAGCGGTTTGCTGCCAATCTCCTGACGCCCTTCGCAGATAAAACTTTCCACCATGATGGCGGCGATGGCATGGCTACCAGCACCCAGCTGGTCGGCAATGTCACGGGCAACCAGCAGCTGGCGGGCATGTTGTTTCTGGCTGTTGCCGTGGCTGCAATCGATCATCAGGCGAGGGGAGAGATGATGCTGGCGCAGCAGCTCGCCAGCCTCTGCCACATGACTGCTCTGATAGTTTGGCTGGCGGCCACCGCGCAGGATCAGGTGGCAGTCGGGGTTGCCATGGCTGCGTACCAGTGCCAGCTGGCCATCACCGCAAGGCTGGGTATAGAGGTGGGCCGCCCGGCTGGCGAGGATCGCTTCTACCGCGATCCAGATATTGCCATCGGTGCCGTTTTTAAAGCCGATGGGGCAGGGAAGGGCCGAGGCCAGCTGGCGGTGGAGCTGGGATTCGGTGGTGCGAGCGCCAATGGCACCCCAGCTGATGAGATCCCCCAGATAGAGCATGCTGGTGAGATCGAGAAATTCGGTGGCACAGGCGAGCCCTTCCTGTCCAAGGGCCAGAAGTAACTCCCGGGCCTGGGATAGGCCCTTTTCCAGTCGATCGCTGCCATCGAGGTCGGGATCGAAGATAAATCCTTTCCAGCCGAGCGTCGTGCGCGGCTTTTCGAAATAGGTGCGCATCACCAGTTGCAGCTGCTCCCCGTATTGGCCCTGCAGTTCAGCGAGCCGGCCACCATAGTCGCGGGCGGCTGCCGGATCGTGAATGGAGCAGGGGCCGATCACCAGCAGTAGGCGATCATCCTCTCCCTGCAGAATATGGCGGGCTTGCTGGCGGCTGCGAGCGATCTGGCGAGCGAGCCGTGCCGGACAGGGTCTGGCCTTTAACATCTCGTCAGGAGTGGGCAATGTGGCAAGGGGTGAAGCATTCAGAAGTGAGGTGAACATGAGCGATCCTGATGACAAATGGAAATCTGCATGCTCTTTGCTGTCCAGTGGGGATCTTCCCCTTATTCTCTTGGTTAACAGAGCGCGGGCATGGGCCCGCGCTCTGTTATATCGGCCTTGGCTACCTTAGAAGCGGGCTGAGCCGCTGACGTAGTAGCTGCGACCCGGTTCGACGTTCTGGAAGACGGTGTCTTTCTCTTGCAGGCGCACGTCGGTCAGGTTGTTGATCCCCAGTCGCAGGTCAAAGTTCTCGGTGACCTTGAAGCCGGTGCCGAGATCGAAGGTCTGATAGCTGGGCAGCTTGTGCAGTACGACAACCTTGTTGACGGTCTGCTCGGCAAACTGGGTGCCGGTGTAGGTGGTGCCGACAAAGGCATTGACCCGCTCGGTGGCCTGCCAGGTGATCTTGGCGTTGGCCTTGTGCTCCGGCCGCTCGGGCAGTGCCTGACCCTGATCGCCTTCAGCCTTGAGGTAGGTGTAGTTGGCGCCAAGGTTGATATCGTCGGTCAGATCGAGCTTGCCGGTCAGCTCCAGCCCCTTGGTGGTGGCCTTCTCCAGGTTGTACCAGGTGCGGTCAGTGGAGTTCGGCAACTGCTTGAAGGTGAGCATGTCGTCGATGTCGGAGTAGAACAGGGTAGCGCTGGTTTCCCAGATCCCTTCTCCTGCGATGACACCCAGCTCGTAGTTGGTGCTGGTTTCCGGCTTGACCTTGTCGCTGCCATAGATGCGGCAGCTGCCGCCGCAGCTCTCGATGCTGTAACCGTTGGAGTACTGGTGTGGTGCCGGAGCCTTGAAGGCCTGGCTGACCCCGCCCTTGACGGTCACCACATCGTTCATCTCATAGACCAGATAGCCGCGCGGGGTGAAGTGGCTGCCGTAGATCTCGTGATGATCGTAACGGCCGCCCAGCGTGAAGGTCAGGCTGTCGGTCAGGCCAATTTCGTCCTGAGCGAACAGCGCCTCCTGAGAGTGACTCTCTTTGCCGCCGATATCCTTGTAGCTCACCGCATCCACCAGCTCCCGATCCAGATATTCACCACCCAGGGTCAGGTAGTGGTTAGCCAGCGCCAGGTTGGTATAGCCCTTGAGGGTCAAGGTGTTCTCTTCCAGTTCGCGCTGCTGCGGGGCAGAGTAGCTGGTGTTGAAGTCGTCGATCTGGGAGGTCTCGTAGTTGGCCATGATGGTGGTGTCACCCCAACTCCAGTTCCCCTTGTGGGTCAGACCAAACAGGTTGCGATCGTTTTGCTGCTGGCGGCTATGCACCTTGTTGCCGGTTTTGCGGAAGATATCGAGAGGCCGCTCATCCTGGTTGTAGAGGTAATCCAGCTCGAAGCGCTGCTGCTCATCCACCAGCCAGCTGAGGGTGGAGGCGAAGTTGCGGGTCTGTTTGGCTTCGATAAGGGGGATGCCGTCAGCAGCTTCGGTGGGGGTCCAGGCTTGACGGTCATACACCTCGCCGTTCATCCGGATCAGCAGGTTGTCGGTCAGCGGGCCGGTAAAGCCCAGGTTGGTTCTGTGCTGATCGCCGCCATCCTTGCCTTCGATAGCCTTGAAGTCGGCATCGGCCGCCCCTTGCCAGGTTTTGCCCGGCTGCTTGGTGATGATGTTGATGACACCACCGATGGCATCGGAGCCGTAAAGTGCCGACATGGGGCCACGGATCACCTCGACCCGCTGGATCATGCCAAGGGGCACGGGAGTGTTGTCGAAGTTGCCGCCGCGCCACAGGGCATTGGAGGAGGAGAGGCGTTTGCCATCCACCAGTACCAGCGTGTATTTGCCGGACATGCCGCGAATGCCGATATCGCTGCGGCCATTGGTGTCAGCTTCAGCCTGAATGCCCACTTCGTGGCGCAGCAGGTCGGCAAGATCATTGACGGGCGCGGCGGCGATCTGTTCGGCCGTGATGACAGAGATAGAAGCTGGTGCCGAGCGGGTATTGTGCGCCGTGGTGGTGACGGTGATCACCTCGTCGGCTTGAGGCGCGTTGCTGGCGGCGAGCGCTTGCTGGGTCAGCAGAGTGACGATGGTGGTGGCCAGCAGGCTGGGAGCAATAAAACGGGAGGTTGAGGATTTCATTATTTACATCTTCCATAATATACAAATGATAAGCGTTATCATTATCAAGTTGAATTTGCTCCGATCGCAACTCTTTTTTATCGGCAAAGCTCAGTTTCGTTCGTCACCCTCTTTTGACTAAAAAGAAGTTGATGAAATTGATTCTCATTTGTATTGATCGTTTTTTCGCTCCTTGTTAGGATGCCGTTCACCCTGATATCTGGTGAGTCAAATGACTCACTTTAAGTCGCGTCAGGCAGTGATTCATTCCAAGGAGTAGCACCGTCATGTGTGACCATGCACTGGAAGGAGAGTGGCCCGCAGCAACTGCCGGGCTGGATAAAGTGTGCTGTTTTGCCAGCGGTGACAGGGTACTGGTCGCCTCCGGTATCCACGACAGTTTTACCGGTATCCCGCCGGAGAAGCTGCTCGCCCATCTGCGTCAGTTGCGCCAGCAGGGGATGGTCAATCCCATCGCCATCGGCGCCATTCCGTTTGACACCCAATCCCCCTGGCATCTGGTGATCCCGGCGCAATCGCAGTGGGTCGCAAGGGATGCGATGTTGCCCGCCAGCTGTTGCCAGCTCCATGGCGAGGTGAGCGAAGTGACCGGCTCCGCCCACTATCAGGGGGCAGTGCGGGCAGCGTTGCAGCAGTTCAGCGAGGGGCAGCTCGAGAAAGTGGTGTTGTCGCGCGCCATCGATGTGCAGAGCGCAGAGCAGACCTCCCCCGCACACGCCTATGGCTCTCTACTGGCCCAGAATCCGGGCGCCTATGTGTTCCAGATCCCGCTGCCGGATGGGGAGACCCTGCTTGGTGCGAGCCCCGAGCTGCTGGTATCGCGCAGCGAGGTGGCGGTGGTGAGCAATCCGCTGGCGGGCTCCCGTCCGCGCCACGCTTTTCCTGATCAACCTGCGGCCTGTGTCGAACTGTTGGGGGCGCAGAAGGATCGCTATGAACATGCGTTGGTGGCCGATGCAGTCGCTGCGGCCCTCGCTCCCTTCTGCCGCGAGCTGGACGTCCCTCTGGAGCCGCAGGTGATCGCCACTCCTACCATGTGGCACCTCTCGACCCGCATCGCCGGACGGCTCCATGAACCCTCTCCCGTGCTGGCTCTGGCGCTGGCACTGCACCCGACACCGGCGGTGTGCGGCACGCCGCTCTCGGCAGCGCGTCAGGCCATCGCCCGGCTTGAGGGGTACGATCGCCGCTTCTACTGCGGCGCCGTTGGTTGGATGGATGCCGACGGCAATGGCGAGTGGGTAGTCACCATTCGCTGTGGCGTGCTTGCAGGCAGACAGCTGCGGCTCTATGCTGGCGCCGGGGTGGTGGTGGGCTCTTCGCCGGAAGCGGAGTGGCAGGAGACCGCCGCCAAGCTCGGCACCATGTTGCGTGCCTTCGGCCTCGAAAGCCGGGAGCCGGAGGTAACCGCATGAAGCCGCTGGTGCCCTTTACCCCCTGGCCCGCCGAGCTGGCAGCCCACTACCGGGCACAAGGGTGGTGGCGCGGACAACCGCTCACCGCCCTGCTCGATGAATCTGCCGCACGTTATCCCGAGCGCACGGCCCTGATCTGCGGCGAACGCACCCTTAGTTATGGCCAGTTAAAGCGTGAGGTCGATGCGCTGGCGGCGCGGTTGGCCGCGCGCGGGCTGGGCCATGGCGATACTGCTCTGGTGCAGTTGCCCAATTGTGCCGAGTTCTATATCTGCTGGTTTGCCCTGATCCGCTGCGGCGTGGTGGCGGTGCATGCCCTCTACAGCCATCAGCGGCGCGAGCTGGTGGCCTTTGCCCGCCAGATTGAGCCCGCCTTGCTGGTACTCAGCCCCTCCCATCCCGGCTTTGCCGGTGAAGCGGGGAGCCTCGTGGCCCTTGACGAGTTGGTGGCGCCTTCCTGTCAGACACTGTTTTTCGAGCAGGCTGAAGGGAGTGATCTTCAGTCAGGATTTGCATGGCGTCGGCCTGACCCCATAGCCCGTGCTGATGGTTCGCCTCTGACGGCCACTGCGCCAACTCCTACTCCGGCCGATCAGGTCGCCTTTTTCCAGCTCTCCGGCGGCAGTACCGGCACTCCCAAACTGATCCCCCGTACCCACGATGACTATGGCTACAGCGTGCGCCAGAGCGTGGCGGTGTGCGGTTGGGATGAGCGGGTGATCTATCTCTGCGCCCTGCCGGCGCCCCACAACTTTCCCCTGAGCTCCCCCGGCGCACTCGGGGTGTTTTATGCCGGTGGCTGCGTGGTGCTGGCAAAGGATCCTTCCGCAGTAACCTGTCTGCCGCTGGTGCAGCGTCATCAGATCAATTGGGCGGCCCTGGTGCCACCGGCTCTGGCGCTCTGGCTGGAGGCGGCCAGCCACTATCCGCAGACCTCTCTGGAGTGTGTGCAGGTGGGAGGGGCGCGCCTCAGCCCGGTTCACGCCGAGGCGGTAGCGAGCCGCCTTGATTGCCGCTTGCAGCAGGTGTTCGGCATGGCCGAGGGGCTGGTCAACTACACCCGAACCGAGGATGACCAGTGGTACATCGTCAATACCCAGGGTCGCCCGATGAGCCCGGGTGACGAGGTGGAGGTGCGGGATAGCGACGGGCGCCCCTTGCCCGATGGCGAGTGCGGCGAGCTCTGGACGCGTGGCCCCTACACCTTTCGCGGCTACTTCAAGGCCGATGTCCACAATCAGCGGGCTTTTGATCGGGACGGTTTCTACTGCACCGGCGATCTGGTCTGCCGCTTGCCCAGCGGTCATCTGATGGTGGTGGGGCGCAACAAGGATCAGATCAACCGGGGCGGGGAGAAGATCGACGCCCTCGAGATTGAAGAGCTGCTGCTGACCCACCCGGAGGTGCGGCAGGCGGCACTGGTCGCCATGCCCGATCCCATGCTGGGGGAGCGCAGCTGCGCTTTTCTGATGTGCCGCGAGCCCCTCAATTTGCCCCGCTTGCGCCGTTTCCTGCGCGAGCAGGGGGTGGCCGATTACAAACTGCCCGATCGCCTGGTGCTGGTGGAGCAACTGCCCCACACCCCGGTCGGCAAGATAGACAAACAGACGCTGCGCGAGCAGCTCGTCAAGGAGTGTGCATGACCATTCAATCCCTCGCCGCCTATCCGCTGCCTACCGCTGAGGAGCTGCCTACCGGGCGGGTGAACTGGCCTTTCGAACCGGGCCGCGCCGCCTTGCTGGTCCACGATATGCAGCACTATTTCGTCGACTTCTACGGGGCGGACAATCCGCTGATCAATCAGGTCATCGACCATATCGCCACCCTGATCCGTCAGGCGCGTATTCTTGGCATGCCGGTGGTCTATACCGCCCAGCCCGCCGAGCAGAGTCAGGCCGATCGGGCGCTGCTCAATGACATGTGGGGGCCGGGGTTGACCCGAGCGCCGGAGCGCCAACCAATCGTTCCGGCGCTGGCACCCGGGCCGCAGGATACGGTGCTGACCAAGTGGCGCTACAGCGCTTTTTGCCGCTCACCGCTGGCCGAGCTGATGGCCGAATGGGGGCGGGATCAGCTGGTGATCTGCGGCATCTACGGTCATATCGGGGTGATGCAGACGG
The DNA here is from genome assembly GCF_000820225.1 of Aeromonas veronii bv. veronii. GTDB lineage: Bacteria > Pseudomonadota > Gammaproteobacteria > Enterobacterales > Aeromonadaceae > Aeromonas > Aeromonas veronii. The sequence goes on from NZ_CDDK01000002.1 coordinate 203,637, forward strand.
CGGTCGATGCCTTTATGCGCGATATCCGTCCCTTCCTGGTGGCAGATGCCATCGCCGACTTCTCCCGCGAGGATCATCTGCTGGCGCTCTCCTACGTCAGCCGCAATGCCGGTCGGGTGATTACCGTGGCCGAGGTGATGGCGGCCAGCAAACGCCCTCTGACTCGCGAGTCACTGCGTGATCTGGTGTTGGCGCGGCTGCCCGCCGAGATGCAGCAGGAGCAGCCCACCGAGGATGACAACCTGCTCGACTACGGTCTCGACTCGCTGGCTGTGATGGGGCTGGTGGAAGAGTGGCGTCAGCAGGGGCTGGTGGTGGAGCTGGCCGAGCTGGCCCGCACGCCGACCCTGGCTCACTGGTGGGCGCTCCTCTCCCGTCAGCTTCACGTCAGTCAGGCCACGGCTTATCAGGCCAACGAAGAGCACGTCAGCGAACCGGAGTGCACCCCATGAGCGAGTGGCAAGGCAGAACCATCTGGGTGACCGGCGCGGCGCAGGGAATTGGCCATGCGGTGGCGCGCACCTTTGCCGAGGCGGGGGCCAGCGTGGTGGCGCTCGATCTGCAACTGGCCGAGGCGCTGCCCGGCAACGTGAAGGGAGTGGTGATCGATGTCAGCGACAGCGAGGCCGTGACCCGCTGCTGCGAACAGCTGCTGGACGAGGGGCTGGGGCCCGATGTGCTGGTCAATGTCGCCGGCGTACTGGCGACCGGCAGGCTTGATGAGGTGGATGACGCCCTCTTGCTGCGCACCTTCGCCATCAACACCTTCGCCCCCTTCTATCTGATGCGGGCCCTGACCCCCTGGTTTCAGGGGCGGCGCAGGGGCGCCATCGTCAATGTATCCTCCAATGCCGGTCGGGTGCCGCGAGTGGGTATGGGCATCTATGGCGCCTCCAAGGCGGCGCTGACCAGCCTCACTCAAACGGCAGGGCTGGAACTTGCCCCCTTTGGGGTGCGCTGCAATCTAGTGTCGCCGGGCTCGACTCGCACCCCCATGCTGTACGGCATGTGGCAGGAGGGGGAACAGCGCGAAGGGGAACTGCGAACCATCGCGGGCCTGCCCGGGCAGTTCAAGCTGGGGATCCCTCTTGGCAAGCTCGGGACACCCGACGAGGTGGCTGCCTGCGTGCTGTTTCTCGCCTCCGATGCCGCCAGCCATATCACCCTGCAGGATCTGGTGGTCGATGGCGGTGCCACCCTGGGGGGCTGATCTTCGGCCTGCCGGTGTAGTGGGTACGACACTCTCTTTATGGAGGAGGCCAGGCCTCCTCGCTTTTCAGCCATGCGGGCAGGGGCAAGTCGCTGCTCGCTCGATGTTTGCGCAAGGATATTCCCATGGAACAGACAATGGCGATGCGCGCCACCCAGCAGCGTGGGGAGCAGCCGCGCTGGCCGCTAACCACCGCTCAGGCGGGCATCTGGTTTGCCCAGCAAAAATACCCGCAGAGCCCCGCCTGCAATACCGGCGAGTACTGGCTGCTGGAGGGGGCGCTGGCTCCCCATCACTTCACCCGCGCGGTACGCCAGACCATCGACGAGATCCCCGGTCTGCACTGCGCCTTTGTTGCCACTGTCGATGGCCCGCAGATGGTGGCCAATCCCGCTTGCTGGCAACTGACCGAGCGGGATCTGCGCAGCGAAGCCGATCCGCTTGCAGTCGCGCAGGTCGAGATGCGTGCGCAGCTGGCAGTTCCCTTCAATCTGGCCGGGGGGCCGCTGTTTGCCACCACCCTCTATCGCCTCGGCGAGAGGCGGTGGGCCTGGTTTATCGCCGTGCACCATATCGCCATCGACGGCTTTGGCCTGAGCCTGCTCTGCCAGCGGGTGGCCAATTGGTATGAGGCGCTCTGTGCCGGCGAGCAGCCAGCCCCCTGCCGCTATGCATCCCAGCAGGAACTGCTGGCTGAAGAGGCGGCCTATCAGGATTCGCCGCGCGCTGCGCGGGATCGCGATTTCTTCGTGCAGCAGCTGACCGGGGTAGAGACTCCCGCGTCGCTCTCCCGCCATCCGGTGCAAGGGCCGGGCCCCACCTATCGTCTTGAACAGCGGCTGGCTGGCCGCCAGTGGCAGGCATTGGTAGAGCGGGCGACTCGTTCGGCCTGTCACCCCTACAGCCTGCTGCTGGCGGCGGTGGCCAGCTATGTGCAGCGGATGAGCGGCGCTGGCGAGGTGGTGCTGGGTATTCCGCTGATGGGGCGGCTTGGCTCAGTGGCGGCCGATACCCCCTGCATGAAGGTCAATGTGGTGCCCCTGCGCATCGAGTTGAGCGGCACCAGCCGGGTAGGGGAGTTGCTGGTACAGGTTGAGCGGCAATTTGCCGCCCTGCGTCGTCATCAGGGCTGCCGTCAGGAGTGGTTGCAACAGCGTCAGCCGGGCCAGCCGCTGTTTGGCCCTCAGGTCAACCTGATGCCCTTTGCCCGTACCCTCAGCTTTGGTGAAGGACACAACCAGGTTCGTGGCGAGGTGCAGGTGCTGGCGGCGGGGCCGGTGGAGGAGTGCGCCTTCTACTTTGCCGAGGAGGCAGGCGCTATGACCCTGACCCTCGAAGCACATCAGGGGCGCTTCAGCCAACAGGAGAGTGAACGTCATCTGGCCCGACTGGTAGCCTATCTGGCCGCCTGGAGTGAGGCGGCTGACGAGACCCTGGCGGTGCGCTTGCCGCTGTTGCTGCCCTGCGAGCAGGCTGAGCTGACGCGCTGGAACCAAACCGACCATCCGTTGCCGACCACTACCCTGAGCGCACTGCTGGCCGAGGGGCTGGCGGCGGCAGATCAGAGCGCCATCGCGCTGGAGTGTGGCGCCGAGCGCTGGAGTGTGGCCGAGCTGCGCCAGCGCACCCGCCAGCTGGCCAGCTATCTGGCAGGGAGGGGCGTGGGCCCCTGTTGTCGGGTGGCGGTGGTGATCCCGCGCGCTCCCGAGCTTATTCTCGCCCAGCAGGCCATCATGGCGGTGGGTGCCGTCTACGTGCCCGTAGACCCGGACTATCCGGCGGAGCGGATCGGCTACATTCTCGCCAGCAGCGATCCTGCGCTGGTGCTGACCAGTCGCACCTTGCGGATGCCGCTCGATATGGCTGCGCCACTTGTCTGCCTCGATGCCCCCGGTGTGGCAGAGCAGCTGGCGGCTGTAGAGTTGGCAACGACAGCACCTTGTGATCTGCCAGCCCCCAAACCGGAAGATGCGGCCTACATCATCTACACCTCCGGCTCGACCGGTCGCCCCAAAGGGGTGGTGGTGAGCCATGGCGCCATCGTCAACCGGCTGCTCTGGATGCAGCACATGTATCCCATCGGTCCGGCGGATCGGGTGCTGCAAAAGACCCCGGCTGGTTTCGATGTCTCCATCTGGGAGTTCTTCTGGCCCTTTATGACCGGTGCGCGGCTGGTGCTCGCCAAACCGGGCGGCCACAAGGATCCCGCCTACCTTGCCGAGCTGATTGAGCTGGCGGGGATCACCACCTTGCACTTTGTCCCCTCCATGCTGCAGATCTTTGTCACTCAGGCCGAGCCTGCGCGTTGCCGCGCCCTGCGGCAGGTCTTCTGCTCCGGCGAGGCGCTGCCCGCGGATCTGGTGCAGCGCTGGTATGGGGCATTTTCAGCCCCCCTGCACAACCTCTATGGCCCGACCGAGGCGGCGGTGGATGTCACCTGGTATCCCTGCCGGGCAGACGAGGCGGTGACCAGCGTGCCCATCGGCTATCCGGTCTGGAATACCTGTATCCACATTCTCGACCCCTGGTTGCAGCCGGTGCCCCCCGGTGTAGCGGGGGAGCTCTGGATCGGCGGCGTGCAGGTGGCGGAGGGCTACTTTGGCCAGCCCGAGCTCACCGCCGAGCGCTTTATTGCCAACCCCTTCGGCGCGGGACGGCTCTATCGCAGCGGCGATCTGGCCGCCTGGCGCGAGGATGGCGCCATCGAGTATCTGGGGCGCCTCGATTTTCAGGTGAAGATCCGTGGCCAGCGCATCGAACTGGAGGAGATCGAGCAGGTGCTGCTGCGCCATCCCCGGGTGGCGCAGGCGGTGGTGCTGGCCCCCGAATTTGCCCCCGGCGATCGCCGTCTGGTGGCCTATGTGGTGACCGCAGATAGCAGAGATATGACGCTGGCCGAGCTTACACCTGCCCTTGGCGCTGCCTTGCCCGACTACATGGTACCGGGGCTCCTGGTAAACCTGGCTGAGCTGCCGCTTACCCCCAATGGCAAGCTGGATCGCAAGGGGTTGCCGCTGCCCGATATGGCGTCGGCGGTGGGTCAGTCACTGCCGAAAAACCTGCTGGAGGAGCGGCTCTGTCGCCTCTTCGCCGAGATACTGGGGCTGGCGCGGGTCGGCGCCGACGATAACTTCTTTGCCCTCGGTGGCCACTCCCTGCTGGCGGCGCAGCTGGTGGTGCGTATTGAGGAATCAATCGGACAGGATCTCACTCTGGCCAGCCTGTTCGAAGCGCCGAGCCCTGCCCAGCTGGCGCGTCGTCTTGGCGGCGAGCGGGAGGCGATGCCCATGCTGTTGCCCTTGCGGGCGCCCGGTGCGCAGTCCGGCGTATCAGGCCCCACCCTCTTTTGCGTCCACCCCGCAGGGGGGCTCGGCTGGTGTTATGCGCCACTGGTGCCCCATCTGCCGACCGACATGGCGGTCTATGCCCTGCAGGCGCGGGCGCTCTGCCAACCGAATGCGCCGCTGCCTGCCAGCTTCGACGAGCTGGCCCTCGATTATGTGACCGAGCTGCATCGTCAACAGAGCGAGGGGCCCTACTGGCTGCTCGGCTGGTCGCTCGGGGGCATGTTGGTGCACCGGATGGCCGCCATGTTGCAAGAGCAGGGACAGGAGGTGGCCATGGTGCTGCTGCTCGATGCCTACCCCTGTCAGCAGTGGCAGACCCAGCCGTTGCCCGACGAGCAGCGGATGCTCGATGCGTTGCTGCGGATGGGAGGCATTGCGGTTGCGGATGAGGCGCTCGATTCCCTCACTCGCGACGACGTGGTGGCCCGACTGGGGGCGGAGGGGAGTGCGCTGGCCATGCTCGACGAGCAGGTGGTGAGCGCCATGATTGAGCTGGTTGGCCATAACAACAGGTTGATCCGTGAGCCGGTCGACTACTGCTACCACGGGGAGGTGATCTTTATCGAGGCGTCAGCCTCCCGCCAGCCCTGGCTGGATGGACGTGGCTGGGAGCCGCTGACAAAAGGGGACATCCGCTATGAGCGCTTCCCCTGCCTCCATCAGGAGATGGTGCATCCCGACTGGTTGGCGAAGATCGGCGCCCTTATTTGTGAGCGGGTCGATGGGGTCGGGCAACAACCATACATCCGACAGGAGGGGGACGCATGACCCCGGTTGCCGCCATCCGGGAAGCCTTGCTGGCGGGCAAGCTGGTGGGACTGGGGGAGCCGCATTGGCACCCGGATTTTATCCGGCGCCAGCACGCCTGGCTCTGTGATCCGGCGCTCTGGGGAGTCATGACCGATCTGGTGCTGGAGTGCGGCAATCGCCGCCATCAGAGCTTGCTCGATGCCTGGCTGACGGGGGAGAAGAGCTGGCAGGATGAGCCGCTGACGCTGGCCCGGCTCTATCCGGTCTGGCTCGACTCCTGCGCCTTTCCTGCCTGGATGGCCCCCGAGTTTCCGGCTCTCTTTTCCGCTCTGCGCCAGAGCAATCTGGTGCGCCCTGAACATGTACGGCTGCGGGTGCATCTCTGCGAGCCTTCATTCGAGTGGCAAGAGTTGACTCCGGAGCGGTGGCAGCTACACAACAGGGGGCGGGATCAGGCGCTGGCCGACTATCTTCTTGCACTTCCCGCCCGCGGCGTGGTGGTGCTGGCGGGGGCGCGCCATCTGCTCAAAGTCGCAGGGGATCCCCACTTTGCGCAGCCGACGCTGGGCCAGTTGCTGGAGGCCGCACGGCCGGGTTGGCTGCAGGTGCTTCATCCTTGGCCAATGGCTGATGGAAAGGGAGATGAGAAAGAGGAGCGAGTGTGCGAGCTGGCCGGGATCGCGACTGCCGACCTCTATCCCCACTGGCCGGCGCATCCGCCGCTGGAGACTCTTATCGACAGGTTGGTGCGCGTTGCTGACCGGGGACGGGAGATGCGAATTTGCCCCACCTTGCTGGCCGAGCCCTGGCGCAGCCGCTTGTTGAGTCGCGCTCACTTGCTGCCAGCTGGCATGGCCCGCCAGCTGCAACAGTGGCTGGCGTAACTGCTGGTTGGTGTAACCGCTGACTTGAGTAACAGAAGGGGGAGCAAGGCTCCCCTTTTTCACATTTTGCATCCTGCATTCAGCGCTGCAAAGTTGCACCATTTACGGCATACCTTGCCACTCATCGCCGAAAATTCAGCTCCTTCGCTACTTTAAAGAAGTTTCTACTGGTCTTACCTGAGTAAATCCCTTTGCTTTTTATTTAACAAGGTATTTACATTTGGGTGTCACCAGCATCGGTGACGCTCACAACGGCAAGGAGCCAGTTATGACCCATGTCGACATCCCTTTCCTTCGTTACCTCGATGCGGAAGGGTGCCCGGTCGCCACCTTACCGACCTGGCTGGACAAGGCGATACTGCACACCTTCTACCGCAATATGGTGATGGTGCGCAGCTATGACAAAAAAGCGATTGCGCTGCAACGAACCGGCAAACTCGGTACTTTTCCCTCCCATCTCGGCGCAGAAGCCGTGGGGATTGGCATTGGTCTGGCCATGCAGCCGCAGGATGTCTACGTTCCCTACTATCGGGACATGCCCACCCTCTATGTGCGGGGCGTGCCGATGGAGAAAAACCTGCAATATTGGGGGGGGGACGAGCGGGGCAGTTATTTTCTCAAACCCGATGGGACTCCCTCTGAAGATCTCCCCATCTGCGTCCCCATCGCCACCCAGATCACCCACGCCTGCGGTATTGCCTCGGCCTTCAAACTGCGTAATCAACCGCGTGTCGCCGTAGTCACTATCGGCGACGGTGGCACCTCCAAGGGGGATTTTCTGGAGGGGCTCAACTGCGCCGGGGTATGGCATCTGCCGATGGTCATCATCGTCAACAACAACCAGTGGGCCATCTCGGTGCCACGCAAGCTGCAATCGAGCGCCCCAACGCTGGCCCAGAAGGGGATTGGTGCCGGAGTGCGCAGCCTGCAGGTGGATGGCAACGATGTGGTGGCGGTCTACGATGCCGCGCGCAGTGCCGTCGAGCGGGCCCGCAGCGGCAAGGGGCCGACCCTGATCGAGGCGGTCAGTTATCGTCTCGGCGATCACACCACGGCCGACGATGCCACTCGCTATCGCGATGGGGCTGAGGTCGAGGCCGCCTGGGCGAAAGAGCCGGTCAAGCGGCTGCGCCAGTTTATGCACAGCCAGGGCTGGTGGGATGAAGAGCAGGAGCAGAGCCTGCTGGCGGAAGCCACTCGGGAGGTAGAGCAGGCGGTCGCCCGCTATGAGGTGATGGCGCCCCAGCCGCCGGAGGCGATGCTCGATTATCACTACGCCAGCCTGCCCGCCGAACTCGTGCCCCAGCGCGAGCGAGTGATTGCCAAGGGGATGAAGCAGGAGGTTGGCCATGAGTGAGATCAGTTTGCTGGAAGCGGTCAACATGGCCCTTCATTACGAGATGGAGCACGACCCGGATGTGGTGGTACTGGGCGAGGATGTGGGGGTCAACGGCGGGGTGTTTCGCGCCACCGTAGGGCTGCGCGACAAGTTCGGTTTCAAGCGGGTGATCGACACGCCGCTGGCCGAGGGGCTGATCGCCGGGGTGGCGGTCGGCATGGCGACCCAGGGGCTCAAGCCGGTGGCGGAGTTCCAGTTTCAGGGCTTCATCTTCCCAGGGATGGAGCAGATCATCTGTCAGGCGGCGCGGATGCGAAACCGCACCCGTGGCCGCCTCTCCTGTCCCCTCGTCTATCGCTCCCCGTATGGCGCTGGCATTCATTCGCCTGAACATCACAGCGAGAGCGTCGAGGCGCTGTTTGCCCATATTCCCGGGCTGCGGGTAGTGATCCCCTCCAGCCCGAGACGCGCCTATGGCCTGCTGCTCTCGGCCATCCGCGATCCGGATCCCGTGATGTTTTTCGAACCGGACCGCATTTATCGCTCGATGAAATCCGAGGTGGTGGATGACGGTGTCGGCCTGCCGCTGGATGTCTGCTTTACCCTGCGCCCGGGCCGGGATATCACGGTAGTGGCCTGGGGAGCCTGCATTCAGGAGGTGATGCGGGCGGCGAACCTGTTGGCCGAACAGGATATCCAGTGCGAGGTGCTGGATCTGGCCACCATCAAGCCGCTGGATATGGAGACCATACTCACCTCAGTGCGCAAGACCGGTCGCTTGCTGGTGGTGCACGAGGCGTGTGGCAGCTTCGGAGTCGGGGCCGAAATTGTGGCGCGGGTGACCGAGCAGGCACTCCCCAGCCTCAAGGCGCCGCCCAAACGGCTGACCGGGGTGGATGCAGCCGTTCCCTACTATCGCAACGAAGCGTATTACCTCATCACCGAGCAGGATATCGCCGATGCCGCTCACCAGCTGATGGAGAAACAGTGGCTATGAAATTTTTCAAATTACCGGATCTGGGTGAAGGGTTGGCCGAAGCCGAGATCGTCGAGTGGAAGGTGAGTGCCGGTGATACCGTCACGGTCGATCAGGTGCTCTTGTCGGTGGAAACGGCCAAAGCGCTGGTGGATGTGCCCTCTCCGGTGGCCGGGGTGATTGCCCGTCTCTGCGGCGCCGAGGGGGATATCCTCCATATCGGTGCGCCGCTGGTGGAGTTCGAGGGGGGCGAAGATGATGGGACCGTGGTGGGCAAGGTGAGCGCCCATCAGCAACATATCGAGGATCATTTCGTGGTGGGGGCCATTGCCCCGGGTGGCGCGCTGGTGCAAGCCATGCCTGCCGTGCGCCTGCTTGCACAAAAACTGGGTGTGGATATCGACCGGATCAAGGGGAGTGGCAGCGGCGGAATGGTGACCGAGCTGGATGTGCAGCAGGCATTCGAGTCACAGCAGAGCAGTGGCAACGAATTCCTCAAAGGGTCGCGGAGGGCCATGGCCAAGGCGATGGAGCTCTCTCATCAGACTGTGGTGCCGGTCAGCATCACCGACGAGGTGGATTTGCGTCACTGGCGGCCTGATGAGGATGTGACGGTGCGCCTTATCAAGGCCATTGGCGTGGCGTGCCGCGCCGAGCCCTCGATGAACGCCTGGTTCGATGGCGACACCCTGTCACGGCGTCTGTTTAAAGAGGTCAATGTGGCCATCGCGGTGGATTCAAAGCATGGCCTCTATGTGCCGGTGATGGAGAACGTGGCCGAGCGGGAGGGGACAGATATCCGGCAGGGGCTGGATCGGATGATCGCCGATGTGAAGGCGCGCGCCGTGCCGCGCGAAATGTTGCTGGGGGCGACCATTACGCTCACCAACTTCGGTGCCATCGCAGGCCGTTATGCCAGCCCCATCGTCACGCCGCCGCAGGTGGCCATCATAGGGGCAGGCAAACTGTTCGAAAAAGTGGTGTTCATCCATGGGGAGGCTCGCCCCGTCAGGGCATTGCCGCTGTCGATGACATTTGACCACAGAGCCTGTACCGGCGGCGAGGCGGCTCGTTTTCTCAGAGCGCTGGTCGAAGCGTTGGAAGCAGCCACCTTATAACGGTTTGTGCCCTGTCATTGGCAGGGCACAAATTTGTTTGCGTAATCTACAAAGCCACGTATAATCCAAACCAGCTTGAAAGGGCGATAGTTATGTCAATGAATACGATGTTTCACATCTTGTCCTGTTGTTCATAAGTTAATCCCGTTTTTTGAGCTTTACCCGCTGAAAAGCATAAGTAATTATTTTGAATACAGGTTTAAAAGATATGTCTAACATGATCACCGGTACCGTTAAGTTTTTCAACGAAACCAAAGGTTTTGGCTTCATCCAGCAAGAAAACGGCCCGGACGTTTTCGTTCACTTCAGCGCCATTCAAGGTAACGGTTTCCGTACCCTGGCTGAAGGTCAGCGCGTACAGTTCTCTGTGACCCAAGGTCAGAAAGGCCCGCAGGCTGAGAACGTAACCGCTCTGTAATTCTTACAGAATTTAAGAAAGCCGTGGTCCCTCTGGTGCCACGGCTTTTTGTTTATCTGGCTTCTGCTACTGACTCCCATGTGCTGAATCATGCTGCTATCGCTCCTGCTTGCTGCCACCTTGACTCCGACGTCCGATGCGCCGGTACCGGTTCAATCCGCGATGGAAGCGCAGGTGATCTGCCAGCAATTTGTCCAGGTCCGGATGGGCACTGCACAGCAACCCGATGAGGTGAATGCGCGACTGGTGCCTGAAAGGGAGGGGGAGTGGCTGGTGGATGGCAAAGTAAAAGGACCCGAAGGTCCTTTGCTGTTTGCCTGTCATCTTCACCAAGGGGAGCGCTGGGAGCTACTCAACTTTTCACTCTGGGCACCACAGCCGCTCAAAGCGGTTTGAGTGCGACCAGCAGATGTTGCAGGTGTTCAACCATGGTCATGCCAAACGGGGTGAGATAGCCGCCATCTTCTGCGCTGATGAGCCCCTGTTGATGCAGACGGGCTGCCGCCTGGCACAACTCTTCAGACATATCGCTGCGTAATTTAATCCCCAGGCTCATGTTGGCCGGATCAAAGCATGCCAGTATTTTCAAATCGTTCACGAATTCGTTAGAAACCTGGTCGATCCCAATCATGGATTTACTCCTTACGCTAAAGATGTATCCAAACTAGCATCCCCGGATCCACTTTAGTGGGCGCTGGCTCAAATTATTGATCTTTGGCTGGATGCTGCGTTTCAAATGCTGTTTTTTTCGGCGTAATCAGATGGTTGGCTGACAGCTTCGCCAAGGGCCGAGCCGGACCAAACGTGGTAGGATAGGGCACTTCTTTATATCGGACGGTCTATTGGTGGCTGTTCGCCCTGTTCAAGGTATCGCTCATGGTCAAGATCACTCTGGTATCCCTGCTGCATTCACTTTGTACCCGCTTTCCGGTTTACCCCGCTGCTTCGTTGACGTCCCTGCTGGATGCCCATCAGGGCGAGGTGTGGTTGCCTGCACGCAAGGGGGCCGACATTGCGCTGTTACGCAAGCATGCCAAGGAGGCTCATGAGCTGGCGTCACTCGATGCGGGCTGGTGTGATTTTGCCGCCAGCGACAGCGGTGATACACCCAAGCTGGATGCACTGGCCAACTACGACAGCGAGATGATGGATAACCTGCTGATGTACTGGCACACCGCCGCCAAGATCAACAGCCCGATCACCGATAACCTGTTCGAGCTGCGTCGCGAAGTGGTGGATGAGGCCCACGGGGCCAAACTTGCAGCTGCCTGGGAGCAGCAACAACAGCTGCGTTTTGAGCAGCTGATGGCGATGGCGGCCAATGGCCGGGATCTGCTCTGCTTTGTCGAAGTGGAGTCCGCCTACTGGCTGCGGCAAAAGCTGAGCGAGCAGCCTGATGTGGAGCTGATCACCCCTGCGTTGTAAAAGGGGCAATATGATAGCTGGCGGTCTCGTTATCGAGGAGGCTGCTCTATCCTTATTTGCGTCATTGTCCTCCCCATCCGGTGCCAAGGGGCTGCAAGCTGGACAAGCTGACGACAAGATGTGAACATGGCGCCCTTTATCGAGAGAGAGACTTGGCCAATGAGCTATGAATTGAGCGACACCGAGCGCAATGCCGCGCTGCAACTGAACGCTGACTACCGTTACGATCACTTCATCAGCAAGCTGGTCGAGCATGAAGAGCTGTTCGTCCTGACTGACGAGCATGGCGTCATGATGCTGACCACCGACGATGAGGATTGCATCCCGGTATGGCCGCACCCGGAGTACGCCAAGGCGTGGGCTGAAGGCGAGTGGGCCGATTGCAAGCCGCAGTCCATCACCCTCAAGGTGTGGCTGGAGCGCTGGGTTGACGGTATGGAGCAGGACGAGCTGTGTGTTGCCGTGTTCCCGACTCCGGATCAGGAAGGCATCGTACTGGAGCCGGCTGACGTGGCTGACGCCATTGCCGAGAAGCAGGCCAAACGCGGCTGATCACTGCTCGATTCGCAACACCGGTTGCCAACAAAGACCCCGCCATCTGGCGGGGTCTTTGTTTTAGGTCTGTTTGCCAAATGAGTTGTCGCTATCAGGGCTGGCGATAGGTGGTGTCGATGATGGGCTCGGCCGGGAAGGTTTTGCCGCTCTTGATGGCTGCCCTGGTCTCGGTTTTTAGCTCTTCATCGATCCACAGCAGACCGCCATAGCTGTAACCGCTGTTGTCGCCACCAAGGGGCCAGTAGAGCTGCTCGCTCTTGGGGGTTGCTGGTACTTTTGGCAGTTTGATCCAGCGCCATGCCCCTTCCCGGGTATAGGGCACCTGATAGGCAGGGACGAAGCTCGCCAGCTCATAGAGCCGCTGCTGGATCTGCCGTGACAGGGCCGCCTTTTTGGCAAAGTCGAACTCCTTGTCATACTGCTCCACCAGCGCTGTGATGGCGTCGTCATCGATGTTCATGATGTTGTTGGTCTGGGGTTTGTTGGCGTTGACCTTGTGGAAGAACTCCCAATAGGCGGGATAGCGGCTACCCGCCCAGGCCATCCAGGCGCTCTGGTGCTTTTTCTCCAGCATCGATTTGAAACCGGCCGAGGCATCCATCAGGTTTAGCTCCAGATTAAGCCCCGCCTTCTTGGCCTCTTCCCGCAACAGCGTGAGCCGCTGGGCGTGCTCTGCGGTGGTGTAGGTGATAGCGAGCGTCAGTGACTGCCCCTTGTCGTTTTGCAAAATCCCCTGTGGCCCCACTTTGTTAAAGCCTGCCTTGGCAAAGTATTCCCGTGCTAGTTTGGGATCGAACGGACGGGCCTTGATCTCGCTGTTGGTAAACTCACCCTGACCTGAGCCATAACTGTTGAGTCGCTGGTAATCCCCCCGCAGCAGGGTGGTGAGCATCTTGTCGAGGTTGAGGGCATGCTGGATCCCGAGCCGCACATCGAGATTATTCAGCTGCGGATCGGCGGTGTTGAGATAGAGCCCCATCGGCGATTGCGGAGTCTGGTTGTAGAACCAGGTGCGCGCGATATACCCCTTCTCGAACTCGGCGGTTTTGGTCTTGTCGTGCCACCAGTTAGGCATCACCAGCGGGAAGGTGTCGAGATCGCCGCGCAGGAAGTGCTGCCAGGCGATGTTCAGATCCCTGAGCACCTTGATCTCGATCCGCGCAGGATTGAAGCGATGCTGGAAGTAGCGCTCGTCATCCCCCCACCAGTTTTCAATCCGCTTGAAGGTGACCGATTTACCCTTTTTCACCTGATCGATCTGATAGGGGCCGGTGACCGGCAACACCTTCCAGTTGTACTCCTTAACCCAGTTGGCAGTGAGCTTGATGGCGTGGCTCGGCTCCGGGCTGATGGGCAGTGACTCGAGCAGATCCTGGCGGCTCTTTTCGGTGCCGCTGGTGATGGCCAGAGTGTGATCATCAAACTTGGTTATGTCTGCTATCTGGGTGCTGTAGTAGTTGTTGTACCAGGGGTCGTTGATCTCTTTGCTGCGCATCATCTTGAGGGTAAAGAGCCAGTCATCGGCGGTGACCGGTTGGCCGTCTGACCAGCGTGCTTTGGGATTGATGCGAAAATAGAGGGTCTTGTTGTCGGCGCCGAAGGCCCACTCGTTTGCCAGCATCGGCATTGGGTTGCCGGTAACGGGATGAGTGCTCAGCAGTGGCAGGTTGGTTTCCCGCACGTAACCGGCAAAGGCGCCGTTGGAGTCGGGGCCATATTTGCGCAGGGTCAGGGGGAAGCTGGTCATAAAGGTGCGAAAGGTGCCGCCGCGCTTGGCGGCCGGATCGGCATAGAGAGGATCCTGGTTGTTGCTCTCCCACTTCAAGTCTGCGGGCAGCGTGGCACTCCAGCCAAAGGGGCTACAGCACAGGGTCAGGGTGATGGCGGTGGCGCGAATGATAGGGGAGAGTCGGCGCACCCCGGCTGTGATGGTCGATGGCATGTCCTTGCTCTCCTGAAGTCTGCTTCCTGCAGATCACACACTGGTGATGTCAGTCCCGATGGGGACTGGCTCATCATGAAAATTTTATCCTGTCAGGTCAATGAAATAGCGCAAATTGGCAGGCGCTCATCATGTCGCGCTCTGTGGTTTGAACCCGCACAGTCGGCTACCTAGCAGATGCACTACAAAGCCGAGCAGCACCAGAGCTGAGCCCAGCCACTGCAAGGCGGTCGGATGTTCATCGAGCAGCAGGGCGGCCGCCACCATACCAACACAGGGGATCAGCAGGGAGAGCGGCGCCACCTGCGCCACCGGATAGCGCATCAGCAGTCGTCCCCACAGGCCGTAGCCGAGCCAGGTCGCGACATACGAGAGATAGAGCACGCACAGCAATCCCTGCCAGCTGAAGTTGAGCAGGCTGCTGGCCATCAGCTCCGGCCCTTCGAACTGCCAGGATAGGGCGAAAAACGGCACTATCGGTACCAGACCGCCCCAGGCGATCAGGCTCGGCAGCGTGGTCTGGTAGCGCAGACCAATCTGGCGATTGATGACGTTGCCAAGGCCCCAACAGGCTGCGGCGCACAGCGTCAGGATAAACCCGAGCAAGGTGAGGTTGCCTTCACCGTGAGTGGCGATGAGATAGAGGCCGCCCCCCGCCAAGGGCAGCGCCACCCAGTGGTGGGGTTGCCAGCGCTCCCCGAGCCAGATCATCGCAAACAGCAGGGTGAACACCACCTGGGATTGCAGTACCAGCGAGGCCATGCCCGCCGGCATGCCGAAATTCATGGCGCAGAACAGGAAGGCAAACTGGCCGAGGCTGATGGCGCCGCCATAGGCCAGCAGCCAGCGCCAGGGCATGGCGGGCTTGGGCACCAGCAAGATGGCGGGAAAGACCACACCGATAAAGCGCAGTGCCCCCAGCAGCAGGGGGGGAATCCCCTCCAGCCCGCACTTGATTGCGACGAAGTTGAGCCCCCAGCAGAGGATGACCAGAGCGGCCAGACACTTATCCTTGGTTTGCATGGTTGAAATCCTTGTCATCAGCAGTGCGGCGAGTGGGGGGGGACACCGCTCGGCGCGATCGGCAAGGGGGAGAGCATAGCCTTGTGCAGGTGGTGAGTGTCAAGGAGAAAGACCCGTTTGGATTTTTTTGTGGCGGGTCCTGATGGCAAGATCACGGCAGATCAGGCCGCGACGCAGTGCAGGGTGATCCCCTTGGCCGCGATGGCGGCCCGCATGGGGGCGGGCAGGGCATCGTCGGTAACCAGCACGTTGATCTGACCCGGCGCGCCGAGCTGGCTCGGGTGGATGGCGCCAAATTTGCTGCTGTCGGTGATCACCACATTGGTCATCCCCTTGGCCAGCACGCTGTTGACCACGTCGGCCCGCATCATATCGCGGCCGGTGAAACCCATCTCGGGATGAAAACCGTCGACCCCGATAAAGGCCTTGGAGAAGTGCACCTGCTCGATGCAGAGGCGAGTGAGCGGCCCCACCACGCTCTCGCTCTGATGCTGGAACAGCCCGCCGAGCAGCACGACCTGAGCCGGGGTATCTTTGAGCAGATGGGCGATGTAGCTGCTGATGGTGATGATGGTGACCCGTTTGTGCAGGGCCAGATGGCGCGCCAGCATGGCGTTGGCACTGCCCCCTTCGATAAAGACCGTTTCGCCATCTTCCACCAGCTGGGCGGCCCGCTCGGCGAGGCGCTCCTTGAGCAGGTAATTGATGTTCATCCGGGCATCCGGGTCATCGGTCTCCAGCGCCATGGCCGAGCCGTGTACCCGTCTGAGCAGTCCCTGTTTCTCCAGCGCGGTGAGGTCGTTGCGCACCGTCACCTCAGACACGCCTGTGTGTCGGGAGAGTTCACTCACGCTCATCTTGCGAGCCTGATGGACCAGAGTGAGGATCAGTTGGTGGCGTGGATTCATGGTGCGCTCACATGCAAGGTGTTGGATAGCGGCAAGCCACCCGTGGGATGGCTTGCCAATCATATGACGTCCCTGGCGCCATGGGTGCGCCCCGTCAGAGACTGTGCTCGGTGCGGGCGATGATATCATCTTGCGCATCCGGGGATAAGGCGGTGAAGAAGGCTGAATAGCCCGCCACCCGTACCACCAGATCCCGGTACTGATCGGGATGGGCCTTGGCTGCCAGCAGGGTCTCCCGCGAGACGATGTTGTACTGCACATGCCACCCCTTGTGCACTTCGAAGAAGGTGCGCAGCAGGCTCATCAGCTTGGCTTTGTCCCGCTCGTTCTCAAGGCTCGCCGGACTCAGCTTCTGGTTGAGCAGTACGCCGCCGAGGATGGCCGCCGTGGGCAGCTTGCCGATGGAGTTGAACACCGCCGTCGGGCCGAGACGATCCGAACCCGACGAGGGGCTGGCCCCTTCCGCCAGCGGCGTGCGGGCACGGCGACCATCCGGGGTGGCCATGGTGGCGGCACCGAAGGGTACGTTGGCGGAGATGGAGGAGGTGCCCGCATAGTAGGTACCGCCGATAGGGCCACGGCCGAAGCGGGTGTTGTGCAGCTCCTTGAGCTCGTCGATGTAGCTCTGGTAGGCCTGCACCAGCAGCAGGTCAACCTCGTCCAGATCGTTGCCATATTTGGGGGCGGCGTTGGTGAGGCGCTGGCGCAACTGCTCCCCTGCCAGCCCGGCAAAATCTTGTTCGAGTGCTTCGGCCAGCTCTTGCTGCTCCACAATCCCCTGCTCGAACACCAGTTTCTTCAGGGCTGCCAGGCTGTTACCGAGGTTGGCGATCCCCACCTGCAGACCGGAGACCCAGTCATAGACGGCGCCCCCCTGCTTGATGGTTTTGCCACGCTCGATGCAGTCATCCACCAGGGTGCTGCAGAGGATGTCGTGGGCCTGCGCCTCCAGCACGCTGTCGACCACGCAGTCGATCTCGATGGATTTGCGGGTGAAGTAGCGCACCTGCTCGTCCCAGCGGGCCATCACCTCGTCAAAGTTGCCAAAGCTCCCGTCTCGCAGCGACTGGGGCTGGGGCAGGAATACCTTGCCTGTGGTGGCATCGCGGCCACCATCAAGGGAGGCCAGCAGGATGCGGGCGAAGTTGATAAAGCTCATGCCGGTGCAGCGGTAGCCCCATTTGCCTGGCACGGCGGTCTCGATGCAGCCGATGGCGGCGTAGTGGTGGGCATCCTCCACGCTCACCCCGAGCTTGATGAACTCGGGGATCACCACCTCGTCGTTGTTGAAGGCGGGCATGCCGAAGCCGCAGCGGATCACCTGAATGCAGGCGTCGAGGAAATCCTCGCTCATCCCGGCATGATAGCGCACAGAGAGGTTGGGCTGGGTGGATCGGAGCTGGCCGCAGGACTCCAGAATCGCGTAGGAGAGGCCGTTGACCGCGTCATGGGCTGCACCATCCCGCCAGTTCTGGCCGCCGATGGTGACGTTCTGATAGAGCGGGCTGCCGGCGGAGGCCTTGGAGTGGGTGCCGGAGCGGATCTTGTTCACCTCCAGCAACTTGAGCCAGCACCCTTGCAGCAGTTCGATGGCGCGGGGGCGTGACAGGGATTCCGACAGTTCCACTTCACGGCGATACCAGGGGTAGAGGTACTGATCCATCCGGCCAAACGACACCGAGTGGCCGTTGGATTCGATCTGCAGGATGAGCTGGATAAAGTAGCAGAGCTGCAGCGCCTGCCAGAAGGTCTCGGGTGGCTGGTGGGCGATGTGGGCGCAGTTGAGTGCGATGGTCTCAAGTTCGCTTCGGCGCGGCTCTTGCGCGGTCATGTCGCGGGCCATATTGCTGGCGAGAGTGGCGTAGCGCCCGATGTGATCGCTGACCGCCTCCAGGGTGATGGCGACGGCGTGTAGGAACTGCTCACGTTGCAGATCGGCCCAATCCGCCAGATCCAGCCAACTGCGCCGCTCGGCCACCTTGGCCTTGAAGCCATCGAGACCCAGCGTGAGCAACTCCTCATAGTTGACCGCGAGGTGGGCATCCCCCGAGGTCATGTTGCCCTCGGCCTTGATGATGCCGCTCTCCAGCAGCGCTTTCTGTTCGTCGGTAAAGAGGCCGAAGCAGCGATCCTGCACCGTCTGGCCGCGCCAGAAGGGGGTGAGGGCGTGGATGATTTCCTTGTCGGTTTCGCTGACCGCAAAACCGGCGCCGGGACGGTCGGCCAGCTCGTCGATCTCCTTCTCAATCCAGCTCACTGTGTATTCCGGAAACAGCGGCGCCGCCCGTACCTGACTGGCCTGATTGCCGACGATAAGCTCGTCGTGCTTGATCCAGATGGTGCGCTGCTTGAGGTGATGAGCCAGCGCCAGCGCGCGGCGCACCGGCAGTGGCCGGGCGAGATGAGCCTGATAGGCCTCGGTGTAGTGGCGGGCCCGCTCGGTGCAGACCGGTGGCTGAACGATGTGGATCAGGCTCTCTTTGTGGGCGCGGATCCGCGGGCTGAGGGTATTGAGGTCGAGCTGGGTCATGATCTTATCCTCTGGTCACAGGGGTCAGCCCCTGACGTTGGGCGTATGCGTGGGCAAAGCGGAGTAAATCGGGGTCGTCGAGCGGCGCGTCCGGCGCCTGATAGGGCAGATCCAGCAGGGCATATTTGCCCATCCCCAGCGTGTGGTAGGGGAGGAAGTGGATCTCCTGCACCGTGCCGAGGCTGGCGGCGGTGTCAGTGATGGCTTCGATCGATGCGTGGTCGGCATTGAAGCCGGGAATGAGTGGCACCCGGATCTGCATCGGCACGCCGCGCTCGGCGAGGCGCTTGAGGTTCGCGATGGGCAGCTCCACCTTGCCGCGGGTCCAGTGGAAGAAACGTTCTTTATCCACATGTTTGAGATCCGCCAGCACCAGATCAAGCGAAGGGAGGCTTGGCTCAATCTGGTGCCAGGGCACATGGAGGCAGCTCTCGACCGCCGTGTGCAGCCCTTCTGCCTTGCAGCGGGCTAGCAGGGCAGCGGCAAAGTCGGGCTGCATAAAAGGCTCGCCACCGGAGAGGGTGACGCCACCGCCGCTGCGTTCGAAGAAGGGACGATCCCGCAAGATGGTGTCCATCAGGGTGTCCAGGGTTTCATCCCGGCCGCACACCTGCAGCGCTTCGCTGGGGCAGAGGCCGCGCAGCCGTTCCATATCGTCGGCCTTGAGGGCAGAACGGTTGAGCTGGATGCCCTCGCTGTCACGCAAGATTGCCGGACAAGCCTGGCTGCAGAGCTGGCATCCCTCGATGCACTGGCGCCGGTCGAGTAGTATGTCCTGCTTGGGAGAGCGGCTTTCCGGGTTTTGACACCACAGACAGGCCAGCGAGCACCCCTTGAGAAACACCAGGGTGCGAATGCCGGGGCCGTCGTGAGTTGAATATCGTTGCAGGTCGAAAATCATACCGCCTCCTTTTGTATGTGCATTCTATTTGCTTTCATTCGAAAGTTGATTTGATTTCGATCAAGCTATTTGCAGATGTTTTATCGCTAGAATGGCGACATATTGAACATCCCGTTAAGGAGTTAGAGATGGAGCTGTATCTCGATACCGCCGATGTGGCGGCAGTGCGTCGCTGGTCACGGATCCTGCCGTTGGCCGGTGTCACCACCAATCCTTCCATTACTGCCGCCGGGGGATTGCCGCTCTGTGAGCTGCTGCCCGCCCTGCGCGACGTGCTGGGCCCCAAGGCGCGCCTGTTTGCCCAAGTGATGGCCAAAACCGAAACTGAGATGGTGCGCGAGGCTTTTGCCCTGCGTGAACTGGACCCGGATCTGGTGATCAAGATCCCGGTATGCGTAGAGGGGCTGGCGGCCATCAAGAGCCTGACCGCCAACGGTGTGCCGACTTTGGGAACCGCTGTCTATACCCCGCTGCAGGGTTGGCTGGCGGCGGTGGCGGGGGCAGAATATGTCGCGCCCTACGTTAACCGGCTGGATGCCCAGGGTGGCGATGGCATTGCCACCGTGCAGGAGCTGCAACAGCTGCTTGCGCTGCACGCACCGAACAGCAAGGTGCTGGCGGCGTCATTCCGTACCCCGCGCCAGGCGCTCGACTGCCTGCTGGCTGGTTGCCAATCGATCACCTTGCCGCTCGATGTGGCGGAGCAGTTGCTGAACGTACCGGCAGTGGATGCGGCATTGGAGAAGTTTGATCAGGATTGGCTGCGCGCTTTCGGTCGCTGATCCCGGTGACAAGCTGATTGCAGTGATTGAGGGGGGAGGGTGAAGAAGCGCGGGTGATGGGGATTGACCGACTAGACTGGAAAGAGGTGGCTATATTCGCTGGCCGCCTTGCAGTCTACCGGAGGTATCCCATGAGCGACCATCTGCTGCTCCCCCATGGTGAAGATTTGCGTCGTGCGGTGCTTTGGCTCAGCGAGCATCATCAGCACGATATCGCCGCCATTGAAGAGGCCAGCCTGCGTTTTGATCTCTCGCCGCTGGATGAGGAGTTTCTGATCCGGCACTGGCTCGACAGGCAGCGCCAATCATGAATATCTGAGGTGAGAGATTTAGAAGAAGTTGGCGAGGTTGATGCCAAACTCTTTGGGGTCGACCGTGTTTTCGATGCTCTCCTGCACCCCTGACTTGGCCAGATCCAGCCACTGTACATCGAGGTAGTGACGCTGGGTGGCGTGATAGATCACCTTGACCACCGGCTTGAGCGGCTGCTGCTCGTTGCGCTGCATCACGATAGCCAGGCGCTGGTTTGAGAGCTGTACCAGAGTGCCCACCGGATAGACCCCCATGCACTTGATGAACTTGGTAACCAGTTCGGCATCAAAGTGCTGATTGATCCCCTTGAGCAGAATGCGGAAGGCCTGGGTCGGCTGCATACCTGCTTTGTAGACCCGATCCGCGGTGATGGCATCATAGACATCGACGATGCCGCTCATCCGGGTATAGAGGGAGAGCTGCTCCCCCTTGAGTCGCTGCGGGTAGCCGGAGCCATCGAGCCGCTCGTGGTGGTTGGCGGCCACCTCCAGCATGGTGGGGGTGATGCCAGGGGTATTGCTGAGGATCTCGTAACTGTGCACCACATGCTGACGCATGATGGCGAACTCCTCATCGGTCAGCTTGCCCGGTTTGTGGAGCACCTCGTCCGGGGTCATGATCTTGCCCACGTCGTGCAGCAGGCCACCCAGGGTCAGCTCCTTGAGTACGCTGCGTTCCAGTCCCAGATAGCGGCCGAAGTTGGCCAGCAGAATGGCCACGTTCATGGAGTGCTCCATCAGGTAGGCATCCTTGGCGCGAATACGGGCCAGACAGAGCATGGCATCGCCGTGGGTGAACATGGTGTCCACCATCTCTTCGGCGACTTCGGCCAGCGGGGTGATGTCGATGGGTTCACCCGCTTTGAGGTGGCGAATGAACTTGCCTTGCAGCTCGCGCGCTTCCTGATAGAGGCGGCGGATTTTAAGCTCTCGTCCTTCGCCGTTGGCACTGGCCCGGCGCCCTACCTGGGCGCTGTTGGCATTGAGGTCGGGGGAGGTAACGGCGTCACTTTCGGCACTGCCCAGCTTGCTGCGGGCCAGATCGATGCGTACCGTGAGCACCCCCTGACGCACCAGATTGGCAATTTGCGCCACGCTGGTCACCAAACCCATCTGGGCGATCTCCATCCCACCTGTCTGGCTGGCGATAGCAATGACATACATGCCGGGTTTCAGCTGGTTGACGGGAATGACGGGATAGGATGCTTGAGACTTCATGAGGGCTTCCTGACTCTTATTATTATGAGTATCGTTCGGATGGGTCACACCGGAGAAGTGTAACATCGGATGACCAGTTCGTCATAATTGGCAACCCCTTAACAGTGGCGTTGTCGCCCCCGCCCGATATAATGACGCCCCTTTACTTGTTGGACTCCGAGGTTGTGAATGCGGCTTGATAAATTTCTGTGCGATTGTTCCGATTTGACCCGCTCGCTGGCAGGCAAACTGATCCGTCAGGGCGAGGTCATGGTGGATGGCATTGTGGTCAAGCAGCCCGCCTTTCATATCAATGAGCAGAGCCAGATCGAGTTTGACGGCGTGCTGCTGACGCTGGAGCAGCGCAACCGCTATTTCATGCTGCACAAGCCGGAAGGTTACGTCTGCTCCAACGAGGATCCGGATCACCCGACCGTCTTCTTCCTGATGGATGAACCGGCGATGGGCAAGCTGCACGTAGTGGGTCGCCTCGACCTCGATACCACGGGTCTGGTGCTGGTGACCGACGACGGTCAATGGTCCCACCGCATCACCTCGCCGCGCCACGAGTGTGCCAAGACCTATCACGTCTGGCTGGCCGATCCGGTAAGCCCGGATGCGATCGCGCTGTTCGCCGAAGGGGTCTACCTGCGTAACGAGACCGATAAAACCCGTCCTGCCCAGCTGGAAATTCTCGGCGAGTGCGAGGCCCGCTTGACTATCCACGAAGGCAAGTACCATCAGGTCAAGCGGATGTTTGCCTCCATCGGCAACAAGGTCGTTGGCTTGCATCGCGAGCGGGTGGGCGGTTTGACGCTGGATGACGAGCTGGCACCAGGTGAATACCGCGAGCTGACCGCTGAGGAGATTGCCCTGTTCTGATCTGGGATGGTGCCGGGTGTCAGTGAGTGCTGAAACCCAGCACCAGCGCCGTGCCCAGGGTGGCAATCAGTGCACCCGCCCAGGCGGCAATGGATGGCCGCTCCCCCGAGTGCCACCACAACAGCGGCAGCAGCAGTACCGGCGTGGTGGAGGAGAGAATGGCTACCATGCCCACCTCGCCCTGCCGCAGCGCCATCAGGATCAGCGTCATCCCCAGCCCCATCGCCAGAAAGCCGTTGGTGGCAATCATGGCGAGGATATGGCGATTGACCGGTTTTAGCGGCATGGCCAGCGGCAAGCGCCCCAGCCGCAGGACGCAGTGGGCCAGCAGGGCACTGCCCATCCGGATACCCGATGCACTCACCGCATCCACCTCACCACTCATCATCACCGGCTTGGCGATGATGGCTCCCACGCTTTGACACAGTGCCGCCGTCAGGCCAAGGCCAATTCCCAGCGCCAGATTGCCACGGATCTGCTCCCACTCGTTGCTGCTACTGCGTCTGCCAAACAGGATCGCCAGCATCACGCCAGCAAAGACCAGCATGGCCCCCAGCAGTCGCCAGCCTGTCAGCTGTTCATTAAAGAGCCACAGCCCAAGCAGGGCGGAAAACAGCGCATGGCAGGAGAAGAGCAGGGCACTGCGTCTTGGCCCCAGCCGGTTCATGCAGGCAAACAGCGCCGTATCGCCCACGAAGATGCCGACTAGCCCCGAGATGGCGAGCAGGGGCAGGGCGCTTGCGGTGAGGGTTTGCCAGCCACCGGTGAGCAGACTCATGGTGCCGAGCATCAGGCTGACCAGAAACATGCGCCAGCGGCTGTAGGCAAATGCGCCGAGATGACGGGCCGGTTTGACCGAAATTAGCGCTGCAATTGCCCATAAACTGGCCGACGCGAGGGCCAGCCACTCATAACCCATAAAAACTCCTGAAAAAATTAACCCGAAAGACTCCATCTCCCGGGCAAGCCCGATACAATACGGGGCGTTTTCGGGGATAACAAGAGCGGTATCAGGCATTCATCAGGCGCGCCGTCGGCCTTCCCCTCCTGCAGTGGTTTTATTCGAGGTTTTGTCATGAGGTATGGTTTCTTCCCCAAGCTGGCGCAACGCTGGCTCTCCCCGCTATTGCTTGCCGTGCTGGCTGGGCCCCTGGCCCATGCCACCACCGTTGAGCAGCAGCCTCTGCTTGCCGATCGGCAAACCCTGGTCAAGGGCAACGGTGCCGAGCCGGAGTCGCTGGATCCGGCACTGGTGCGCTCAGGTTTCCCGGGGGAGGCGGTACTGGTCGATCTGTTTGAAGGGCTGGTCAGCGATGATGGGCAGGGGCATATCGTCCCCGCTCAGGCCCAGCGCTGGGAGGTGAGTGAAGATGGGCTGGAGTGGCGATTTTTCCTGCGCCCCCAACTGAAGTGGTCCAATGGCGAGCCGCTGGTGGCCGCTGATTTTGTCTATGCCTGGCGCCGTCTGCTCGATCCCGCCATCAACTCCCCTTCTGCCGGATTGCTGCTGGCCACGGGGATCAACAATGCGCAATCCATCTATGCCGGTGCGCTGGAGCTCGGCAATCTTGGCATTGAAGCGCAAAGCGATCAGATCCTGAAAATCACTCTGGAGCGGCCGGCTCCCTATTTCCTGCAACTCATCAGTCAGCGCCCCTTTGTGCCAGTCAACCAGAAGGCGATAGCCAAATTTGGCAAGCAGTGGACCGAACCCGGCAAGCTGGTGAGCAATGGTGCTTATCGGCTGGCAAGTTGGACGCCGAACGAGCAGATCGAAGCCGAGCGCAATATCCACTACTGGGATGACCTTCACACCCGTATCGGACGGGTCACCTACCTGCCGATCACCTCGCAACATGCCGAACGGCTGCGTTATGAGGCTGGTGAAATCCAGCTTACCAACAAGGTCTCCCTCGGCTATTACCAGAAGATGAAGCGCGAATCTCCGGAGCGGCTCTGGGGCTTGCCGCTGTTTGGCACCTATCTCTATGCGTTCAATCTGAAGCGCCCCGAACTGCAGGATGTGCGGGTGCGTCAGGCGCTCTCCATGGCGGTTGATCGACAGCAGCTCATTGGATCGGTGAGCGGGCAGGATGAACAGGCGGCATGGTCGCTGTTGCCGGAGATGCCGGGTTACCCCCAGGTGATATTGCCTGTGGCGCTTGAAGATATGCCAACCCGCCAGGCCAAAGCGGCAGCGTTGCTGTCAGCGGCCGGGTATAACAGTGCTAATCCACTCAAGCTGAGCATTACCTACAACAGCGCCGAAACCCACAAGCAGATGGCGATGGCCATTGCCGCCATGTGGCAGAAGCTGGGGGTACAGGTCACTCTCAACAGTCTGGAGTGGGGCGCCTATCAGGTGGCCAAGGATAGCGGTGATTTTCAGGTGGCCAGAAGCTTCCTGTTTGGCGATTACGTGGAGCCGTCTGCCATGCTGGGCAGCTTCCGTTGTCAGGATCTGCGCAACGAGAGCGGCTACTGCAATCCCGACTTTGATCTGCTGCTGGAGCAGGCGGCCAATACGCTGGACAGCGCGAGCCGGATTGAACTTTACCGGCATGCCGAACAGTTGCTGCTTGAGGAGGCGCCGATCCTCCCCGTGTATCATTACAATCAGATGAGACTGGTCGATCCCGCGCTGCGGGGGCTGCCCAGCCAGAATTTGAAAGGGACGATTGCCACCAAGGATCTCTACTTCAGCCCGCAGTGAGGAGCATTTCATGAAACTTGCCATCATTTCCGACATCCACGGCAGCATCATTGCGCTGGAGCGGGTGCTGACCCAACTTGAGCCCTGGCAGCCGGATCACTATCTGCTGCTCGGCGATCTGCTCAACCATGGCCCGCGCAATCCTCTGCCGGAAGGGTATAACCCGGCCGCGGTGGCCGATCGGCTCAACGAGCTGGCGCCACAGATCATCGCGGTGCGGGGCAATTGCGATTCCGAAGTGGATCAGATGCTGTTGCGCTTTCCCATCACCGCCCCCTACAACCAGTTGCTGGTCGATGAGCGGCGCTGGTTTGTCAGCCATGGCCATCTTTATCGCCCGGACGAGGTTCAGCTTCCGGCGGGTAGTCTGTTCCTGAGCGGCCACACCCATGTGCCGGTGCTGGAGTGGCAGGGGGAACGGATATTGATGAACCCGGGGTCAATCTGTTTCCCGCGCGGCGAGTTGCCTGCCAGTTACGGGTGCTATGAGGACGGGGTACTGCGCGTCAATGCGTGTGAGGACGGGCGAGAGCTGTTGCGACTGGAGCTTTAAAACGGACAGCAAAAATGCAAGGCCTGATAAGAGATGTCAGGCCTTGATACCGTAGGAGCGGGTGCCAGAGCGAGTGTTGCCCCTGGCGTCATAGGTCAGGCTGTTGCGATCGCGCAGCTGACTCAGAAAGGTTGCCAGACGACGGTTTGAGACGATGCTCAATTCAAGCAATCGACCGTTGATATCATTTTGTGCCTGGCAGGCATCCAGTTTTGCACGAAGCTGCGCCATCTGGTCGGGATAGGCTGCCAGCTGCAGTGCCAGTTCCGGCATCTCTGCCAGTGTCTTGTCCAGAGTTTCTATCGCAGCAAGCAACTGCTGTTTGCGCTCGGTCAGTGCGGGCAGGGCCAGTGCCTGATGCTGTTCGAGCAAGCTGAACTCCTCTTCCAGAATGCCTTGCATCTGGCTGAGGTAATCATCTTGGGTGTGCAGTAACGAAGGTAAGTCCATCATCCCAGAACTTTGTCCAGATTGGCCTCGAAACTGAACATCTTCTTGGCAACAGCTTCGCTGTTGACCTGATATTCGCCACTCGCTACGGCTTTTTTCAGTCGTTCGACCTTGCTCTCATTGCCGGTCGAGGCGGTATTGAGGTTTTGTTGCATCTTTTGCAATTGTTGCGCCTCACTGGTCAAGGAGACGGAGTCCAGCTTGACAGTAGCCGCTTTGTTTTCGGGCGATGAGGTGACTGACTTGCTGCCTGTCCCCTGGCTATTAGCGGTATTTTGCAACCGATTATTCGCCAAGTTGTTGATATTGTTGATGGCCATTTTAGTTACCTTCGTCTGCTTTAAGGTTTGCTTACCTGTTTATCGGTGCGGCAGATCAAAACTTTAGAAGAAAGTTGTCAAGGATCCGGATTTAAAAAGTGACCGATACGGCACCTACCGCACTGACTTTACCCTCAACGGTTTTGCCGGAGCGAATATTGACGAGTTTGATGATCTCTCCGAAGCTGCCATCTTGCAAGGCTCGGGCCATGGTTTTGATCTGGAAGTTGCTGTTTTCTGCCGTCAGGGTGACCTGATCCCCTTTGCACACGACACAAACCTGGCTCAAACGGATGGGTTGCCCCGGTTTTAGCTCCCGCTTGCTGCGTACTCCGACAAGAGGTGCCGTGTCAGCCAGGTAGTCGCCGCGGATCAGGGTCTGATCCTGATAGGCCAGGGCCAGCTGGCTTTCACTCAGCAGGTCCCCCTTGGCGATGGGGTTGGCCACAGTGACATAGGGCTTTTGAATGCTGACCCGCACCGGGAGATAGACGTCCCAGGGCCTTTCTTCCTCACATTTAAGGTAAACTGTTGTATTACGGCGAATTTCCATTTTTGCTGGTAAGCTGATAGTGAGCAGATCTTCGCAGCGGGTCAGTGGGAGCCGTTCATCCAGCGTGGCAGAGGTGACCTCTGCTCTGGCATCCAACGGAATATCCAGCTGGCTGTAAACGAACTCTTGTGCCTTTTCTTGCAGATAAGTAGTGACGTCCGAGGCGTAGCTGGAAGATATGCTGCCAAAAAAGAGGCTGATGAGTAAAAGTCGGTTAATCATTTTCGCTCGTTGGTCGATAAGTTGTTCACGCATATCACCATATTTAACTATGATTGCTTCAGAATCTGTTCGTTGTCACATCGATAGTCTGACGCAATCCATCACGCATGCATGATTAATGCCAAGCGTTTTTAGGGAGTGTTTATGGCCAGTATCCTGGACTCGGTCAACCAACGTACCCAGCTAGTGGGGCAAAACCGGCTGGAGTTGTTGTTGTTTCGTCTCAATGGACGTCAAAGATTTGGCATCAACGTATTCAAAGTGCGTGAAGTGTTGCAGTGTCCCCCCTTGACCGTGATGCCCAAACTGAACTCCTGCATCCGCGGGGTCGCACATATTCGTGGCCAGACTATCTCGGTCATCGACCTCAGCATGGCGGTTGGCAAACGCCCGATTGATGATCTGAGCAAATGCTTCATTATCATCTCCGAGTACAACCGCTCTATTCAGGGGTTTCTGGTGCATTCGGTCGAGCGCATCATCAATATGAACTGGGAATCCATCCTGCCTCCGCCCAAAGGTGCGGGTCGCATCAACTACATGACAGCCGTGACTGAAGTCGACGGCGAGTTGGTCGAAATTCTTGATGTTGAGCGGATACTGAATGAAATTTCACCGGTTGCAACGGATGTGAGTGAGGAGTTGGTTCAGGCCAGTGTCGACCACCCGACTCTGGGGCGTCCTGTTCTTGTTGCGGATGACTCCTCAGTGGCACGCAAACAGGTACAACGTGCGCTTGAGGCCATCGGCGTCGAGTGCGTGTTGGCAAAAGATGGCCGCGAAGCATTGAACATGCTGCTGGAAATGACCAAAAATGGTCCTATCAAGGATCAGGTTGCGCTGGTTATTTCGGATATCGAAATGCCGGAAATGGATGGCTATACCTTCACTGCCGAGATCCGGAATAATCCCAATCTCAAGGATTTGCATGTTATTCTGCATACATCACTCAGTGGAGTATTCAACCAGGCAATGGTGCAGAAAGTTGGTGCGAACAATTTTATCGCCAAGTTCCAGCCTGATGAATTGGCCAAGGCCGTACAAAACGCACTCTAATAAAGAAGAACAGCTGCATGAAGACACTTTCGGACGACTTATACAAACAGTTCAGCAACTTTCTGGCGGTACAGAGCGGAATTGTGCTGGGGGATAACAAACAGTATCTGGTGAAGAGCCGTCTTTCACCTTTGATGGCTCAGTTTGGCATCGAGAGTCTGTCTGATCTGGTTACCCGTGCAATGAGTGTGCGAGAGCGTGACCTGAAAATGGCCGTGGTGGATGCCATGACGACCAACGAGACCCTCTGGTTTCGTGATACCTATCCGTTTCAGCTTCTTACCGACAAGATTTTCCCCGAGTTGGGGAAAAGTGGCCGCCCCATCAAGATCTGGTCTGCCGCATCCTCGTCAGGTCAGGAGCCCTATTCCATTGCCATGACGGCACTGGAGCAGCAGATGAAAAAGCCGGGTACCTTGCCTGGTGGCGTGCAGATTGTCGGGACGGATATTTCGACGACCATGCTCAATCAGTGTAAGGAAGGCGTTTACGATAGCCTTGCTCTGGCGCGCGGTTTGTCACCGGAGCGCAAGAAGATGTTTTTTGAGCCCTACGGTGACAACAAGATGCGGGTCGCTGAGCGAGTCAGAAAATTGACCACCTTCCGGCCACTCAACTTGCTGGAGAGTTATAGTTTGCTCGGCAAGTTTGACATTATCTTTTGCCGTAACGTGCTCATCTATTTTGCGCCGGAAGTGAAGTCGAAGATCCTCAACCAGTTTGCTGCCAGTCTCAATCCCGGTGGATATCTGATGCTGGGCGCGTCGGAGTCACTGGCCGGGTTAACCGATCGGTTCGAGATGATCCGCTGCAATCCGGGGATTGTCTACAAGGTCAAATAGGCCTGATGGCCACGATATTCGGGGTTTTACCGGATTTAACCAGTTCATACAAAGAGGGAAGCAGCGAGCTTCCCTCTTTCTTTATCTACAGCTCAGTCTTTCTATTTACCTACCATATCTCGCCATTGCAAAAGTGGTTGCAACCTTAAGGTGGCCAAATGATGCCGTCTGACTCAAGGCACGAGATGCTCCTGCTGTTTTCGGTCTGAAATGTGCTCATACCCAAACCATCGAACTGAGTGATTTGCTTATGGCACACCTCTTGCAAACAAAATAAACCAAGCAGGAGGTGTGCTATGGCTCTTTCATTTGACAAGGCATTCGGTGTGCATCAACACACCATAAGCGTTCGCGCCAAGCGTGCTGAGGTGCTTTCCAGCAATATTGCCAACGCAGATACCCCGGGCTTCAAAGCCAGGGATATCAATTTTGCTCAGGCATTGCAGGAGGCCCAGTCGCATCAGGGGTTTGGTTTGGCAACGACCAGCGAAAAGCACTTTGCCTTGAATATGGACGCCCCAGGTACCGTGCAATATCGCAACCCGCTGCAACCAGATACCGGTGACGGCAATACAGTCGATGTGCAGCAGGAGCGCAGCGAATTTCTGCGCAATAGCCTCGAGTATCAAACCTCCCTTGAATTTATGAATAGCAAAATCAGTGGCCTGCTCAAGGCCCTGAAAGGAGAGCAGTGATGAGTTTGTTCAAGGTCTTTGACATAGCAGGCTCGGCTATGAGTGCACAGTCAGTGCGCCTCAACACGGTTGCCAGCAACATGGCCAACGCGGACAGCGTCAGCTCCAGTGTGGAAAATACTTACCACGCCAGGCGGCCAGTCTTTGCCGCCCAGCTCGATCAGGCTATGTCTGACAAGCAGGGCTCGGTCGGGGTTGAGGTGAAGGGGATTGTCGAGAGCAAGGCGCCACTGCTCAAGGAGTACAACCCCAACCACCCGATGGCGGATAAAGACGGTTTTATCTTCAAGCCAAACGTCAACATGGTTGAAGAGATGGCCGACATGATCAACGCCTCGCGCAGCTACCAGACCAACGTACAGGTTGCAGATTCGGCCAAAAAGATGCTGCAGCAGACGCTCCAGCTTGGCAAATCCTGATAGGAGGGATGTAGCATGGTCGATACAACCAATAATGTGAACGGTATCAGCCGTACCACGACCCAGACGACAGGCACCACTACAACGCCGAAGAAAGAGCTGGATCAAGCTTCTTTTCTGAAGCTGCTGACCATGCAGCTGTCGTATCAGGATCCTTTCAAGCCTGTTGATAACGCCCAGATGCTCTCCCAGATGACATCCATGTCGACTTCTGAGGGGATCAACAGCTTGTCCACCCAGATGGGCAATCTCAATACTCTGATGACATCTAGTCAGGCGCTGCAAGCCTCTGCACTGGTCGGACAAAATGTGCTGCTCCCTAGCAATATCGGTTATTTGGAGAAAGAGGGGTCCATATCCGGGGTTGTGGCTGTCGGTGTCGAGAACAAGTATTCGAATGTGAAAATCACGGTGGAAGATGAAAAGGGTCAGGTGATAAAGGAGTTTCCTCTGGAAGGTGATTTACGCGGCAATGTTGAATTTGCTTGGGATGGTAAAGACAAGAGTGGCAATCCGGCCAAGCCTGGAAAATACGTGATTAAAGCTAACGGCACCATGGATGGAAAGTCGGAGAGCATCTCGGCCCTGACCTATGGCAAGGTTGATAGTGTGGTCCTGGGGAACGGAACCAACCCGACTCAACTTAATCTGAGAGGTCTAGGCACTACAACGCTTAACAGTATCCTGCAAATTTCAGGATCTAATCAGAACAAACCAACAACTCAGTCAAAAACCACGTCGACAGCATCGATCTAAGGAGCTGGATATGTCATTTAACAATGCCTTGAGCGGTGTCAACGCGGCACAAAAAGACTTGAACGTCACCGCCAACAACATTGCCAACGTTAACACCATGGGCTTTAAGGAGTCCCGAGCCGAGTTTGCGGATGTCTATGCCAACTCCATCTTTGTCAACGCTAAGACCCAGGTCGGTAATGGTGTGGCGACCGGTGCGGTTGCCCAGCAGTTCCATCAGGGGGCGCTGCAATTTACCAATAACGCACTCGACTTGGCGATTCAGGGGAATGGATTCTTTGTGACCTCCGATGGCCTGACCAACCTGGATCGCACTTATACTCGTGCCGGTGCCTTCAAGCTCAATGAAAACAGTTATATGGTCAACAATCAGGGCCATTATCTGCAAGGGTATGAAATTAATACGGATGGCACCCCCAAAGCGGTCAGTATCAATGCAACCAAGCCGATCCAGATACCGGATCGGGCGGGCGAGCCAATCAAGACCAGCAAGATTGAGGCAAGCTTCAATTTGCCCTCAACATCAACGACTAAACCACATCTTTTTAACCCTTCTAATTTTGATCCTAAGGATTCGAAAACATACTCATCATCCACCTCGGTAGTCATTTATGACTCGTTGGGAGAGCCGCATACTATCACGAAGTATTTTGTGCGTGACGCAGATACGACAGACCCAACCAAGCCAGCTGATCCCCCGTCTTGGCGCATGTACCTTTATCAAGGTGACAAGCCGATTGATATTGTCGGAGGCGCACAACCAACTATGGCACCAACTTTGAGCCAAGCTCCTCGAGCCGCGCAGATAACGTTTGGTTCTGACGGTAAAATGAATGCGGTGACACCGTTAACACTAAAAACCCAACCATTGGGTCCAGGGGTAGGGAACGCGGGTATCATCACAAATGGCGCTGACCCTACTCAGCAGGTTGATATCGTGTTTGGTACCGTGACCCAATACGCATCTCCTTTTGAAGTCAGCAAGTTGACACAGGATGGTTCCACTGTCGGTCGTTTGACCAAGGTGGAGATCACGCCGGATGGTATTGTCTCTGCCACTTACAGTAACGCGACCACCATCAAGGTGGCCATGGTAGCGATGGCCAAGTTTGCCAACTCGCAAGGATTGACTCAGGTTGGCGATACCTCCTGGCGACAGTCCCTGCTCTCTGGCGATGCCTTGCCGGGGACGCCGAACTCGGGCACTTTCGGGACCATCAAATCATCGGCGCTGGAGCAGTCCAACGTGGATTTGACCTCGGAGCTGGTGGACTTGATCACTGCCCAGCGTAACTTCCAGGCCAACTCCCGTTCTCTGGAGGTCAACAGTTCGCTGCAGCAAACCATCCTGCAGATCCGTTAATCGCGCAATAAATGATAATGAGAGGGGGCTTGGCCCCCTCTCTGTTTCTGTCGCATTCCCATCCTCCTTCTCCCCCCATATCTCTGCTGTTGGCACTCTAATTGCATTTCTCCTGTCAGAGTCATCTGTTTGACGGAGAATTCCATGGATCACCTGCTTTATATCGCCATGTCCGGGGCCAAAGAGACCATGAACAGCTTGGCTGTTCGGGGCAACAACCTCGCCAATGCCAATACCACCGGCTTCAAGTCCGATTTCGAGCAGGCCAGAAGCATGCAAGCGTTCGGAGAGGGCTTGCCAAGCCGGGTGTTTGCCATGGCTGAGCGCCCGGGTCAGAACCTGCAGCATGGCATGCTGATGACCACCGGACGGGATCTGGATGTGGCGGTGGATGGTCCTGGCTGGATTGCCGTGCAGGATCCCAAGGGCGGTGAGGCCTATACCCGCATGGGGAATTTGCAGGTCAATGCGACCGGCAACTTGCAGACCTCGACGGGCCTGAATGTGGTGGATGACGGCGGTCAGCCCATCGTGTTGCCGATGCCGATGGAGAAACTCGAGATCAATCGGGATGGCACCATCAGCGGTCGTCCGGAGGGGGCGGCCGCCAACTTGCCGGAAGATTTTCAGCGGATCAAGCTGGTCAACCCGGCCGCCGATGCGGTGGAGAAGGGGCAAGATGGTCTGTTTCGCCGCAAAGATGGCCAGAATGAACCCGCCTCTGCCAATGTCGGCCTGATTGCCGGCTCCCTTGAGGGGAGCAACGTCAATGTGGTGGATGAGATGACCAACCTGATCCGGCTGCAACGCCAGTTCGAAACCCAGGTCAAAATCATGAAGACGGCCGAAGAGAATGATGAAGCTCAAACCCAACTGCTGCGAATCAGCTAATCAAGGAGTTACACTATGAATCCTGCACTCTGGATCAGCAAGACCGGGTTGGATGCACAGCAGACCAATATTTCGGTCACCTCGAACAACCTGGCGAACGCCAGCACCGTGGGCTTCAAAAAGTCACGGGCCATCTTTGAAGATCTGCTGTATCAAAACATCAATCAGCCCGGTGGCCGCTCCTCTGCCGATACCGAGCTCCCCTCCGGCCTGATGTTGGGGGCGGGTGCCAAGGTGGTGGCGACCCAGAAAAACCACAGCCAGGGCAACGTGCAAACCACCGACAACTCGCTCGATTTGATGATCAGTGGTCGTGGCTACTTTGAAATTCAGCTGCCGGATGGCAGTGCGGCCTATACCCGCAACGGTCAGTTCACCCTCAACGATGAAGGGACCATAGTGACCCCGGGTAATGGCTACCCGCTGCAACCGGAAATCCAGATCCCGGAAAACGCCCAGAGCGTTACGGTGGGTGAAGATGGCCAGGTCTCGGTGCAGCTCAAGGGCGATGGCGCTTCTCAGGTTGTCGGTCAGATCAATATCTCCGACTTCGTCAACGCCAGCGGCTTGCAGCCGATGGGGGAGAACATGTTTGTCGAGACCCAATCCAGCGGTGCTGCCGCTCAGGGGACTGCCGGTGCCGATGGCTTGGGGGTGATCAAGCAGGGGATGCTGGAGACTTCCAACGTCAACGTGACCGAAGAGCTGGTGAACCTCATTCAGGCTCAGCGGGTCTACGAGATGAACTCCAAGGTGCTCTCCGCCGTGGACGGCATGATGTCCTTCCTGATCCAGCGTACCTAATTAGGAGGTGCATGATGAAAGCCGTATGGATGCTGGGATTGTTGGTGCTGGGAGGGTGTAGCAGTACTCCCAATACGCCCAAGCCTGATGATCCCGAGTTTTCCCCCGTCTACGGGGAGTCGGAGCCGGTGTCGGTGCGACCGACAGGGGCGATTTTCCAGCCGGATCAGGTCAATGGCATCTATTCGGATATCAAGGCACACAAGGTAGGTGACATCATTACCATCGAGTTGTCGGAGTCGACCTCTGCCTCGAAAAAGGCCAATACCCAGAGTGGCAAGAATAACAAGTTCAATCTGGACCCGGTCAAGTTGGGTGGCGTGCCCGTGACCGCCAGCCCCTATGATCTCTCAGCCTCCATTGCTCAAGACAGCGCGTTCAAGGGCCAGGCCAAGGCGGATCAGAGCAACAGCCTGCAGGGCAATATTTCGGTCAGCGTGGCCAAGGTACTGCCCAACGGCAATCTGGTGGTGCGCGGTGAGAAGTGGATCATGCTCAACAATGGCAATGAATATATCCGGATCACCGGCCTTATTCGCCCGGAGGACGTGACGTCTGATAACAGCGTTTCGTCCCAGAAAGTGGCCAATGCCCGCATTTACTACGGTGGTACCGGCGATCTGGCCAATAGTCAGGAGCAAGGGTGGCTTACCAGCTTTTTCAATGGTCCCTGGTGGCCGCTCTAGGAGATGTTATGAAGTCACTCCGTCTTGTCACTCTGCTTTGCTGTCTGCTGCCCTTGGGTGTGGCCAATGCGGCCCGGATCAAGGACATCAGCTCGGTTGAAGGGGTGCGTAACAACCAGTTGATTGGTTACGGTCTGGTGGTGGGATTGCCCGGCACTGGCGAGAAGAACAACGCCTTCACCGAGCAGACCTTCCGTACCATGCTCAACAATTTTGGCATCAAGGTGCCGGATAACATCAAGCCCAAGATCAAGGATGTGGCACCGGTGGCGATCCATGCCGACCTGCCTCCCTTCTCCAAACCGGGTCAGACCATCGACGTAACGGTCTCTGCCATTGGCGAGGCCAAGAGCCTGCGGGGAGGCACCCTGTTGCAGAGCTTCCTGAAAGGGCTCGATGGCCGGGTTTATGCGGTCGCGCAGGGCAGTCTGGTGGTTGGTGGTCTGGGGGCCGAGGGGGCTGATGGTTCCAAGGTTGTGATCAATACCCCGACCGTCGGGCGGATTGCCAACGGTGCGACCGTGGAGCGGGAGGTGCCCAACTCCTTCAGTCAGGGTGACACCATCACCTTCAACCTTAACCGACCCGACTTTACTACGGCGCGCCGTCTGGCCGATGTGGTCAACGATCTGGTGGGGCCCAATACCGCTCAGGCGCTCGATGCTACCTCGGTCAAGGTCTATGCCCCGCGGGATCCGGGTCAGCGGGTCTCCTATCTCGCCACCATCGAGAACCTGGAGGTGGATCCGGCCAATGAGGCGGCCAAGATCATCGTCAACTCCCGCACTGGCACCATAGTGATAGGCAGTCAAGTCAAGCTCAAACCGGCGGCCATCAGCCATGGCGGGTTGACGGTGACCATCGCCGAAAACCAGCAGGTCTCCCAGCCCAACCCGTTGGCGGGAGGAGAGACGACGGTGACCAACAACTCGACCATCAATGTCCAGCAGGAGCCGGGGCGAATGTTCAAGTTTGATACCGGTGCGACCCTGGACGATCTGGTCCGGGCGGTCAATCAGGTCGGGGTCGCCCCCGGTGATTTGATGGCCATCCTTGAGGCGCTGCAGCAGGCAGGCGCCATCGAGGGGCAACTGGTCATATTGTAACAAGCGGCAAGTGGTTGCCACGGGTGGCAATGAGGTAAGCAAAATGGCGGAGTTTGACAGCAACAGCGGCATGAATCTCGGGATGGTACAGGACATCAAGAACCTGGACCGTTTGCGCCAGATGAGCCAAAGCAAAGAGGGACAGGCCGAAGCGCTCAAGAGTGCGTCACGGCAGTTCGAGTCAATCTTTACCCAGATGCTGTTTCAGAGCATGCGTCAGGCCAACGGCGTGTTGACTCAGGACAACCCGATGAACAGCAGCTATACCCAGTTCTATGAAGGGATGCTGGATGAGCAGCGGGTTGCCGACATGTCCAGCAAGGGGGGACTGGGATTGGCTGACATGGTGGCCAAGCAGCTCTCTCCCGAGACCTTTACCCATCAGGATGGACGGGTGCTCAAGATGCCGCAGCGTACCGAACGGACCTACAAACCCTATCAGCCACCCACGGCCGCTGCCGATGATTTGATCGCGGCATCAAAAGTTGGCAAAGATTTTGCTGAAAGAGAGATGACCGAGGGGGTCAAGGAGAGCCACGCACTCACTATGCCCCGTCGACCGCACCGCAGCATTCCGCCCATGGGGCGCATGGTCAGCGAAGAGGGCAGTGCCACCGGTAGTGGGGGCAAAGAGTTCGATACGCCCGAAGAGTTCGTCAATCGCCTGATGCCGCTGGCCAAGAAAGCGGCCGACAAGCTGGGGTTAAGCCCGGCGGTACTGGTCGCACAGGCGGCACTGGAGAGCGGTTGGGGCAAGCGGGTGATCAAGGATGGCGAGGGGCAGGTGACCCATAACCTGTTTGGCATCAAGGCCGATCCGCGCTGGGAAGGGCCAAAGGCGGTGGTCAGCACGCTCGAGTATGAGCAAGGCGTCGCCTCCCGCCAGAAAGCGGCATTTCGCTCCTATGAGTCGTTTGAAGAGAGCTTCAACGACTATGTGGACTTCCTCACTTCCGGCTCTCGCTACAAGGGAGCCCTGGCGAAGGTGGATAGTCCTGATCGCTACTTTGAGGCGCTGCAACAGGCGGGTTATGCCACCGACCCGCACTACGCCAGAAAATTGAAACAGGTATTGCGCAGTGACGCCATTGCCCAATACAACGAGATGGAGCTGTAACGTATGGCAAGCGACCTGCTTGGGATTGGTTCATCGGGCGTGCTGGCACAGCAACGCCTGCTGCAGACCACCAGTAACAACATAGTGAACGTCAATAGCCAGGGCTATGTGCGTGAGCGTACGCTGGTGTATACCAATACCATCGGTCTGGGGACCGGTGACATCAAGACCCAGCGGGTAATCAACGACTATATGCAGGGGGAGGTGCGCCGTGATACCTCCGCCTATCATGCCTCCCTGACCCATTATGAACAGCTGGCTGGCGTTGACAGCTTGCTTGGGGATACCAGCAACAGCGTGGGGGCGGCCATCACCTCCTACTTCAAGTCATTTCACTCAGCCAATGAATCGCCTGCCGAGATCGGTGGGCGCAAGGTGGTGATGACGGAGTTGAGTGGCATGGTCAACCGTTTTCATACCCTCTCGGCGCAGCTCGACAAGCAGAGCGATACCCTCAACACCCGCATTGAAGATGAAACCAAGCAGGTCAACAGCCTGCTCACCAGCATCAATGATCTTAATCAGGCCATCATCCGCACCCAGGGGTCACCCGAAGAGAACCTGATGCTGTTTGATCAGCGGGATGAGGCGATCCGCCAGCTGTCGGAGAAGATGGATATTCGCACCGTAGCCCAACCCAACGGCAGCATGCTGGTCAATATGAGCACTGGCCATTCGCTGATCCTCGATGGGGGCGTCGCCCAGTTCAAGGTGATTGCAGGAGATCCTGACTCCCGGGATCAGGAGCTGCAACTGACTCTGGGGGATAATCAGGCAACCATCGACCACGATACGTTTGGTGGCGCCATGGGGGGGCTGTTCAAGGCGCGTACCGACCTTGAGCCTACCAAGCGCGAACTGGGGCAGCTGGCCGTGGCGATGGCCGATGCGATGAACCAGCAGAACCGCCTCGGGATGGATCTGGATAACGAGATTGGCGGCGATATTTTCACCCTGCCTACCAGCAAGGGCTTACCCTACGGCAATAACACCGGGACGGTCGGGGCGAATGTCAGCTTTGTGCCGGGCAAGGGGACATCAGTGACCCCGTTTGATTACGAAGTGCGCTTTAGCAGCGCCACCGGTTATGAGGTGTTCTCGCTGGACAAGTCTGGTAATCGAACCTCTGTGGCGACTGGCACGACCCCTCCTGCAACGTTTGAACTCACGGGTCACGGCATTTCAATCGATCTCACCGGTGCGCCGGCTGCGGGTGACAGACTGTTGCTGCAACCGACCAAAAGTGCGGCCGCCGGTCTGGGTCAGCTGATCACCCGACCGGAAGATTTGGCCCTGGCCTCTCCGCTTAAAGCGGAAAAGACCACCAATAATGGCGGCGGGGCGGATATCAAACTGGGTGGCGTATTCAATACAGGTGCAGGGTCAGGTTTTGGTACCAATAGTCTGAGCCCGACAGCGCCTCAGGTCGTCAAGATTGACGCCAACGGTAACTATCAGGTGTTTCAAGCCGATGGCACTACCCTGATTGGCACTGCCCCTGCGAGCAGCAAAGGGCAAAACCTGATGTCTGCGATCGTCAACCCTTTCCCCGCCGGAGCCGCAGTCTATGCCAACCCGAAACAGGCGCCCGGCTACGAGTTCAGCATCACCGGAACGGTGAATGCTAACGACAGCTTCAAGCTCAGTTACAACAGCAATGGCTTTGCCGATAACAGCAATGGACTGGTTCTGGCCGAGCTGCAAAACAAGGATCTGGTGCGCAAGAGCACCAATGGTGGGACGACCAACGACAAGATGACCTTCAATCAGGCCTATTCCGGGTTGGTGATGGAAGTGGGTAACAATACCAGTCAGGCAAAAACGCTGCTCAAGGCCAATGAGTCCAAGCTTATCCAGAGTACCGGCATCTTTGAAAGCGTGTCTGGGGTCAATCTGGAGGAGGAGGCGGCCAATCTGATCCGCTTCCAGCAATCCTATGCGGCATCGGCGCAAATTGTCAGCACGGCCAAAACCATTTTCGATACACTGCTCTCTTCCGTGAGGTAACGTCATGCGCATCACCACCAACATGATCTACGACCGGAATATCTATTCCCTCAACAGTGCCAACGAGCGGTTGAATACTGCCTACCAACAGCTGCAAACCGGTAATAAATTTCAGACTGCCGGCGAAGATCCCGCGGGGATGAGCCAGAAGATGGCACTGACCAAGGAGATTGACCTGTTCAAGCAGTACAGTGTCAATGGCAGCTTGCTGGAAAACAGCCTGGGGCATGAAGAGACAGTATTGGATTCTCTTAATACGGCAATGCTCAGTGCCCAGACTCTGATCCAGAAGTCAAATAATGGCGCTATCAGCATGGATGATCGCAAGGCCATAGCCAGCGAGCTGGAAGGGTTGCAGCAGCAAATGTTTGATCTGATGAATAGCAAAAACTCCTCGGGTGAATTTATATTTGGTGGCAATCAGAGCAAGACCCAGCCATATATCAAAGACGCCAACGGAAAGTATATCTATCAGGGGGACCCTGGTCAGCGAAATATTCAGGTCTCACCCACAGTACAAATTGCTGCCAATGATTCCGGGCAGGATCTGTTTGAAATCGTGGCGACCAGAAGAACTGCCAGTGCAACCACCGCAAATATCAAGGTCGGAGTCGGTGATCAGGGCAACTTTGATAATTTCTATAAGTCCAATTATAACTCTGCACTGCCCAGCAACACCTATACCGTATCAACCATCATAGGCCCGCCTGATACCTATGATATCAAGGATGCCGGTGGTACTACCCTGCAAACGGGTAACTACACTGCTGGCACCAAGATCCCCTTCAATGGTCTGGAGTTGACCCTTGATTTGCCTGCAGGTGGTGCGGCTCAGCAGTTTGACCTTAATCCACCAAAAAATGACAACGTGCTGAACGGGATGTCGGATTTTATTACCGCTTTGCGTGATCCCGCTATTACCGCTGACAACTTTGCGCTGGAAGTAGCCGATGCTACCGTCCATATGAAGAATGCTCGCCTGAATATCGATCATGGATTGGGGGAGTTGGGTGGCAGGATGAACAGTCTCGAGGCAGTCATGGATTCTAACGAGGGGTTGAGTACCCTCAACGCCGAGGCGAGAGCCAAGGTATCGGAAGCGGATCTCTATGAAGTGATTTCCGCGCTGTCAAAAGAGGATGCGGCATTGAGTGCCTCGCAACTCTCGTTCAGCAAAATAAGCCGTCTGACGCTATTTGACTATATTCGCTAATTAAAGAAGGGCCCCTTTGGGGCCTTTTCTTTTATCCTGGTTCTGTAAATTGGTTCCGTGTCATCTCCTGCCAATTGTAACAAGCTGTTGCCGTTGCCAATTTAATGGTGGTTGCGGGGTTGACCTCCCAGCGGGATTGGATAATCATGCCGCCCGCACAACAGAGGGTTGTGCGAATTATTTGCAGCATCTCGTTAGGCGAGGCTCCTGTATAAACACAGGCCACTGATCTCACGACGTCCAGAGACGCCCAAGATCAGGACAGTTTTCATCGGATTAAGGTGTAAACCCAAGTGGCTTCCGGCATGCCGGATACGTTATACAGTGCTAAAGCTGGTACGTGGGGATGATGACACGCCGAACGGCGTCATTTCCTGCCTATTACTCGTCAATCAAATTGCTGTTTTCTTGTCGTTGCATCCGGCTATTTCCGGAGGCATTCAGGCTCGCCTGAAATCACATGAGGATATCTGTGATGAAGAAAACACATACCATTCTTAACCGTCACCAACTGCTCGATCTGGCCGCCCTGCAGGGTTGGCTGGAACATAATCTGGATCCGGTTCAGCGCGCCGATCAACTGCTGACCCTGCGTCCGGAAGAGCTCAACTGCATCTTTGATACCCTGCCAATTCCGCAAGGGGCCGAACTGCTTGGTTCACTCTCGGCCGAGAGTGCCGGGCGCCTGTTGCAGCGGCTCCATGGCAGCATCGTCAGCGTGTTGCAGGAGGCTATTCCCCGCCGTGAGATGGTCGCCATCCTGCGCAAACTGGGTCGTCAGGATCGCACAATGTTGCTGGCTCGCTTCCCGACCCAGGCGCAGGCCATGTATTACTCCCTGCTGGATTGGCCCACCGAGTCGGTGGGGGCCAACATGCGCCACGAATATCTGGCGGTGCGGGAGGAGGACACGGTCGGTCACGCCAAACAGCTGATCCACGATGCCTGGGATAATGCCCAGCTGTTTCGCCATATTTATGTGGTCAACGGGGATGGTCGTCTGCAAGGAAGCCTCTCCCTCAAGACCTTGTTGATCGCCGACCCGCTGGCCAGTGTCGCGACCCTGATGGATCGGGAGACGGTGCGGATCAACGCCCGAGCCGATCAGGAGCTGGCAGCGCGCCTGCTCATCGACCGCGACCTGTCGGTATTACCGGTCGAGGATCAGGGGCGACTGGTCGGTATTTTCCACGTCGATGATGCGGCGGATATTCTGGAGCTCGAATCCACCGAGGATGCCGAGATGCAGGGTGGCTCCTCGCCACTCGATACTCCCTATCTGCAGGCGACCCCCTGGCAGCTGTGGCGCAAACGGGTGGGCTGGCTGCTTATCCTGTTCGTGGCGGAAGCCTACACCGGCACCGTGCTGCGGGCATTTGAGGAGCAGCTGGAAGCGGCCATCGCGCTGGCTTTCTTCATTCCGCTCCTGATCGGTACTGGTGGTAACAGCGGCACCCAGATCACCACTACCATAGTACGAGCCATGGCGGTCGGGGAGGTGAGTCTGCGCAACCTTGGCACCGTGCTGAAAAAGGAACTCTCCACCGGTCTGCTCATCTC
This sequence comes from Aeromonas veronii bv. veronii, assembly GCF_000820225.1. Taxonomy (GTDB): domain Bacteria; phylum Pseudomonadota; class Gammaproteobacteria; order Enterobacterales; family Aeromonadaceae; genus Aeromonas; species Aeromonas veronii. The sequence goes on from NZ_CDDK01000002.1 coordinate 245,461, forward strand.
GGGGGCCATTGCCATGGCGGCCTGGGTACGGGCATGGAGTCTCGGTGTCGGTCCCCAGATTGGCATGGTGGTGACCTTTACCATCATCGCCATCGTGCTCTGGAGTGCTACGGTCGCGTCCATTATTCCCATGGTGCTGCGCCGTTTCCGCATCGATCCTGCGGTGGTCTCTGCGCCATTCATCGCGACATTGGTGGATGGCACCGGCCTTATCATCTACTTCGAGATGGCCAAGCTGTTGCTGCCCGAGTTGCAGTAACGGGTAGATTGATATGAAAAAGGCAGCCAGTGGGCTGCCTTTTGCATTTATCTTTCCGGTTTAGCCGAGCTGGAACAACAGTGGCCAGCCCTGCTCCTGGCAATAACGATGCTCCTTCTCCAGATTCTGCATCAGGAGACGGTTCTCCTCGCACCAGTCGATCGGCAGGGTCACGACCAGCTGATCCCCTTGCACTGCGACTTTCCACTCAGGCAGCAGGTTGTCCTGACGCTTGTGGTGAGCGGCGACTGCGAGGCGCAGGATGCGGATGCAACGCAGCACCGTCTGCATGTCGTGGTTGGGCAGGGGAGGCAGCTCGGAGAGCTTGAGCCCCTTGCGCTGAAAGCGTACCAGCGCTGCCAGCAGGGCCTGATCGTCCTGGTTGAAGCCGGGCAGGTCGGTGTGTTGCAGGATATAGGCGGAGTGGCGATGAATGCCGCTGTAGTTGATGGCAAGGCCAATTTCGTGAAGCCGGGCCGCCCAGCCGAGGATGGCGCGATAGGGCTCTACTTCCATCTGCCAGGGCTCTTGCAAGGCATCAAACAGGGTCAGCACGCTCTGCTCCACCCGGGCTGCCTGTTTTTTGTCCATCCGGTAGTGGGTACCGAGCGCCTGTGCGGTGCGCTCGCGAATATCGTGGTGCTGCAAGCGCTCCTCGAATTCATAAAGCAACCCTTCGCGCAGGGCACCATCGGAGTAGTCGAGCCGCTCGATGGGCAGCGAGGTAAACAGCCCGAGCAGGATGGCGACCGCAGCGGCAAACACCTCCTGACGCTCCTCGGTAAGCCCTGTCAGCTTGAGGTTATCGACTCGCTTGTGCTCAATCATCAGCGCCTTGAGCCGCATCAGCCCCTCCAGCGTGATGCTGCCGTCAGTCAGCCCTTCCCCTTGCAGTACATCCCGTACCGTACGAATGGAGCCTGAGCTGCCAAGGCAGCTCTGCCAGCCCAGCTTGCGGTACTGGTTGACGATGGGGGCGAGCTGGTGCTGCGCCTCCAGCACGGCATTGGTGAAGTGCTTGTCGCTCAGCTTGCCGCTGGCGAAGAAGCTTTGGGTAAAGCTGACGCAGCCCATCTTGCGACTGGTGAGGGCTTTGTGTTCAAACCCTTCACCTATGATGAGTTCGGTGCTGCCACCGCCGATATCGATCACCAGTACCTGGCCCTCGATATGCTGGGTATGGGCAACCCCCTGATAGATGAGCCGTGCTTCTTCCTGCCCGCTGATGATCTCGATGGGGTGGTTGAGCACCTTGGCTGCTTCACTCACAAATTCGCGGGCGTTGCTGGCGCGGCGCAGGGTATAGGTACCTGCGATGCGGATCTGATCCGGTTTGATATTGGTGAGGCGCTCGGCAAACAGCGACAGGCAGGCGAGGCCGCGTTCCATCGCCTCCGGGCTCATCCGTTTCTGCTCATCCATCCCTTCCGCCAGCCGGACTCGCTCCTTGATGCGATCGACGATGCGAAAACGCCCTTCGCTCAGATGGGCGATCACCATATGAAAACTGTTGGAGCCGAGATCCACGGCGGCATAGAGACTATTGTCCATTGTTTGACTCGATACGTTTGAGATAGTCGTAAATCGCCACCTGAGAGCGGATCTTGCGGCGGTTGCCCCGCTTCACATATTCGTTCTGCTGGTCGGCATCAATGACCCGCGCCTTGCAGGTATCACTCAGTTGTAGCTCGAGAATGTCCATGATGCGCTGCTTGAGCCGCTCGTCATAAATGGGGGTGCCCACCTCGATCCGGCCGTCGATATTGCGGCTCATCCAGTCGGCGCTGGAGATATAGAGCTGGGGGTTGCCCTTGTTGTGGAACACCATCACCCGAGGGTGCTCGAGGAAGCGGTCGATGATGCTGATCACCTTGATGTTGTCACTGAGGCCCGGTACGCCCGGGCGCAGGGCGCACATGCCACGGATGATCATCTGGATCGGTACTCCCGCCTGCCCGGCGGCATAGAGGCGGTTGATGAGATCCTTGTCCACCAGATTGTTGATCTTGAGGATGATACCGCTCGGTTGGCCCGCCTTGGCGTTGGAGAGCTCGTTGTCGATGAGGCGATAGAGCTGACGGCGGCTGTTGATGGGGGAGACCAGCAGGTGGTTGAATTTGTAACGCTTATATGGGTACTCGATGTATTCAAATACCCCTTCCACTTCGGCGGTGATATCCGGATTGCGGGTGAGCAGCGAGAAGTCGGTGTAGATCTTGGCGGTCTTCTCGTTGAAGTTACCGGTGCCGATATGGGCATAGCGTACCGCCTCGCCATTTTCGTGGCGGGTGATGAGGCAGAGCTTGGAGTGGATCTTGAGGCTCGGCACCCCGAACACCACCTTGACCCCGGCATCGGTGAGAATATTGGCCCAGTCGATGTTGGCCGCTTCGTCGAAACGGGCGCGCAGCTCGACCACCACGGTCACCTTCTTGCCGTTGTTGGCGGCATCGATGAGGGAGTGGATGATCCGCGACTTCTTGGCCACCCGATAAATGTTGATGCGAATGGCGCTGACCGCCGGATCGAACGCCGCCTGGCGCACCAACTCGGTGAAGTGGTGGAACTTGTGGTACGGGTAGTAGAGCAGGATATCCTGCTTGGTAATCGCATCGAAGGCGTTGACGAAGCCGTCAAAATCGCGGCAATCGAGGGCCGGCAGCTTGGGGTTTTCCAGATAGTCACGACCCACGTTGGGGAAGCCGATGAAATCCTTGAAGTTATGATAACGCCCACCCGGCATGATGGCGTCATAGGAGCTGATCTGCAGCTTGAGCTTGAGGAAGCTAATCATGGCAGCGGGCATCTCCCGCTCGTAGACGAAGCGTACCGGCATGGCGGTGAGGCGCTGCTTCAAGCCGTCACTCATCTTGTCCACCAGGCTCAAGTCCAGCTGGTCGGAGAGATCATATTCGGCATCCCGGGTCAGCTTCACCGCATAGGCGGCAATCTCGTCGTAGTCGAAGAAGCCTTTGAAGATCTCGTCGAGGCAGAAGCGGATGACGTTATCCAGAATGATGATCTGCTTCTTGCGGCGGGTCCCTTCCGGCGGCAGCTGGAAGAAGCGGGGCAGGTCGTCGGTCGGCACTTCCACCAGGGCGTACTGGATCACCTGACCGTTCTTCTTCATCTCGATGGCCAGATAGGTGTACTCATCCTTGAGGAATTTGACCGGATTGACCTCTTTGTTGAGCAGGATCGGGATGATGTGACGCAGCACCTTCTCCTTGAAGAAGACCCGCAGCCACTTCTGAATGGCATCGGAGAGCTGGTTCTCGTTGACCAGAAAGATGTTGTGGCGGGCCAGCGCAATCAACAGCTCTTTATAGGTGTTGTCGAACGCTTCACCGAGCGCCATCACTTTTTGCTGGATGGCGCGTAGCAGCACTTTCGCTTCATCGTCGCCACCATGTACTTCATTGATGAGGATGCGACGCTTGACGTCCGATACCCGTACCTTGAAGAACTCATCCTGGTTGGAGGAGAAGATCCCCAGAAAACGAACCCGCTCGATGAGGGGCACCGTCTTGTCCATTGCCTCTTGCAACACCCGTTCATTGAATGAGAGCCAGCTCAGCTCTTTCTCTTCATACTGCTTGTCGGTGCTCATCTTGTGCCTCTGTTTCAGGTCGCGTCTGCGCGGCAGTTATGGCGTTAATATATGACAAATAAATGACAGTATTGTTACTGCTCGCTGAACGCTTCGTCGATGTCGACCACCAGATCGTCGGAGAGGGATTCCAGCGCGGTGATCAGCGTATCCATCGCGAGCCCGTCTGGCAGGGCAACCAGCGCATGGGCATAGAAGAGCGGGGCGCCGGAGTGGGGAGCCGGTTCACAGCCGGTGGTAAGATCGGCCACGTTGATCTCGAGCTGGCGCAGGATGCTGGCAACTTCGTGGACGATGCCGGGGCGGTCGTTGCCGGTCACCGTCATCATGACTTGATGGGCTGGCTCGGTGGTCGGTGTCCCTTCGGCAAAGCTGATGGTCAGACCCGGTAGCAGGGCCAGTGCTTCGCACAGGCTGCGATAGTGCTCATCGGGGACAGAGACATGGAGGATACCAGCAAACTGGCCCGCCAGTTCGCTCATGGCGCTGCCCAGCCAGTTGCCCTGCTCGCGGCTGATGACTGCAGCCAGACTCTCGACGATCCCGGGTTTGTCTGCACCGATCACGGTGACCACCAATTGTTTTTGCATCCTGCTCTCCTTGAAATGGGATTTCTTGCTCTATCCCTATTGTGCCTGCTGGGACTGGTCATATGAACCCCCGCCTGCTGACAAATAGATAAAAAGACGGGACTTTTCACTTTCTATACACGGGTCTGCTGCCTTGCTCCGTGGCGGCTGTGGTAAAGTGATTCCCCTTTCGTGTCGTGAACTGGATCGTGCTCTCATGAATACCCTTGTCCTATCGGGATTGTTGTTGCTGGCGCTGCTTGTGCTGGCGATCTTCTGGAGCAGAGGCAGACAGCAAAAGCGCCTGCCCTATGATGTGCAGGAGACCCTGTTCAGTCCCGCCGAGCGATCCTTCCTCGGGGTGCTGGATCTGGCGGTGGGTGACAAGGCCCGGGTCTTTGCCAAGGTGCGGGTGGCCGATGTGCTGACGCCGCAGGCCGGGATCGGCAAAAGCAAATGGCAGCAGTACTTCAACAAGATCAGCGCCAAGCATTTCGACTATCTGCTTTGCCACCCCGCGGATCTCTCCTTTATCTGTGCCATCGAACTCGATGACAGCTCCCATCGTCACCAGAAGCGCAAGGCGCGGGATCTCTTTCTGAAAACCGCCTGCGACAGCGCCGGTCTGCCGTTGCTGCAGATCCCGGCAAGTGCCAGCTATCTGGTGGAAGAGCTGCGCGAACAGATCCTGCCGCTGCTGGTCAAAACCAGCGAACCATTGATCGACGATCTGCCGCACGGGGCGCGCCGCGAGCCGACGTTCAACCCTCTGCTGCTGGACGGCGTGGATGTTGGTGCCGGGATGCGTGACCGTACTGCCCATGCCGAGGCGATCTCGCCTGCGTCGCTCCGCGAGTCCGCCATTCAGGCCAAGGGGGGGGTGGAGACGCCGCAGAGTGAGGGTGAGCTGGTCGATGGCTTGTTCGCCGATGTAGAGGATGACGAGGAGCATGAAGTACACCACTGCCCCCGTTGTGATGCGCCGCTGGTGGAGCGGGAGGCGAAAAAAGGCCCCCACGCCGGTCGACTCTTTCTGGCTTGCAGCCGTTTCCCCGAGTGTCGTTACGCGGCACCGCACCACCATAATCGCCACTGAATGCGCTTCACCGTGTCCCATGCTGCCCTCTGACGAGGGCAGTTTTCTTTCCGCTATTGGCGGCGTTTGTTAACGGCGCCAATGCAGAAAATTCCTCGGCAAAATTTATCTAATCTCCCGTTTCTGTCGATACACTTAGCCTGAATACGACAATTTTTGACAATGTGTCGGAATTTTGGCACTTTGTGTGCCTGCAAAAAGACAGTCAGTAGCTGTTTTATCATTAAATAAAACAATAAGTTAGTTCAGGACATCGCGAGGAATGGATATGGTGGAGATGGGCGTGTTGATTGTTGATGCCGATGCGCAGCGGCGCCAACAGTTGGGAACCGTGCTCTCGTTTATGGGGATCCCGTGGCAGGAGGTGGCACAAAGCGATCTGGATGTGGCCATCGAATCCTCCGGTCCGCTGCAAGGGGTGCTGGTGGGTGAGCTGACCGACCGTCCCTTGTCAGAGCTGCTGGCTGCCTTCCCTCGCACGCCATTCCTCTCGCTGGTTGAGGCCGACCTGCCCAACAGCAACTTTATCGGGGTGGCGCTCTCGCCTTTTACCTATGAATCCCTCACCCGTCATCTGCACTTCTGTCAGGCCTTTGTATCCTTGCATCCCCGTCAGCAGACCCATGACAAGGGGCAGGCCCTGCTGCGCTTGCTGGTGGGTAAAGGGAAGGGGATCCAGGAGGTACGCCGCCTCATCAGCCAGGTGGCCGAGACCGATGCCAACGTGCTGATCCTCGGCGAGTCCGGCACCGGTAAAGAGGTGGTGGCTCGCGCTATCCACGAACTCTCTTCCCGCAGCAGTGGCCCCTTCGTGCCCATCAACTGCGGCGCCATTCCGGCCGAATTGCTGGAGAGCGAACTGTTCGGCCACGAGAAGGGAGCCTTTACCGGCGCCATCGCGGCCCGTCGCGGTCGCTTCGAGCTGGCGCAGGGGGGCACCCTGTTTCTCGACGAGATCGGCGACATGCCGATGCCGATGCAGGTCAAACTGCTGCGGGTATTGCAGGAGCGGCTGTTCGACCGGGTCGGTGGCGGCAAGCCCATTCAGGCCGATGTGCGCATCATTGCGGCTACCCACCGGGATCTGGAGGCTATGATCCGCACTCAGGGTTTTCGTGAAGATCTCTACTACCGCCTCAACGTCTTCCCCATTGAGACGCCGCCGCTGCGTGATCGCATCGACGACATTCCGCTGCTGCTGCAGGAGCTGCTCAACCGCCATGCCGAGCAGCACCACGGCTTTATCCGGCTGACCCAGCGGGCGCTGGAGTCACTGATGCAGTACCCCTGGCCCGGCAACGTGCGCGAGCTATCCAACCTGCTGGAGCGGCTGTTGATCCTCTACCCGCACCAGATTGTCGATGTGGCCGATCTGCCGAGCCGTTATCGCCTGCTGCCGAGCGAGCCGCGGGATGAGCGGCTGACCGAGATGGATGAACGGGATGCGCTGGCGGCGGTGTTTCAGGATCCGCCCGAGCTGGATCACTCCCTCGCCTCGGCCCGCACCATGCAGTTGCCGGAAGAGGGAGTCAACCTCAAAGAGATGCTGGCCGACCTTGAAGTGGAGCTGATCCGTCAGGCGCTGGAGTCTCAGGACGGGGTGGTGGCCCGCGCTGCCGATCTGCTCGGCATGCGCCGTACCACTCTGGTTGAGAAGATGAAAAAGTACGGGATGAGCAAGGACGTCTGAGGGTCAAAGTCTTGACGCTAATGCGCAATTCATTGTTTTAATTCATATATTTTAGTGGCATGGAAATTGAATAACCTGACCCAATAGCCAGTTTGAGGTCAGGTTTATGACAATCCAGCAGCAGGACATGCCACTCCAGTCCCACGAAGTGAGCCAGCTCTATGCCATCTTCAAGGCGCTCCCCACCGGGGTGTTGCTGCTTGACGGGGCTGGGGTGGTCACCCGCGCGAATCCGGCGGCCATCTCCCTGCTGGGGGAGCCGCTGGAAGGGGAGCTCTGGCGTCACATCATTGCTCGCTGCTTCGAGCCGCGCGAGGATGATGGCCACGAGATCTCCCTGCGCGACGGGCGCCGGGTCCAGCTCTCGACCCAACCGCTGCCGGATCAGCCCGGCCAGCTGGTCTTTATCAATGACCTGACCGAAACCCGTAAACTGCAAGACCGCATCAACCACATGAAGCGGCTGTCGGCGCTGGGCAATATGGCGGCCTCGCTCGCCCACCAGATCCGCACACCGCTCTCTGCTGCCATGCTTTATGCCGCCAATCTGGTCAACCGCACCCTCAAGCCGGAATCTCGCACTCAGTTTCAGCAAAAGCTGATGGCCCGTTTGCAGGATCTGGAGAAGCAGATCAACGACATCCTGCTGTTCGCCCGCAATGGCGACAATCAGGTGGTCACCCCCATCTCGGTACAAGGGCTGCTGGCCGAAGTGCAGGCCGGAGCCGAGGCCTTCTGCCAGCAGCAGGGCTGCGAGCTGCACATGGAGGCGCCGGAGCCCGATCTCTGTCTGCTGGCCAACAGCAGTGCGCTGGCGGGGGCCATCAACAACCTGATTGCCAATGCCCAGCAGGCAGGGGCCACCTCACTCTTGGTCAGCGCGGTGCGCAGCGGTGCCCGGGTGGAGGTGCGGGTCATCGATAATGGCAAGGGGATCCCTTCCCATCAGCTCGGTCAGGTATTCGAACCCTTCTTTACCACTCGCTCCCAGGGCACAGGTCTCGGGCTGGCGGTGGTGCAATCTGTAGTGCGTGCCCATCAGGGGGAGGTCGGTGTGGCCTCGGTTCCCGGTGAGGGCACCTGCTTTACTCTGTCGTTCCCCCTGCACCAGCAACCGGTGCAGCTTGGAGGTGTAGCATGACACAGGCCAGGATCCTGGTAGTTGAAGATGACAATGGCCTGCGCGAAGCGCTGGTGGATACCCTGTTGCTCGGCGGTTATGAGTGCCGTGAAGCGGACAGCGGCGAGCGGGCTCTGCTGGCCCTCTCCCGTCAGCCGTTTGACATGGTGATCTCCGATATCCAGATGGGGGGAATGGACGGCCTCACCCTGCTGGCGACCATTCGCCAGCAATATCCGCAGATACCCGTGCTGCTGATGACCGCCTACGCCAACATCGACGGTGCGGTGCGCGCCATGCGTGAAGGGGCCATCGACTATCTGGCCAAGCCATTTTCGCCGGAGGTGCTGCTTAATCAGGTCAGCCGCTATGTGCCCGCCCAGAAGGTGGAGAAGCGCGCCGTGGTCTACGGGGATCCCAAAACTGCCGAGCTGTTCCAGCTGGCGACCCGGGTGGCCAGAAGCGAAGCGACCGTGATGGTGACCGGCCCGAGCGGAACGGGTAAAGAGGTGCTGGCCCGTTACATTCACGATAACTCCAGCCGCGCCGAGCAGCCCTTCGTCGCCATCAACTGTGCCGCCATTCCGGAAAACATGCTGGAGGCGACCCTGTTTGGCTACGAGAAGGGGGCCTTCACCGGTGCGGTGCAGGGGTGCCCGGGCAAGTTCGAGCAGGCGCAAGGGGGCACCCTGCTGCTTGACGAGATCACCGAGATGGATCAGGGGCTGCAAGCCAAATTGCTGCGGGTGTTGCAGGAGAAAGAGGTGGAGCGGCTCGGCAGTCGCAAGATGATCCCGCTGGATGTGCGGGTCATCGCCACCAGCAACCGGGATTTGAAAAAAGCGGTGCAGGATGGTCTGTTCCGCGAAGATCTCTACTATCGCCTCAACGTCTTCCCGCTGCGCTGGTCTGCTCTGTGCGAGCGGCCCGGCGACATTCTGCCACTGGCGGAGCATCTGCTGGCACTTCATGCCAGTCAGCAGGGGTTGCCGACACCACAGTTGACAGATGCCTCGCGGGAGCGGTTGCTGGCCCACCTCTGGCCCGGCAACGTGCGGGAGCTGGATAACGTGGTACAGCGCGCCCTGATCCTCAGCCCCGACGGGGTCATTGATTGTGACCACCTCATTCTGGAGGAGCTGGACGAGCAGGAGATGGAGTTTGTCAGCGTCGAGCGCAGCTATGGTGGCGATCGCCTCGGCAGCGAACTCAAGCAGCAGGAGCACCAGATTATCCTCGACACCCTGCAAGATTGTAACGGCAGCCGCAAGGCGGTGGCCGACCGGCTCGGCATCAGCCCGCGCACCCTGCGCTACAAACTGGCCCAGATGCGGGAGGCGGGGATCGATCTGCCAGCCTGAGGCCGGGAGGGAAACCGCACTGTGTGGGGGCTGTCATGGTCTTGACGGCCCGGCTCGATTATCATGGGGCCCTTGGCGCTTTGAGCCTGGGCCCTGTTTTTATTGGTAAAGCAGAGGACCGAGCCTTAATAAGGGACCCCTATGATCTCTCATCGAAAACTCGAAACCGTACTGAACCATCTGCTCGAACCGCACGCCATCAAGGATTACTGCCCCAACGGCTTGCAAGTGGAGGGGCGCGAGCGCATTCGCAAGGTGGTGACCGGTGTTACCGCCAGTCAGGCGCTGATCGACGCGGCGGTGGCTGCCGAAGCCGATGCCATTCTGGTCCATCACGGCTACTTCTGGAGCGGTGAACCGGCCCAGATCACCGGCATGAAGCAGCGTCGGCTCAAGACCCTGCTGACCCACGATATCAACCTGTTTGCCTACCATTTGCCGCTGGATGTTCACCCCGAGGTGGGTAACAACGCCCAGCTCGCCAAGCTGCTCGACATCAAGGTGCGTCGTGGTCTGGAGCCGTGGAACAGCAAGAGCGTCGCCATGGTGGGCAAGCTGGAAGAGCCGATGAGCGGCCGCGATTTTGCCAAGCTGATTGCCGAGCGCCTTGGCCGTGAACCACTCTATTGTGGCGATACCGGCCCCGAGCTTATCCGTTCCGTGGCCTGGTGCACCGGCGGCGGTCAGAGTTACATCAATCTGGCGGCGGAGCAGGGCATCGATGCCTTTATCTCCGGCGAAGCCTCAGAGCAGACCATTCACACCGCTCGCGAGATGGGGATGCACTTCTACGCCGCGGGCCATCACGCCACCGAGCGTTACGGCGTCAAGGCGCTGGGGGAGTGGCTGGCGACCGTGCACGGGCTGGATGTCACCTTTATCGATATCGACAATCCGGTCTAAACCTGTCCACGATCTGGCTACGAAACCGTGATCAAGGCTCATGTGCTGCTCGGAATCCTCACGTATGTCTATACGCTCCGGTTCCTGTGCTGCTCTTCACCTTGTTGACGGTTTCTCGCTGCAGGTCGTGAACAGGTTTAAGCCTGTGCCTGTGGTGGGAAAATTCAGGAAATAAAAAGGAGGCCATCGGCCTCCTTTTTCACATTTCGACAAGACGTCTGCTTACTCGCAGGCGTAACCAGCGGGGCCCAGCAGGGCGCCATCCAGTTGCACGGCGCCATCTACCATCTGCAGCCTGCCTTCGCAGAACCAGCGCACCACCAGCGGGTAGATACTGTGCTCCTGCGCCTGTACTCGTGCCGCTACCTCGTCCGCCGTGTCTCCTTCAAAGATGGGCACGCGGGCCTGCAGGATCACCGGGCCGCCATCCAGTTCTTCGGTCACGAAGTGGACACTGGCGCCGTGTTCACTGTCACCGGCATCTATGGCGCGCTGGTGGGTGTGCAGGCCCTGATACTTGGGCAGCAGGGAGGGGTGGATATTGATCATTCTGCCGGCGAAATGGCGCACCAGATCGCCGCTCAATATCCGCATAAACCCGGCCAGCACCACCAGATCCGGCTGATAGTCTGCCATCAGCGCCAGCAGGGCGGCGTCATACTCCTCCCGGCTGGCAAACTGCTGCTGGGCCAGAATGGAGGTCGCCACGCCAGCTTCTTTGGCGCGAACCAGACCATAGGCATCGGCCTTGTTGCTGATGACGCCGACCACTTCACCGGCAATCTTGCCGCTGGCGCAGTGGTCGAGGATCGCCTGCAGGTTGCTGCCGCTGCCGGAGATTAGGACGAGGATCCGCATCATTTGATGACGACCTGCTCCTCACCGTCTGCTGCCTTGGCGATATGACCGATGTGCCATGCGTTCTCGCCTTCTGCCTTGAGCAGGGTCAGCGCCTTCTCCAGCTGGTTGGCGGGCAGGGCGATGATCATGCCGACGCCGCAGTTGAAGGTGCGATACATCTCGTGACGGGTGACGTTGCCAGCCTGCTGCAGCCAGCTGAACACCGCCGGCCACTGCCAGCTCTGCTCATCGATCACCGCTTGGGTGTTGGCGGGCAGGACACGGGGGATGTTCTCCCAGAAGCCACCGCCGGTGATGTGGGAGAGGGCGTGGATCTCGCACTCCTTGATGAGCTTGAGCACAGGTTTCACATAGATGCGGGTCGGCTCCAGCAGGGCGTTGGCCAGAGTGGTGTCACCCAGCGGCTGATGCACGTTGGCTTTGGAGACTTCCAGAATTTTACGGATCAGGGAGAAGCCGTTGGAGTGAGGGCCGCTGGCAGCCAGCGCGATCAGGGCATCCCCTTCACCGACCTTGCTGCCGTCGATGATTTCGCTCTTCTCCACCACACCGACGCAGAAACCGGCGATGTCGTAGTCTTCCCCTTCATACATACCCGGCATCTCGGCGGTCTCGCCGCCCACCAGGGCACAGCCTGATTGCTCGCAACCGGCACCGATCCCGGTGACTACCGCGGCTGCGGTGTCCACGTCCAGCTTGCCGGTTGCATAGTAGTCGAGGAAGAACAGCGGCTCGGCGCCCTGTACGATCAGGTCATTGACGCACATGGCCACCAGATCGATGCCCACGGTGTCGTGCTTCTTCAGGTCGATGGCCAGCCGCAGCTTGGTGCCCACACCATCGGTACCGGAGACCAGTACCGGCTCCTTGTAGCCCGCAGGGATTTGACACAAGGCCCCAAAGCCGCCAAGACCACCAAGGACTTCAGGACGACGAGTGCGCTTTGACACGCCCTTGATACGTTCAACCAGTGCATTGCCGGCATCGATATCTACGCCAGCATCCTTGTAGCTCAGTGAGGTTTTGTCAGTCACGAGTATTCCCCGTCATGTAAAGAAGTGGAGGGTAAAATTCGGGGCGTATTCTAACAGTGGCGGTGAAAAACCAGAAAGGAAATCGTTTGCGCGTTTTTGCGCGGAAATGCTCTACAAGCGGTGGCTTTTGTTGTATGATTCCGCGATTTTTTTGCGGCAGGTTAGAGGAGATAATAATGAAAGTCGTTGAAGTCAAACACCCCCTGGTCAAACACAAGATCGGTCTGATGCGTGAAGGCGATATCAGCACCAAGCGTTTCCGTGAACTGGCCAAAGAAGTGGGCAGTTTGTTGACCTATGAAGCGACCTCTGACTTCGAAACCGAGAAGGTTATCATCGATGGCTGGAATGGGCCAGTAGAAGTTGACCAGATCAAAGGCAAGAAGGTAACCGTCGTACCTATCCTGCGTGCCGGCCTTGGCATGATGGATGGCGTGCTGGAGCACATGCCGAGTGCCCGCGTCAGCGTGGTCGGTATCTACCGCGATGAAGAGACCCTGCAACCGGTTCCCTATTTCGAGAAGATCGTCAGCAACATCGAAGAGCGTCTGGCGCTGGTCATTGACCCGATGCTGGCCACCGGCGGCTCCATGATCGCCACTATCGATCTGCTGAAGAAGAAAGGCTGCCAATCCATCAAGGTGCTGGTACTGGTTGCCGCGCCGGAAGGGATCAAGGCGCTGGAAGCCGCTCACCCAGACGTAGAGCTCTACTGCGCTTCTGTCGATCAGGGGCTGAACGAGAAAGGCTACATCGTGCCGGGTCTGGGCGATGCAGGCGACAAGATCTTCGGTACCAAATAAGTTTATGCCTTGACCTGCTTCCCATGTGGAAGGGGTGATCGGAGCCGGCGCATCGCCGGCTCTGCTGTTTGTGGCCGCTTGTGCCAGCCTTGCCGCAGGACGCGCCTTGCCGCTACCATAAGCACACTCTCCCATTTCGAGACTCTGTTCATGTTCAAACGTGTTGTGACCGCCCTCTGCTGCGGCTTGTCATTCATGGCCTCGGCCGCTCAGGTGACCGACCTCTATCAGGGCAAGGCCCCGACCAGTGGCGACATGGTGGCCGCTCAAGGGCAGGCACTGGGTCAGGTGCTGATCAAGGTCACCGGCAAGCGCGACATCCTCACCCAGCCGGTGGTGGTCAAGGCGCTGGCTGCCCCGGGCGACTATGTCAAAAGCTATGGTTATCAGGATCAGGACTCCATCAAGTATCTGAAAGCCGAGTTCAAGAGTGACAAGGTCAACAGCCTGGTCTCCGAGAGCCAGTTTGCCCTGCTTGGCCCGGCTCGTCCCCAGATGGCGATCTGGCTGGTGGTGGATCAGGGGGAGCGTCACCTGCTGGCGGATCAATCCAGCGATGGTTGGGCGCAAGCCTTGCGCGAGCAGGCCCAGACGCTGGGGCTGCCCATCAGCATTCCGCTGATGGATCTCGATGACAACATGGCGGTCAGTGCCACCGATGTCTGGGGACGCTTTGCCGACCCGATTTTGCAGGCAAGCCAGCGCTATGGCGCCGAGATGGTGGTGTTGGGCAAGCTGACACCGGAAGGTGACAAGTGGAGCATCGATTGGGGACTCTACGGCCCCAAAGCGGCCGGTGAAGTGGCCGAGCTGACCCGTGGCAATAACACCGGCACTCAGGCCGAAGTGGCGCAAGGGTTTGCCGATACCCTGGCGGCCTGGCTAGTGAAAAACTACGGTGCCCGCATTTCTGGTCCGGCAACCAGCCAGACCCTGGTGGTAGATGGCCTCTCCGAAGTGGACAGCATGATCGCCGTGCAGAAGATGCTGCAGGGGATGGCCAACGTCAGCAAGGTGGCGATCGGCAAGCTGGAGGGGGACCAGGTCACCTTCAACTTTACCCTGCAAGGGGAGCAGGCCGAGCTGGTGCGGGCACTGCAGCTTGAGAGTCGTTTGCGCAAGGTTGACGATAATGGCAGCGGTTTGCGTTACCAATGGTCGCAGCCCTGATTTTATAAGGCTTTTGTAGACCGCCCGGCTTGCCCGGGCGGTTCTCTATCTGCCTTTGCGATGATACACTTAGCCACAAATGTCACAGTCAAAGCCCAACGAGTGAAGCAACCGGCCCAACTGTCTTTAGCCGTACAACTACCGGATGATGAAACCTTCGTCAGTTTTTATCCCGGCAACAATGCTCATCTGATCACCGCCCTCAAGAATGCGGCCATCGGTCAGGGATCGCCTTTCCTCTATTTCTGGGGAGCCAAGGGATCCGGACGCTCTCATCTGCTCCACGCCACCTGTGCCGAGGTCAACGCCCGCGATGCGGCGGCGGCCTATCTTTCCCTCGATCAGTTTGAACAGCTCGATCCCAGTATGCTCGATGCCCTCGAAAGCTTGCCGCTGGTCTGTCTCGACAGCCTTGAGGCGATCGCCGGCAATGCCGTGTGGGAGCGGGCGCTGTTTGACTTTTACAATCGCTGGCAAGAGAAGGGGGAGGGGACGCTGGTGGTCACCGGCTGCAGCGCACCGCGCAAACTGGGACTGCAACTACCGGATCTCGCTTCGCGCCTCGACTGGGGGGTGAGTTTCCATCTCGAAGAGCTGGATGACGAAGGCAAGCTCAGTGCCCTGCAGCTGCGTGCCGAGCTGCGGGGCTTCAAACTACCCATCGATGTGGGCCGCTTCCTGCTCAACCGACTCTCCCGCGATATGCGCACCCTGCTTACCACTCTCAATCAGCTCGACAACGCCTCATTTCGCGCCAAGCGCAAGCTGACCATTCCCTTTGTCAAAGAGATCCTCGAGCTCTGAGCCTCTCGACTGTGTGCGGTTGTGCGCCTGACTTTCGTTTGAATTACAGATAAAAAGAAACCCCGGCATCAGGCCGGGGTTTTGCTATCTCAAAGGGCTCTGCCTATCAGTGGAACTGATCTTCTTCGGTGGAGCCGGTCAGCGCGGTGACCGATGATTGGCCACCCTGAATCACGGTGGTCACCTTGTCGAAGTAACCGGTACCAACTTCCTGCTGGTGTGCCACGAAGGTGTAGCCACGGCTGGCGGCGGCAAATTCCGGCTCCTGCACCATCTCGACGTAGTGCTTCATCCCTTCGCCACGGGCGTACTGGTAGGCCAGCTCGTACATGTGGAACCACATGTTGTGGATACCCGCGAGGGTGATGAACTGGTACTTGTAGCCCATGTCGGAGAGCTCCTGCTGGAAGCGGGCGATGGTGGCATCGTCCAGATTCTTCTTCCAGTTGAAGCTCGGGGAGCAGTTGTAGGCCAGGATGCGATCCGGGAACTTAGCCTTGATTGCTTCGGCAAATTTACGCGCTTCGTCCAGATCCGGCTTGGCGGTTTCACACCACACCATGTCGGCGTAGGGGGCGTAAGCCAGACCGCGAGCGATGGCCTGATCGATACCGGCACGCACCTTGTAGAACCCTTCAGCAGTGCGTTCGCCAGTCAGGAAGTCTGCATCGTACGAGTCAGCGTCAGTGGTCAACAGGTCAGCGGCGTTGGCGTCGGTACGGGCGATCACCAGGGTGGTGGTGCCGCACACATCGGCTGCCAGACGGGCAGCAACCAGCTTCTGCACCGCTTCCTGAGTCGGTACCAGCACCTTGCCGCCCATATGACCGCATTTTTTCACTGATGCCAGCTGATCTTCGAAGTGCACGCCAGCGGCGCCCGCTTCAATCATCCCCTTCATCAGTTCGAAGGCGTTCAATACGCCACCGAAACCGGCTTCCGCATCGGCCACAATCGGCAGGAAGTAGTCGATAAAACCCTCATCCTGCGGCCCGACTTTGTTGGCCCACTGGATCTGGTCGGCGCGGGCGAAGGAGTTGTTGATGCGCTCCACCACGGACGGTACCGAGTTGGCCGGGTAGAGGGACTGATCCGGATACATGGTGGAGGACAAGTTGTTGTCCGCCGCCACCTGCCAGCCGGAGAGGTAGATCGCCTCGATCCCCGCTTTGGCCTGCTGCACCGCCTGACCACCGGTCAGGGCGCCGAGGCAGTTGACGTAGCCTTTCTTGGCGTCGCCGTGGATCAGGCCCCACAGCTTGTCGGCACCGCGCTGAGCCAGGGTGTGCACCGGCTGCAAGCTACCGCGCAGGTTTACCACATCTTCGGCGCTGTAGCCGCGCTTGATCCCTTTCCAGCGGGGGTTTTCCGCCCAGTCTTTCTCGATAGCCTGGATCTGTTGCTCACGGGTCAGTGCCATATCAGTTCCCTCTTTCATTGATTTCACGTTTCCATTGACTTGTTATTGGCGAGCCCCGCTGGGGGCCCGTGATTCAGAGCCGCTCGTAACCGGGCAGCGTCAGAAAATCGATCAGGGTATCGGCGCAGGTGATCTCTTCCATCAGCTCGCTTGCCTCGGCAAAGCGTCCTGCCTGCCAGCGCGCAGTACCCACCTCGGCTTTGACCACCTCCAACTCCTCGGCCAGCATCTGGCGGAACAGCTCCTTGGTCACCACCTTGCCATTCGACAGACTCTTGCCGTGGCGGATCCACTGCCAGATGGAGGTGCGGGAGATCTCGGCGGTGGCGGCATCTTCCATCAGACCGTAGATGGGCACGCAGCCGTTGCCGTTGATCCAGGCCTCCAGATATTGCAGGGCGACCCGGATATTTGTACGCATGCCTGCTTCGGTCCGCTCGCCCTCACAGGGGGCCAGCAGGTCGGCGGCAGTGATGGGGGCATCCTGCTCGCGCAGCACTCCGATCTGGTTCTTGGCACCAGCAGCAATGGTGGCGTTGAACACCGCCATGGCGGTGTCGGCAAGGCCAGGGTGGGCGACCCAGGTACCGTCGTGGCCGTTGTTGGCTTCGCGCTCCTTGTCGGCCTTGACCTTGGCGAAGACCTGCTTGTTGACGGCCGCGTCTTTGGCCGGAATAAAGGCGGCCATGCCACCCATCGCCAGCGCACCGCGCTTGTGACAGGTCTTGATCAGCAGCCGCGAGTAGGCGGAGAGGAACGGCTTGTCCATGGTCACCACCTGACGATCAGGCAGTACCCGATCCGGATGGTTCTTCAAGGTTTTGATATAGCTGAAGATGTAGTCCCAGCGGCCGCAGTTCAGCGCAACGATGTGATCTTTCATCTGATAAAGCAGCTCATCCATCTCGAATACGGCTGGCAGGGTTTCAATCAGCACGGTGGCCTTGATGGTGCCGCGGGGCAGGCCGAACTTGTCCTCGGTCCAGGCGAATACCTCGCTCCACCAGCGCCCTTCCAGATGGCTCTGCAACTTGGGCACGTAGAAGTAGGGGCCCGAGCCTTTGGCCAGCAGCGCCTGATAGTTGTGCAGGAAGTAGAGAGCAAAATCGAACAGGCCGCCGGGGATGGGCTCGCCATCGAAGGTGACATGTTTTTCCGGCAGGTGCAGACCGCGTACCCGGCAGATGAGTACCGCCGGATTGGGGGTCAGGGTATAAGCCTTTCCTTCCGGACTGGTGTAAGAAATGGTCTCGTTGACTGCATCGCGCAGGTTGATTTGACCCTCGATCACCTTGTTCCAGGCGGGGGCCAGTGAGTCCTCGAAGTCCGCCATAAACACCTTGACGTTGGCGTTGAGGGCGTTGATCACCATCTTGCGCTCGACCGGGCCGGTGATCTCCACACGGCGGTCTTGCAGGTCGGCGGGAATGCCGCGAATGGTCCAGTCACCTTCACGGATGTGGGCGGTTTCCGGCAGGAAGTCCGGCAGCTCGCCGCCATCGATACGGGCCTGGCGTGCCACACGTTGTTTCAGCAATTCCCCTCTTTGGGGAGCAAAACGTTCCACCAGTTCGGAGATCAGAGCCACCGCGTCCGGCGTCAGAATTTGCGCGTATTCGGGCTGCATCTCGCCCTGGATGCGAAGGCGGGCGCTGCAGTGGGTCTGAGCCGGTGCCGACATAAGGTTCACTCCTTTGAGAATTACATTTTGAACTTACTAACTACGACTAAAGTCGAATCCCTGTTCCTGAAACGTTCCCGCAACAACGGGATAACACGATTGATAAGGTGCGAAATATTGTTGATTACGTCAACAGTTTTTTTTAAACACCTGTTTTTTGTATATGGTTAAGTTGATGTTTTTTATTGCTTTATTGGGTTGGTATAAAAACTCTACGCAGATGGTTATGCTCCTGCTTTTTCCCATCGGACAACGGCTAATTTGGGCCGTTACCCTGCCCCTCGTTTTGTAACTTATTACGTAATAAAATTACAAATGCAAAAACAAATCCCGACCTAACTCCAGGCTTTGCCAAAACAGCCGTATAAAGCGCGTTTGAATGTGGCAATGAATGTTTTGCTAATGCTAGACCTGATTGGTGAACGTGCGTTTTAAACTTGGTGTGGTGATGCAGGCTCTGTTGGCACCAGCGGTTGCAGCGATGGAAAGTGAAGTGCAATAACGTAGGTTTGTATCAGTTGTCGGGGGGAATGCCGGGGAGGAAAGGGGGATATACATCAGTCAATAATACTGCCATCCTTGATAGAATTAGCAGTTTGTCGTTTTTTGCAGATTTCTCGCCAAGGACCTGAAACGGAGAGCGTTGAACAGGCGATGTGCCGGTGATTGAGCAGCCATCTGGCCGGGCTCAATAGTCATCATCCGGTTCGGCCAGATCGATCACATCCAGCTGGATGACCTGTTCATTTTCGCTTTCGGTGTGGCAAGGGGTGTCGTGAGGAACGGAATAAAGCGTAATGGCGGGTGCGAAATCGGTGTTCTGGTTCATGCCTGGTCCTGTGTTGCACGCAAGCCGGACAGTGATCCCTTCACTTGTTTTTCCACCTCCCTGTGTTGTCTACCGGCGGAAAGTTGCGCATCTTAATGAGTTCGGCAAAAAGATTCAAGTGGTTCTGAGTGTTTTTTGTTCTTGGTAGGCTGGCGTTGTCAGGAGGATAAATCGGAGGCAAAAAAATAGCCCAGTCGTTTGACTGGGCTATTTTCGGGGAAAATGGTCGGTGTGAGAGGATTCGAACCTCCGACCCTCTACACCCCATGCAGATGCGCTACCTGGCTGCGCTACACACCGACGGAGTCAGACTCGGCTGACGGGGAGGAAGTCTAATAGCATGGCCAAACGGGTGCAACTCCTTTTTTATCATAGAGATGCCGATTGCTTCTTTATTGCTCAGTCGGGATGCGGCTTGGGTCTGACGTGCAGATTTGGCATAATCGCCGCCCTGTATCCGCGAGCTATCATGCCTGCTATCTATGGAATCATCTGACAGGTATGGATAGCTGGAATGCAAACAGCACAATTGAACAATATAAAGAGGGGATGGGCGTGAAACCATCAGAGGTCCCAGAAATACCGAGTCAGGCACAGAGTCAAACCGAGCAGGACGAACAGTGGATGCGCCATGCCATGGCATTGGCCGCCCGGGCCGAAGGGATTGGCGAGATCCCGGTCGGTGCTGTACTGGTGCTGGATGGTCAGGTGGTGGGCGAGGGGTGGAACCGCTCCATCAGTGAACACGATGCCTGTGCCCATGCCGAGGTGATGGCAATCCGGGCGGCGGGCAAGCAGCTGGCGAACTACCGGCTGCTCGACACCACTCTTTATGTGACGCTGGAGCCCTGCTGTATGTGTGCCGGTGCGCTGATCCATAGCCGGGTCAAGCGGGTGGTTTACGGCGCCCGAGATCTCAAGACCGGTGCCGCGGGGTCGGTGTTCGAGATCTTGCAGGACCCGCGCCACAATCACAGCGTCGAGCTGATCGGCGGTGTGCTGGCCGATGCCTGCTCGGCCCAGTTGTCGGCCTTCTTCAAGCGCCGTCGCGCCGAGAAAAAGGCGGCCAAACTGGCGCTGCAACAATCAAACGATACCCTTTCCTGAACCATTCGGGGGCAGCGCAGGCTGCCATTGCTGATTATCTGCATAAATACCCCTTTATAAACAATATATTACGCTCGCCCGCCTTCGAAGGAATCCCCGCCCATTTTTCCGCTAACAACCTCTGTTAAAGCGTTCTCGATGTAACAAAACTGTCATGCAACCGCCATATAATGCCGCGAAGCCTAGCTTACATTGAGGTCTTGCATGTCATCGGAATCGTTAAACCTGGTCATGGCGGGCAGTAGAAAACGCCGGATCAAGGATAAATTGGCCAAATATGGCGTCACCACAGGCGGAGCCCTGGTACTGGTGGCGCTGCTGCTTATCTTCTTTTATCTGCTCTATGTGGTGAAACCCATCTTCAATGGCGCCTCCATGGAGCCGACCGCCTCGTTTACCCTGCCTGCCGCAGGGAAGACCGCCTGGCTCGGCGTGGAAGAGCAGAACGAGATCGGCTATCGCTTCAGCGATAAAGGGCAGGTCAACTTCTTTGCGGTGCAGGGAGATGACAAGATCAAGGTCGGCCAGTCACTGGGTCAGGCCCAGGTTGCTGGTGACATCACCACGGTAGCGACCCCTGCTCCTGGTCAGCGGCTGATCGCCTACGGCTTTGCCGATGGTAAGGCGCAGGTCGTCCAGCCAGCGTTCAAGGTCTCCTATCCCAACGATGTGCGGGTGATTGAACCCAGCCTGCAATATCCCTTCGGCGAAGAGCCTGTGGTGATCGACCCGCAAGGGAAGGCACTGCAACTGATGGTGTTCGAAGCCACCAAGGACAAGATGGCGACCGCCGCCGTGACCGAAGATGGTCGTGGTGTGATGACGGTGATGAGCGGTGAGGAGAATTTCATCTCCGGGGAGATTGAGTGGAGCAGTGAAAACTACACGATTCCCTCCCTGCCGCGCCATGTGGATCAGATGTTGCTGACCCCCAATCTGCGGATCCTGTTCGTGCGCGAGGGTAATCGCCTCTCCGTCTATGACATTCATAACCTGAGCGAAATCTCCCTGCGCAACGTGTTGGAGATCAATGCCCCCAACGCCAATGTGACCCGGGTTCAGCTGCTCTCCGGCGCCTCTTCACTTCTGGTGGGTAATGACAACGGCGTGATTTCCCAGTGGTTCGAAGTGGCGAAGGATGGCAAACGCCAGTTCACCCAAATTCGTGACTTCAAGGGCGATGGCGCGGTAGATCTGCTGACTCCCGAGCACTTTCGCAAAGGCTTCATCAGTGCCGACAAGGACGGCATCATCAGCTTCTTCCACGCCACCGGCGAGACCAAGCTGCTGACTGAGACGGTGGAAGGGGGCGAACTCTCTGCCCTGGCCATCTCCCCCCGTCACAATCTGTTGCTGATGCAGCAAGGGAATACCTTCAAGCTCTTCTCGGTGGAGAACGAACACCCCGAAGTGACCTGGTCTGCCCTCTGGCAACAGGTGTGGTACGAAGGGTATCCGGAGCCCCAGTATGTGTGGCAATCCACCTCCGCCAGCAACGACTTTGAAGCCAAGCTGAGTTTGGTGCCGCTGGTATTCGGTACGCTGAAAGCCTCTTTCTACGCCATGGTGTTTGCTGTGCCACTCGGCGTGGCTGGTGCCATCTATACCGCCTACTTCATGTCGGCGGGGCTGCGCAAATACGTCAAGCCGACGGTCGAGATCATGGCGGCGCTGCCGACCGTTATCCTGGGCTTCCTGGCGGGTCTGTGGTTGGCGCCGATCATCGAGGGGGCGCTGCCCGGGGTGATCCTGCTGCTGGTATTGCTGCCGATGGGGATGCTGCTGACTGCACTGCTCTGGAACTATCTGCCGGAGCGCGGCAAGTCCTTGCTGCCGGAGGGGTGGCACGCCATCCTGCTGATCCCGGTGCTGCTGCTGATTGGCTGGGGTGCCTTCGCCCTGAGCCCGCTCATCGAGAATGCCTTTATGCACGGCGATTCGCGCATCTGGCTGACCCACGAAATGGGCATCAAGTTTGACCAGCGTAATTCGCTGGTGGTCGGTATCGCCATGGGCTTTGCGGTCATCCCCACCATCTTCTCCATCGCTGAAGATGCGGTCTTCTCGGTGCCCAAGCACCTGACCCAGGGCTCGCTGGCACTGGGTGCCACCCCGTGGCAGACCCTGAGCCGGGTGGTGATCCTCACCGCGAGCCCGGGCATCTTCTCTGCGGTGATGATGGGCCTTGGCCGCGCCGTGGGCGAGACCATGATCGTGCTGATGGCTACCGGCAATACCCCCATCATGGACTTCTCCATGTTCCAGGGGCTGCGCACCCTCGCCGCCAACATCGCGGTGGAGATGCCGGAATCGGAAGTGGGCAGCTCCCACTATCGGGTACTGTTCCTCGCGGCCTTCGTCCTGTTTGTGTTCACCTTTTTGTTCAACACCCTGGCCGAGTTTGTCCGTCAGCGGTTGCGTGAAAAATACAGCTCGATGTAAGGGGCGACTCTGTAATGGACAAGGAATCGACAATGGGTAAGTGGTTTAAATCAGGGGCCCCCTGGATCTGGATGACTGGCGGTGCCGTCAGCCTGAGTCTGGTGGCGGTACTGGGTCTGCTGCTGCTGATCGGCTGGCGTGGTCTGGTCTACTTCTGGCCGCACCCCATCTATGAGTGGCAGCTGGAAGATGCCAGCGGCAACAAGAGCGTACTGATCGGCGAAATCAACGATCGCGAGCAGGTTCCGGTGGAGCGACTGCGCGCCGCAGGTCTGGCGCTGGAAGGGGAAGATCGCGAGCTGCTGACCCGCTATCTGGTCAAGACCGGCAACCGCGAGTTTGTTGACCTCGATTTTCGCTGGGTGCTGGAGACGGACATCAAGTCCCAGAGCCAGCCAGCCGAGCTGGCCATGGTTGAGCGTGCCACCAACGGCAACTTCTATGGCTATATCGTCGGGGTGAAAGAGGATGGCCGCGAGCTCACCTCTGATCTGCATCCTGCCCTGCAGCGGGTGCTGGCGCGAGCCAATGCCCTTTCAGAACAGGCCAACGATCTGCAAAAAGGGGACATCGGCAGCATCAACTATCAACTGGAGCGGCTGCGCCTGAAAGAGCGCAAGGCTGAGCTGGATGACAAGCTGACCGATCAGCTCAAAGCCGAACTGGCCAGCGAGCGTCAGGCCCTCAACGATCGCTATCAGGTGCTGGAAAAAGAGCTCTTCTCCCTGCGCAGTCAGGCCGATCGCGACGCCATCACCGTCAAAGATATGCGTGGCGAGCTGGTGACCATGCCGATGTCCAAGGTACTGGACGTGGTATGGCCTAACGATATGAGCCTGCTGGCCAAGGTGGGTCACTGGTTCCATCAGATCGGCAAGTTCGTCTCTGACGATCCCCGTGAAGCCAACACCGAGGGCGGGGTGTTCCCGGCCATCTTCGGCACCGTGTTCATGGTGTTCCTGATGGCGATCATCGTGACCCCGCTGGGGGTGGTGGCGGCAGTCTACCTGCACGAATACGCGGGCAAGAACAGCCTGACCAAGATCATCCGCATCGCGGTGATCAACCTGGCGGGCGTGCCCTCCATCGTTTACGGCGTGTTTGGTCTGGGCTTCTTCGTCTACACACTCGGCGGTTCGTTAGACCAGCTGTTCTACCCGGAAGCGCTGCCGAGCCCGACCTTTGGCTCACCCGGCGTGATTTGGTCGGCGCTGACCCTGGCCATCCTGACCCTGCCGGTGGTGATTGTCTCCACCGAAGAGGGGTTGGCGCGGATCCCGAGCACCATCCGTCAGGGCTCGCTGGCACTGGGCGCCACCCAGGCCGAGACCCTGTGGCGCATCGTGCTGCCGATGGCGAGCCCAGCCATCATGACCGGCCTTATTCTGGCTATTGCCCGTGCAGCCGGTGAAGTGGCGCCGCTGATGCTGGTGGGGGTGGTAAAACTGGCACCGACCCTGCCGATGGATGGCAACTTCCCGTATCTGCATGTGGAGCGCAAGTTCATGCACCTGGGCTTCCACATCTATGACGTCGGCTTCCAGAGCCCCAACGTCGAGGCGGCCCGCCCGCTGGTCTATGCCACCTCCTTCCTGCTGGTGACGGTGATCGTGGGTCTGAACCTGACCGCTATCGGTATTCGTAACCACTTGCGCGAGAAATTCCGGTCGCTGGAGCATTAATCCGGCGCCGCTTGAGTGATACAAGAGTGAGATAACAGAGGGGCGGCCGAGCGCGAGCCGCCATCTCTCTGCACCAATACGTGAGGGGCGCCGGCAGCTGTCCGGCCACTCCAGATAGATTTTGAGGTAACAGATGATCAACGTAACGACCACGTCTACCCAGCACACCGCGCTGGACCTGCTCAACCTGACCCCGGAGCAGACCGCGCTGGAGGTGAAGGATCTCAACCTGTACTACGGCAGCAAGCAGGCGTTGTTCAACGTCAACATGAAGATCCCCAAAGGGCAGGTGACCGCCTTTATCGGCCCGTCAGGCTGTGGCAAATCGACCCTGCTGCGCTGCATCAACCGGATGAACGATCTGGTGGAGATCTGCCGCATCGAGGGAGAAATCCAACTGCACGGCCATAACATCTATGACAAGAGCGTCGATGTTTCCGCCCTGCGCCGTCAGGTGGGCATGGTGTTCCAGCGCCCGAACCCGTTTCCCAAGTCCATCTACGAAAACGTGGTCTATGGTCTGCGCCTGCAGGGGATCAACGATCGTCGCACTCTGGATGAAGCGGCCGAGCGCTCCCTGCGCGGTGCGGCCCTGTGGGACGAGGTGAAGGATCGTCTGCATGACAACGCCTTCGGTCTCTCCGGTGGTCAGCAGCAGCGTCTGGTGATTGCCCGCGCCATTGCCATCGAGCCGGAAGTGCTGCTGCTCGATGAACCGACCTCGGCGCTCGACCCCATCTCCACCCTCACCATCGAGGAGCTGATCAACGAGCTCAAGAGCCAGTTCACCGTGGTGATCGTGACCCACAACATGCAACAGGCTGCGCGCGTGTCGGATCAGACTGCCTTCATGTATATGGGCGAGCTTATCGAGTACTCGGATACCAACACCATTTTCACCACCCCGGCCAAGAAAAAGACCGAAGATTACATTACCGGTCGTTACGGCTAAGGAGAGGAGAGGATGAATCTCAGCAAACAGATTGGCAGTCGGTTCAACGGCTAAGGCATAATCGGAGCAATCAAGGATTATTTGTATGGACAATATGAACCTCAATAAACACATCTCCGGTCAGTTCAATGCCGAGCTAGAGAGCGTGCGCAACCAGGTGCTGGTGATGGGCGGTCTGGTGGAGCAGCAGCTCACCGACGCCATCGCAGCGATCCACGATCAGGATCTCGATGCGGCGCGGAAAATCGTGGCCAACGACCACAAGGTCAACGCCATGGAAGTGGCGATCGACGAGGAGTGCACCCGCATCATCGCCAAGCGTCAGCCGACAGCCTCCGACCTGCGACTGGTGATGGCCATCATCAAGACCATCACTGATCTGGAGCGCATTGGCGACGTGGCCGACAAGATCGCCCGCATGCTGACCGACAACGCCAACAAGCCGCAGCCGCCGCTGGTGTCGCTGGAGAACATGGGCCGTCGTACCATCAAGATGCTGCACGATGTGCTCGACGCTTTCGCCCGCATGGATCTGGATGCGGCGCTGGCGGTCTACAAGGAAGATGACAAGGTAGACCGCGAGTACGAGTCCATCATCCGCGAGCTGATGACCTATATGATGGAAGATCCCCGCACCATCCCCCAGGTGCTCAACGTCCTGTGGGCGGCGCGTGCCATCGAGCGGGTCGGCGATCGCTGCCAGCACATCTGCGAGTACATCGTCTACTACGTGAAAGGCAAGGATGTGCGCCACACCAAGGCGGATGATCTGGGCACCTTGCTGGGCAAGGGCTAACCGGAAGTGAATAAAAAGGCGCGTGAAGCGCCTTTTTTGTTGCATAACTGGTCGGAGTAAGATAAAGCCCCCAACTGGCTGTTTTCTGATAGAATACTCCCCCTGTGTGAGTCCCGGATGGGCTCACGGTCCGGTCTCCCGGGCCCAGTTTGCCGTCTTGTGCTAAGGCGGGTGTAGCAATAGGTTAATCATGAGTTTTGCCGATAGTTTGTTCTTTTTAATGCTGCTGGTTGGCGGCAGTGTGTTCTTCTCCCTCTCCGAGATCTCTCTCGCCGCGTCTCGCAAAATCAAATTGCAGGTGATGGCGGATGAAGGTAATCGCCAGGCCGAAAAGGTGCTGGCCCTGCAGGCCCAACCGGGCAACTTTTTCACCGTGGTGCAGATTGGCCTCAATACCGTCGCCATTCTGGGCGGTATCCTGGGTGAGTCTGCCCTCAACCCCGCCATCAAGGGGATTGTCTCCCAGTTCTACCAGGGCCCCTGGCTTGGCGAGATCAGCTCCGGTGCCTCCTTCGTGTTCGTCACCGGCATGTTTATCCTGATCGCCGATCTGATGCCCAAGCGTCTGGCCATGACCATGCCCGAGCAGATTGCCGTGGTGGTGGTGCGCCCCATGCTCTTCTTCGTCACCGTGTTGATGCCGCTGGTGTGGGTCTTCAACGGATTGGCGAACTCCCTGTTCCGTCTGATGCGCGTCTCCACCGTGCGCAATGACGAGATCACCTCCGATGATATCTATGCCGTGATGGATGCCGGTGCCGAGGCGGGGGTTATCCAGCGCGAGGAGCATCAGCTCATCGAGAACGTGTTCGAGTTGCAGTCCCTTGGTGTCACCTCTGCCATGACGGCCCGCGAGAGCCTCATCTACTTCACCCTGCAAGAGAGTGAAGAGAGCATCAAGGCGAAGATCGCCGAACATCCCCACAACAAGTTTCTGGTCTGTGACCACAACCTCGACAGCATCAAGGGCTTTGTCGATGCCAAAGAGCTGCTGATCCGCGTTATCGGCGGCCAGAGCATCGACCTTATCGGTGGCAACCTGGTGCAGAACGTCATCATCATCCCCGATACCCTGAACCTCTATGAGGCGATGGAGTACTTCAAGAATCATCGTGGCGACTTTGCCGTGGTGATGAACGAGTACGCGCTGGTGGTGGGGATTGTCACCATGAACGACCTGATGAGTACCGTCATGGGCGAGTGGGCCACCCACGTGGTGGAAGAGCAGATCGTCCAGCGCGACGAGAACTCCTGGCTGGTGGACGGGGTCACCCCCATCTCCGACGTGATGCGCGCCTTCGATATCGAAGAGTTCCCCGAGAACCAGAACTACGAGACCATCGCCGGCTTTATCATGTATATGCTGCGCAAGATCCCCAAGCGCACTGACTCGGTCAAATACGCCGGTTACAAGTTCGAAGTGGTGGATATCGACAGTTACAAGATTGATCAGCTGCTGGTTACCCGGGTCGAACCGGCTGTGGCCGAGAAGCCAGCTCAGGAATCGTAAAAGGAGCGACATAAGAGTCATGAAGATGCAGTCTCATTCCCGTGCGCTGGCCTGTGTCGCGCTCGCCCTGGCACTAGGTGCCTGTAGCCAGAGTGCGCCGCGCAAAGCCACAGTAGCAGCCAAGCCGGTAGCCCCCAAGCCTGCCGTGGTCGTGCCGCAGCCGGATCCCGATGCGGTGGTACAAAGCGGCATGGCCGAGCCGAGCCCGGTCTTTGACGAGCAGTATCACGGCCCGGATCAGGGGTCGCTGGAGTCGGTTACCGCCCTGTTTGCCCGTGGCTACATCGAGTCCGCCATGCGCGAGACCATGCTGGCGGCGGTGCACAACGACTATCAGCTGCTCGGCATGCGGGATGTGCGGTTGACCGATCCGGTCTCCAAATTCCTCACCTCCGAGCAGGCGGCCACCACGGCCCATGACTACCTCTATGCGGGTGTGCAGCGTCGCCTCGGTCGTCCTCTCAGCCCTGCCCAGTGGGAGCAGATCTGGCGCGGTTTGCCGCAGCAGGGTCGGGTCTCCGACTGGGTCAAACAGATCAAGCGAGTGCTGGCCGGGCGTTAAGTTACCAGCGGATCAAGATTGTGATGAGGCCACCTTCGGGTGGCCTCTTGCATTTCTGCGTTTGCCTCGCCGTTTGCACGCTGATTTCTGCTGATACTGATTGCCGCCCGTGGCGCTTTGCTTTATCTTGTTTTGGCCATCTAAACATCCATATGTTTTTATGGCTGTGTAATAAAAGGGCTTCCCAGGATGAAGCGGGACGATCTGCAGCGATTCGATGCGAAACCGCAGATCAACAAAACAAACAGATAAATACGCATATAAACAACGCATATAACAAAGAGACACGACAGATGAAAACCAGGGAATTGTGGGTGCTGGATGGAGGCATGGGGCGCGAGTTGGCACGGCGGGGGGCACCGTTTCGTCAGCCCGAATGGTCGGCGCTGGCCTTGATGGAGGCGCCAGAGACGGTGCGTGACGTGCATCAGGCCTATGTGGCGAGCGGGGCCAGGGTCATCACCACCAACAGCTATGCGCTGGTGCCGTTTCATATCGGCGATGAGCGTTTCTTTGCCGACGGGGAGGGGCTGGCAGCGCTGGCCGGTCAGCTGGCCCGTGAGGTGGCTGACGAGCAGAAGGGCGCCGTGCAGGTGGCGGGTTCTCTGCCACCGCTGTTTGGCTCCTACCGTGCCGACCTGTTCAAGGCGGACCGGGTGAGCGAGCTGGCGACGCCGCTTATCCGAGCGCTATCCCCTCATGTGGATATCTGGCTGGCCGAGACCATGAGCCTGATTGCCGAGCCACTGGCCCTGAAAGCGCTGCTGCCTGATGACGGCAAGCCGTTCTGGGTCTCCTTCACGCTGGAAGATGAGGCGCCGGGCAACGAGCCGCGACTGCGCTCCGGCGAACGGGTGGCCGATGCGGTGACCATGCTGGTGGTAGCAGAAGTCGATGCCATTCTGTTCAACTGCTGTCAGCCCGAGGTGATCGAGGGAGCCCTCGAGGTTGCCTGCACCAGGTTGCAGGCGCTGGGCCGCGCAGACATTCGCCTCGGTGCCTATGCCAACGCCTTCCCGCCGCAACCCAAAGAGGCCACCGCCAATGACGGGCTGGACGAGATACGCGGCGATCTGGGGCCGCTGGATTATCTCGGCTGGGCCGAGCGCTGGCTCGCGGCCGGGGCGAGCCTCATCGGCGGCTGCTGCGGCATCGGCCCCGAGCATATTCAGGCGCTGAGCAGCCGGTTGCGCTAAGGAGCTTCCATGAAAGAGAGCAAGATTGGGCTCTGGTCACTCACCGCGCTGGTGTTCAGCTCCATGGTGGGGGCGGGGATTTTCAGCCTGCCCCAGAACATGGCCGAGGTGGCTGGCGCCCGCGCCGTGCTGATCGGCTGGGGCGTGACGGGTGTGGGCATCCTGGCGCTCGCCATGAGTTTTCTCTATCTGTCGCGACTCAGGCCCGATCTCGACGGCGGCATCTACAGCTATGCCCGCGCCGGTTTTGGCGATCTGGTGGGCTTCTTCTCCGCCTGGGGTTATTGGCTCTGTGCCACCATCGGCGTGGTGGGTTATCTGGTCATTGCCTTTGCGGCGCTGGGCAGTTTTATCGATACCCCCGAGCAGGTCTGGTTTGGCGAGGGAAACACTTTGGCGGCGTTTGTCGGCGAGTCTTGCATCCTCTGGGCGGTGCACCTGCTGGTGGCCCGCGGCGTGCAGCAGGCGGCGCTATTCAATCTGGTGGCGACCCTGGCCAAGAGCCTGCCGCTGCTGCTGTTTATTCTGTTTGCCTGCTATTGGTTCGATCCGGTCACCTTCGCGGCGGATCAGCAGGGCAGTAGCCTGGCGGTGCCGGTTTCCGAGCAGGTGCGCAATACCATGCTCATCACCCTCTGGGTCTTTACCGGTATCGAGGGGGCCGCGGTGCTGTCGGCCCGCGCCAGAAACCGGCGGGATGTGGGCACGGCCACCGTACTGGGGGTCGTGTTGGCACTGCTGCTCTATGTGCTTATCTCGGTGCTGGCGCTCGGAATATTGAGCCGACCCGAGCTGGCGGCGCTGCCCAACCCCTCCATGGCAGGGCTGATGGCCCAGATGACCGGCTCATGGGGCAAGCTGCTCATCAGCGTCGGCCTGATCGTCTCGGTGCTTGCCTCCTACGTGAGCTGGACCCTCTTCTCCGCGGAGGTTCCGTTCAGTGCGGCCCGACACGGTGCGTTTCCCGCCATCTTCCGGCGCCAGAACCGCAATGGGACGCCTATCGCATCGCTCTGGCTCACCAGCTTGACGGTGCAGACTTGCCTGCTGCTGGTGTGGCTGCTCGGCAAGGGCTACACCAGCCTGCTGCTTATTTCTACCTCGATGATTTTGGTGCCCTACCTGCTGATCGGCCTGTTTCTGCTCAAGCTCTCGTTCAGCAAGAAGGGTGAGGGCGGGCAGGGCCGGAGGTTGATGCAGGCGGTGGCGCTGGTGTCGAGCGGTTATGGCTTCTGGCTGCTCTATGCCGCCGGGGTGGAGTATCTGCTGCTGTCGTTGTTGCTCTACGGGCCGGGTCTGCTGCTGTTTCTCTACAGCCGTCGTCAGCTGGGTGCAGATCTTTGCCTGAGTGGTCGCGAGCGGCTGTTGGCCGGTGTGACCTTGCTGAGCCTGATCCCCGCCGTCTGGTCGTTCGCCCATCTCTGACATCGAAGATATGACTGATCATAAAAGAGAGCGCCGCCGTGGCGCTCTCTTTTTATCAGTGACAGGTTATCAGTGACTGGTTATCAGGGACTTGCTATCCGGAGCTTGTTATTTGGGGCGAAGGCTCAGCGGCTGGCAGGTCCGGCCGGTTTGCCAAACAGCACCGCGAGTTTTTGTCGCCACGGCAAGCCACGGGCGTCATGCAGCATGTCGCGCCACTCGTGGAAGGTGAGAGTGAGGGGGTTGAAGCTGTTGATCGGCTTGGTGATGCCGAAGCGGCATGGCTCGGCCGGATCTTCTTCCACAAAGGTGCCGAACAGCCGATCCCAGATGATCAGCACCCCGGCGAAGTTGCGGTCTATGTATTTGGCGTTGCTGGCGTGGTGCACCCTGTGGTGGGAGGGGGTGTTGAAGACCCACTCAAGCCAGCCGAGCTTACCCACCACCTGGGTGTGGACGAAGAACTGGAAACCCAGGCTCAGCAGCACGGTGGTGACCACCGCCTCAGGCGGGAAGCCGATGACAATCATCGGGATCCAGAACAGCCACATGCCGGAGATCGGATACATCAGGCTCTGGCGAAAGGCGGTGGAGAGGTTGAGGCGCTCCGAGCTGTGATGCACCACGTGGGAGGCCCACAGCCAGCGCACATGATGGCTGGTGAAGTGGAACAGCCAGTAACAGAGATCCTGCAACAGGAAGAGCAGCAATACGCTCCAGAAGGTGAGCTCGATGTCGAACAGTCGCCAGCCCCAGAGGGTGTCATACAGATAAGCAATGGCGATGGCCGCCAGCGCGTCGCCCCCTTGGTGCATCAGGGCCAGGGCTGCGTTGGCAAACAGATCCCGCCACTGGTAGGTGGCAGTGGGAAAGGCCGCGCCATGTTTGCGCAGGTAGAGCATCTCCCAGCCGATAAAGGCCAGAAAAATCGGGGAGAGGTAGAGCAGAAGCAGTTGCACATCCATATGCGGCCATCCATTCAGAGCAATTGCTCTCCAGCATAAAGGATGGGTTTAATAATTCATTAACATTTTTCTGCCAACGAAGAGATGGCATGAAATATGGCGCGGCAGCAGAGGAAGGCGCGCTGGATGGCTATGCTTGATGCAGGCTTTTTCAGGAGGTGCTGGCTTATGCGCGTCTGGTGTTGCTTGTTGCTGGGGTTGTGCATGATGGCGCACGCCAAGACCCGGGTCGAGATCCTGGCGGATGCCGCCTATCCCCCATACTCCTGGCAGGAAGGGGAGGAGGTCAGGGGGATCTATGCCGACATCATCCGCGAGGTGACCTCTGCCATGCCTGACTATGAGGTGGTGCTCAAGCCCATGCCGTGGCGGCGCGGTCTGAGCATGGTGGAGCAGGGGGCTGCCTTCGCCATTTTTCCACCTTACTACATGCCCGATACCCGCCCTTACATGTGGCCCTACTCCCAGCCGATGCTGGATGAAGAGCTGGTGGTGATGTGCGGTGCCAGTGTGGCGGCCAATACCCCGCAGGCCAGGTTTCCGCTCGACTATCACGGTTTACGCTTTGGCATGAACGCCGGTTTTGCCGTCGGCGGCGATGCCTTTTGGCAGGCGGTAAAAGAGAAGCAGATCGACGTGGAGGAGGTGAAAAGCAATCGGGAGAACCTGCTCAAGATTGTCCGCGGCCGGGTCGATTGCACCATCAATGATCGCCTCTCCCTGCTCTATGAGTTGCTCAACATGATAAAGGCCGATCAGCTGGCGGTGGCCGATATGTCCCTGCTCAAACAGGGGCCGGTGCTCAGCAAGGAGCAGGGGTTTCTCGGCTACAGCCGCAAGGGGGAGTACCCCTACAAACAGGCCTTTATCGACCAGTTTGACAAGGAGCTCTATCAGCTCAAAAAACGTGATGGGGTGAAAGTGATCGTGGAGCGCTATCTGGGAAAGTCCCCGCGCTGAGCCGATGAGATGGGCACTCGGGTTCAGCTGGGTTAAGTCTGCTCAGCGTGACACACAAGAAGAGGGACCTTGCGGTCCCTCTTCGTTTATCCAGCAGAGCGTGTTGGCTACAGCACCTGACTCAGGAACTGGCGCAGGCGTGGGGAGGGGGGATTGTCGAAGAAGTCGGCCGGTTTTTCATCTACCAGCAGTTCGCCACTCTCCATAAAGAGCACCCGATCCGC
>NZ_CDDK01000003.1 GCF_000820225.1 Aeromonas veronii bv. veronii
GCTCTGAGTGGCGATAATGGCGGCGGCAGTCAGCGCAAAGCCGAGCCCCCCCAGCAAACGCCCCCAGACCCCATTGCCCTGATTGAGCAACAAGCTCAGCGAAAAGCCGGCAGGAAAGAGCAGCACCAGCGCCAGATCGTTGGGATCCCCCAGCACAGAGCCCAGCTCGCGCCCTATGGTCACCCGGGTGCCCTCCACCAGCCCGATCCCGCTCGCCTTGTTGTAGAGGGCCACCATTGCCACCAGACAGCCCGCCACCACAAAGGTGCGCACCGCCAGCGCAAAATCCCCCGGGGTGCGCACCAGCCAGGCGGTGGCCAGGGTCATCAGATAGATCTTGCTGTAGCTGCCGGTCCAGGTGGCGATCGCCTCGCCCCGGTTGCTGGCAAACAGCACACCGATGGAGACCATCACAAAGAAAGCCGTCAGCCAGCTCAGCGCTGGACTCCAGTAGGGCTTGATCCGGCCGGTCAACAAAATGTGCCAGACCAGCGCACCGATGGCAGCCAGCGAGAAGAGCAGCGGGATCTTGAGGGGATAGAGCTGGGGGAACACCTCATGCAGCCGAAAAAAGGAGAAAGTGACAAACCCCAGCACCATCAAGAAGGGCCAGCGCAGGGCAAACCAGATGGCGGGAATGGCAAGGCCGAGCACCGGCAGCAGCAAAGGATGGGGCAGCCGCCACCAGAGCAGAGCCAGCACCAGACAGATGGTGCTTGCCCAGATGGCTGGCGTTAGACGAGCCATGATCCTGCCCACCATTGGCCGAGCCAGACCATCGCCAGCGCCCCAAGCGAACTGGCCCAGAGGGTCGAGAGGCGATACGGCAGCGGCAGCAACCGCTGGCTCACCAGATAAAAGGCCAGCGCCCGTACCAGATAGACCAGCAGCAGAGTCCAGATCACCCCGGCGACCCCGAAGGGGGGGATGGCGAGCAGAAAGCCTGCCACCCCAAGGGCGCTGCAGCCCAGATTGATCACCATCTGGGCATTGCTCTTCTCGCCGCTAAAGCAGCCGACATTGAGCAAGTCCGAAACATTGCGCACCGCCATACCCAGCACCAGCAGCGGAATATAGGCGATCGCCCCGTGATAGCTCTCCGGGGTCAGCCAGCGAATAAGCAAGGGGGCAGTGAGCCCGACAATCCCCGCGGTAACAAACCCCAACACCGACCCCATCACGCTGTAGTGAGCATTGAGTCGCAGTCCATCCGGCTCGCGCAGCAGCATGAAACGGCGGGGATACCACCAGAGGGCAAAGGGTTGCAGCAACAGCCCCACCGCCAGCGCCAGCTTGCCCGCCACCGCGTAGTAGGCAAGCAGCGCCTCCCCCACCACATCGGCCAGCAGCCAGCGATCCAGTCCGCTCAGGGCAAAGCCTGCCAGCCCGCTCACCACCAGGGGCAATCCATAGCGCAGCAGCGGCCGATAGTGCTGCCAGTCAAAGCGGATCCCGCTATCTCGCCACTGCCAGAGGCTCAGCAGCAACGCCAGTGCAACGCAGGTCAGGGTGCCGGAGGCCAGCACCCCGCTCACGCCCCAGCCGAGCCAGAGCCACCAGCCGGTCAGCAGGGACTGGATCACCGCCTTGCCTGCGGTCGCCACGAAAAAGAGCCGGGCCTGATTGCGCATCCGCAGCCATGCCAGCGGCACGCCGATCACCCCTTCAAACGGCAGGGCGCAGAGCACCCAGCGCACATCCGCAAGACGGGTTTCCACCGGCAGCCAGGCTTGCACCACAGGTGCCAGCAGCCAGAGCAGCACCAGACTGGCCAGGGCGATCAGCCAGACCAGCCCAAACATGCGGGCCACCACCTGCTGGCGCTCCTGCTCATCTTTCGCCAGTCCGGCAAAGCGGTAGAGGGCATCTACCAGCCCGAAGCCCAAAATAAGGGAACCCAGATTGATGAGGGTCAACAGCACCTCCAGCTGGCCGTATTCACGAGGCAGCAGCTGATGGGTCAGCACCGGCAGCATCAGCAGGGAGATCCCCTTCATCAGGAGCAAGCCGCCGGCGTAGTAGAGCATGGCAATCTGGTTCACACCAAGTTTCATAGGGCCTCCCAGCCACCCGAAGCATCTCGCTTCGGGTCAGCTACCGCTAATGCAAAGCCCACGCCACTCACTCCCGCCCTGAAGCGATAGCCCCTCTGTGCGGCTTAACCGTCCAAAACAGGCCCAGAATGAGACTGGCATTTGCGTTTTGCACAACGCTGGCTGCAAATTGCACCGACCGGCGCAATCTGCCCCACCTCTTAACCCCATTTGGCCCCATCCCGCTGGGGTCGTCCTGTTGGCCCGATCCCTGCTTTCTGCTTAGCGAGCAACGGACTGCACCAGAGGGAGAGGTCGCCATGAACACCATCAACCTGCACCGGATGAAAAGCTGGGCCAAACAGGGGGAAACGCCACTGGCTCGCCAGATATGGCGCCTGGCCAAAAGCGCCCGCCACTGGTCATGCCCAGTGATCCCTCCCCTGCATCGGCTGCTTTATCGGCTCTATCTGCTGGGCAACAACGCGCTGGCGACCCTGACCCGCACCCTTTGGTGGACCCCCTTGTTTCAATCTCGCCTCACGGCCCCCGCCCCGCGCCTCTATCTCTATGGCGGCATCCCCTATATCAGCGGTCCGGTCACCATCGAAATCGGTGCCGACTGCCGCCTCAGCGCCGCCATGACCATCAGCGGCCGGGCATCGAGCCAGACGCCAAGGCTGGTCATTGGCCGCAATGTCGGCATTGGCTGGCAGACCACCCTGGCGGTGGGCAGCAAGATAGTGCTGGGGGATAACGTCCGGATTGCAGGGCGTGCCTTTCTGGCGGGCTACCCGGGGCATCCAATCAACGCCCGCGATCGCGCCCTTGGCAAACCGGATCGCGATGAACAGGTGGGGGCCATTGTGCTGGAGCAGGATGTCTGGCTTGGCACCGGGGTGATGGTGATGGCCGGTGTCACCATAGGCGCCGGCACCATTGTCGCCGCAGGCAGCGTCGTCACCCGGGATCTGCCCGCAGGTGTGCTGGCAGCGGGTGTACCGGCCACAGTACTGCGCCCGTTGCAACCACAGGATCACAGCGACCCCGCACACGCTTCGGAGACCTTTGCATGAAACCACACTCACTGCCGCAACTGGTGGTGCTGGGCGAGGATTGGGGCCAGCACCCCTCCAGCACCCAACACCTGATCAAGCGTCTGTTGCCCGATTATCAAGTGCTCTGGGTCAACTCCATCGGCATGCGTTGCCCCCGCTTTACCCTTCATGATCTCACCCGCATCGTCCGCAAACTGGGGGCCGTGCTGCGCGGCGCGCGCCATGCTGGCGGTCAGTCGGTTGCGCCATCAGAGGTCAGCAGCCCTCGGGTACTGCCGCCGCTCGCCTTGCCACTGCCGGGCAGTCGGCTGGCGGGCAAGATCAATGGCCACTGGCTGGCGGCGCAGATCCGGCGTCAGCTGCCCGAGCTGGATCGCCCCTTGCTCTGGATCTCCCTGCCCAGCGCCGTCGATCTGATTGGCAAGCTCGAAGAGCGGGCGGTGATCTACTACTGCGGCGATGACTTCTCGGCGCTGGCGGGGGTGGATCATCAAGCCATCGCCCACTGCGAAGCCCGACTGGTGGAAAAAGCCGATCTCATTCTGGCCGCCAGCCCCGCGCTGGCCAGCCGCTTCCCCCCCCATAAAACCCGGCTCCTCAGCCACGGCGTGGATCTCGAACTGTTTATGCCCCCCAGAGAGCGCCCGGCAGATCTCCCCTCCGGCCGTCCCATTGCCGGATTTTACGGCAGCCTGAGCGACTGGATTGATATCCCCCTGCTGGCAGAGACGGCGGCCGCCCTGCCCCACTGGGATCTGGTGCTGATTGGCCCGGTCCAGACCGATATCTCCCCCCTCAAGGGGCTCCCCAATATCCATCTGCTGGGGCCTCGTCCCCACCACACGCTGGCGGCCTATGCCCAACACTGGCAGGTGAGTTTGCTGCCCTTTGTCGACAACGCCCAGATCCGTGCCTGCAATCCGTTGAAATTGCGCGAGTATCTGGCCGCAGGGCGACCCATCGTCAGCACCGATTTTCCGGCCCTAGATGGCTATCGGGATCAGATCCAGCTCCCCCACGATGGGGAGAGCCTGGCCCAGGCCATCAACCGGGCCGCCTTTGATCAACCCAATCCGGGCTGGTTTCAGGAGAGTGGCTGGGAGGGGCTCACCCGCAGCGAAGGGCGCCACACGCGCCAGCAGCAGGTGGCCCTGCAAAGCTGGGATCACAAGGCTGCCGAGCTGAACAACTGGTTGAAGAGGCTGCCCGGATGAGCAGAGGGCTCTGGCTGGTTATCCTGCTCTGCGCCAATGCAGCGATGGCCACTACCCGGCTGGAGGGGCAGACCCCGCTGCCCATGACAGGTAACCAGACACCCCAGCGGCTCGATCTGAGCACCCACAACTGGCCAATAGGCAGCGATGATGAACTGGTGATCGAGGGCCATAACCCCAGCGCCCGCGCGCAAACCCTGATCCTGCGTATCGACGATAACGCCTCGGTCAACTACCGCAGCCGGGTCAATCTGGAGCGGATTGTCGCACCCGGCCCCTTCACCCAGCGCTTTGCCTTGAGCGAATGGCGCACCAGCCAACCCAGAGCGCTGGCGTTGGACAAACTCACCAAGCTCTATCTCTTTATGGCCGATAACGCCCCCTCAATGACCATTCACCGCTGGTACTGGGAGCCCGGTCTGACTCTGCCTGAGGGCACCATTGCGCTGGATCTGGGGGCCTCCACAGCCCCCCGCTTTACCGGCTTTGAAGCCCTGAGCCCGGGGGATCCCCGGCTGATTGGCCATCCCACCCCCATCTTGCGTCCCTCCGGCGATGCCCTGGTGCGCGATGGGCTGCGCAATCTCGACGGAGTGCGACTGGACCTGGCCAAAGGACGCTACCAGCTCACCCTCTGGCTCGATGATCCCGGCGAGTGGGAGTATCTTCCCCACCCCTTCGAGCGCAGCGTGCTGGTCAATGGCGAGCCCATCTGGGCCGAACAGTGGCAACCGCAGGAGTGGCTAACGCAGCGCTATCTGGCGGGACAATCTCGCGAGGCACTGCCAAATCCGGATCCCTGGCAGCTGTTCGGGGCACGACAGGGCGGCCCCGTTCATGCCACCCTGAACCACCCCGGCGGCCCGCTCACTATCACATTGGTGGGCCACTCACCGGATGCCAAATACCTGGCGGGGCTGCTGCTTGCCCCCTATCCGGCCCCCACCAGCAAAGAGGCTCTCCCGAATAGCGGAAAAGATCGCGCCGTATTGGCCGACGCTACCGCCATTGTGCTGACCAAGCAGCGCCAGCTGTTTTTGGAAAAATGGACTCTGGCCCCCTATTCCCCAACCC
>NZ_CDDK01000004.1:0-33501 GCF_000820225.1 Aeromonas veronii bv. veronii
GAGCCGGTCGGCCCCACCACCATAGTCCACGGCCCGAGCGGCTTTGGCGACATGGAGGCGGGGGAGGTGACTATCGCTCCGGATCCCCGCCCCGCCTGGCAGTACATAGTCGAGGCGGTGAAAGCCGCGCCGGGGGAGATCACTCTCGTCACTATCGGCCCGCTCACCAATCTGGCGCTGGCGCTGCAACAGGCGCCCGAGATTGTCTCGCAGGTGAAACAGGTGGTGGTGATGGGGGGCGCCTTTGGCGTCAACGGCCATCGCGGCAACGTCACCCCCTATGCCGAGGCCAATATCCACGACGATCCCGATGCCGCCGACCGGGTCTTTACCGCCGACTGGCCGGTGGTGATCATCGGGCTGGATGTGACCCAACAGAGCTTCTTCAGCAGCGTCTATCTGGATGAACTCAGGGACAAGGCGGGGGAGCCGGGCCGCTTCCTGTGGGATGTCAGCCGCTTCTACCTGCGCTTCTACTCGGAGAAGCTGGGGCTCTCCGGTTGCCACGTTCACGACCCGTCCGCCATCGCCTATGTCATCGACCCGACCCTCTTTACCCTGCGCGAGGGGCCGGTGCGGGTGATCACCAGTGGCCCGGCCATCGGCCACACCCTGCAAAAGTTCGATGGCAAACGCCACTCCCACGATGACTGGGCAGCCTATCGTCCGCAGCAGGTTGGGGTGGCGGTGCGCGATGAAGCCTTGCTGGCGCTCTATCGCGAGACGCTGGTGGGCTGGGGCAAGGATTGCTGAGCAAAGAGGCACTATTACGTTGAGGCGGGGGCTGTGATCGGCGCCAAACAATCGGAACGCACGGCCGCTTATACTGCCTTATATCAAGAGCTTGGGAGGGATGAAGATGGCCTGGATTTCCTTGATAGTGGCGATAGCCCTGATCTGGTGGTTGATGAAGCTGGGGCGTGGCGCCCTGTTCGAGATCCGTCTTGCACCCGGCAAGGTAGTGGTCAAGCAGGGCAAGGTGTCACCCGCCTTTATTGAGCATGCCAAGCAGATCCTGCGCCATGACACGGTGCGCGGTCGCATTGTGGGGCAGCGTGATGGCGATGGCGTGAAGCTGATCTTCTCCCGCTCCATCCCCGAACCGGTGGCCCAGCGGTTTCGCAATATCTTCCCCTATGGCGATTACCGCCAGCCAACGGCGCCGCTGCCGGGGCCCAAATCCCGCAAGGGATAAGCACCGGAACCTGGTTCATCAATAGCAAACGGGCCTCCAGTGGAGGCCCGTTTTTTATGGCACTTGGCCAAGAGAGAGCTGACAGCCCTTACTCCTTGCCGTGCAGCTCGCGCTGGGCCTTGACCGCCGCCGCTTTGACGGCGGTGCCTTCATTGCCCCAGGAGGCGCGCAGGGTGTTGACCAGCTCGGCGAGCCGCTCGTCATCCATGGTCCAGCCATAGCCCGGCATGTGGTAACCCAGATGGCCGTGGGTGACCGGGGTCTCGGCGCCGTGCAGCAACACGTTGATCAGGCTCGACGGATCGCTCGCCAGCACGGTGCGGTTGTTGACCAGCGAGGGGATGACGTGGTCATTGCCCTGGCCGTTGACCCCGTGACAGGTGGAGCAGTACATGGCGTAGTCCGCCTTGCCGCTGGCACTGGCGTAGGCGCGGGCCCCTTTCTCCGCCACCGGTTCATCTTTCAGATCGGTCAGATAGGTGGCGATGCTGGCCAGATCGGCGTCGCTGAAATACTGGCTGCTGTGAGTGATCACTTCCCCCATGGGGCCCGCGACCGCTTCATGCTGGCTGCGGCCGGTTTTCAGCAGGTCGATCAGCGCCTGCTTGCTGTAACGGCTGCCGCGAATGTCGGGGGCATACCAGCCATCGAGCGCAGCACCGCTCAGGTAGACGGGATCCGCCTCGGTCAGCGCTTTCTCCTGCATGCCAAGCCCGCGCGGAGTGTGGCAGCTGCCGCAGTGGCCGGCGCCTTGCACCAGATAGGCGCCGCGGTTCCACTCTTCGCTCTTGCCAGCCACCGGGGTGAAGCGGCTGTCATCGTGGTAGACCCAGTTCCAGCCCATCAGTGGCCAGCGCATGTTGAGGGGCCAGGGGATGTCACTCTCCTTGTTGGCGATAGCCAGCGGTTGCACCTCCTTCATCAGGTAGTGATAGAGATCTTCGAGATCCTTATCGTTCATCTTGGCGTAGGCGGTGTAGGGCATGGCCGGATAGAGGCGATGGCCATCGCGGGCCACCCCTTCACGCATCACCTTGATGAACTCCGGCAGGCTGTAGTTGCCGATACCGTGGGTCTTGTCGGGGGTGATGTTGGTGGCAAATACGGTACCGATGGGGGTCGGGAACCCTTTGCCGCCCGCCAGCGGCTTGCTGGTCTCGCTGGTGTGACAGGCAGCGCAATCGCCGAGCTTGGCCACGTATTCGCCTGCCGACATGGCGGGGGCTGCGTTGGCGGCAAGGGCGGGCAGGGCCAGCAGCAGGGCGCTGGCGGTCAGTGACAGGGCGCGGTTCATTGGGCACCTCCCTTGCTCATGGCAACCAGCTCGTTGACGGCGCGCCACGCTTCGTCGATGGCGGCGTGGGCGTAGGGGCTCCAGCCTGCATCCGAGTTGGCGATGGTGATGTTGCCGATCGGCTGGCGACCCAGTTCAATCCATTTTTCGCACTGCGCTTCGTCATCAAACAGGGTGTTGGTGACATAAGAGTAGCCGTGAGACCAGCGGTTGACCGTGATGGAGAGGATGTCCTGCTCATGGTTGAAACCGGCGCTGCCGAGCATCCCCTGCAACTGTTCGCGGATCATCTGTTCATGCTGCTCGAACGGCATGCCGAGGATCATGGCGCGCCCCTTGCGGGACTGCTCGCGGGCCGAGAGGCCGCTGCCCGGCAGGGTCGGCACATAGACCATGTGCAGGCACATCGGCTGATCCGGGCTCTTGGGATGCTCGTAGCCACCCATGCTGACCGGATAGTCGAGCTTGACCCGGCTGTAGGGGGCTGCGGGGGAGTAGACCTCGTGTACCCCCAGCTTGACGAAGGCTTGCCAGTTCTTGATCACCACCTTGGTGTAGACCAGCGGCGCCTTGGCGTTCTGGCGCAGCGCCTCCTTCTGGGGCTCCGGCATCTCGGGCACCATGTAGGGGATCATCATGTTGTAGCCAGCCATGATCGACTGCTTGGCCCGCACCCGGTGCAGTTTCCCCTCCTTGATGTAGGTGACATCCACCACCAGCTTGCCGTCGGCGAGGCGCACGTTTTTGGCCTGCAACGCCGTGCTGCCAAGGCGCAGTTGCACCTTGTGCTCCGGCAGATCGAGCTTGCCGTAGTCAAACTTGGCCAGCACCACATCCTGCATGGTGTGACCCGGCGCCACCTGCGGAATGAGCTTGCGTACCATCAGGCGGGTGAGACCGGCGTTGCCATCGGGGAAGTGGAAGATGTAGGGATCGTCCAGCTCCGCCTGCTCCTCGGCATCAAGCGGTGTCAGATTGAGGCCGTCGAACCCCGGCAAGGCGCAGAGGCGCGCATCGGCGCAGGCTGTGGCGTCGATGCCGACCGCCTGGAAATCGTTGGTGCGCTGCTGGAAGTAAGTGATCGCCCGCTCGCTCAGGCCCACTTTATCGCGCAGGAAGGTGGTGTAGCTGTTGCGGGTCACCCACTCATCCTGCTGCTCGCGGGTCATGCCGCTCAGGTAGTCTATCTTCGCTTCGTGCAGGGCCAACAGGGCGGCCTTGTCGGCATCATCGAGGGGGAAGTCACCGATAAATTCTGCCAGCGGCCGGCCGTTCAGGCGATCGCGCGGGATATCGTCCGCTACGTTGTGGCCCGGATCGCCGTTCACTATCTTGTTGACGCCAAAGTGCTTCTCGTCGAAATAGACGCCGCGGCTCAGCCCCAGATCCGGATAGAAGGTCTGCTGGAAACCGGCGGCCAGCTCGTCGATGTTGACCTCCAGCGCCTTGAGCAGACCCAGCGCCACCGGGCTGTAGACCGAACGCGGTGATTGCAGGGACTCACTGCCGCCGTAACCCAGACGCAGGCCATCGGGGGTGGTGAACTCGTTGCGCTTGGCGTGGCCGCCAAAGTCGTCGTGGTTGTCGAGTAGCAGGATCTTCTTATCTGCGCCGAGCAGTTGCTGATAGAAGCAGGCGGCGGCCAGACCGCTGATCCCGGCGCCGACGATCACCAGATCGTACTCCCCCTCAAGGGGAATATTGGCAAAATCATACTGCTTGCCGTCACGGGCGATGCTGTGGGCCGGTTCGAAAGAGCCCGGGTGGTTGCCGCGCAGGCCGGTGAGGGCGGGCGGGTAGGCCAGGGTTTTATCCGCCAGCGCGCTGCCGCCTTCGGCAGCCTTGAGCAGATTGATGGGGGCGACGCCTGCCGCAATGGTGATGGCAACGCCGTTGAGAAAATCTCTGCGTGTAATACTCATGGCTATCCCTGTGTTAGGAGAAGTAATGAATAAGTGGATTCATTATGGGAGGGAGACACAGATCCTGTTCAGGATTGGGCGCCGAATCTACCGCTATCCTCACGCTGAGTCCATACGATTGCTAATGGATTATTAAGCACCATTTTCCTGCTTGTGACGAGAGTGATGCGCTGATGGGGGGGATTTTCCCTGTTGCAGGGCAAATTATCTTCCGGCTCGGTCGGTCAATGATTGCCGCAGCTGATTAGTTTGGGAGACGTTCGGGCATCATTGTCGACTCGGGGTGATGATCGCGCTAAGCTCTTAACTACTTGTTTTATCGACTCTCTTTTTATTCATAGGCATAAAGGCACTCAGGAGGCGCAATGAACTGGTACATCTCGGTCCTCAAGCAATATGCGGTATTCAGCGGGCGGGCCCGTCGCACCGAATACTGGATGTTCGTGCTGTGCAACGTCATCGTCATGCTGTTGCTCAGCATGGTGGACAAGCTGATTGGCGGCGACAATGAGCTGATAAGCTCCATCTATTCGCTGGCGGTGCTGCTGCCATCTCTGGCGGTGGCGGCCCGTCGTCTGCACGATACCGACCGCAGCGCTTGGTGGCTGCTGCTCGGGCTCATCCCCATTATCGGCACCCTGGTGCTTATCTACTTTATGGTCTGCAATGGCCAGCAGGGGCCAAACCGCTTCGGTGATGATCCCAAAGCGGCCCCCTCGCAGGGCTTTATCGTCAGCTAACGGGCGCTGCTCAGCCAATAATCGGCCAATAAAAAGAGAGGGAGGCGTGATGCCTCCCTCTCTTTTTCGTGTTGATGGCTGATCAACGCTCGATTAGCGGTGCAGATCGGTAGCTCCACATGCCGTAGGTGCGTAGGGCATCGCGGTAGATGCCGAGCAGCTCGCTCTCGCTCGGGGTGGCCAGCTCTTCGAGGGGCTTGTCGGGGTAGCTGACGCTCGCCACCTTGATGTTGGCCGGGCCAATCTGGTCGCAGGCGATTTCCAGCACCGTCTGGCCGCGGCGCACATGGCTGGCGGAGCTTACCAGCACCGCATAGTCAATCTGGTGGCGGGCGAGGGCATAGGCGCTGTAGAGGGCGTTATCCACCGTGCTGGTGGCGTAGTTCTCTTCAATCAGGCGGCTGCGGTCGATGCCGTGGTTGGCCAGCCAGTCAGCCATCAGCTTGCCCTCGGTCTTGCGGTTCTGGGGCACGCCGCCGGTCAGGATGATCAGCGCCTCCGGGTCGGCTTTGGCCAGCTCAAGGGTAGTTTGCAGGCGGCCCAGCAGGATCTTGTCCATGCTGCCGTCGGGATTGAGGGCGTAGCCCAGGGTAACGATGGCGCGCTTGCCCTCCTGGGTAGCCTTGACCTGATCCTCGGTCAGTTCGGTCTGCAGCGGGGCGGCGGTGATCCGCTGCACCCGGGCGATGATCTCCTCCAGGTCGGCGGCGCGGCCGCCGTTGCGATCCGCCACTTTCGCCAGATAGCTGCGGGAGGCCTCCTTGTTACCCTTCACTAGCTGCCAGATGGCGAGATAGCTGTTGATGTCGAGATCATCGGGAGCGACGGCCTGCGCCTGCTCCAGCAAGGTGATGGCGCGGCTCAGGTTGCCGTTGTAGATCTGGGCGTTGGCCGCCGAGATGAGCAGGTCGGTGCGGTAGGGTTCCAGCTGGTAGGCGGCCAGCAGCCGCTCGGTCACCAGCTCCATATTGCTCGGCATCTTGGCGGTAAAACCGGCGTGGGAGATCTTGGCAGGCGACTTGTAGATCTGCAGCGCTTCGCCGAGCAGCATGTCCACCGCCTGGCGTTTGCTGACCAGGGTATTGAGGTCGTGCTCTATTTGCATCGAGCTCTCGGCCGCTTGCAGGGCGAGGGGCGAGAGCGCCAGCAGGCCGCCGAGGGTGAGGGCAA
The DNA here is from genome assembly GCF_000820225.1 of Aeromonas veronii bv. veronii. Lineage (GTDB taxonomy): Bacteria > Pseudomonadota > Gammaproteobacteria > Enterobacterales > Aeromonadaceae > Aeromonas > Aeromonas veronii. The sequence goes on from NZ_CDDK01000004.1 coordinate 6,322, forward strand.
GAAGGGTCTGTTTCATCAAAAGGTCCTCTGTCGGGCTGAATCACGCCGTGGGCTCCGGTTTGCGGGCCGATGCGACGAGGCAAATGTGCGTCAATTCAGTCTGTTAGTGCCAAAGAGAGGGCAATATACCAGTTAACGGTGCGGCAAACTGTGAGTCGGGGCGGGTCGTCGGGTTATGCCACACCTGTGGCCGCAAAAGTGGCCGCAACGGGTCAGCAGCCATCTGAAAAGGGCAGGGGGAGCGTGACTCCCCCTGCTGGGAGGGGCGCTGGCCCCTCCCTCTATCTCTCGCGATTCAAGATAGATGGGGTGTCAATCTATCTGCTGATGAGTATTCGCGGTCAGTTCCACATCGGGGAGACGCGGGCTTCCAGCGTCTCTTGCTGCTCTTCGGGCATATCGCTGAAGAAGTTGAGCTGGGTCTGCTCCTCCACCTCGCGTACCGAGACCCGGTAGTCGGCGATCTGGCTGATGGGCACCTCTTCCTGCGGCATGATAAAGGCGATGGCCTGCAGTCTGGCCGGGTCCATCACGATCTTGTAGTAGGCACTCGGGATCGCCACACCCTGACCGATGGACTCTTCAGAGCCGGTAAAGATGGGGCCGGTGATCACCTGCACATCCTTGCGGGAGACCGCCCACTTGTTCACCTTGTCCTCCAGCACGCGCCACGCCTTCTGGTTGAGCACCCCGATCTGAGGTGTCATGTTGCTCAGCAGGAAGCTCTCTTTCATGGTGTTCTTGTTCGATTTCATGTCCCCCGCCGGGGCCTGATGGCCACGGTCGTAGCCCGAGCCCTTGTAGTCGGAGAGGGTGGCGCGGTAGGCAACCGGGATCTCCCTGTCCTCGGCGAAGGCATCCTTGCGCGGCACTGTGCCCTGTGCGCTCTGGGCGGTCATCCGGTAGGAGACCCAGTCCGCCACCTTGTAGTCGTAGTTGTAGCCGACGGCATACCCTTCACGACAGAGCTTCTGATCCGATTCGGAGGGCAGGCCGAAGCGCACGTGCTCACCGCACTCCCAATGGGCGGCCAGCAAGGGGGTGGCAGTGAGGGTGAGGGTAACAGCCAGAACCAATTTATTGATTTTTATCATTTTTGTGATGCTCCAGTTTAGTAGGCGGAGCCATTTGACATGAGATCTGACCAGCGCTTCAATTGCTGTTTTTTTACACGTCACCGTTCTGTGACGGCTCGCCAAGATCCGTGATGTGACTGGTTAATATGTTTTAAATCAGTGGCTTGGTCGGTGGGATGATATGCGGTTGCTCGGCAGGCAACGAAAAGGGGCCCGTGATGGGCCCCTTGTACTGGTTGGTCTGACTGCTATCAGGCGGCGTTTGCCTTGTTGCCCAGCGTGCGGGCCAACAGTGCTTCCGGATTGTGAATCGCCTCCTTGGTCTTCACATCGATGACCTCGATATTGGTGAAGCGCTCGCGGTTCTTGATAGCCACGTCGTGGGCGAAGATGACGCAGCGGGCGTTTGCGACATCCTTGGCGGTAATGCGGTTGATGATGCCGTTGGCGCCCTGGGTCTCGACCTTGATCTTGATCCCCTGCTTGGCGGCAGCCTTCTGCAGGCTCTTGGCGGCGAGGAAGGTGTGGGCCACGCCAGACGGGCAAGCAGTGATGGCCAGAACGTCTGCTTCTCCTTCCGCTTCAATGATCTCGAAGCTGGTTTGGGTGGTGGTCACGTCATCTTCTTCGCTCACTGGCTTCTTCAGCAGGTTGACGATGATGGCGGTGGTCAGTGCGCCGAGGATGGTACCCAGGATGTAGCCCATCTTGCCTTCAACAACCGGCAGGACAATCCAGCCACCCCAGGGGGCGTGGTTGATACTGTGCATCATGAAGCCAGTGATGTTGCCGACGATGCCGCCTGCGACGATGGCCGGGATAACACGCATGGGGTCAGCGGCAGCGAACGGGATAGCACCTTCACTGATACCGATCATGCCCATGATGGCGGCCGCTTTACCGGATTCACGCTCTTCTTTCTTGTAACGCTTCGGAGACATGAAGGTCGCCAGTGCCATACCCAGTGGCGGTACACAGATGGCGATACCGACACCACCCATCAGCCAGGGCTGGGTGTTGACCTGAGTCTGGGCAAACAGGGTCGCAACCTTGTTGACCGGGCCGCCCATATCGAAGGCGGTCATACCACCGAGAATGGCACCCAGCATCACTTTACCTGAGCCCGCCATGCTGGAGAGCCAGTGGTTCATCCCTTCCATCATGGCGGCGATCGGGGCACCGATCCCCCACATCACGATGCCACACACCAAGAAGGTACCGATCAACGGATAGATGAAGATGGAGCCGAGGGAGGTCATGGAGTCAGGCAGCTTGATCCGTTTGAGCTGATTGACCACGAAACCTGCGATAAAGCCCACCAGAATGGCGCCGAGGAAACCGGTTTGATAGTGCTGTACGGCAATCCAGGAGCCGATCATGCCCGGGGCCAGGCCCGGCTTGTCAGCCAGCGAGTAGGCGATGTAGCCACCCAGTACGGCGGTAAACAGGGTCAGACCGGCGATGCCCATGGTCGCCATGTCTTTGAGGAAGCCCGCTTCCGGCACGGCGCCCTTGCCGCTCATCATCACCGACAGTGACAGCAGCACACCGCCCGCCACGATGAAGGGGATCATGTGGGAAGTACCAAACAGCAGGTGCTGCTTCATGGTGTTGAGGCGATCCTTGAAGGTGCGCTCTTCGGGGGCCGCCGGGGCAGTGGCTGCCGGTTTGGCGGCTGGCGCCGGTTTTTCCGCTTTCGGGCCTTGCTTGAGCAGGGTCAGGGCTTGCTCGACAGTGGTGGCCGCCTTCATCTGCTCGATAAAACCCGGCTCCAGCAGACGGGTAGAGAGCTCCGCCAGCACTTCGATGTGGTGATTGGCACCGCCATCCGGGGAGGCGATCATGAAGATCAGCTGGGTCGGTTTGCCATCTTCGGCACCGTACTCGATACCCTGACGGCTGACACCGATGGCAATGGCCGGACGGCTGACCGCCTTGCTCTTGGCATGGGGCAGGGCGACCCCCTGCTCGAAGCCGGTGCAGTCCAGCTGCTCGCGGGCCCAGATATCCTTGACGAATTGCTGTTGATCAGACACGGCGCCATCGCGCGCCAGCATCTGTGCCATCTCGTCGAACAGGGCCTCCTTGCTGGTGGCCTTCAACTCCAGGCAGATGAGTCTGCCGTTGGTCATGGTGGGTAACATATTACTCTCCTGGCTCCGTTGCCGAGCCGCATGATGGGGGGAACAATTGACCTGGATATTGTTCTCCCGTTGGCGCGGTGCCGAAATCGGACAAATGTGCCGTTTACTGGATTTTTGTGCTGTGCAAGTCGCCATGTGACCCAGCTCGCATATCATCATGAAAGCCAATTCATACCGATGCTTTTATTTTTTTAAATAAAAACAATGAATTGTGAATTGGTTTTGCTACTTACATGAGTGCGGCGAAAAGGTTTCGCCTTCGGAGGTATGGAGATTTGTGTGCTGCTTTGAGGGCGGAAAATGTGAAGGTGCTGGCAAAACGCGTTGAGAGAACAATCAGAAAGAGGGAGGGCTGCTCTTGATGTGAGTTAATCCATCTACTGATCACTTGTTATGTGCAGCATTGGTGTTTTTGGGTTTTGTATGGTTCCTTATTTGACAAAGCCCGCCACTTTTATGAATGGCGGGCTGTTTAGTGCTTCAGCCTTATTGAGCTGATTAATGAGGGGAGGAGAATCGGGCGTTATGTCCGAAACTTGCGTACAACCTCCTGCAGTTGTGTTGCCAACAGGTTGAGGTCGTTGCAAGCCTGAGCCATTTGTTTGGCGCCGGTCGCCACTTCTTCCGAGGCATTGCTGATGTTGACTACATTGCGATTGAGCTCCTCGCTTACCGCGCCTTGCTCTTCGGTTGCGGTGGCAATCTGAATATTCATGTGGGAGATACTGTTAACCGAGCTGCTTATTTCGGCTATAGAGGCTCCCGCTTCACGAGCTGTGTGGACCGTCTCGGACATCATATCCTGACTCTGTTGCATGGTGACGCCCGCTTCGTTAGCGCGCTGCTGCAGTTCGGAGATGATGTGGTTGATCTGGGAAGTGGAGTCTTGGGTTCGTTTGGCCAGAGTGCGGACTTCATCTGCTACCACGGCGAAACCACGACCTTGTTCACCGGCTCGGGCTGCCTCGATTGCCGCATTCAGTGCCAGCAGGTTGGTTTGCTCGGCAATCCCCTGAATGACTTCAAGCACCATGCCGATATTTCGGCTGTCATCACCCAGCTGGCGGATCACCAGAGCAGTCTCTTCGATGGCGGTAGCCACCTTTTCAATCCTGCCGATTGAGTCATTGACGGTCTCGCTGCCTTGTGCGGCTGTGTCGCTGGCCGACGTTGCTGCGCTGGCGGCGTCGTTGGTGTTGCGGGCCACCTCCTGTACCGTGGCTTGCATCTCGTTCATGGCTGTGGCCAGCTGATTGAGCTCATGTTGCTGGGCGCCCATGTTGTTGGCCGATTGCTGTGCCACCGCGCTGATCTCTTCGGCGGCCGCGCCCAACTGCACTACCGAGCCGGAGACTTCGTTGACCAGCATGCGCAGATTGGATTGCATCTCGTTGAACCCCTGAGCCAGCTTACCCAGCTCGTCATGGGAGAATTGCTTCATGTCGAGTTGGCTGGTGAGGTTGCCTGCCGCCACCTGGCGGGTCTGCTCCAGCAGGGTCATCACTGGATTGCGGATCTGCCGGATCAGCAGCCAGGCCACAATAACGACGAACAACAAGGTTAGCGCACCGACGGTAGTGCTCAGCAGTTTTGCCCGTTCATAGGAAGCCTCACTCTGCTTGGTCAGCAGGTTGGCGACCCGATCGTTCTCCTTGCGAAGCTCCAGACCATCCTGTCCTGCCTGCTCGAGGGCTGCACGAGATTCGTTTTTGATCAGCGACTGCACCTTGGCAATATCTCCCTGCCGTATGGCTGTTTCCAAGTCACCATGGGCTGAAAAATATTTGGCTGCTGCAGTTTTCAGCTCTGCAAACATGTTGCGATCTCGCTCCGACACAAAAGGCATCGATCCATACCGTTGCTCGGCGGCCATGTACTGACTCTTTGCCGCTTCGAAAGACTGTGTGCTGCTGTTGAGGGAGTCGGGATCCTTGCCCAGTGCATCTATCACCATGTTCAGTTCGGCACGGCGAGCGTCCAGCAAGGACACATGCATCTGGCTGGATGCCCGGATGGAGGGAACGATATTGTCGCTGACCTCACTGGCGTCACGGTAAATATTGGAGAGTTGTAAAGTGGCAAACCAGGCAAAACCCAGCATCAACAAAGCGAGAGTGGTAAACGCCATGGTCAGCTTTTGCCCAATTGTCATTTTTGTCAGCATATATCCTCTTTTATCTATTTTTGTCAGGGGATCTTTGTGTGAAATTTATATCGGCGAATAGATGTGATACCTTAAAAATAAATCAAATAAAAGAGATCTTAATCACAGAGGGTATTTAAGGTCTATTTCTTTACTGCGATGAGGTTTGGCTGGCATATCAAAAAATAAATATCAAATCTCTCATTATCCTGCTTTTAAATTGATTGGATTGTCAGTTAATGCGGCCTGGCTTTTTTACGGATTACGTCAATTTAAAGTAGAGTTAAAAGTAAATCTGTTTATATATCAGTGTTTTAATGTTGATTTCTTATGCTGTTATTCTCAGCAAAGATCGAATGGTCTGCTTGGAATTAAATTATAGAACGACTAAAAAATAGGGCCGCATCTCGAAAATTCAAAAGAGATCCCTTTCGTTTTCATTACCAATGGTTCTGTATGACTACGTGTGCCAAATGTTTACAGACCGAATGATGATGGCTGGGGAAAGGTTTAATGATTATGCATCTATGCGCTGTTTTAGTTTTCATCAGGGGGTGAAAATAGTAGAGGGTAGAGTTGTTATTTTTATTGCCTCCATTTTAGCCGGATACTCAGAGTGTTGCCGTTGCTTGTGCAGGCTGGAATTTTCTTCGTTTCAGCAAACCAAGTCATCTGCATCAGGGGAGCGCCAAGCTTGGGCGACAAACCTGTGGAGCTGGTTGTAGGCAGGATGCAGTCAGGGATGGACTTCAGAGCGAGATGCCTGAAGGAAGGTAGGCATAAGAGAGCAGTAGAGATACAGACGGACTTGATTGGTAGGCCATATTGCTCTGTTGGGAGGGGGAGGCATATTCCCCCTCCAACGAGAGTCGGCTCTTATGCTGATTAGCAGCGGTTGCCGGCGCGGGCGACCCGTCCTTCGGCCAGCAGTTGATAACTGCCAGTCGCTGCAGAAATAAAGGCTGATTGCCCCTTTTCCAGACGCAGTGACTGTTCGCCCTGCTTGAGGGTCACTGTGTCATCGATGGCAAACAGGATCTCGGCGCTGGCAGTGGTGAGCTGATGCTCGCCTGCCGGGTAGACGCTGAAAGTGAAGTCAGGTACCGGCACGTCGAAGTGCTGTACCGCGCCATCACAGCGGGGGGCCAGCAGGATCTGGTCGTCCGGCTTGGGCAAGCAGCGGGTGCAATCCAAGAGCTCTGCCACATCGATGTATTTGGGGGTGAGACCGGCGCGCAGCACGTTGTCCGAGTTGGCCATGATCTCGAGGCCGGTGCCGCGCACATAGGCGTGCGGGGTGCAGGCATCGAGGAACATCGCCTGACCGGGCTCAAGCGTCACAACGTTGAGCAGCAGCGGCGAGAACAGACCGACATCTCCCGGGTACTGGGCCGCCAGACTGGTGATGAGGGCAAACGTCTCCTCATCCTGATGGGCGGCGGCATAGTCCAGCAGTCCTTCCAACGCCTCCTCCTTGCGCGCCCCTTCCAGTACCAGCAACTGGTGGAAGAAGTGCTGCAGGCCCGCTTCGTTCTGGCTGGCGGCAAGGGCTGCGGTCAGATCGGCGATGGCCGCCAGATTGACCCGCTCGAACAGTGCCAGAATGGCGGGAATGGCGCGAAAGCCGTTCATCGCCTGATAGGGGGTGAGGGCAAAGACCAGCTCCGGCTTATGGTTCGGGTCCTTGTAGTTGCGATTGCTCGCCTTGATATCAATGCCTGCGGCCTCCTCTTTGGCAAAGCCCGCTTCGGCCTGAGCCTTGCTCGGGTGCACCTGAATGGAGAGAGCCTTCTCGGCACACAACACCTTGAACAGGAACGGCAGGCTGCCAAAACGGGCGAAGGTGGCCTCACCCAGCGCGGCGGCCGGAGCCCTGTCGATCACCGAAGAGAGCTTTTGCACACTGCCCGCCAGCGTCACCTCGGAGCAGCCGTTGGGGTGAGCCCCCATCCAGAGCTCGGCCTGGGGTTTGCCTTGCGGGTTGGGAATGCCAAACAGGGTGGTGAGGGAGTCATGACTGCCCCAGTCATAGCCTTGAATCGGGTTTTGCATCAACAGAAAGGAGGGCAGATCGCTACTGCTCATAAGGGACGCCTCGTCTAGCTTGAAGTAAAAAAAGGGTGGCATTACTGCTGTGGACCGGACTATAACATGGGCGGTCGTGCGCGCCGCAACCGCTTGCCTCTCTCTTGATCAGGATCACCATGTCTCTCATCTTCAGCCAACTGCTCGACGGAGCCCTGATCGAACAGGTTCCATTTGACCAAATCTGGTTTGCCAGTGAACAGGGGGTGCCACCCAGTTTCAGCTATCAGGTCAACTTTCCCCGCCTCGAGCTGGTCTTTAGCGGCGAGTATCTCAACCAAATTTGGGACAGGGATGAGGGGGTCAGAGAGATCAGTGTATTGCCGGGACAGGCGCTCTATATCCCTCCCAACGGCTGGAACAAGCCGCTCTGGACCACCGACTGCTCGGTGCTGAGCCTGCTGTTTGGCAAACGCCAGCTGGGGTTCAGCCTGGTGAGCAAGCGCCGTGAAGATCCCGATTTCTTCGATGTGCAAAAGCACAGCATCATGGCGCGGGCGGGCCATGTGATCGAACATATTTTGGCGGCGCTGAACGTACTGACCGAGGACCCTGGTCGCTCCCCCACCGATGATCACCTGCTGCAGGCTCTGCTGGCGAGTGCCCGTCAGCTGTTGCTGGAGTCCGCCACGGATCGGCCACGGGGGGCAGAGCTCTTTCACGGGATCTGCATCTATATCCAGGAGAACTTTCACCGTCCCATCACCCGTGACTCCATTGCCCACCGCTTCAACGTTTCAGCCAGCCATCTCTCCCACCTGTTCCGCGAGCAGGGTCATATGCGCCTTGCCGATTACATCAGCTGGGTGCGGATCGATCGGGCCAAATTCATGCTGAAAAAGTACCGCTTTCGTCTTGAAGAGGTGGCCAGTCGCTGCGGTTACAGTGACGTGAACTACTTCTGCCGGGTGTTCAAACAGAAGACCGGCTTGACCCCTTCCCAGTACCGTTCCCTGAGTCAGCCGCAGGCGGCGGCCAGCGAGCTGGAGGGATAACGGGGCTGTGTCGGGAAGGCGTGGTGACGGCGCACTGGCGGGTGGCTACCTCTTTGGTCTGACATGCTTTCTTGTCGTTTTATTATGAAAATGAATGGGCTAAGATGGCCGCGCGCAACAAACAAGTTGATAACAAACGGAAGTTAGGAGATGCCGATGGAAAGCAAAGTAGTAATCCCGACCCAGGGTCAGAAAATCACAGTCGATGCCAACGGCAAGCTGCAGGTTCCCAACCATCCGATCATTCCGTTTATTGAAGGGGATGGCATCGGTGTTGACGTAACCCCTGCCATGTTGAATGTGGTGAATGCTGCGGTCGAGAAAGCCTACAAGGGCGAGCGCAAGATCGCCTGGATGGAGATCTATACCGGCGAGAAATCGACTCATGTCTATGGCGAAGGTGCCTGGCTGCCGGCCGAAACCCTGGATTTCATTCGTGAATATTGCGTGGCCATCAAGGGCCCGCTGACCACGCCGGTCGGTGGCGGTATCCGCTCTCTCAACGTGGCTCTGCGTCAGGAGCTGGATCTCTACATCTGCCTGCGCCCGGTGCGTTACTACGACGGCACCCCGAGCCCGGTGAAACGTCCTGATCTGACCGACATGGTGATCTTCCGCGAAAACGCCGAAGACATCTACGCCGGCATCGAGTGGAAGGCCGACAGTGCCGAAGCGAACAAGGTGATCGCCTTCCTGCAAAACGAGATGGGCGTGAAGAAAATTCGCTTTCCCGAGTCCTGCGGGATCGGCATCAAGCCTATGTCCAAGGCCGGTACCGAGCGTCTGGTGCGTGCCGCCATCGAGTATGCCATCGACAACGATCGCGACTCAGTGACTCTGGTGCACAAGGGCAACATCATGAAGTTCACCGAAGGTGCCTTCAAGGATTGGGGCTATGCTCTGGCCCAGAACGAGTACGGTGCCCAGCTGATCGACGGCGGCCCATGGTGCTCCTTCAAGAACCCGAAAACCGGCAAGACCATCGTCATCAAGGATGTCATCGCCGACGCCTTCCTGCAGCAGATCCTGCTGCGTCCGGCCGAGTATGACGTCATCGCCTGTATGAACCTCAACGGCGACTACATCTCCGATGCGCTGGCTGCTCAGGTGGGCGGTATCGGTATCGCACCGGGAGCCAACATCGGTGACGGCGTGGCCCTGTTCGAAGCGACCCACGGTACTGCGCCGAAGTATGCCGGTCAGGACAAGGTCAACCCGGGCTCCCTGATCCTCTCCGCCGAGATGATGCTGCGCCACATGGGTTGGGTCGAAGCGGCCGATCTCATCATCAAGGGGATGGAAGCGGCGATCCGCAACAAGACCGTCACCTATGACTTCGAGCGTCTGATGGAAGGGGCCACCCTGCGCTCCTGCTCCCAGTTTGCTCAGGACATGATCGACCAGATGTAATCTGCTGTTTGCCAGAAACGCAAAACCGGCGCCATGTGCGCCGGTTTTTTTATCGCGAAAGAGCGAAGGGGCTTATTGCGCCTGCTCTACGTGTTGCTGATAGCGTTGCTGCCATTTGCTGGTTTCTGCTTCATCACCCTGGGCCTTCCAGAAGGCGCAGATGGTGTTGGCAAGTTCCGAAGCCATCGCGTGATCTCCGTCACGTCGGCTCATCAGATAATCTCCCAGCCAGCTTTGATATTGTTTCATTACCCGATCTCCTTATCTCATGTGCCCTTGAGGGTGCCCACCTTGACGGGAGCCTGTCGGCTCATCTTGGGGGGAACATCATCAGGCATGATGGTGCAAAGTCACGACCCGGGCAGAGAGCCCGATGGGCAATCTGGCGGCGAACGTGATGCGAGATGTCAAAAAACGAGCGCCATTTTAGCACAAACTGACCAACTTGGGGAAATTGTCGCCATGGACTGCGACAGAACAGCCCCATCCCCTTGTTCCCAAAACAGAAAACCCGCCGTGATGGCGGGTTGATTTGCAGATAAATGTGGCAAAACAGCCTAGATCTTGGCGCTGGCCAGGTACTTTTCCATCTCTTCGGCGGGCACCATGCCACCGCCAGTGGCCCATACCAGATGGGTGGCCTGCGCCATGGTTGCGGCATCGCAACCGCGCCCGGTGAGCCACTCGGGATTGGCAGCCACCCGCCATGGGCCGACCATACCTGCCAGAGCGGAGGGCTCGAGAGTTATCTGCTCATCGCGCGCCAGCAGTCCCAGCAGGTCATACATTTCCTGATCGCTCAGGGTGTAGAAGCCATCGAGCAGTCGTTCCATGGCGCGGCCGACGAAGCCGGAGGCGCGACCTACCGCGAGGCCGTCGGCTGCGGTGAGGTTATCGATGCCCAGATCCTGCACCGCAATGGCATCGTGCAATCCGGTATGGATCCCCAACAGCATGCAGGGGGAGTGGGTCGGCTCGGCAAACAGGCAGTGGACATGGTCACCAAAGGCGAGCTTGAGACCAAAGGCCACCCCGCCCGGGCCGCCACCCACGCCGCAGGGCAGGTAGACGAACAGCGGGTGGTCGGCATCCACCTTGATACCCATCTCGTCGAACTGCTTTTTCACCCGCTCGCCCGCCACCGAGTAGCCGAGGAACAGGGTGCGGGAGTTCTCGTCATCGATAAAGAAACAGTTGGGATCGCGCTCAGCCTCTTTGCGCCCCTGTTCCACTGCAACCCCGTAATCTTCGGCATATTCGACCACGATGGCGCCATGTTCGCGCAATTTACGCTTTTTCCACTCCCGCGCGTCGGCAGACATGTGAACGGTGACGGTAAAGCCCAGCTTGGCGCTCATGATGCCGATGGACATGCCAAGGTTGCCGGTAGAGCCTACCGCGATGCTGTACTGGCTGAAGAACTGGCGGAACTCGTCAGTGAACAGTTTGCGGTAGTCATCCTCTTCGCAGAGCAGACCGGCTTTGATGGCCAGCTGCTCGGCATGGGCCAGCACCTCGTAGATGCCGCCGCGCGCCTTGATGGAGCCGGAGATGGGCAGGTGACTGTCTTTTTTCAGCAGCAGTCGACCGGTGACCTCAACCCCGTAGCGCTGGTTGAGCGTAGCCTGCATCGCCGGAATAGCGGCGATCTCGGACTCCAGAATGCCGTTGCTGGTGCGGGTCTCGGGGAAGGCCTCGCACATGTAGGGGGCAAAGCGGGCCAAGCGGGCGGAAGCGTCCGCCACATTGTTGTTATCGAGCCCCACATAGGGCAGACCGGCAGCCAGAGTGGTGGTGTTGGGGTTGAACCAGGTGACTGGCTCAAGCGCGATCAGGGATTGCACCAGTGGAAATTGCGCAGTGAGCTGTTGTACATCGATGTTTTTCATAGTGTTCTCGGTCTTGTTACACGATAAAGGAGAGCAGGAAAGTACCGGCCAGCGCCATCAGGGAGGCGACAAAGGTGGCGGTGGTGTAGTACTTGAGCGTTTCGTTCAGGGTGGCGCCGCAATACTGCTTGACCAGCCAGAACAGAGAGTCGGTCACCATGGTGCAGCCAATAGCGCCAGAGCCGATGGCCAGGGTCATGATCTCCGGGCTGATGTTCGGGTAGTGCACCATGATGGGGGAGACGATGGCGGTGGCGCCCATCATGGCGACGGTGGCGGAGCCCACGGCGGCGTGCAGCACGATGGCCACCAGCCAGGCCAGCAGAATCGGGTGCATATCCAGCTGGGAGAGGATAGTGGCCAGACTATCGCCCAGCCCACTCGCCTTGAGCACCCCGTTGAAGGCGCCGCCTGCCCCGATGATGAGCAGGATATTGGCGATGGAGGAGAAGCACTCCTCGGTCTTGTTGAGCAGCCCTTCCATCTTCATCTGCTGGCGGATCCCCAGCACGTAGTAGGCGGTGAAGGCGGCGATAAACATGGCGGTGATGGGGTTGCCGATAAACTCCAGCAGGGTGTAGAGGTGGCTGGCGTGCTCCATATTGAGCTCGGCGACCGTCTTGGCCAGCATCAGCAGGATGGGCAGCAGCACGGTGAAGAGCGAGGCTCCCAACGTTGGGAGAGTTGCTTCATCGCGGGCCTTGATGTCGGCAAAGGCTGCGGGCACTTCCTTGAACGGGAGCCTGTTGCCCAGCAGCTTGAGGAACAGCGGGCCGCCCACCAGCGAGGCAAAGAGGCCGACCGCGAGGCCATAGACGATGACGGAGCCGATGTCAGCCCCCAGCTGATTGGTGACGTAGAGGGCTGCCGGGTGCGGCGGCACTATGCAGTGCACGGCCATCAGGGCGGTGCAGAGCGGAATGGCCAGGGTCAGCAGCGAGGTTCTGGTCTTGCGGGCGATGGAGAAGGCGAGCGGGATCAGCAGCACTACCCCGACTTCGACAAACAGGGTGATGCCGCACACCAGACCCACCAGTACCATGATGACATCCGGCGAGAGCCAGCGGCATCTCTGCAGGGCGAGACCGATGCGCTCTGCTGCCCCTGACACCTCCATCATCTTGCCAAGTATGGTGCCAAGACCGATGACGGCGGCGAGAAAGCCTAGCGTGCCGCCAATGCCCGCTTCCATGGTGCTGACCATCTTGAGGGGCTCCATCCCCATCAGGGTGCCCACATAGAAGCTTGCCAGCAGCAGGGCAAGGAAAGGATGCACCTTGCCCTTCACTATGGTGACCACGATAAGAACGATGCTACTTAGCAAGGTAGCGATGACCCATACCTCTGAACTCATACTGCGCCTCGACATCTGTTGTGTGTGATTGTTTATGCGCTTATTGAATGAAAATGGGGCGGGGCTGACAAATGATGAAATCGACTACTTGGGTGATCTGAGGTGATGCAAAGGCGCTACATTGGTCACAATTTATCGAAATCACACTCTTTGGGTCTTTTGGTTTCATCTTTAAGGAGGCCTGTGGGTGTATCATCGGTGGCCATTGCGAAGAGGGGGATGAATGTATAACGGGGATAATTACATATCGCGCAACAAGCTGCTGAGTGGCTACCAGCTGGCCAAGCTGCACACCTTCGAGGCGGCCGCCCGCCACGGCTCCTTTGCCATGGCAGCTGATGAATTGTCGCTGAGTCCCAGTGCCGTGAGTCACCGGATCAGCGCGCTGGAAGAGGAGCTGGGGTTCAAGCTCTTTGAGCGTTTTCACCGCAAGGTGGTACTGACGGCGGATGGGCAGCGGGTGTTCTGGGCGCTCAAATCTTCGCTGGAGTTCATCAATCAGGAGATCCTGGAGATCAAGAATCAGGAGCTCTCCGGCACCCTGACCATCTATTCGCGCCCCTCCATCGCCCAGTGCTGGCTGGTGCCCAGGTTGGCTGATTTCTCCCGCCTGCATCCGCAGATCGAGCTCAATATCATCACCGGCAACGAGAACATCAACCTGCATGGTTATGGCATCGATTTGACCCTCTATTTCGATGAGAAGAGCCCGGAGCGGCTTGCCATCCACCCGCTGATGGATGAGTTCATGCTGCCGGTCTGCAGCCCGGAATATGCCGAGCAGCACGGGCTTGTCGGCAATCCCGCCAACTTGTCCTTGTGCCGGCTGCTCCATGATCGGCAGGCATGGGGATTTGACTCGGATACCGATGAATGGAGCTGCTGGGCTCGCCACGCCGGGGTCAGCCTCGAGGCATGCCAGCTGAGCATGGGTTTTGATCGCTCGGATCTCGCCATCATCGCCGCCATGAATCACGCCGGGATCGCCATGGGGCGCAAGAATCTGGTGAGCAAGCGACTGGCACGCAACGAGCTGGTGGCCCCTTTTGCCGGGCTGGAGGTCAAGTGCGAGCAGCGTTATTACATGGCGACCCTGCCCAACCGCGAGTGCCCCAAGATCCAGGCCTTTATCGACTGGGCACAGGGGATGGCGGCCGAGATGGAATGAACCGAGGCCGGTGCGCAAGAGCAACATGAAGATGGTAAAGCGCGAGTGAACGAAGGTTGCGGTTTAACGTAGCGGGAAAATTGGGGGAGAGGGGTTGGCTGATGGTGGTTGGTCGCGAGTTGCCTTGCTGCCAACCGTGGCTGGCAGCAAGGCAACGGTCGGGATCAGGTGGTCTTTTCCAGATGGTTCTGGTAAATCTGCTGCCACTTGTCCAGTTCGTTTTCATCTCCCTGCTGCTGCCAGAACTCGCAGATGGAACTCGCCATCTCGCATGCCATGGCGTGGTCACCGTCACGGCGACTCATCAGGTATTGCCCCAGCCAGCTTTGATACTGTTTCATTGCACGATCTCCTTATCTATTTAACCCTTGATACTGCAGCTGTGGGCCACCCGTCCGGCAGTGTTGCGCCACACTCCACTTTCGCCGCGCGCTGCTTGTTATCGCCTCGCTTGTTGTCAATCAGGACAGAGAGCGTATGAGAAAAAGGCAAAAGTGTTAAAAATTGGCCACCACCTTATCACAAAATGGTGTGATATGCAGGCTTTGGGTCCAATTGAGTTATAAGCGCGGGTTGTGTGTCCCGACATAGCGACAGGTATTGACGGAGAGTATCGGCACGCAACTTGTGCCGCAAGCAGGCATTTGAGCGGTTACTGGGTCACCCGACGTGCCTGCCAGTAGCGACTGTTCCAGTAGACGTTGTCGAGGCGGGAGCGGATCACTCCCTTGCTGGTGGAGGCGTGAATAAACTCGCCGGCACCTGTGTAGACCCCCACATGGTACTGTTGCCAGCCGGTTTTGAAGAAGACCAGATCCCCGTGTTGCAGCCGGTAGCGATCCACCGGTTTGCCAATGCTGGCCTGAGATTCGGTGGTTCTTGGCAGGTTGAAGCCCAGCACCTGACTGTAGGCGAGCTGGGTAAAGGCGGAGCAGTCTAGCCCGGCGCGGCTGGCGCCGCCCATGCGGTAGGGAACACCGCGCCACTGTTGGTAGAAGCCATCAAAGGCACTGCTCTGCCGGGGGGCCGGAGGCGGCTCCGGCGTGCTGGAACAGGCGGCCAGCAGCAGAGTCAGCAAGGATAGCAGCAGCTTGCGATACATCGGGCTCTCTCCACGGACGGGTCTACCAAACGAGACATTTATCGAACGCCATATCCTGCCAAATCGTTCTGGCGGCAGGAGGGCACGCGACAACTTTTCCATCATAAACAGGGATCTGGCTCCAGACCTAGTCTCCGAGAGGAAAAATGTGGCGGGGAACTGAAAAACGCCAACCCGAGGGCTGGCGTTTGTTGTCACTCGTTGTGGCTGATCAGCGGTTTAAGCAGCTCGGCCAGTTTGTAGAAGGTCTGTACCCGGGTGGTGCTAGGGCGCCAGACCAGCCCAATCTCGCGATAGGAGGTCTCTCCCGGCAGCGGGATGGCCACCAGATCGGAGTTGGCAAGAATGCCGGCATCGATGGCCATCTGCGGCAGGAAGGTGGTGCCGAGACCCGCTTCCACCATCTGCACCAGGGTGTGCAGGCTGGTGGCGGCAAACGGGTTGATCTTGCTCTTGTCCCGCAGGCGGCAGGCGCTCACTGCGTGCTCGGTGAGGCAGTGCTCCCGCTCCAGCAGGAAGATGCTCTGGTTGGGCAGCTCCTTGTAGTCGAACGGGGTATGCAGACCGGCCGCCATGCTGGCGGGCATCACCATGTGGAACGGATCCTGGCCGACGGTCTTGCAGTGAAATCCCCCGATCTCGATGGGCAGGGCGAGGATCAGCAAGTCGAGCTGACCCTGTTCCAGCTGCTTGAGCAGATTGCTGGTGGTGTCTTCACGCAGCAACAATTCGAGGTCAGGATAGGTTTTGCTGCATTCTTTGAGCAGCTTGCTCAGCAGGAAGGGGGCGATGGTGGGAATGCAGCCAAGACGTACCGTCCCCTGCATCACGCCGCCCTGATGTTGCCCGAGCTCCATTAGATCCCGCGCATCGGAGAGCAAATTGCGAGCGCGCTCGACGATTTCCATGCCGACCGGGGTCATAATGAAGCTCTTGTGGTCCCGCTCCACCAGTTGCAGGTTCATCATGTCCTCCAGCGTCTGGATCCCGGTACTCAGGGTCGACTGGCTGACATGACAGGCTTTGGCGGCGCGGTTGAAGTTCTTGTGCTCATCGAGAGCGACCAGATATTGCAGCTGTTTGAGGCTGGGCCAACGTTGCATAGAAAAACCCGATTAATGCTATCTATTTAATTTGATTTAACTAATCTACCACCGGGTCTATAGTTTGTCGCTTGAATTAGATGGACTTGGCTCTAGGTAGCCCAATCCTCACCGGATTGTTCACTTCACATAAAGAGGAATTGAATATGGTATTGGTAGGCCGTCCCGCACCCGATTTTACCGCCGCAGCTGTTCTGGGTAATGGCGAGATCGTTGATTCATTCAACCTGTCATCCCACATCAAAGGCAAAGCTGCCGTTGTCTTCTTCTACCCGCTCGATTTCACCTTCGTCTGCCCGTCTGAGCTGATTGCCTTCGATCACCGTTATGAAGAGTTCCAGAAGCGTGGCGTGGAAGTGATCGGTGTTTCCATCGATTCCCAGTTCTCCCACAACGCATGGCGTAACACCAAAGTGGAAGATGGCGGTATCGGTCAGGTCAAGTACCCGCTGATCGCCGACGTGAAACACGAAATCTGCAAAGCCTATGACGTTGAGCATCCGGAAGCCGGTGTGGCGTTCCGTGGTTCCTTCCTGATCGACAAGAACGGTGTCGTTCGCCATCAGGTTGTCAACGATCTGCCGCTGGGCCGCAACATCGACGAGATGCTGCGCATGGTCGATGCCCTGCAATTCCACGAAGAGCACGGCGAAGTGTGCCCGGCTCAGTGGGAAAAAGGCAAAAAAGGTATGCAAGCCTCTCCGGACGGCGTTGCCAAGTACCTGTCCGAGAATGCTGACTCCCTGTAATCGAGTCGTACTCTCCTTGAAGAACCGGCGTCTTGGCGCCGGTTTTTTTATACCTGAGATTTATCCATCCTCTGACATAGTGGCCACACTCTTCTCGTTCCATCGTTCCATCGTTCCATCGTTCCATCGTTCCATCGCTCTCCTCGCTATTCCAAGCTGCCGTTCGCTTGCATACTCGTCGTTTCGAAATGAGGTGCTGACCCTATGGTTAGGAACGGGATGTGCCGACAGACAATCGCCATAAAAAAAGCGCGCCATAGGCGCGCTCAGTTCACAAGCGGAGAAGTTATTCCTCAAAGATCCCGAAGTGATCCTTGGCGAAATTGACCCGCTGCTCCACGTTCATCTTAACCTGGCCCAGCTTCTCGATAGTCTTGAGATTGGGCACCAGGCCGCGACCGTTGGCGATCTGGATGGCAAGACCGGGACGGGCGTTGAGCTCCAGCAGCATGGGGCCGCGGAACTTGTCCAGCACCATGTCAGTACCTATATAACCCAGACCCGACATCTCGTAGCAGGAGGCGGCCAGGGTGAGCAGGGTATCCCAGTGGGGCACCTTGAGCTCATAGAGATCGAGGCCGGTGTCCGGATGGTGGCGCAGCGGATTGCCAAACTGCACCGCCCGCAGGGCACGACCGGTACGCAGGCACAGACCCACCCCCACGGCGCCCTGGTGCAGGTTCGCCTTGCCATCGGAGGCGGCGGTGGAGAGGCGCATCATCGCCATCACCGGGAACCCTTTGAAGATGATGACCCGGGCATCAGGTACCCCTTCGAAGGAGTAGCCGTCGAACACATCATCAAAGTTGATGAGGCCTTCCACCAGAGCCACGTCGGGCTTGCCGCCAAGCGAATAGAGCCCCGCCAGAATGTTGGAAACATGGCGCTCCAGATCCTGACCGGTAGAGGCGCTGCCGTTGGGTTTATAGAAGAGGCCATCTTCCTGACGCAGGATCACCAAGATCCCCTTGCCGCCCGAGCCACGGGCCGGCTTGATGCAGAAGCCCGGCCAATCTTTTACCAGCTCGGTGATGCGACCCACATCGTGCTGGGCACGGATGGTACCGATCAGCTCAGGCACGGTGACCCCTGCATCCAGCGCAATTTGCTTGGTCTGCAGCTTGTCATCCACCAGCGGATAGAGGCTGCGCGGATTGTAGCGGCTGATGTAGGAGTGGTTGCGTTTGTTCATGCCGAGGATGCCTGATTGGGACAGGCTCCACGGGGTGGTGTATTTTTCCCAGAACCACATCGGTTACTTGTCCTTACCCGGGGTGACGCCAGATTTCATCTCGTCCACCAGCGGCTTGAAGCGCTTCAGTTCGCTCAGCTTGTAGCCGGTGTAGTTACCCATCAACAGCACGGTCGCCATCAGCACCAGCTGCAGGCCGAGGAAGTTGAAGGTGAGGTGACGAATAAGCTCGTTATCCATGGCCAGATAGGCGATGACGGCAACCAGCAGAGAGCCGCCGCCCTGGCGGAACACCTCTTTCGGGCCCTCTTCTTCCCACAGGATGGACATCCGTTCGATGGTCCAGGAGAGGATGATCATCGGGAAGAAGGTGATCTTCATACCGTCGGTCAGCCCCAGCTTGAAGGCGAACGCGGAGAAGATACCGATCATCGAGATAACCATGATGATGATGGCCGATATTCGGGCGACCAGCAGCAGGTTAAGCCGAGACAGATAGGAGCGAATGATGAGACCGGTGCCGACGATCAGCAGGAAGCCGATGAGACCGGTGACCAGCGAGGTCTGGATAAAGGCGACCGCGATCAGCACCGGCATAAAGGTACCTGAGGTCTTGATCCCCACCAGCACCCGAAGGAACACCACCATCAGCACGCCGATCGGGATCAGCAGCAAGCCCTTGAACAGGGTCTGCTCTTCCAGCGGCAGGCTGTGGATGGAGAAGTTCATCATCTCTGATTTTTCGAACTTCTGGGCCAGAGCAACGCTGACCGGCTGCTCCTGCTCGATCATCGAGAAGCTGACACGGGAGTTGTGACCACCGGTCACGTCCAGCAGGGCGCCGGAGTTATATTCCCACAGCAGCAGGTTGGCCGGACGACCCTGTTCACCGGTTTGCGGGTTGAACAGCTTGTAGTCGGTCGGGCTGTTGAATACCTGCAGGTAATCCACCAGCTCCTGACGACGGCGGCCATCTTCCAGATTCAGAGCATGCACCACGCGGGTGGGGACGTCAGCATTGTTGAGCAGCTCGGCGATCAGGTTGGCGCGGCTCTTGTGCTTTTTCAGCAGCTCGGCGTTCTGCTCCTGCTTCTCGATCTCCTTGATGATCTCGCGAGTCAGGGTGTAGCCGTCGGCAGAGCGCTCCTGGGCTCGCTCGAGGATCTGCTTCATCGCGGTGGCATAAGGCTCACTCTCGATCTGCTTCTCGATGGCAGGCGGCTGCGGATTGGCGGCCGGTTTGGCGTGGGCATCCGCCATCATGTCGACGCGGTAGTAGAGCTCCTGACGGCCAGAGGCGGTGCGGATGGACCACTCGGCGCGGGCATCGCCATCTTTCTCGACGAAGGAGAGGCCGTAGCCGGGGCTGGCGGCGTTCTCGTTCATCAGGGTGAAACCGGGCTGGGTGCCCGGAATGGCCAGGGAGGCGATCACCGGCTCACCGGTCGCCTCAAACTCCAGCTTGGCTTCGATGGACCAGATCTGGCGCTTTTCACCGGGCGTCAGCGGCACATCCAACGCGATATGGTGATAGATCGTCATCCCCAGGCCGACAATGTACAGCAGGGCTACCAGCAAATAGAACGGCTTACGGGAAACCATGGATTATTTCACATCCTTGAGCTTGGGTTTGGGTTGGATATATTCGCGGGCCACATCAACCACGGCGATGTCTTTCAAAAATTCGCGACCCAGCAGCACAGGGAAGGTCATGTCGCTACGGTCTTTCAGGGTAAATTCGGCTTTCTCGGTCATGTCGCCAATGCGCACAGCCAGACGCACTACCGGACGGCGGTCCAGATCGTCGGCAGAGGCCTGACGCACCCGCACATGGCGTACCAGCGGCGCTTCGATCTGGATCTTGTCGTCTACTTCCTGATGGCTCAGGAAGAAGCGCACCCAGTTTTTGCCGTTGCGCTCGAAAATGGTGATCTCCTGCGCACTGATGGAGGAGGTGGTCGCACCGGTATCGACCCGCGCCTGGAAGGCGTCGTTGGCCGCATCAACCCAGATCCACTCGGCTTCACCGACCATCAGCTTGCCATCGATGGTGTGACCCTGATTGGGGGCCGGGCACTTCTCGGTGGGGATGGCCATCGGCTTGGGCGGCTCGGAGGGGAGGGTGGCGAGCTTGTGGTCTACTTGCTTGACGGACTCTTTCATATTGGTGACATCTGTGTTGAGCTGAACCAGCAGGTGCTGTTGCTGCACATACTGCTTCTGTTGCTGTTCCATGGATGTTTGCAGGCGCTGCTCGCTCTGGCTCAGCTCGCTACGAAGCTCGGCCAGCGTCAGAGCAGGGACCTGAGGCGCTTTTTCCATATTGACACACCCG
This sequence comes from Aeromonas veronii bv. veronii, assembly GCF_000820225.1. GTDB lineage: Bacteria > Pseudomonadota > Gammaproteobacteria > Enterobacterales > Aeromonadaceae > Aeromonas > Aeromonas veronii. The sequence continues at coordinate 27,067 of NZ_CDDK01000004.1, forward strand.
CCGAGACTAAGCAGGGAGAGCAGGGTCATTCCTTTTAATTTGCTTTTCATGTCATTCATTTAACTGTGCTTCCTGGAATTGGGTCAGTGTAACTTCCTGAATCGCCATCGGCTAGTCTTTGGCCTTGCGGGCAATCAGTACGGCACGTTTCGGCGCCGGGTGTCCTTCTACCGTGAGTGCCGGATTGTCTGGATCCAGATAGTCACTCAGGGATTCATTAATCATCCAGTCGGTACGACGCTGTTCGTCGGTGCTGGTCATATTCTCGTCTACTATCCGCACGTCGGTGAAGCCGCAGCGCTCGACCCACAGCTTGAGGGCGCGGCTTGAGGGAATAAACCAGACGTTGCGCATCTTGCCGTAACGGTCGGTGGGCATCAGCACGTCGTTGACCCCGCCGTCAATCACTAGCGTCTCCAGCACCAGCTCGCCATCATCTTTCAATTGATTGCGCAGCTGCTCGATGTGCTCGATGGGGGATTTGCGGTGATAGAGCACCCCCATCGAGAAGACGGTGTCAAAAGCACGCAGCTCCGGCAGTTCCTGAATACCGAGCGGCAACAGGTGGGCGCGCTGATCATTGCCCGCGAAGTGGCGAATGGCCTCGAACTGGCAGAGGAACAGCGGACTCGGGTCTATGCCGACCGCCAGCTTGGCCCCTTCACCCACCATGCGCCAGAGGTGGTAACCGCTGCCGCAGCCCACATCCAGCACGTAACGGCCTTCGAGCGGGCTGATATGGGGCAGCACCCGATCCCACTTCCAGTCAGAGCGCCACTCGGTATCGATATGGATGCCGTGTACGGTGAACGGCCCTTTGCGCCAGGGCATGAAGTGGCGCAGCAGGCTCTCGACCTTCTTGCGCTCCCCTTCGCCAAGGCTCTCGGCTGAGCCAATCTCGACCCGGCTTTTCAGCTCGATGTTGCCGGGGGAGACCACCGGCAGCTTGTTGAGGGCGCGGTTCCAGCGCGGCAGGTCGCCATGCTGGTTGTCATGTTGCCAGGCGTGCAGCTGGGCGGGCAGGGTATGCAGCCAGTGGCTCAGCCGGTTTTTGGCAATCAGTTGATAGAAATTGGCAAAGTCGATCATGGCTGGGCGTCGCTGGATTTGATGGCAATCATGGAGCCGAAGTTGAAGCACTGAAACCAGAGATCCTGATGGACGAAACCGGCGTCGCGCAGACGGGCCTGATGCACCGGCAGGCTGTCGGTGCGCATCACGTTCTCAAGGGCGGTGCGTTTCTGGCTGATCTCCAGCTCGCTGTAGCCATTGGCCCGCTTGAAGTCGAGATGCAGATCGATGAGCAGCTCGTTGACCGGTTCATCTTCGAAGCGGAACTTTTCGCTCAGGATCAGGATCCCGCCCGGGCGCAGACCATCGTGAATGCGCTGGATCAGGGCGGCCCGTTTCTCCGGCTCGACAAATTGCAGGGTGAAGTTGAGCACCACCACGGAGGCGTTCTCGATCTCGATGTCGCAGATATCTGCTTCCACCAGCTCAACCGGCACCTCGGATTTGAAACCGGAGAGGTGGGCGCGGGCGCGCTCGATCATCGGATGGGAGAGATCCACCGCGGTGATGCGGCAGCCGGGCTGGCTGACATGGCGACGCATCGCCTGGGTCGCGGCGCCCAGTGAGCAGCCGAGATCATAGAGTCGGCTCTCGGGTTGGGCGTAGCGGGCGGCCATCATGCCGATGGCAGAGATGATGTTACTGTAACCCGGCACCGAGCGCTGGATCATATCGGGAAATACGTCGACGACCTGTTCGTCAAAACAGAAGTCTCCCAATCGGGCGATCGGGGCGGCAAAAATTTGATCTTTGGTATGCATGCTGGCGCAACCTGACAGTCGGGACATCACCCGGCTGTATTGTTCAATTGAGTCGTTGGGTGACACCCATCAGAGTAGATTTATCACCTGTTTACGAACGGGGTGGCTGGTCATGAAATCCTTTGGACCTGTCCTGTTCGTACGGGCCATGTTCCGGACCCTTACTTGGGGCGGTAGTGTAGAGGATTGATGGCCGTTTGTCTTGACGCCAGGGCTTGCCACGCCACAAAAAAGTACTTTTTTTACAGCGAAACGATGGCCGCAGAATGGGTTGGCTAAAAGCGCAGCACTCCCTGCCGTGCGCGATCGTTTTCCCCCGGCCAGGGGGCCATCTCCTGCTCCAGCAAGCGGGTGATCTGGCGGGCCAGCTCAGGTGCCTGAGCGTTGTCGGCAGTATGTATATAGAGGTAGAGAGCCTTGCCCTCGGAAAGCCACTGGCGCCAGTGGGGGAGCCAGCTGGGCAGGAAGGGGTGATTGGCCGCCGGATCCGGCAGGCCGATAAAGCGCACCATGGGGGCGTTGGCGGTGGCCAGTAGATGTACCGGCAGGCGTGGCTTCTTGCCTTGGGCATCGACAAGGGCTGGCGTGGTTGCTGGCACCGAGAAGAGTGGCCGGCTGTCGAGCATCACCCGGTTCACCCCCTGTTCCATGAGCAGCCGGTTCAATGCCCGCTCGGCCTCCCCCTTGGCGAAGAACTCAGGGTGGCGCACTTCGAGGGCGTAGCGAAACGCCCGTGGCAGCCGATCGATGAAGGCCGCCAGTCTGGCCAGCCCCTCTGGCCCAAAACGGGCGGGCAACTGCAGGGTGAGCAGCCCCAGCTTGTCGTGCAGCGGGGCGAGCAGGCGAATAAAGTCGGCTACTTGTTTGTCTGCGCTCACCAGATCGCTCTGGTGGCTGATGGTTTGCGGAAATTTGAAGTTGAAACGAAAGTGATCGGGCACCGCATCGGCCCAGCGCTGTACCGTATCGGGGGTCGGCAGGGCGTAGAAGGTGGTATTGCCCTCCACCGAATTGAACACGGTGGCGTAGTGGGCGAGGTGTTCGGCAGGCTTGGCGCCAAGGCCCAGCAACTGGCCGGGCCAGCTGGGGTGGGACCACTGTGGCAGGCCCAAATAGAGGCTCATGATGGCTATTCTCTTCGCTCTTGGTGCATTCGTGCCGATTTTTTGCCCGCTTTTTGCCATCGAGTGCAAAAAACTGGCGAAAGGAGGCTGCTGGCCATTTTACCCAAAAGGGGGTTTTCCTCTATAATGCCAGCCCTTTTGTTTTTCAATTTCTTGTGACCCATGCCTATCTACGAATATCGTTGCGACGTCTGTGGCCATGAATTGGCAAAACTGCAAAAGCTTTCCGATGCCCCCCTGACCGACTGTCCGGCCTGTAGCAAGCCGAATCTGGTCAAGCTGATATCGGCGGCAGGCTTCCGGCTCAAGGGAACCGGATGGTACGAGACTGATTTCAAACCGGGTAAGAAAAAGAATCTGGCCAGCTGTGAGACAGACGGTGCTTGCCAGTCGTGCCCGGCGGCCCAAGGTTAACCGTCTCTCTACAATTTCGAAGGAAGAAGTCCATGCGCTCTATCTATTGCGGACAGGTCAATGAGGCCCATGCAGGGCAGACCATTACATTGTGCGGTTGGGTTCATCGTCGTCGTGATCTCGGCGGTCTGATCTTTATCGATATGCGCGACCGGGAAGGGATCGTTCAGGTGTTCTTCGATCCGGACAAGCCGGACGCGTTCGCCCTGGCCTCCGAGCTGCGCGGCGAGTTCTGCATCCAGGTGACCGGCGTGGTGCGCACCCGTCCCGAGTCCCAGCGCAACAGCGACATGGCCACTGGCGCCATCGAAGTGTTCGCTCACGAACTCAACATCATCAACCGTGCCGAGCCGCTGCCGCTGGACTTCAATCAGGTCAACAGCGAAGAGATCAGCCTCAAGTATCGCTACCTGGATCTGCGTCGTCCCGAGATGGCCAAGTACCTGAAGACCCGTGCCAAGGCCAGCGCCTTCGTACGCCGCTTCATGGACGAGCACGGCTTCCTCGATATCGAGACCCCGATGCTGACCAAGGCCACCCCGGAAGGTGCCCGTGACTATCTGGTGCCGAGCCGCGTGCACAAGGGCAAGTTCTACGCTCTGCCGCAATCACCCCAGCTGTTCAAGCAGTTGCTGATGATGTCCGGCTTCGATCGCTACTACCAGATCGTCAAGTGCTTCCGTGACGAAGACCTGCGTGCCGACCGCCAGCCGGAATTCACCCAGATCGACGTGGAGACCTCCTTCATGACCGCGCCCCAAGTGCGTGAAGTGATGGAAGAGATGATCCGCAAACTGTGGCTGCACATCCTGAACGTGGATCTGGGCGACTTCCCGATCATGACCTTCGACGAAGCCATGCGTCGCTACGGCTCCGACAAGCCGGACCTGCGTCTGCCAATGGAGCTGGTCGATGTGGCTGATCTGCTGACTGCTGTCGAGTTCGCCGTGTTCGCGGGCCCCGCCAACGATCCGAAAGGCCGTGTGGCTGCCCTGAAAGTCCCGGGCGGTGCCGAGCTCTCTCGCAAGCAGATCGACGAATACACCAAGTTTGTCGGCATCTACGGTGCCAAGGGCCTGGCCTGGATGAAGGTCAACGAAGCGGCCAATGGTATCGAAGGCGTGCAGTCTCCGGTTGCCAAGTTCCTCTCTGACGCCATCGTGCGCGAGATCCTGGCCCGTACCGGCGCAGCCGACGGCGACATCATCTTCTTTGGTGCTGACAGCAAGAAAGTGGTCTGCGATGCCATGGGCGCCCTGCGTCTGAAAGTGGGTCGCGATCTGGGTCTGCTGGAGAACAGCTGGAAACCGCTGTGGGTCATCGACTTCCCGATGTTCGAGGAAGATGGTGAAGGTGGTCTGGCCGCCATGCACCACCCGTTCACCGCGCCGAGCAACATGAGCCCGGCCGAGCTGAAAGCCAACCCTGTGGGTGCTTACGCCAACGCCTACGACATGGTGATCAACGGCTACGAAGTGGGTGGCGGCTCTGTCCGAATCCACAACAGCGAGATGCAATCCACCGTGTTCGACATCCTGGGTATCACCCCGGCCGAGCAGCGCCTGAAGTTCGGCTTCCTGCTGGATGCGCTGAAGTACGGTACCCCGCCGCACGCCGGTCTGGCCTTCGGTCTGGACCGTCTCAGCATGCTGCTGACCGGCACCGAAAACATTCGGGACGTCATCGCCTTCCCTAAAACGACCGCTGCTGCCTGTCTGATGACAGACGCCCCCAGCCTTGCCAATGCCGCCCAACTGGGTGAGCTGGCGATTGCAACCACCGTCAAGGGCGACGAGTAAGCCGATACCGGCACCGGAGGCCGCCGCCGTGCGGCCTCTGTGTTTCCCTTGGGTTAGTCATGATCAGTGTTACTGACATTTAAAAAATAACGGAGAGTCTCTATGGCAGGTCACAGTAAATGGGCCAACATCAAACACCGCAAGGCCGCTCAGGACGCCAAGCGTGGCAAGATCTTCACCAAGCTGATCCGCGAAATCACTACCTCCGCGCGTCTGGGTGATGCCGATCCGGCCAACAACCCGCGTCTGCGTGCTGCGGTGACTGCCGCCCTGACCAACAACATGACCCGCGACACCATCAACCGTGCCATTCAGCGTGGCGCTGGTGGTGGCGATGGTGAACAGCTCGAGACCATCGTATACGAAGGTTACGGCCCGGCTGGCTCTGCCGTGATGGTAGAGTGCCTGACCGATAACCGTAACCGTACCGTAGCCGAAGTGCGCCACGCCTTCAGTAAGTGCGGTGGCAACCTGGGTACCGACGGCTCCGTCGCCTATCTGTTCAGCAAGAAAGGTCTGCTGACCTTCGTTGGGGTAGACGAAGATGCCCTGATGGATGCCGCGCTGGAAGCGGGCGCCGATGACGTGGTCACCGAAGAGGATGGCACCATCGAGGTGTACACCACCCCGAACGACTTCGGTACCGTGCTGGATGGTCTGGAAGCTGCCGGCTTTAAGGCCCAGAGCGCCGAAGTGACCATGATCCCCTCCACCGAAGCTGAGCTGGATGCAGAAACTGCACCCAAGCTGATGCGTCTGATCGACATGCTGGAAGATCTGGACGACGTGCAAGAGGTTTACCACAACGGCTCCATCTCCGATGAAGTCGCTGCGACCCTCTGATCGCTGAATCGTGCTCTCCCAATGGCAGCCAGATGGCTGCCATTTTTTTATCTTTGCATCGTGGCAACTGCTGATGTGTCGGCTGAGCAACCGGTGCAACAACTCTCTTCACTTACAATCTTTCCCGCTTTCTCTGCGCATTATCATTGCGCTGTCTCTGCCAGCCGATTGGCCCTGCACGTACGCCAGTCGGCAGTTCTGCTGCGTTGCGTTAGCGAGGCTTCGCTTATCCTGTTTATCACACCTTTAGCTCTTGAGATGGCGTTGACTGCTCACATCTGCCCGTCAGGGTAATTCGTTGGGGGTAGGGGATAGGAGGTGATGGAGCGTGCTCTTGTTATCACAGGTGCCCATCAATACAGAGTGACAGGTTGGGATGTCGATAACGGATTGGCTGGGGCGAGTTGGTTGGTTGGTTGGTTG
>NZ_CDDK01000004.1:33823-182171 GCF_000820225.1 Aeromonas veronii bv. veronii
TTGGTTGGTTGGTTGGTTGGGACGTTAGGGGCTGTACTACCGCAATCGGCTGGAGAGAGGATCGCTGTGATAAGTGGCAGATAAAAAAAGCCCGCGCAGTGCGCGGGCTTGTTATCTCAGGACTGGTTATCAGGCCTTGGATTTCTTCTTGCCTTCAACCTTGGCTTCAACCGGGGCAGCAGTTACCGGAGCGGCTTCGGTGAACGGACGACCGTAGTAGGAGTCCAGCAGAACCTGCTTCAGCTCGCTGATCAGCGGGTAGCGTGGGTTGGCGCCGGTGCACTGGTCATCGAAAGCTTCGATAGCCAGCTGGTCAACCTTGGCCAGGAAGTCAGCTTCAGTCACGCCAGCTTCGCGGATAGAGGCCGGGATACCCAGGGTAGCCTTCAGCTCGTCCAGCCAGGTCAGCAGCTTCTCGATCTTGGCTGCGGTGCGGTCACCGGCAGCAGTCAGACCCAGGTGGTCAGCAACTTCGGCGTAACGACGACGAGCCTGCGGGCGGTCGTACTGGGAGAACGCAGTCTGCTTGGTCGGGTTGTCGTTCGCGTTGTAGCGGATGACGTTGCTGATCAGCAGGGCGTTAGCCAGACCGTGCGGAATGTGGAACTCGGCACCCAGTTTGTGAGCCATGGAGTGGCACACACCCAGGAAGGCGTTGGCGAACGCGATACCGGCGATGGTGGCAGCATTGTGCACCTTCTCACGAGCGATCGGGTCGTTGGCACCGTTCTGGTAGCTGGATGGCAGGTACTCTTTCAGCATTTTCAGGGCTTGCAGCGCCTGGCCGTCGGAGTACTCGTTAGCCAGTACGGAAACATAGGCTTCCATGGCGTGAGTCACGGCATCGATACCACCGAAGGCACACAGGGACTTCGGCATGCCCATGACCAGGTTGGCATCAACGATGGCCATGTTCGGGGTCAGCTCGTAGTCAGCCAGCGGATACTTCTGACCAGACACTTCATCGGTTACTACCGCAAACGGAGTGACTTCAGAGCCGGTACCGGAAGTGGTGGTGATACAGACCAGTTCGGCCTTCACGCCCATTTTCGGGAACTTGTAGATACGCTTGCGGATGTCCATGAAGCGCATGGCCAGATCTTCGAACGCAGTGTTCGGGTGCTCGTACATCACCCACATGATCTTGGCCGCATCCATCGGTGAACCACCGCCCAGCGCCAGGATAACGTCCGGTTTGAAGGAGTTGGCCATCTCGGCACCCTTGCGAACCACAGCCAGGGTCGGGTCAGCTTCTACTTCGTAGAACACTTCCACTTCCATATTCTGTGCTTTCAGCAGGCTGACCAGTTCATCGGCGTAGCCGTTGTTGAACAGGAAGCGGTCAGTTACGACCATGGCACGCTTTTTACCTTCCAGGTCGCTCAGAGCGATCGGCAGGGAACCACGACGGAAGTAGATGGATTTCGGAAGTTTGTGCCACAGCATGTTTTCTGCCCGTTTTGCGACTGTCTTCTTGTTGATCAGGTGCTTCGGACCCACGTTTTCGGAGATGGAGTTACCGCTCCAGGAGCCGCAACCCAGGGTCAGGGACGGTGCCATTGCGAAGTTGTACAGGTCACCGATACCGCCTTGGGTAGACGGAGTGTTGATCAGGATACGCGCGGTCTTCATCTTGTCGCCGAAGTACTTGATGCGGTCAGCGTTGCGGTCCTGGTCGGTGTACAGACCGGAGGTGTGGCCGATACCACCGATGTTGACCATGTCACAGGCCATATCAACGGCGTTTTCGAAGCTGCTAGCACGGAACATACCGAGCAGCGGGGACAATTTTTCGTGAGCAAACTCATCTTCTGCACACAGCTTGACGCCTTCACCGATCAGGATCTTGGTATCAGCCGGTACAGTCACGCCTGCCATCTCGGCAATCTTGGTGGCTGGCTGACCAACGATGTTGGCGTTCAGGGCACCGTTGATCAGGATGACTTTACGTACCTTGTCAGCATCTTCTTTGGAGAGCACGTGGCCCTTGTGGGATGCAAAGCGCTCTTTAACCTGGTCGTAGATGGCATCAACAACGATGACTGCCTGCTCGGAAGCACAGACCACGCCGTTATCGAAAGTTTTGGACATCAGGATGGAGGCAACGGCACGCTTCACGTCGGCGGTTTCGTCGATAACGATAGGTACGTTACCGGCACCCACACCGATAGCAGGCTTACCGGAGGAGTAGGCTGCTTTCACCATGCCCGGGCCACCGGTGGCCAGGATCAGGTTGATGTCTTCGTGCTTCATCAGGGCGTTGGAGAGCTCAACAGACGGTTGGTCGATCCAGCCGATGATGTCTTTCGGCGCACCAGCGGCAACAGCTGCATCCAGTACCAGCTTGGCTGCGGTATTGGTGGAGTTCTTGGCACGGGGGTGCGGGGAGAAGATGATGGCGTTGCGGGTCTTGAGCGCGATCATGGATTTGAAGATCGCAGTAGAAGTCGGGTTGGTGGTCGGAACGATACCACAGATGATACCTACCGGCTCGGCGATGGTGATGGTGCCCATCTGAGTGTCTTCACTCAGAATGCCGCAGGTCTTCTCTTCTTTGTACTTGTTGTAGATGTATTCGGAGGCGAAGTGGTTCTTAATAACCTTGTCTTCGATGATACCCATACCGGATTCTTCCACGGCCATCTGGGCCAGGGGGATACGGGCGTTGTTGGCGGCCAGGGCGGCGGCACGGAAGATCTTGTCTACCTGCTCTTGAGAGAAGCTGGCGAATTCACGCTGGGCTTCCTTAACGCGGGCGACCAGTGCATCCAGTTCAGCCAAATTGGTTACTGCCATGTTTATCTCCTGATTATTTGAAAACTGTTTAGTAAGACGTTGGCAATGCCCGGCAATTATAGTCGCCCTGTCAAGGCGGTATCGTTGCAACAGCTTTTTCACATGCCTTACTAAATCGCTTTCTGAGTCGATTATAGAGCGGGGCTGACTCAGAAAAACTTGATCTGGATCATGTGTAACAAAAGAACAAAAGAAATTTTATTTCACAATCCTTGTTTGACTGATGTTATCGGAATGTGCATCAAAGGGAAAGGCGAGAGAGTTGTTAATGCGGAGTAATAAACCACATTTATCAAGTGGTTAATTGCAATCTAACATAGAATTGCAGAGCTATTTTGGCGGCATAGGTTAGCAAATATGAGTGAATCGGTTTCAAAACCACCGACAAACGCGCTTTATTCCAGCGTTTGTTGCGAAAATGATTGTTGTTTTAATCCATGACTAATCCGCTTTATTCCCCGAGGGGGCCATTTCTGCCCGCTTTCTCGGTTTTTGCATTGTGGCTCTATTACCGAGTCAATGAAGTGATGTCTGGTCTGAAATAGTGGGAAGGCAAAGCTTGAATCCTCTCGAGTCGCTTGGTCATTCGGTCAGTCATCGTCGGGCTCTCTGGTCATGATTAAGCAGGCTTGCGTTCACTTTTCTGGCGCGTGTCGGGCGGTCGAAAGGGCTTTTGGCATCGGTTTATGCCAGTTAGCGCGGATGCATTAGATGAACTAACTAAAAAACCCTCGAAATGGTGAGATTATTTGATTGGTGCCCGCTCTGGCTATGATGTAAATTTACGCACGAAATTAATGGACTGGCCCGCTGGGCCCGAAACTCTATTGGAAGGCGCCTATGGCAGCAATTGACGTCTCGTTGTATCTGAAGTTTTTTGTCGGTTTGTTCGCAATTATCAACCCGCTTGGTTTGTTGCCGGTGTTTGTCAGTCTGACCAGCCACCATACCCAGGCCGAGCGGATGAAAACCAATACCACCGCCAATATCGCGGTGATGGTGATCCTGCTGGTCTCCATGTATATGGGGCAGCTGATCCTGGATGGGTTTGGCATCTCGCTGGCGTCGTTCCGGATCGCCGGTGGGTCGCTGATTACCCTGATTGCCTGGTCGATGCTGCAGGGCAAGCTGGGCGAGGTGAAGCACAACAAACAGGAGAAGGGCGAACTGGCGGTGCGTGAGTCTATCGCCGTGGTGCCGCTGGCGCTGCCGCTGATGGCGGGTCCCGGTGCCATCTCCTCGGTGATTGTCTATGCCAGCCAGAGCCACTGGCAGCAGCTGCTCGGCATGTCAGTGGTTGTCGTGGTCTTCTCCTTCTGCTCCTGGCTCATCTTCCGCGCCGCGCCGCTGCTGTTCAAGATCATGGGCAACACCGGCATCAACGTGGTGACCCGTATCATGGGTCTTATCATGATGTCGCTGGGTATCGAGATCATGGTGGCCGGCATCAAGGGGGTTTTCCCCAGCCTGATGTGAGCCAGCTCCGCTTTATGAAAGCCGGTCCTCGTGACCGGCTTTTTATTGGTTGCTTTTTGCCCGGTCTTTTCTAGAATCGGTCGTTTGTGTGAAAAATGAGCGCTTTGCTGGTGTTTTAATACTGAAAAAGCGCATGATGGCTGATTTTTTGACCAGAAAATGACGATTACCCTGACAATATCTGTTGCATTATCGGAATTGGCAGGGAATTATGCTGGGAGCGGGTTTTAACCCCGTCACTTTAAAAAATGCATGGAATGTTCTTGTTGGAGTAGGGAAATGACTCATAAAAAAACAATGATTAACACATTGCTGGTGGCTGCACTGTTTGGTGGCGTCAATGTGGCTCAGGCTGCCGATGTTCCGGCGGGAACCAAGCTGGCTGAAGTCCAGCAACTGGTAAAAGGCAACGGCTCCGAGCCTGCGACCCTTGACCCGCACAAGACCGAAGGAACGGTCGAATCCAATATCCTGCGCGACCTGTTCGAGGGTCTCGTTGCTTCCGGCCCGAAAGGGGAAATTCTCCCGGCTGTGGCTGAATCCTGGGAAACCAAGGATAACAAGCACTACGTCTTCCACCTGCGCAAAGATGCCAAGTGGTCCAACGGTGACCCGGTCACTGCCCACGATTTCGTTTTTGCTTTCCAGCGTGCCGTTGATCCGAAAACCGCCTCTCCTTACTCCTGGTATCTGGAGATGCCGACTATCGCCAACGCCACCGATATTATCGCTGGCAAGAAACCCGCTGATACGCTGGGTGTGAAGGCTGCTGATGACTACACCTTCGAAGTGCAGCTTGAGAAAGCGATCCCTTACTTCGTCAGCATGCTCTCCCACACCACCACCTATCCGGTACCGAAAAAGGTAGTCGAGCAGTTTGGTGACAAGTGGACCCAGCCGGAGAACATGGTATCCAATGGTGCCTATGTGCTGAAGAAATGGGTGGTCAACGAGCGGATAGAGCTTGAGCGCAACAAGAATTACTGGGACGACGGCAAGACAGTGATCAATACAGTGGTCTATTTGCCGATCCAGTCTACCAACGCCGATCTGAGCCGCTATCTGGCGGGTGAGGTGGATCTGACTTACACCACTCCTATCGAACGTTTCAAGCAGCTCAAGAAGGATTACCCGAATGAGCTGAAGGTGACCGGCTTGGTGTCCACTTACTATTACCAATTCAACTTCAAGCACAAACCGTTTGACGATGTGCGTGTCCGTACTGCGCTCTCCTACGCCATCGATCGTGATGTGATCGCCGACAAGGTAATGGGTCAGGGCCAGACTCCGGCTTACGGTCTGACCCCAGACTATGTGGATGGTTTCAAGCCAGTGGTCGCCGATTGGTCGAAGATGACCCAGGCCGAGCGTGATACCAAAGCGAAAGCCATGTTGAAAGAAGCCGGTTTCGATGCCAGCAAGCCGCTCAAGCTCGAACTGCTCTACAACACCGACGACAACCACAAGAAAGTGGCCGTGGCCGTGGCCTCCATGTGGAAGAAGCTGGGTGTGCAGGTGAGCCTGGTCAACCAGGAGTGGAAAACTTACCTGGAAACCAAGAAACAGGGGCAGTTTGAAGTAGCTCGTGCCGGCTGGAACGCTGACTACAACGAAGCCTCCTCCATGCTGGATCTGATGCAGACCACCCACGGCACCAACGACGGCAAGTACTCTAATCTGGAGTATGACAAGCTGATGGATGAGTCTCGCGATCAGGTTGACGATGTGGCCCGCAACAAGATCTATGCCCAGGCTGAGGCCATCCTTGCCAAGGACATGCCGATCGCCCCTATCTATCAATACGTTACTCCGCGCATGGTGAAATCCTATGTGGGTGGCTACCCAGCCAACCCGCTGGATAACCTCTACAGCAAAGATATGTACATCATTGCTCACTGATTTAAAGCAACAAGTCGCATAACAAGCAGGGCCCGCCGGACGGCGGGCCTTTATTACAACCGCGACCATTTGGAAGCAGTACAGGACAGGAAATGTCTATGTTGAAATTCATTTTTAAACGGCTATTGGAAGCGATCCCGACTCTGCTGGTCTTGATCACCGTCTCTTTCTTCATGATGCGTTTCGCCCCGGGTAACCCCTTTACCAGCGAGCGTTCACTGCCCCCCGAAGTCATCGCCAATATTGAGGCCAAATACGGGCTCGACAAACCCATTGGCATGCAATATCTCACTTACCTGGGCAACCTGGTGCAGGGTGATTTGGGCCCCTCTTTTAAATACAAGGATTTCACCGTCAATGATCTGGTGAGCCAGGCGCTGCCTGTTTCCGCCAAGATCGGGACCACGGCCTTCTTCTTCGCCGTGTTGCTGGGGGTCACCTTCGGCACCATAGCGGCACTGAAACAGAACACCATCATCGATTATCTGCTGATGTCGTCGGCCATGGCCGGGGTGGTGATCCCGGGCTTTGTGCTGGCGCCCTTGCTGGTGCTGTTCTTCAGTATTCATCTTGGCTGGTTCCCTGCCGGTGGATGGCAGGGCGGTGGCATCCAGTTTATGGTGCTGCCGGTGTTCGGCATGATGATGTACTACATCTCTGCCATCTCGCGGATCATGCGGGGCAGCATGATCGAGACCATGAACTCCAACTTCATCCGTACCGCCCGTGCCAAGGGCTTGCCGCTGCGCCACATCATCCTGAAACACGCGCTGCGTCCGGCCATGCTGCCGGTGGTCTCCTATCTGGGCCCGGCCTTTGTCGGCATCATCACAGGTTCCGTGGTGATCGAGACCATCTTCGGCCTGCCGGGGATCGGTCAGCTGTTCGTCAACGGTGCCCTTAACCGTGATTACTCCATGGTGCTCGGTCTGACCATTCTGGTCGGCGCCCTCACCATCACCTTTAACGCTGTGGTCGATATTCTCTACGCCTTTATCGATCCCAAGATCCGTTACTAATTCGGGAGTTCATCATGGTTGTTTCAACTGAAAAACGCGATGCCGTCGAGGCGTTCGCGCAAAAAGTGGAAGTGGTGGAGGGACGCTCCCTGTGGAAGGATGCCCGTCGCCGTTTCCTGCGCAACAAGGCGGCCCTGACCAGCCTGATCATTCTGACCATCATCGGTCTGGCGGTCATCTTTGGCCCCCATTTGTCCCAATACACCTTTGACGATCCGGACTGGGGCGCCATGCAGTCGCCGCCGGATATGGAAGCGGGTCACTACTTCGGAACCGACAGTCTGGGGCGCGATCTGTTCGTGCGCACCCTGCTGGGCGGTCGCATCTCCCTGATGGTCGGCATCATGGGCGCTATGGTGGCGGTCATCATCGGTACTTTGTATGGCGCTGCCTCCGGTTTTATTGGCGGGCGGGTCGACAGCCTGATGATGCGGGTACTGGAGATCCTCAACGCCTTCCCCTTCATGTTCTTCGTCATCATGCTGGTCACCTTCTTTGGCCGCAATCTGGCGCTCATCTTTATCGCCATCGGGGCGGTGAGCTGGCTCGACATGGCGCGGATCGTGCGCGGCCAGACTCTCAGCCTCAAGAGCAAGGAGTTTATCGAGGCGGCCCACGTCTGTGGCGTCTCCAAGTGGAAGATCATCACCCGTCACATCGTACCGAACGTACTCGGTATCGTGGCCGTCTACGCCACCTTGCTGGTGCCGGGCATGATCATGTTTGAATCCTTCCTGAGTTTCCTGGGCCTTGGTGTTCAGGAACCGATGACCAGCTGGGGTGCCCTGCTGGATGAAGGCTCCAAGTCGATGGAAGTGGCCATCTGGCAACTGCTGTTCCCCGCCTGCTTTATGGTGGTGACCCTGTTTTGCTTCAACTTCCTCGGGGATGGTCTGCGTGACGCCCTCGATCCGAAAGATCGTTAATCGAGCATCGGATCGACAGGAAAGCATCACGAAAGATCGATAAGGAGTTTTTATATGAAGTTACTGGATGTGAAAGATCTGCGGGTCGAGTTCAAGACCCCGGACGGCAATGTGGTGGCGGTCAACGACCTCAACTTTTCTCTCTCTGCGGGTGAAACCCTGGGGATCGTCGGCGAGTCCGGCTCTGGCAAATCCCAGACGGCCTTTGCCATCATGGGGCTGCTGGCCAAAAACGGCATAATTACCGGTTCCGCCAAGTTTCAGGGTGAGGAGATCCTCAACCTGCCGGAGTCCAAGCTCAACAAGATCCGCTCCGAGAAGATCGCCATGATCTTCCAGGACCCCATGACCTCGCTCAACCCCTACATGAAGGTGCAGGATCAGCTGATGGAAGTGCTGATGTTGCATAAGGGCGTCAGCAAGGCGGAAGCGTTCGAAGAGTCGGTACGGATGCTCGATGCGGTCAAAATTCCCGAAGCACGCAAGCGGATGGGGATGTATCCCCACGAGTTTTCCGGCGGCATGCGCCAGCGGGTGATGATCGCCATGGCACTGCTCTGCCGGCCGCAACTGCTGATCGCTGACGAACCGACTACCGCACTCGACGTGACCGTACAGGCCCAGATCATGACTCTGATGAACGAGCTCAAGCGCGAGTTCAACACTGCCATCATCATGATCACCCATGACCTTGGCGTGGTAGCCGGTATCTGCAACAAGGTGCTGGTGATGTATGCCGGTCGTACCATGGAGTACGGCAAGGTAGACGATATCTTCTATCGCCCGAGCCACCCCTACACCGAAGGCCTGCTGCGCGCCATTCCTCGTCTCGATACCGAAGGGGAAGTGCTGCCCACCATCCCGGGCAATCCGCCCAACCTGCTGCGTCTGCCGACCGGCTGCCCCTTCCAGGAGCGTTGCCACCGGGTCAGCGAGATTTGCGGCCAGCAGTCACCGATCCTGACCCCGTTCAACGACGGTCGGGAGCGTGCTTGCCACTGGGTTTCGGATGCCATCAACAAGGGGGCCAACTAAATGGGTGCCGACAAAAAATTGCTGTTGGAAGTGTCTGACCTCAAGGTCCACTTCAGTATCAAGAGTGGCAAGGCGTGGCCCTGGGCCAAACCGTCCGACCTCAAGGCGGTCGATGGCGTGACCTTGCGTCTCTATGAGGGGGAAACCCTCGGTGTGGTGGGGGAGTCCGGCTGCGGCAAATCGACCTTTGCCCGCGCCATCATCGGTCTGGTACCGGCCACCGATGGCAAGGTGGTGTGGCTGGGTGACGATCTCACCAAGCTCGATCAGAATGCCCTGCGCGAGAAGCGCAAAGAGATCCAGATGATCTTCCAGGACCCGCTGGCTTCTCTGAACCCGCGCATGACCATCGGCGACATCATCGCCGAGCCGCTCATCACCTTCTATCCCAACCTGCCACGGGAAGAGGTGAAGGAGAAGGTGCGCGCCATGATGAGTAAGGTGGGGCTCTTGCCCAACCTGGTCAACCGCTATCCGCACGAGTTCTCTGGTGGCCAGTGCCAGCGGATCGGGATTGCCCGGGCGCTGATCCTCGAGCCCAAGATGATCATCTGTGACGAGCCGGTCTCGGCACTTGACGTCTCCATTCAGGCGCAGGTGGTCAACCTGCTCAAATCCCTGCAAAAGGAGATGGGGCTGTCGCTTATCTTCATCGCCCACGATCTGTCGGTGGTCAAGCACATCTCCGACCGGGTACTGGTGATGTATCTGGGCAACGCCGTCGAGCTGGGGACTCGCAAGGAGATCTTCGCCAACCCCTTGCACCCCTACACCAAGGCGCTGATGTCAGCGGTGCCGATCCCGGACCCTGAGCTGGAGCGCAACAAGGTGATCCAGATCCTGGAGGGGGACTTGCCCTCACCGATGAACCCGCCGTCCGGTTGCGTGTTCCGCACCCGCTGCCCGGTGGCTGGCCCCGAGTGCGCCAAGACCCGCCCTGTGCTGGAGGGGAACTTCGATCACGCGGTCTCCTGCCTCAAGGTCGACCCGCTCTGATGGGGATGTGTTGAACCTGCTTGCGGGGCTCCTTGATGGGGCCCCGATTTATTTTTGACGGCAGTGAAGATGCCTCTTGGCGTTATCTTTTACCGCTGCTACTATCCGCGCAACAAGGGGAGTAACTTCTCGCCGGTTTGTCGTCATTACGGTGCACCCATTTCCTGCAGTGCACCCGGCAGCCGGGCAGTCGATGCAAATCAGCTGTAAGTGAGACCTTGCCGAGAGGCAAGGTGTATCTGCTCCAAACGCAAACCCACGCCTCTCGGTCGTGGGTTTTGTCGTTTTTGGGAGAAGTGAACATGGGTGAATGGTGGATGTGGACCGGTTTCTTCAGCATAGTGCTGGTCCTGTTATGGATAGACATACGCTTTGTCGGTGGCGGCAAGTCACACAAGGTATCTCTCAAAGAGGCGGGCGTCTGGTCCCTCATCTGGATCAGTGTTGCCCTGCTCTTCAACCTGGCTATCTGGCTCTGGCTCGATCACAGCGCGGGCCGTGAAATCGCCAACCAGAAGGGGTTGGAGTTCCTCACCGGCTACCTCATCGAGAAAGCGCTGGCAGTGGACAACGTCTTCGTCTGGCTGATGCTGTTCGGCTACTTTGCCATTCCAGCCGAGCTGCAGCGCCGGGTGCTGCTGTACGGGGTACTGGGTGCCATCGTGATGCGGGCTGGTATGGTGTTCGCGGGCAGCTGGCTCATCGAGCAGTTCCACTGGATCCTCTATCTGTTTGGCGCTTTCCTGCTGCTGACCGGTGCCAAGATGCTGTGGGCGGCCGACAAGGAGCCTGATCTCGCCAACAACCCGCTGCTGGGCTGGATGCGCCGTCGCTTCAAGGTGACCGAGACCCTGGAAGGGGAGAAGTTCTTCGTCTGGCGTGACGGTGTGCGCTATGCCACCCCGCTGCTGCTCATTCTGGTGTTGGTGGAGGTGAGCGATCTCATCTTCGCGGTGGACAGTATCCCGGCCATCTTCGCGGTGACCACGGATCCCTTCATCGTGCTGACCTCCAACATCTTCGCCATCATGGGTCTGCGAGCCATGTACTTCCTGCTGGCGGGTGTGGCTGATCGCTTCGCCCTGCTCAAATACGGTCTGGCGCTGATCCTGATGTTTATCGGGGTCAAGATGCTGCTGCTGGATATCTTCAAGATCCCGACCGGCATTGCGCTTGGTGTAGTCGCGTTGATCCTGCTGGCATCCATGGGCCTGAGTCTGTTTGTGACCCGTAAAAAGGCCGCTTAAACGCAACATCATTTAATACCAAACAACAAGGGCTCCCGCGGGAGCCCTTTTTCATATCGCGTGATCAGCGTTTGATCTTTTTGGGGTTGGTGTAGCCCCAGATGGTGTACATGTCCGCCAGCAGGGCGCCGTTGTACTCCTCCAGATCCGCCTGTTTCACTTCGGCGTCACCCTGACGGCCAAACAGCACCACCTCGTCGCCGGGTTTCACCCCTTTCAGATCAGTCACATCCACCATGATGGTGTTCATGGAGGTCTTGCCGACCACCGGCACCTTCTGACCCTGGATCAGCACATAGGCCTTGTTGCTCAGGGAGCGGCGATAACCATCGGAGTAGCCCAGCGGCAGGTTGGCGAGCCAGGAGTCACGCTTGAGAGTAAAGGTGCGGTCATAACCGACGGTGTTACCCGCTGCATAGTGGTTGACCGAGGCGACCTGGGTCTTGAATGCCATCACCCGCTTGTATTCGGTGTGGGAGGGGATGGAGTCACCGTAGAGCAGGCCGCCCGGGCGCACCATGTCGAAGTAGGCGTCCGGCACGGCCAGGGTGGCGAAGGAGTTGGCGGCGTGGATGGTGATCTTGCTGCGATCCAGCTTGCCCGCTTCCAGCAGCCACTGGGAGTCCAGTTTGAACTGTGCCAGTCCCATCTTGACGTCCTCTTTCTCCTCCACCGGGAAGTGGGTCATGATGCCGACCGGGGTGATCCCCTTGAGCTTGAGCATGGCCAGCGCATCCTGTTTGGCATCGGCCAGACGCAGGTCGATGCCGTTGCGGCTCATGCCGGCGGAGTTGAGCGCGATATGCACCGGAATGGTGGTGTGGTGGCGCTGGGCGATATCGGCGATACCCTGGGCACTCACCAGACTGCCGATCAGCTCCTCCATCTTGTAGGGCAGGGCCTGCTCTACTTCATCCGGGGTGGCAGCACGCACCCGCATCAGACGGCCGGTAAAGCCCTTCTCGCGGGCGACGCGCGCCTCTTCGTTGCTGGCGATGCCGATGCAGGGGATATTGGCCTTGACCACGGAGGGGACCAGCAGGTCGATGCCATGACCATAAGCGTCGGCCTTCATGATGGCGCAGATCTGCGGGCCCTTGTCGCCGAGGCGATCCTTGAGGGTCTGGATATTGTGTTCAAAGGCGCCCAGATCCACTTCCAACCAGGCGTTGCTGGCGGTTTGCTCCTGGCCGCTGCGATGATCCGTCGCAAGGGGCAGATAGGGAGCCGCAACGGCTTGGCCCGCGAGCAGGCCGAAGATCAGGGTAGCCAGCAGAGTTTTCTTGTGCATGGTGATTCCTTTTTGTTGTTCGCGTTGGATAGTTTGGACGGGGTCGGCCACATTGGTGGTGGTTTAACCACAACTTGTTGTTATTATTATGATCTTTGTCACTCTCAACAGGCGCTGACTGGTTGGGAGTCTACCGCAACACGGGTTCGGCCGACACTCGTCAGGGGAAGAAAATGGTCAATCTTGAGTTACGTTTGCCACCACCGCTGATCTTCCTGCTCTGTGCCGGGGCCATGTGGTGGCTAAGAGGGGAGAGCCAGCCCGGTATCTGGGCAATGACGCTGATGGCTGTGCTGGTCGTGGCGGGGGCCATCATGGGCTTTGGTGCCCTGCAGCGGTTTCGTCACCACCAGACCACTGTCAGCCCCACCAAACCGCAGCACACCAGTCGTCTGGTGACCTGTGGCGTCTATCGTGTCAGTCGCAATCCCATGTATCTGGGGCTGCTCTGCTGGCTGGTCGCCTGGGGCTGCTATCTGGGGGGAAGTTGGGTCTGGGTTGGGCCAATCGTGCTGGTGGCCTTGCTGACCCGCTTTCAGATCATGCCGGAGGAGCGGCTGCTGCGCGCCCGTTTCGGCGACGAGTATGTGGCGTATTGCCAGCGCGTTCGCCGTTGGTGCTGACTGGCTGTGAGCTGCGTGAGCTGCGTGAGCTGCGGGAGCTGAGGGATAAGTCGGGTCAGCCGTGCGGGATAAAGAGAACCCCGGGCTGGCCCGGGGTTCTCGAGGGGCAGGTTAGAAAAAATCGCCCTTCTCGTCCTTGGTGGGTTCGAGGCTCCAGCCGGTGGCATCGCTGCTGCTGGCAATCTGCCCCTTCTCCTTCCACAGCTTGATCTTGAGGCGCAGGTTGTTGGCCGAGTCGGCGTTCTTCACCGCCTCTTCTTCCTCAATTACCCCTTCCACCACCAGATCAAACAGGGCACTGTCGAAGGTGACCATGCCGAGGGCTTTGGATTTCTCCATCACCTCCTTGAGGCCGCCAAATTCACCGCGCTTGATCATGTCGCGGATGGTGTGGGTGCCGAGCATGATCTCCACTGCGGCCCGGCGGCCACCATCGGTGGTTTTCACCAGCCGCTGGGAGACAAAAGCCTTGAGGTTGTTGCCCAGATCGTTGAGCAGCTGGGGGCGGCGCTCCTCGGGGAAGAAGTTGATGATGCGATCCAGCGCCTGGTTGGCGTTGTTGGCGTGCAGGGTGGAGATGGCAAGGTGGCCGGTTTCGGAGAAGGCCAGCGCATGTTCCATGGTCTCGCGATCGCGAATTTCGCCGATAAGAATGACATCCGGCGCCTGACGTAGGGTGTTTTTCAGGGCAGCGTGGAAGCTACGGGTATCCACGCCAACCTCCCGCTGGTTGATGATGCTCTTGCGGTGGCGATGAACGAACTCCACCGGATCCTCGATGGTGATGATGTGGCCACCGCTGTTGCGGTTGCGATGGTCGATAAGCGCTGCCAGCGAAGTGGATTTACCCGAGCCGGTACCGCCGACAAACAGCACCAGACCGCGTTTCTCCATGATGGTGTCGAGCAACACAGGCGGGAGTTTGAGATCTTCAAAGCGGGGGATTTCGGTCTTGATGTTGCGGGCCACCAGAGAGACTTCGTTGCGCTGCTTGAAGATGTTGACCCGAAAGCGGCCGATCTGGGGCAGGGAGATGGCGAGGTTCATCTCCAGATCCTTCTCGAACTGCTGCTTCTGCTCGCCATCCATGATCTCGGCGGCGATCCGCGCCACTTCACCCGGCTCCAGCGGCGTTTCGTTGAGGGGGCGCAGGCCGCCGTTAAATTTGGCGCAGGGGGGCGCGCCGGTCGACAGATAGAGGTCTGAGCCATCCTGCTTGGCCAGGATCTGTAACATGTCTCGCAATTCCATTTTTTTGCCTCGTCGATCAATGAGATGCCATGAGCGGGATGATATTGAGTGTACAGCCTCAGGCGCCGGTCAGTTTCTCGCGAAAGACAAAAAAGACCGCACCGAGAATGCAGAGCCCTGCCCAGAGATAGTCCCATTTCAGATCTTCCTTGAGATAGAAGATAGAGAAGGGGACGAATACGGTGAGTGTGATCACTTCTTGCAAGATTTTCAGCTGGCCCACGCTCATCACCGTATGGCCAATGCGGTTGGCGGGCACTTGCAGCAGGTATTCGAACAGGGCGATACCCCAGCTCACCAGGGCGGCAATGATCCAGGGTTTATGGTTCATGCTCTTGAGGTGAGCGTACCAGGCGAAGGTCATAAAGACGTTGCTGCAGAGCAGTAGACCGATACTGGCGAAAATCGGGTTCATAGGGTTCTCCTTGAAAATCCGGCGCATTTTATCCCTGAACCACGGGTTTTCATACGTGGTGCGGGAGGGTATTTTTAACCAACAGGATAAGCCGTGCGAGGTATGCGACGGGATGGGCAAGTTATGCGGGATAGTGTTGTTACTGTTATTTGCCATGCCGGTGCGAGCGACCCCGACGCTGACGGTGGCCACCGATCTGTGGCCGCCATTTCGCATCCTGCAAGCGGATGGCCGGTTGCAGGGGCTCGACATGGACATCCTGCGCCGGTTGCAACAGGCGAGCGGCATTGAGTTGCAGGTACGGCGGATGCCGTGGGGCAGGGCGCTCAAGCAGATGCAGACCGGCCAGGTCGATCTGATGATTGGCCTCGCCTATACCGCCGAGCGGGCGCAGTTCATCGACTATCTGCAGCCTGCCTACTATCAGTGCTGGCCCGCGTTTTATGGTCAGCCGGTCAATGTGGCCCGGATCCACCAATACCGCGATCTGCAGGGGGTGAAGGTCGGCTATGTGCTCAACTCCGCCTACTTTGAGCCCTTCAACAGTGACAGTCGCCTCGACAAGCACGGAGTACCCACCGAAGATCAGCTGCTGCGCATGGTGCAGCGCGGTCACCTGCCGCTGATGATTGGCACCGACTGTCAGGTGGACTATGCCTTGAGTCAGGGAAATGCCAGCCGGATAGGCAAGGCGGACTACCGCCCCGCCACGCCGGTGACCCTCTATCTGGGGATGAGCAAGCACTCACCTCACCAGTCGCTGCGCCAGCCCTTGCTGGTGGCGCTGCAAAATCTGGTGGCCAGCGGCGAGATAAGCGTGATGGCCAAGCGTTACCAGCCTTGACCTTGGGTGGCAAGCCACTGTTATCATGCCCTTTTCCTGCTTCTCCCCCGGCGCTGCGACAGGGCCGGGGGGAAGCCTTGTTATTCGGGGATCCTCCTTGTACCTCTCCCTTATCGCCCGCCAGCAGCGCTGGCAGCGGCGCTGGCTCTGTGGCCTGACGCTGCTGACCTTGCTGCTGTTTTTCTTCTCCCTCGTCTGGGGCGAGTTTGTGCTGCTGCCCTGGCAGCCCCTTGGCGATCTCGAACAGCGCATCCTGCTGGAGCTGCGCCTGCCCCGCGCCTTGCTGGCCCTCTTGGCTGGCGCCGCGCTCGCTTGTGGCGGCGCCGTATTGCAGGTGATGCTGCACAACCCGGTGGCCGAACCCGGGCTGCTTGGCGTTTCAAGCGGAGCAGGACTGGCTGCCATGGTGGCGATGGCGGTGGCCAAGTCCCTCGGCCTCTATCTGCCTGGCTGGGGGCTGTCGCTGGCGGCCTTCGGTGGCGCCCTGCTGGTAACCATGCTGCTCATTCGGCTGGCTCGTCGGGCGCGTCTCGGTCATGCCCGCTTGCTGTTGTTTGGCGTCGCCATCGGCATTCTCACCAATGCCGCCATGACCTGGTTGATGTACTTTGCCGATGATGGCTCCTTGCGTGAATTCATGTTCTGGATGATGGG
The DNA here is from genome assembly GCF_000820225.1 of Aeromonas veronii bv. veronii. Classification (GTDB taxonomy): domain Bacteria; phylum Pseudomonadota; class Gammaproteobacteria; order Enterobacterales; family Aeromonadaceae; genus Aeromonas; species Aeromonas veronii. Next base: position 50,296 of record NZ_CDDK01000004.1, read on the forward strand.
GAGCCTCTCTTACGGCAGCCAGCAGTTTGCCTGGTGGTGGCTGGTGCTGCCGCTCACCCTGGGCTGGCTCTGCTGGCAGGGCAAGGCGCTGCAACAGTTGTTGTTGGGGGAGACCCAGGCCCGCCTGATGGGGATGGATGTCGACAAGATGCGGGTGCGGCTGGTGCTGGCGGTCTGTCTGCTGACCGGTGTGGCGGTGTCGTTGTGTGGTGTCATCGGTTTTGTTGGGTTGGTGGTGCCCCATCTGCTGCGGCTCTGCGGTGGCAGCGATCAGCGCTTTCTGCTGCCTGCTTCGGCGCTTGGCGGCGGGGCCCTGCTGCTGGCGGCCGATCTGGTTGCTCGATCCACCCTGAGCGCGGGGGAGTTGCCTATCGGCGTCATCACCGCCTCGGTGGGGGCGCCGCTCTTTATCTACCTGCTATTGAGGCAAACTGCCGATGGTGCTGCATGAATATCTGCATGATTTGGTCGGGGCGCGCAGTCTCCTTATTTACCCGTTGTTGAGGCAAGATGCCGATGTCACCCGCTGATCCCATGCTGGTTTCTTCTCGTGCTGCTGCACCGCTGCTGGAGGCGCGCGCACTCGCCATTGCCGGACGGCTCTCTCCCCTGGATATCCGCTGGCATGGCGGCCAGTTGGTGGCGCTGTTTGGCCCCAATGGCAGCGGCAAGTCGACCCTGCTCGGGGCGTTGGCGGGGATTTTACCCGCCGATGGCACAGTGCTGCTGGGGGGGGAAGTGCTTACTGACCTGAGTTGGCCCGAGCTTGCCAAACGGCGCGCCATGCTGCCCCAGCGTCAGCCCCAGCTGTTTCATATTCCGGTGTTTCAGGTGTTGAGCCTGGGGCTCGATGAGATGGTTGCACCTGCCAGACAGAACGAGGCGATAAATGCATTGTGCGAGGCATTGGAGCTGGAAGCTTTGCTGGCTCGTGACTTCAGCCGGTTGTCGGGGGGCGAGCAGCAGCGGGTGCTGATTGCCCGCACCCTGCTGCAGGTTTGGCCGAGCCTCAATCCGACCGGCAAGGTGCTGCTGCTGGACGAGCCGCTGGCGGGGCTCGACCTGCATCACCAGCTGGCGCTATTGCGGTTGCTGAAAACCCTGGCCGCTCAGGGTTTGCTGGTGGTGCTCGCCATCCACGATATCAATCTGGCCATCGACTGGGCCAACCGCATTCTCTGCCTGCAAGGGGGCGCGGTGGTGCGCGAAGGGGGTGTCGAGCTGGTGGATGAGGCGCTGCTGGCGCAGGTATTCCAGATCCGCACCGACCGTATCGAAGCTGCGGGGCGCGTGTGGTTTATGCCCAGTTTGTGAGAAACAAGCAAGGCCCTTGGCGTCAGCCGAGGGCCTTTTTGAAGAATACGACTCGCTCCGTTTCGGCAAAGCCGAGTTGTTGGTGCATCTGCTGCGAGTCAAGATTGTCGATGGCGGCATCGGAGGCCAGTTCCCGGCAACCCAGCTCGCGGCCCCACTGCGCCACCTGAGCGATCAAGGCTTGGGCCACCCCACGCTGGCGCGAGGCCTGTTGCACATAGACCCCTTCCAGATAGATCACAGGGCTGCTGTTGCAGCCATTCACGTAATCGTGGCGCAGGGCTGCATCGGCAAAGCCTACCGCCTGACTCTGCTCATCCAGCGCCAGAAAGGGGTTGAGATGTGCATTGGCCAACATCTCAACCCCTTCCTGCAGGTGGGCCGAAAGTGCGTGGTGCGGCCACAGCTGCTGGCGCAGGGTTGCCCACTGCGCCAGCAGCGTCTCGTCGAGGGGGACTATCTGCCAGCCGATATTTGTCATCGGGGCTCAGGCTTGCCGCTTGGCAAGGCGTACCAGTGCAGCCTCTGCCAGCATCGCCAGTAGGGTTTCGGTGTCGCTCCATGATAGGCAGGCATCTGTGATGCTCTGGCCAAAGGTGGCGGCGCAGCCGTTCTCCACATCCTGACGCCCTTCCACCAGGAAGCTTTCGGCCATGATGCCGGCGATGCCGGTACGGCCGCGGCGCAGCTGATCGCAGATATCTTGCGCCACCAGCAGCTGACGGCGGTGATCCTTCATGCTGTTGCCGTGGCTGAAATCGACCACCAGACGCTCCGGCAGGCCCACATCGGCCAACGCTTCACAGGCTTCATCGACACTGGCGGTGTCGTAGTTGGGTCGGTGGCCGCCACGCAGGATCACATGACCAAAGGGGTTACCGGCGGTGCGGTAGATGGTCATCTTGCCGTCTTTGTCCGGCGAATAGAAGATGTGGCTGTGGCGGGCGGCGCGTACCGCATCGATGGCGATGCGGGTATTGCCGTCGGTGCCGTTCTTGAAGCCGACCGGGCAGGAGAGGGCCGAAGCCATCTCGCGGTGTACCTGGGATTCGGTGGTGCGAGCGCCGATAGCGCCCCAGGTGATGAGGTCGGCAATATACTGGCCGGTCACCATATCGAGGAATTCGGTGGCGGTGGGCATGCCGATCTCGTTGATGTCGACCAGCAGTTTGCGCGCCAGTTTCAGCCCTTCGTTGACATCGAAACTGCCATCAAGGCGCGGGTCATTGATCAGCCCTTTCCAGCCGACGATGGTGCGCGGCTTCTCGAAGTAGGTGCGCATCACGATGCAGAGGCTCTCTTTATACTGCTCGCGCAGGGCGTTGAGGCGCTGGGCATACTCGCGAGCAGCAGCGGGATCATGGATAGAGCAGGGGCCGACAATGACCAGCAGGCGCTGATCGTCTCCGGCCAGAATGGCTTCCACTTCGCGACGGGCATCCAGCAGATTCTGGGCAATGGTATCGGTAATCGGAAACGCGTGTGCAAGCTCGCTCGGAGTGATCAGTGACTCCAGGCGACGGGTGCGCAATTCATCTGTGTGAATGGACATACAACTCAAGTCTCGAGTGGGTGGTGTCAGCCGCAAGGGGCGAAAAAGCAAAGAGATAAAATAAAGCAAAAGTCCCCTGATTGAAACCTTGGGGGGCTCTGATAGGATGTGAGGCCAAAATCGATTCCAAATGAGGTAGATAGCGTGGCAAAGCCAGGGGCAACCGGGGTCACCCGCATCATCAACGCAACCGGTTACAGCATGAAGGGGCTCAAGTCAGCCTGGATTAACGAGGCGGCTTTTCGGCAGGAGCTGATGCTGATCCTGTTGCTGATGCCACTTGCCTTCTGGCTGGGGGATTCTCTCAACCAGATCCTGCTGCTTATCGTCATCAGCTGGCTGGTGGTGATCGTCGAGATCCTCAACTCCGCCATCGAAGCTGTGGTAGACAGGGTTGGCTCCGAGCATCATGAGCTCTCCGGTCGTGCCAAGGATTTGGGCTCTGCCGCCGTCTTTATCGCGTTGGCCCTCAATGCCCTGGTGTGGGGCGCGCTGGTAGGCCGCAACCTGTTGGGGTGGTGGTAAGCCATCACGCTGCTTTGAGGTTCTGCTTCATACAAAAGCCCGTCATCACGACGGGCTTTTTGCTGCGCAGATAAGGGGCTATCAGTGGAGGATGCGGGCACGGATGGTGCCGTTGATCTCCTTGAGCTTGGCGAGCGCCTTCTCGCTGTGCTCGGTCTCCACGTCGATCACCACGTAACCGATATGGCTGCTGGTCTGCAGGTATTGACCGGCGATGTTGATCCCCTCTTCGGCGAAGATCTGGTTGATCTGGTTCATCACGCCCGGCTGGTTGCGGTGAATGTGCAGCAGGCGGCTGGAGCCCTTGTGGCCCGGCAGCGACACTTCCGGGAAGTTGACGGCGGAGAGGGTGGAGCCGTTGTCGGAGTATTTGACCAGCTTGTTGGCTACTTCCAGCCCGATGTTCTCCTGCGCCTCATGGGTGGTGCCACCGATGTGCGGGGTCAGGATGACGTTCTCCAGCCCACGCAGCGGGCTTTGGAACTCCTCGTCATTGGACTTGGGCTCGACCGGGAAGACGTCGATGGCGGCGCCGGCAATATGGCCGCTTTTGATGACGTCAGCCAGCGCATCGATATCCACCACGGTACCGCGGGCGGCGTTGATGAAGATGGCGCCCGGTTTCATCATCCGCAGCTGCTCGGCTCCGATCATGTTCTTGGTGGAGGCGGTCTCCGGTACGTGCAGGCTGATGACGTCAGACATATTCAGCAGCTCGACCATGCTTGGCACCTGGATGGCGTTGCCCAGCGAGAGCTTGTTCTCGATATCGTAGTAATAAACCTTCATGCCGATGCTTTCGGCGATGATGCCAAGCTGGGTACCGATGTGGCCGTAGCCGATGATGCCGAGCTTCTTGCCGCGCGCTTCCACCGAGCGGTTGGCCAGTTTTTCCCACACGCCGCGATGGCACTTGGCGTTTTTCTCGGGGATGCCGCGCAGCAGCAGCAGGATCTCGCCCAGTACCAGCTCGGCGACCGAACGGGTGTTGGAGAAGGGTGCGTTGAAGACCGGAATACCGCGGACCTGGGCCGCTTCCAGCTCGACCTGGTTGGTACCGATGCAGAAGCAGCCGATGGCGACCAGCTTGTTGGCGGCGTCGAGGACTTTCTCGGTGATCTGGGTGCGGGAGCGCAGCCCGATGAAATGGACGTCGCGGATCTGCTCGATCAGCTCCTCTTCGGAGAGCGAGGTCTTGAGATACTCCACACTGGTGTAACCTGCGGCACGAAAGGTCTCTACGGTGTTGGGGTGAACCCCCTCCAGCAGCAGAACCTTGATTTTATCCTTGTCCAACGAAAACTTGGCAGTCATGACGATCCCTCTGTATGTGCAAACGTAAGTGCAGATTTGGTGTGCGAAGAAAACCGTAAAGTAGCAAAAACGTTTGGGAGAGGGAATATTTGTGACGAAAGTCAAATTCTTTGAAGTTATCAACGAATGTTGTAAACATCCGTATGCAACTTGTTGAGGGATAAATAAAAACGGCGCCATCAGGCGCCGTCATTCATTCACAGTGCAATGTTTGGGTCATATCCCATCCCGGGGCTCAATCAACGCCGCTGCTGCGTCAGAGGTGGCAGAGTGGCGCTGGCGTGCGAGGGAGGATTGTGCTGCCGGTGTCGGGATTACTGGGTAATCACGCCGTCCGGCGTACCGATCAGGACCACATCGGCGCCGCGCGCGGCGAAAAGGCCGTTGGTGACCACGCCAACAATGGCGTTCAATCGCACTTCCAACGCCTTGGCGTCGGTAATGGCCATGCCTTTCACATCCAGAATGTGGTTGCCGTTGTCGGTGACGACCCCTTCACGCCACACCGGGTTGCCACCCAGTTTGCGGATTTCGCGGGCCACGTATTCGCGGGCCATCGGGATCACTTCCACCGGCAGCGGGAACTGGCCCAGCACGTCGACGGTCTTGGTGTTGTCGATGATGCAGATGAACTTGTCAGCGACGGCGGCAACGATCTTCTCGCGGGTCAGGGCTGCGCCACCGCCCTTGATCATGTCGCGGGTTGCGTTGATCTCGTCGGCGCCATCCACATAGACGGAGAGGGCGTCGATCTCGTTGAGATCATATACGGTGATGCCGAAGCCCTTGAGGCGCTCGGTAGAGGCCACGGAGCTGGATACCGCCCCCTTGATCTCGTCCTTCATGGTCGCCAGCGCGTCGATAAAGTGGTTGACGGTAGAGCCGGTGCCCACCCCGACGATGGTGCCGGGAACCACATACTTGAGCGCAGCCCAACCGGCCGCCTTCTTCATTTCATCTTGAGTCATGATCGTTCCTTAAGAAAAAAGCGGGCGCATTATATCCAACCCGGTACCCCGTCGCGACCTTGTTGCTCACGTTCCGGGGCAAAAAGAGGGACTTTGTAAATCGTTTGCCTGTTTATTCTGCGTTTGCGCGCACAAAGCAGGGGCTGCCTGCCAAAAACAGCTTATTCAAAGCGCCAGCAGTGGCTCGGGGTGATGATCTGGGGCAGCGGCACATCCCACTCCTCTTGCGGGACCGCATCCACCTGCTGGCAGTCGTGGGCAATGCCGAGCGGCTTGGGGCCCAGCTTGTGCTCATGCCAGATGGCGAGAGTGCGATCGTAGTAGCCGCCCCCCATGCCAAGACGATTGCCCTGGGCATCGAAGGCGACCAGCGGGGTGCAGATAAGATCGAGCGTGCTGTGGGGCACCACCTGCAGGATATCCAGCTCCGGCTCTTCGATGCCGTAGCGGTTTCGCACCATGGGGCTGGTGGCTGTGTAGCGCAAAAAGAGCAGGTGACCCGGGGTAAAGGGGTGGAGCACCGGCAGGTAGACCTCTTTGTGCTGGGCCCACAGCCAATGGATGGTGGGCAAGGGATTGATCTCCCCATCATTGGCCAGATAGAGGGCAATGCGTTTGGCGGCGAGGATCTCGGGGTGTTGCTTGAACTGGGCCAGCAGCTGTTGGGCCGCCGCCTGCTGCTCGGCCGGACTCAGATTTTTGCGGCGTTGACGAACCAGTTGGCGCAGGGATTGACGTTCGGGTTGGGACTCATGCATGGGGAACCTCTGGTATAGCTGCGCATCGATGGCTTGAACGCGCTCTACCTTAGCACATTCACTCTTGACGTTAAGGGGGGCAGGGAAACCCCGTCCCGGACGGCTGATGCCCGGAACGGTGGGATAAATGCTGGCTGATCCGTTAGTGAGTCAACAAGGGCCAGGGTGTGGCCCCTGTTGATGGCATGTCGGCGCGCCAGCCTCTGGTCTGTTACTTGTCAGCTTTGCCGCGCATCTGGTGCTTCACGAACACGGCAATCAGCGCCGCCACCGCGAGGCTAATCCTGTGTAGAAACGCATGGACGTTATCCTGTTACTTGTCAGCCTTGCCGCGCATCTGGTGCTTCACAAACACTGCAATGAGTGCCGCTACAGCGAGTGCCATCGGGTAGAAACTCATGCTCACTACCGCCAACGGCGACAGGGCGAAGATGGATCCCAGCAGCAGCGCCTGTGCTCCCCAGGGGATCAGACCCTGTACCACGCAGGAGAAGATATCGAGCATGGAGGCGGCGCGGCGCGGGGTGACACCGTGGTGTTCGGCCAGATCCCTGGCTACCTTGCTGGCGACGATAATGGCCACCGTGTTGTTGGCGGTGCAGAGGTTGGTGAGGCTCACTACCCCGGCGATGCCGAGCTCGGCCGCTTTCTCGTTCTGTTCACCATTGTGCTCGCGAGTGAAACGGGCAATCAGGGCGCTGATGCGCTCGCTGATCCATGCCAGTCCACCCTGACGTTCCATCAGGGCGCCGAGGCCGCCGATCAGCATGGAGAGCAGGAAGATCTCCTGCATGCCGGTAAAGCCCTGATAGATATCCTTGCTGAACTGACCGATGGCGTAGCCGTTGATCATGCCTACCACTCCAGCGGCCAGAATGCCGATCCCCAGCACCACAAACACATTCACTCCGGCGAGCGCCAGCCCCAGGATCAGCAGATAAGGCATCACCTTGAACAGCTCGATAGCGCTGCCGTTGGCAGGGGATTCACCCACTGAGCCCAGGGTCAGATAGAGCAGGATCACCGCGATGGCAGCTGGGGCCGCAATCTTGAAGTTTTCGCGGAACTTATCCTTCATCTCGCACCCCTGACTGCGGGTGGCTGCTATGGTGGTGTCGGAGATGATGGAGAGGTTATCGCCAAACATGGCGCCGGAGAGAATGGTGCCTGCCATCAGTACCGGATCGATACCGGCCGCCTGCGCCACGCCCAGCGCGACCGGCGCCACGGCACCTATGGTGCCCATGGAGGTGCCCATAGCGGTAGCAATAAAGGCAGAGATGAGGAACAGCCCGGGCAACAGCGCCCAGCCGGGGATGAGCGACAGACCCAGCGCCACGGTGGCATCAACGCCGCCGGTGGCCTTGGCCACGCTGGCAAAGGCGCCCGCCAGCAGATAGATAAGGCACATCGCCATGATATTGCTGTGGCCAACCCCCTTGAAGAAGGTCTCCAGATTGCTGTTGAAGCTCTCTTTGCCAAGCAGCAGGGCCAGCATCACGGCAGGCAGGGCTGCAACCGGAGCGGGCAGCTGATAGAAGGCGAATTCGACCCCCTGCAGGGTCAGCCAGGTACCGGTACCGATAAAGAGTGCGAGAAAAACCAGAAGTGGCAACAAGGCCCTGGCACTGGGTTGGATCTGGATCATGTGTTCCTCTGAAATTGAACAATGACCTCCTGTCATAAACTGCTTTGTACCTGTATCGGATAGGGATAGGGGGAAAACAGGGCGGGCATCCTGCCGCATTGGGGTGCCCACAGTAGTGAGTCAACATCGCCTGGTCAAGATAGACGTCCAGATGGATAGGTGTTTTTGTTTGATGATTCTGGTGTTATTGAGATATCCAAAGAATATTCGGAAAAAGCAGTTAGTGCTGTTTATTGTTCATTACTGTTCTGGCGCAGTCAGCGGGTATCTGGGGGTATCGCGTGCCTTTAATAAGGAGAGAGGTAAACGATAAGATCTCTGCATGCCATCTTGGGGCTCTCTCCCGCTGCCAAACGTCAGCCGCACCTCTCTCTATCTCTACGTGAGCATGGTACGGATATTTCCAGAACGCGTGGACACAAGACCTGGGCTGTGTGGTTACTGTGTCAGTTTCTCCACCGCCTGAACGGCTGTCGCGAGAGCATCCTGTTCCAGCGTCAGGGGAATGTGGCCAATTCCGGGCAGCAGGGTGACAGGCCAGGAGATGCCGAGACGTCTTAACTCAGGTTCAAGTTGATCTGTTTGGAAAGCTTCGTCATTTGCGCCCGCGATCACGGCGCAGGGGCGTTGCACATTGCGTATGTTCTGCTGGTGGTCACGCTCCGGCTGAAAGTTCGAAGCAAGGTTGAAGGAGTAGGAGGGGGTCAGCAGGGATTTCGCCTCATCTTTGAGGGCAAAGTTCAGCACGGTCAGATGGTTGAGTGCGGAAATATGGAAACCGTTGAGGATGCTCAGGGCGATGAGGCGAGGCAAGCCGACACGCACCCAGCCACCGCTGTTGGGCCGGTAGTTGGCGGCGGTGGGGCCGAGATAGGGGGAGAGCAGCAGATAGCTCTCGAACAGGGTTTGTCGCGCACTGCCAGCAACGCGCAGCACAAAGCCACCCCCTGACGAGAAGCCGACGAGTGTTGCAGGCTTGCCGGGGGCCACCGACTTGATGAAATCTTCCAGATCGTCTTCAAGCTGGCCGATGTAGGCAATGGTGCCTTTGTCGCCCGATGCGCCATGGCCACGAATATCGAGGGCGTAGGCGTCGTATCCCGCTTGCGAAAAGGCGCTCGCCATCTTGTGCATGCTCTGACTGCTGGCAGAAGAGCCGTGAACCAGTACCACGCTGCCCTTGACCTTGTTGTTCTTCGTATTGCCCTCTGCGCCATAGTGCCGATAGGCCAACTGTGTGCCGTCACGCGCCGGGTATCTTGAGAGGGGTGGCATGTTGCTCCAGTCACTCCCCTTGAAAGGGTCGTTGATGCTGGCCATCGCCGGTGCCGGGTTCGGCCCGCCAAACAGCAGAGCCGCGGCCAGTATGACCAGGGTCAGTGATATCAACCCCACAGCAAACAGCAATCCTGCGTTCATCCTTGCTCCTCGTTTGATATCGACACGGGCGTTGCCCTGATTTTGCTTATGCTGGCATTTCACTCGTTCGAACCTATCAGATGGCACCCGGTCTGCCAAATGATGGAGTGAGACGATGAAAAACGGCCTGTGACCAAAAGGAAGTTCTTGGCCAGCCAGTGGGCGCTGCCGTTGGCGAGTGCAGCAAGGAGTGGTGGCATCATGGCTTTTCAAACCCGGCGCGGGCTGGTAAAACGGTCTCTTTCCATAATTAAAAGAGATGAGAGGGTGGAGATGGACAATCCGATCCGTGTGGCCGTGATGGGCTGTAATGGTCGTATGGGCAAGGTGCTGCTGGAGGCCATCACCAACACCGATGGAGTGGTGGTTGGTGCCGCGCTGGAGCGGCCGGGTTCGGCGGTGATCGGTCTTGATGCCGGTGAGCTCAATGGGCTGGGCCATCTGGGTGTGGCCATCAGCGACAGTCTGGACAAGGTGCGTGACGAGTTTGATCTCATCATCGACTTTACCCGCCCCGAGGTGACCCTTGCCAATCTGGCCTTTGCGCTGGCCCACCACAAGCAGATGGTGATCGGCACCACCGGTTTTGACGATGCAGGCAAGGCCGCCCTGAAAGAGGCTGGCAAGCAGATCGGTATCGTGTTCGCCTCCAACTACTCGGTCGGGGTCAACCTGGTGTTCAAGCTGCTGGAGCAGGCCGCCAAGGTGATGGGGGATTACACCGACATCGAGATCATCGAGGGCCACCATCGCCACAAGGTGGATGCGCCATCCGGTACCGCGCTCTCCATGGGGGAAGTGGTCGCCAAAACCCTGGGTCGGGATCTCAAGGAGTGCGCCGTCTATGGTCGCGAGGGGATCACTGGCGAGCGGGATCGCAACACTATCGGCTTTGCCACCATTCGCGCCGGCGATCTGGTGGGGGAGCATACCGTCATGTTTGCCGATATAGGCGAGCGGGTGGAGATCAGCCACAAGGCCTCCAGCCGCCTGACCTTCGCCAACGGTGCTGTGCGGGCGGGCAAGTGGCTTGGTCAGCAGGGTGCCGGTCTTTATGACATGCAGGATGTGCTCAATCTCAAGTGATGCCTCTGTGCGGCACTTTCGTACTACAGCTACCCAGTGAAAAACCCCGGCTTGCCGGGGTTTTTGCTGTCAGTCAGCCAGAGTTTGTGTAAAAAGACACGCTATCGGCAATTTTTATCTGAATGCCTTATAAATCACACAATTGCGTTATCCACCAGATTTTCCCTTCCTGAATGTCATCACCAGGTAACAGGTTTGAGCATCTTTATGGCTGATAAAGCCATTTTTTTACACCGATCGGAAAAGACTAAAAATTCAAACGTAGAAAAACGTTTTCCATTTTTCATGTTCACTCTTGTCATCTTAAAAGCGTTAAATTTGTCATTAATGTTTTTTGTGTAAAAATAAATACCATTGTTTTAATTGGTTTTTTTGTTTGTTTTTGTCGTTATTGCTGGCTTGGTGGCATCTTTTGATGGTGGTTTTTCCTTTTCTTTCGCGGGAGGGGGTTGCAAAGCGATTAAGTGCATAGATAATGGGTAATGTTGCTTTTTTATTGAATTTAGATGCATTTCATCTGAGAAAAGACGTTGAAATGCCACTTTTTTTAAGTAGAATGCGCCCAATTTGCCAGAAATCTGCCGGGTTCGAGTCCTGTTCAAGACCGGAACCGAGCCCGCAACACCCAGGTAAATTGCTGAATTTAAAGCTAAATAACTGGAGGTTGTCTTGAATCACACTGCATTGCTAGTGCTGGAAGATGGAACTGTGTTCAAAGGCGTGTCGATAGGCGCCGAGGGATGTTCCGTTGGTGAAGTGGTTTTCAATACGTCGATGACGGGCTATCAGGAAATCCTCACCGATCCCTCTTATTCCCGTCAGATAGTCACCCTCACTTACCCCCATATAGGCAACACCGGCACCAACAGCGAAGATGAAGAGTCCAGTCAAATCCATGCTCAGGGATTGATCATCCGGGACCTTCCGATACTTGCCTCCAATTTCCGCAATCAGCAATCCCTCTCCGAATACCTCAAGTCTCACAACATCGTTGGCATCGCCGACATCGACACCCGTAAACTGACCCGCATCCTGCGCGAGAAAGGCGCTCAGGCTGGCTGCATTCTGGCCGGGAAACAGGTCGATGAAGCCTATGCCCTCGAACAGGCCCGCGCCTTCCCCGGTCTGAAGGGGATGGATCTGGCCAAAGAGGTGACGGTTGGTGAGGCGTACAACTGGACGACCGGGAGCTGGCAGCTTGGCAAGGGGCACGTCACCCCGGATGCCGACCAGCTGAAATACCACGTGGTAGCCTATGACTTTGGCGTCAAGCGCAACATCCTGCGGATGCTGGTTGACCGTGGCTGCCGCCTGACTGTGGTGCCTGCCAAGACCCCGGCCGCCGAGGTACTGGCGATGAACCCGGATGGCATCTTCCTCTCCAACGGCCCCGGCGACCCCGAGCCGTGCGACTACGCCATCGAGGCCATCAAGGCTTTCCTTAATACCAACACGCCGGTGTTCGGCATCTGTCTGGGTCACCAGCTGCTGGGTCTGGCCTCCGGTGCCAAGACCGTCAAGATGAAGTTTGGCCACCACGGCGCCAACCATCCGGTGAAGAGCCTCGATGACAACACTGTGATGATCACCGCTCAGAACCACGGCTTTGCGGTAGACGAGAACAGCCTGCCGGATTGCCTGCGCGCCACCCACGTCTCCCTGTTCGATGGTTCCCTGCAAGGTATCCATCGCACCGACCGTCCGGCCTTCAGCTTCCAGGGGCACCCCGAAGCGAGCCCGGGCCCGCACGACTGTGCCGGTCTTTTTGACCACTTTATTGAATTGATTAAGCAGTATCGCGCCTAAGAAATAGAGGAAAGAGTTTCATGCCAAAACGTAATGACCTTCAGAGCATCCTGATCCTCGGCGCCGGCCCCATCGTCATCGGCCAAGCCTGCGAATTTGACTACTCCGGCGCCCAGGCGTGCAAAGCCCTGCGCGAGGAGGGTTACCGCGTCGTTCTGGTCAACTCCAACCCGGCCACCATCATGACCGACCCGGAGATGGCTGACGCCACCTACATCGAGCCCATCACCTGGGAAGTGGTGCGCGAAATCATCAAGAAAGAGCGCCCGGACGCCATCCTGCCCACCATGGGCGGCCAGACTGCGCTCAACTGCGCACTGGCGCTGGAGAAGCATGGCGTGCTGGCCGAGTTCGGTGTCGAGATGATCGGTGCCACCGCCGACGCCATCGACAAGGCCGAAGACCGCTCCCGCTTTGACAAGGCGATGCGCAGCATCGGCCTCGAGTGCCCGCGTGCCGGCATCGCCCACAACATGGAAGAGGCATGGGGCGTGCAGCAGATGGTCGGCTTCCCCTGCATCATCCGTCCCTCCTTTACCATGGGCGGCTCGGGTGGCGGCATCGCCTACAACACCGAAGAGTTCGTCGAGATCTGCGAGCGTGGTCTGGATCTCTCCCCGACCAAAGAGCTGCTCATCGACGAGTCGCTGATCGGCTGGAAAGAGTACGAGATGGAAGTGGTGCGGGATCGCAACGACAACTGCATCATCGTCTGCGCCATCGAGAACTTCGACCCCATGGGTATCCACACCGGTGACTCCATCACGGTCGCGCCAGCCCAGACGCTGACCGACAAGGAGTACCAGCTGATGCGCAACGCCTCCATGGCGGTGCTGCGCGAAATCGGCGTCGAGACCGGCGGCTCCAACGTCCAGTTCGGTATCAACCCGAAAGATGGCCGCATGGTCATCATCGAGATGAACCCGCGGGTGTCGCGCTCCTCCGCGCTGGCCTCCAAGGCGACCGGTTTCCCCATCGCCAAGATCGCCGCCAAGCTCGCCATCGGTTACACCCTCGACGAGCTGATGAACGATATCACCGGCGGTCGCACTCCGGCCTCCTTCGAGCCGGCCATCGACTACGTGGTCACCAAGGTACCACGCTTCAACTTCGAAAAATTCGCCGGTGCCAACGACCGTCTGACTACCCAGATGAAGTCGGTCGGCGAAGTGATGGCCATCGGCCGCAACTTCCAGGAGTCTCTGCACAAGGCGCTGCGCAGCCTCGAAACTGGCAAAACCGGCTTCGACCCCATGGTTGACCTCAATGCCCCGGACTCCCTGACCCGCATCCGTCACGAGCTGCAGGACGCCGGTAGCGACCGTATCTTCTACATCGCCGATGCATTCCGCGCCGGTCTCTCCATGGATGGCATCTTCAAGCTGACCAAGATTGACCCCTGGTTCCTGGTGCAGATTGAAGATCTGGTGAAGCTGGAAGAAGAGGTGAAAGAGCGCGGCATGGCCGGTCTCGATGCCGACTTCCTGCGTGCCCTCAAGCGCAAAGGCTTTGCCGATGCCCGTCTGGCCAAGATCCTCGGTGTGGCAGAAGGCGAAGTGCGCAAACTGCGTGCCCGCCACAACATCTTCCCGGTCTACAAGCGGGTCGATACCTGCGCCGCCGAGTTCGCCACCAACACCGCCTACATGTACTCCAGCTATGACGAGGAGTGCGAAGCGGCCCCGAGCAACCGCGACAAGATCATGATCATCGGCGGCGGCCCGAACCGTATCGGTCAGGGTATCGAGTTCGACTACTGCTGCGTGCACGCGGCGCTGGCCCTGCGCGAAGACGGTTACGAGACCATCATGGTCAACTGCAACCCGGAGACCGTCTCCACCGATTACGACACTTCCGACCGTCTCTACTTCGAACCTGTCACCCTGGAAGATGTGCTGGAAATCGTGCGCATCGAAAAACCCAAGGGCGTGATTGTCCAGTACGGTGGCCAGACCCCGCTGAAGCTTGCACGGGCGTTGGAAGCCAACGGTGTGCCGATTATCGGTACCAGCCCGGATGCCATCGATCGCGCCGAAGACCGCGAGCGCTTCCAGTCTGCTGTCGAGCGCCTCGGCCTCAAGCAGCCGGAAAACGGCACCGTCACCGCGCTGGAGCAGGCCGTGCTGCTGGCCGAGCGTATCACCTACCCGCTGGTGGTTCGCCCCTCCTACGTGCTGGGTGGCCGCGCCATGGAAATCGTCTATGACGAGCAGGATCTGCGTCGCTACTTCGCCGAGGCGGTAAGCGTCTCCAACGAATCGCCGGTACTGCTGGACCGCTTCCTGGACGATGCGACCGAGCTGGACGTGGATGCCATCTGCGACGGCACCGATGTGGTTATCGGCGGTATCATGGAGCACATCGAGCAGGCCGGTATCCACTCCGGTGACTCCGGTTGCTCCCTGCCTCCCTATACCTTGTCCAAGAAGATTCAGGACGAGATCCGCGAGCAGGTGCGCAAGCTGGCGCTGGAGCTCGGCGTTATCGGCCTGATGAACGTGCAGTTCGCGGTCAAGGGTGATGACATCTACCTCATCGAAGTGAACCCGCGTGCCGCCCGTACCGTGCCGTTCGTCTCCAAGGCGACCGGTGCCCCGCTGGCCAAGATTGCCGCTCGTGTGATGGCCGGTCAGTCGCTGCAAGAACAGGGCTTCACCAAAGAGATCATCCCGCCCTACTACTCGGTGAAAGAGGTGGTGCTGCCGTTTGCCAAGTTCCCGGGGGTTGACCCGCTGCTGGGGCCAGAGATGCGCTCTACCGGTGAGGTTATGGGGGTGGGCAGCAGCTTTGCCGAGGCCTATGCCAAGGCGCAGTTGGGTGCCAACCACGCCGTACCAAAAGAGGGGCGTGCCCTCTTGTCAGTGCGTCACAGCGACAAGGCTCAGGTGGTCGATTTGGCCGCCAAGCTGCTGGAGCTGGGTTACGAGCTGGATGCCACTCACGGCACCGCGGTCGCGCTGGGTGAAGCGAGCATCAACCCGCGCCTGGTCAACAAGGTGCACGAAGGTCGCCCGCACATTCTCGACCGCATCAAGAATGGCGAGTACACCTACATCGTCAACACCGCCGAAGGGCGGGTGGCGATCCAGGACTCCAAGCAGCTGCGTCGCGCCGCCTTGCAAAACAAAGTGGCGTATACCACCACCATGAATGAGGCGTTTGCCACCTGCATGGCCATCAGCGTGGATGCCACCGCCAATGTCAACTCGGTGCAGGAGCTGCACCAGAAGGTGAAAAACCGCTAAGCGTTTGCAGCGGGCATCAGCCCGACTTGCCAGACGACCAACCCCCGCCAGCGATGGCGGGGGTTTCTTTTTATCTGTCGCTCACCGTACGGTTCTGGCCGAGTGAGCCATTGAGGAAGGTCATGAGTTCCGCATCGCAGACAACGGATGGCGCGTGGGTGGCAAAAGCTGGCAAGGGGAGGGGATGCTGCGAGCGCGGGTTTCAACTGCGGCAGGCAATCCTCTACAATGGCCCCACTTTGCTTGTCAGTGCAGTGCCAGCGGCGCTGCCTGTCGGGCCAACAAAAAATGGACATGCTTATGACCGCTTTGCCTTCCTGTCGTCTTCTTGCCTTCTGCTCTGCCTTGTTGCTGGCCGGTTGTGCCAGTGATCCCGCCTCCGCGCCTGCCAAAGAGGCGAGCGTGAGCAACCCCAAAACGCCGCCTGCCATGCAGCCGCGCAAACCGGCGGATATGAAGAGCCGCATCGTGCGCTTCTTGCCCCGTCAGGTGCCTGACAAACAGGGGTGGGCCAGCGACGTGGTGACGGCGCTCACCACCCAGGGGGTGACGGTCAATGATCACAACGTCTGTAGCGTGCTGGCGGTGGCGGAGCAGGAAGCCACTTATCAGGCCGACCCTGTAGTGCCGGGCCTTGGCAAGATCGCCTGGAAAGAGATCAACTCACGGGCAGCCAAGCTGCTGATCCCCGAATTTATGGTGCGGGCCGCGCTCTCCATCAACTCGCCTACCGGCAAGAGCTACGCCGAGCGGATCGACAAGTTGCGTACGGAGCGGGAGATGAGTGAAATCTTCGAAGATATGATCAGCATGCTGCCGATGGGCAAGACGCTGTTTGGCAACCTCAACCCGGTGCATACTGGTGGCCCGATGCAGGTGAGCATCGCCTTTGCCGAGGCCAACGCCCGTGGCTACCCCTATCCAATCAAGGATTCCATCCGCCACGAAGTCTTTACCCGTCGCGGCGGCATCTGGTTTGGCACCAAGCATATCTTCGGTTATCCCGCCGACTACCCGGATACCCTCTACCGCTTTGCCGATTTCAACGCCGGCTGGTACGCCAGTCGCAATGCCGCCTTTCAGGCCGCTGTCAGCCGTTTGAGTGGCAAAACTCTGGCGCTGGACGGGGATCTGATCCGCTATGACTCGGATCTGCCGGGTAACACCGAGCTTGCCGTCTACACCCTCGCCAACCGGGTCAATATGAGCAAACAGGCGATCCACCAGAGCCTGCGTAAAGGGGATACCGCCGCATTTGCCGAGACCGATCTCTACCATCGCATCTTTACCCTGGCCGACAAGCAAGCGGGCAAGCGATTGCCCCGCGCCATCCTGCCCGGCATTCAGCTAAAGAGCCCGAAAATTACCCGCAACCTCACCACCGCCTGGTTTGCCAAGCGGGTGGATGACAGAGAGCAGCGATGTGTGCGGCAGATGGCGACGATTAGGTAGGACTGGGTTTGCTTCGAGACTAGTTGCAAAGCGGGTTGCCATTGTTAATGACAACCCGCACGCTTCATCGCCCCTTCCAATGGAGATCTTTGGCTCGCATCCAGTCATGAACGGTGGCGGCTTCTTCCGAGTGGCATGAGTTGTTACTACTTTTGCAGGATCAGCCGTGTTGGCGGCGGTCGTTGGCCTGGGCCAGTAGCATGCGGCTTTCACGCAGGAACTGGTCGGCATGCTCGCCGAAGAAACCGGAGACTTGCGAGAAGGCCGCGATGAAACCGTCCCTGTCTCCACGCTCCAGCAGACCCAGCGCCTCGCCGAAGTTTTGGTAGTAGCGACGGATCATCGCCAGATTCTGCGGTGACGACAAAATGATGTCGGCATAGAGGTGGGGATCCTGAGCAAACAGCCGCCCCACCATGGCGAGCTCCAGCCGGTAGATGGGGGAGCTCAAACTCAGCAGGCGATCCAGATTGGCCTGCTCCCGGGAGAGGTGCCAGCCATAGGCAAAGGTGGCGAAGTGACGCAGTGCCTGAATGAGGGTCATCGCCTCATCGTGGGCCTTGGCTTCCACCTGTTGCAAGCGGGCGCCCCAGATGGTCATCTGATCCAGCAGCCATTGGCTGGCGGCGGGGTCACGACCCTGGCAGCAGACGATCACCTGCTTGGCGAGACTCGCCACATCCGGCCCGAACATGGGGTGCAGTCCCAGTACCGGCCCTTGGTGCACCGCCAGCATATGTTCGAGCGGTGCCGCTTTCACGCTGGTGACATCCACCAGCAGGCAGTGGGCGGGCAGGTTGCCGAGCCGGTCGATGATCTGGCAGGTGATATCGATGGGCACCGCCACCATCACCAGACCGGCTCCGGCGAGGATCTCGTCAGCGCGCGGCCAGTCGGCTTGTTCCAGCGTCTCGACCCGATAGCCTGAGAGGCTGAACATATGACCGAACAGCCGACCAAGCTGGCCCTGACCGCCTATGATGACCACCTTGCCAAGATCCGGCTTTATGCATTTGAAGCCTGTATCTTTCTCGCTGGCATAAGATTCGCGCATCACCCGGCGCAGCACGTCTTCGATGAGATCGCCGGGCACCCCCAACTGCTCAGCCTCGGCGCGGCGGCGGGCCAGCATGCTCGCTTCCCTGTCCGGTGCATAGATGGGCAGGCCGTGGCGGCTCTTTACTTCACCCACTTCTCCCACCAGGGCCAGACGGGCGGCCAGCAGATCGATCAGCTGCTTGTCCACCGCATCTATCTTGTCCCTGAGTACATTCAACTCTTCAGCCATATCCAGTCCCTGCTGGCGCCGCAGCGGCGACGCCCTGAAAATCAAGATGCAACAAGGTATCACGGCGTGAGCGGCTTGATGCCACCAGCGGTGATACCTCGATTGTTCAATAGGTTACGACAAGATACCACGGCTTACCGTGCAGTTCTGCTCTTGAGAGGGTCAGCCAGCTGGTTGTGGCAGCGGGCCAGCAGGGTGGCGGTGGTGTCCCAGTCGATGCAGGCATCAGTGATGGAGACCCCATAGTGCATCTGCTGCTTGGGCTGCTCGCTGGACTGGTTTCCCTCGAACAGGTTGGATTCGAGCATCACCCCGATGATGGAGCGGTTGCCCTCCTGGATCTGGTGGATGACGTTGTCGGCCACCTTGGGCTGCAAACGGTGATCCTTGCTGGAGTTGCCGTGGCTGCAATCCACCACAAGGCTCGGCAGCAGGCCCGCTTTCTCCAGCGCCTCTTCCGCCAGCGACACGTTGACCGAGTCATAGTTGGGATGTTTGCCGCCGCGCAGGATCACGTGGCCATCCGGGTTGCCCTGGGTCTGCAGCAGCGCAACCTGGCCCTGCTGGTTGATCCCCATAAAGGCGTGAGGGGAGGAGGCCGCCTGCAACGCATTGATGGCAGTCCCCAGGTTGCCGTCGGTGCCGTTCTTGAAGCCGACCGGCATGGAGAGGCCGGAGGCCATCTCCCTGTGGGTCTGGGATTCGGTGGTGCGGGCGCCGATGGCTGACCAAGAGAAGAGCTCGGCCAGGTATTGCGGGCTGATGGGGTCGAGCGCTTCGGTGGCCAGCGGCAACTCCAGCTCCGCCAGCCAGCAGAGCAGCTCGCGGGCACGGTGCAGCCCCAGCTCCACATCGAAGGTGCCATCCAGATTGGGGTCGTTGATAAAGCCTTTCCAGCCGACCGTGGTGCGCGGCTTCTCAAAGTAGACCCGCATGACAATGTAGAGAGAGTCCTGATAGGCATCATGCAGCGCTTTGAGTCTGGTTGCGTACTCTTTGGCGGCGTCCATGTCGTGGATGGAGCAGGGACCACAGATCACCAGCAAGCGGTGATCGCGGCGGTGAATGATATCGGCGATGGTATTGCGGGCCCCTTGCACGAATGCCAGCGCCTTGTCAGAGATGGGTAACTTCTCCTTGAGCTGGGCAGGCGTGATCATCACTTGTTCGGACTGGATATGGATGTTGTTCAGGGGGTCTCTTTGCATGACTTCATTCTCTCTACTGTATTAAGCTAAAAGCGATTGTACCGATATGTTTACGTTGGTACCTGCTTTGTTACGCAACCGCCCTCACCTTACCAAGGAAAAACAAACAATCAAGTGAAACTAGCGGATTTACCGCTAAAAAGTCAGATAAATGAGCTGCTATATAGCGTAAAGAGGAATAACACAGAGGGTTTTTCGGAGTGGCAATGGTTTTTGTGTAACCTAATGTTTACGGTCTGAGGGGGGCTGCGTTGCCCAGCTGTTTACCCACAGTAAATGGTATCTCTGGGAGACTGCAACGCGATGGCAATGATGGTGTGAGGTGGCTATCTGGTCAGCCATAGAAAGAGGGAGCCATAGTGGCTCCCTTTGCGGTAGGAAGGGGGATCCCGTCTGGCTGCGGATCAGCGCTTTTGTTTTCCCTGCAGCTCTTTGTTCAGGCGAGTGAGCATCCCCTGGGTGACCAGCACTATGCCCTGCTCGGAGCGGTGGAAGCGACGTGCATCTTCATCGGCGTTTTCACCGATCACCGTGCCTTCCGGCAGTTTGCATCCCTTGTCGATCACCACCCGGCGCAGTCGGCAACCGGCACCTATCTCCACACCCGGGAAGATAACGGCCTGATCCAGGGTGCAGAAGGAGTCGACCCGCACATTGGTAAAGAGCACCGAACTCAGGATGAAAGAGCCACTGACGATGGTGCCCCCGGCAAACATGGAGTTGATGGTCATGCCGTGCTGGCCGTTTCGATCCTGCACGAACTTGGCGGGAGGAGTCATGTTCTGACTGGTCCAGATGGGCCAGTCCTGATCGTAGATATCCAGCTCAGGCGTGACGGAAGCGAGATCCATATTGGCCTCCCAGAAGGAGTCCACGGTGCCCACATCGCGCCAGTAGGGGCGGCGATCCGGACAGCAGCCGACACAGGACATGCCAAACGGGTGAGCGAATGCGGTGCCCTCTTTCACCACGCGGGGGATCACGTCCATGCCGAAATCGTGATGGGACTGCTCGTTGGCAATGTCCTCTTCCAGCAGCTGATAGAGATACTCCGCATCGAAGACATAGACGCCCATTGAGGCCAGCGCGGTGTCGGCCTTGCCCGGCATGGCGGGCGGGTTGGCAGGCTTTTCGACGAAGGCGTTGATCTTGCGATCATCATCCACCGCCATTACCCCGAAGGCGCTTGCTTCACTGCGTGGCACCTCGATGCAGGCAACGGTCACCTTGGCGCCCATATTGACGTGGTCGAGCAGCATGGCAGCGTAATCCATCTTGTAGATGTGATCGCCTGCCAGCACCACCACATATTTGGGGGCGTGATCGCGGATGATATCCAGATTCTGGTAGACCGCATCGGCGGTACCCCGATACCAGTTCACCTCATCCACCCGCTGCTGGGCAGGGAGCAGATCGATAAACTCGTTCATCTGGTAGCGCAGGAAAGACCAGCCGGATTGGAGATGGCGCAACAGGCTGTGGGATTTGTACTGGGTCACGACACCGACCCGACGAATGCCGGAGTTGATGCAGTTGGAGAGCACGAAATCGATGATGCGGAATTTGCCGCCGAAATGAACGGCAGGTTTTGCACGGTTGTCGGTTAACTGTTTGAGGCGACTACCCCGCCCTCCTGCGAGTACCAAAGCCATGGTCTCGTTCAGCAACTGTCTGGATTTTGCTGTATTGGCAGGTTGTAACAACATCTCATATCCCTTTGTAGATAAATCACTACAATGTTGCCTCCTTTGAGCCCTCAAGAAAGTGCTTTCAGTCACATTTTATGGTTTCTGACGTAATAAAATGACCTTTTTGTTATTAAAAGTGACGGGTTGATCCGTCATTGCTTTCAATATGGTCAGTTGTCAATTGAGGCGAGCCGAACGACAAAATGGGCGGCGAGAGAGGAGGGATGGAAAAAGCCCCTGCCAATGGTTGGCAGGGGTCCGGTTCGTTGAGACCCGGTGAGCCGGGCCTGATTAACAAGGTTCAGGCTGCGTTGGCCAGTGGCTCCTCGCTCTTCTTCTGGTAGGCCTGCGGGGTGAGGCCCAGCAGCTCCTGCACGGTCGAGGCGACGGTGATGGAAGAGACGGTGCCCACCAGGATCCCGGCAAACAGGGTGAAGGAGAAGCCGTAGAGGGCGTCACCACCAAACAGCAACAGAGCTCCCACGGTAAACAGGGTGGTGCCCGAGGTGATCATGGTGCGACTGAAGGTCGCCTTGATGGCCACATCGGAGCACTCGTGGATGCCCATCTGGGTACGCGAGCTCAGCAGATCCCGCAGCCTGTCCGAGATGACGATGCTGTCGTTGAGGGAGTAGCCGATCACCGCCATCAAACCGGCGATGATGTTCAGATCGAATTCGATCTGAAAGAGTGACAGTAGCCCCAGCGCCACGATGGCGTCATGGACCACCGAGAGCAGGATGCCGATGGCCTGACGCCACTCGAAGCGAAACGCCAGATAGGCAGACATCGCCAGCGAAGCGACCAGCACCGCCAGCATCCCCTGCTGGAACAGCTCGGCACCCACCTGAGGGCCGACGATGGTGGTGCGCAGCAACTCGACCGGCATCCCCAGCTGTTGGGTCAGCATGGTGGCGAGATCCGCCGCGGGCCAGGGCAGTTCGTGGGGGGGCAGCTTGATCAGCCACTCGCCGGGAATACCGGCTGAGCTCAGCTCAACGGCTCCCGCCAGCGGGGAAACCAGCATGGCATTGAGCTCATGGGCCTCTTTCAGGGTCTGGATATGAAACTCCAGCAGGATCCCACCGGTAAAATCGAGCCCCAATGTCAGGCCGTTCACCAGCAAGATAGCGACGCTGGCCACGGTCAGCAGGATGGAAGCCCACAGGCCGATATAGCGCCAACGGGTCAGCCCCATGGCAACGATCATTCTCAACATAATTCTCTCCTTGGCCAGCCAGCATCAGGCTGTTGGCCCATCACGACGTGTTGCGACACGCCGGGAAAATAGTGTTCTACTTTGGCCGCTCCGGCCATATCCATGGCCGATGGCGCAGTCAAAGCCGCTCATCAGAGGGACTGCTGTCCCGTTACACCTTTAGCGTGCGCTCGCTGCTGCGTCCCCACAGGGGGTTGATGATGGCGCGCGTCCCCCAGATCCCGGTGATCATGCTGGAGAGCAGACCCAGAATGAGGGTGATGGAGAAGCCCTGCAGCGGCCCGGAGCCGATGGAATAGAGCACCACGGCGCAGATGAGGGTGGTGATGTTGGCATCGAAAATGGTGTGGAAGGCGGAGCGATAGCCAAAGTCGATGGCGTTGGCCAGTGAGCCCCCTTCTCGCAGACGGTCCCTGATCCGCTCGAAGATCAGCACATGGGTATCTACCGCCATGCCCACCGTCAGCACCAGACCGGCGATCCCTGGCAGGGTCAGCACGGCGCCCGGCAGCACCGCCAGCATGCCGACCTGCATCAACAGGTTGGCGACCAGCGCCGTGATGGCAACCCAGCCGAATTTGCGGTACCAGGCCATCATGAACAGCATCATGCCTGCCATGCCGAAGGCCAGCGCGGTGAAGCCCGCCTCGATATTCTGCATCCCCAGCGTCGGGCCAATACTGCGTTCTTCCAGGATCTTGAGAGGGGCGGTGAGGGCGCCGGCGCGCAGCAGCATGGCCAGCTCTTGCGCTTCCGGCAGACTGCCAATGCCGGTGATGCGGAACTGGTTGCCAAGGGCGGTCTGGATGGTGGCGACGTTGATCACCTCGCTCTGGGCGCGCAGTTTGCCCTGGGCGTTGGTTTTGTACTCGGTGAAGACGGTTGCCATCGGCTTGCCCACATGCTGGCGGCTGAACTGGTTCATCTTGCTGCCACCCAGGGTGTCGAGCACGATATTGACCTGGGGCTGGCCCATTTCGCCCATATTGGCGCGGGCATCGACGATGTGCTCGCCGGTGAGGACCGGCTTGCGCGCCATGCCGACGGCCTGACCGTTGCGATCGGCGATGTAGAAGTGGCTGTCGGCTTTGGCCTCGTAGAAGGCCAGCGAGGCGGTGGCCCCGATCACCTCTTTCGCCTGCTTGGGGTTGTGTACCCCAGGCAGTTCGATACGGATGCCATCCTGCCCCTGACGCACCACCGAGGCTTCGACGATGCCGAGCTCGTTGATCCGTTTTTTCAGGATCGACAGGTTCTGGGTCACGGCGTTGTTGACCAGCAGGGTACGCTCCGCCTCGCTCAGCACCAGTTTCAGATCATTGCCGGAGCGGGTCAGCTTCCACTGATCCTGACGGGTACCGGCACTCTCCTTGATGATAGAGAGCCAGCTCTCCTGTTCGGCGACCTCCGGCAGGGTGACGGCTACGGCGCCCTGTGCGCTGCGCGTGACGCTGGCGCCGCGCAGATTGGCTTCACGGAAACGGGTGCGCAGGGTATCCACCAGATTCTTGGTCTGATTGTCGATGACAAAGTCCACGTCCACCCCGATAAGCAGCTGGGAGCCGCCACGCAGGTCGAGCCCCAGCTTGATGGGGTCGGCGCCGAGGCGGGTGATCCAGGCCGGCGCATTGGAGTGAAACTCCAGGGTCAGGGCGGCACTGTCGACCCCTTGCTGCTCCAGCAACTGCTTGGCGCGCTGCTGCTCACCCTGGCTGGCAAAGACCAGCTCGACCCGCTCAGGTTGCTCGATCACCTTGACCGGTGTCAGGTGTTTGTCGCTCAGTAACATCTGCTGCTGGGTGGTCAGGCGCTGCTGTCCGTGCAGGCCGAGGGAGGGCTGCTCACCGAAAAAGGTAGGCAGGGAGTAAAAGGTAAAGGTCAACAGCATCAACAGCAGCAGTGCGTACTGCCACTTGCTCATGCGGTTGAGAACGGTGCGATTGCTCTTTCTCATGGCAAACAAGCCTCTGTCAGGAGAATGGTGCCCGGGCCGATAGCAACAAGGCTCGGCAAGGCGCAAAAAATGGGATGCATCAGATGCGGATCAGGCAGTTGCCGGATCCGTCAGGAAGAGGAGATGAGCAAACAGTGGATGTGCCAGCCCCTCCGGGGTCAGGCGCTCAGATAGCTCTGGGTGAAGCGATATTGCAGATGTTGGCGCTGTAGATGGCGCCGGTGGATCGCACCGAAGCGATCGCGAAAACTCTGTTTGTGATAGAGCTCGGGTGCCAGCATCAGCCAGCCGAGCAGCAACAGCAGGATGGCCTGGGCAGACCAGCTCTGGATCAGCTCGTAGACCACACTCTTGGGCTGGTTGTCACTGCGCAGGGATTGTTCGAGACGCAGCAGGTGATTCTGATGGCTGCCAACAAACTTGATGATGCCATCGTCGCTGTCGCTAAGCTGATTGAACACCTGAGTCTGCTGCTGTTCACTCTGGGGAGATGCGGGTAGCAGCGGGCCTTCCATTCGGGCGATGGAACAAAGCAGGGTGAGGGCGATAACCAGAGTTACCAGCACCAGTTTTACTTTGTCGATAAGGCGCAAAAGTTAATTCCCGATAAATAGAAAGGGCAAACTACCATAAGCGCCCGGTTTGAACAAGGTTGCCCTGGGCGCATGGCACCATTCGGTGCTGGCTGTCAGCTGCCGCTCATCTGCTTGAAGTCGCGGGCATAACCCTTGAGCAGGGAGTAGAGATGAGCCCGCTGGGAGATATCCAGCGACTGGCTCATGGCGCTCAGCCAGTTGACGGTACGCTGGCGCGACTGTTCGGTATAGCCGGTAAAGCGGCCATCCATCAGCCCATCCCCCTCGGCCAGCAGGTCAGTCAGCTCGCGGGTAAAGTCGGGACTCTGGCGCTGCTTCATCAGCCTGTCCAGCTCCTGGGTCCAGGACTCCTGAAACTCGAGCCAGGGGGGCATCAGCTCGTATTGCCATTCGGCCCACTGGGCCACCAGTGGCGCCTGTGCCGGTTTCACCTCGCCAATCCAGAACTCGAGCCGCTTGTTCATCTTGTCGCGAAACTCCGCCAGCATCTGCTCTTTGGGCTCAGTGGCAAAGTCCTTTTGCCGCTCCTGTTGCCGCTTGACCCGATCGGTCATAAAGCGGGCCACCTGCTCGTCGGTCAGGGTGCGCGCCAGCCTGACCGCACGGGGGATAGTGTTTTCCAGCGTGCGGGTCAGGCTCTGCTGCACCGCATCGAGATTGGTCGAGATCTGCTCCGGCGTCATGGGGCTGGCCACCGCCTTGGCCAGTGCATCGAGATCCTTGGCGTAGCGCGGCAGCTCGTGTTGGCGATGCCAGGCCATCAGCCCCTTCACTTCGCGGCTGAGCAGATCCTTCTGCGAATAGGAGAGGGCAAAGTAGTCATCCAGCTGCCAGATGATGGCGGTATCGAGCCAGTAGTAGATCACCCGGGTGGAGCAGCCGGTCAGCAGCAGGCCGATCAGCAGCAGACCCCAGGTTTTCGGCTTGTGCCAGCGCACCTTGTTTATCATCTGTTACTCCAGTCGTTGCCGGTTGATGGCGATCAGGGTGTCATAGTCGAGTGAGGGCTGTTGTTCTGCCATCAGCAGGGCCCAGAGCAGGCCGATATAGTCGACCCAGGGTAGAAATGCCTCGCTCTGAAAATCGGGCCACTGGTGGCGCGGCAGGGCCTGCAGATAGTGCGCTTCCAGCTCGTCGCGCCGCTCGGCGGGCCACTCATGGGTGCGCTGGATGCTGGCGAGCTCAAAGCCGGGGTGACCTGCCGCGCCATACTCCCAGTCGATGACCCAGGGTTTGCTTCCCAACAAGTTAGCCGGATTGAGATCATGGTGGCAAGGGCGCCAGCAATCATTTGGCTCACTGCTGGCGAGCAAGCTCCGCTCCAGGGCGGGCAGCCAGAAGGGAATGTGGGCCAGTCGGGCGCGATAGCCCGTGGCGTGGGCTCGCACCGCCATCACCACCGCAGGCAGCGGCAAGCGATGGAGCTTGCGCAGCACCTCAGCCAGCAGACTGGGCTGATCGACTGCCGGTGGCGCCGCATGTACCCAGTTTGGCTCATCGCACCATTCGAGCAGCATCAGACCGCTGGCGGCATCGCCATAGTGGCAAGGCAGCGCTAGTCCTTCGGCTATCGCCCCCTGATAAAGCTGCCACTCGGTGGAGCGGTCGATACCAAGACGCAGCGGATCGGGGTGCCCCTGACGCAAAAAGTAACTGCGCCCCGAGGGGAGGCGCAGTCGATAGTTGCAGTTGGTCAGACCTAACCCGAGTGGTTCCAGCTGCCCCTCCCGCCAGGGAGCGGGCAGGCTGGCCAGCAGCGGATCACAGTTGTCTGTCTGCGGGAGCCTGTTACCAGCCAAAAGTGGATTTCTTCGCCTGTTTGCGGATCTCTTTCTGATCGGCCCACAGCAGTTCGCCGTTTTGCAGATCCATCAGGTTCATGGTCATCTGGTAGTAGACATCCTTCACCTTGCCATTGTCTTTGACGATGCTGGCGAGGTTGCCATAGACCATGTAGCGAGCACCGGTCTGCTTGCCCAGACGTACCATGGAGGCAGGATCCACCATGCCGCTGCTCTGCTGGTATTCGAGCTGCTGCTTGACGGCGGCCACCTTGCTCATGTCGACGAAGCGGAATTTGCCGGCCCGCAGCAACTTGGTGCGGATGGTGTCGGTGATGGCTTCGGTATCGATGTGCTCGGAGGTCTTGTTGCGGATAGAGTCCATAAACATCACCGGACGACCGCCAGCGGTGATCTCGCTGGTGGCAGGGGAGGCGAGCATGGAGTCCGCCATCTTGTCGGCGATGGCCTGCAGGTCGCTTGAGCCGTAATCGACGGTGACGGTTTCGGTTTCAGTGGGATCGCCATAGCTGACGGTGGTGCTGGAGCAGCCGCCCAAGAGCAATGCAGAGGTCAATATCAGCAGGGCATGATTCATTTTCATCAGTAGGATTCCTCAATCACTTCGCGTACGTAAATCCGGTAACCCTGCGCCGCCGGGCTGGGCGCCAGGGCCGACAGGGTGCGGGTCTGATAGCCATGCAGCTTGATGGGGGTCCAGCCGCGGCCATCGCTGGCGACCTCCTGACCGGCCTCATCATACCAATAGAAGATATATTGCAGCTTGTTATCGCCGCGCTGGGTGCTGGCGGCGGCCACATTGACCTGCAGCAGGCCGTTTTGCTGGCGGCGGCTGAGCTCAGTCAGAGTGACATTGACATTCTGGTGCTGCTCCAGCGTGGGTGCGCCGCCCGCCGGGCCATAGAGCGCAATGCCGGAGGTATTGGTGGCGCAGCCGCTGAGCAGTAGCGCGAGCCCGAAGGCCAACCCGTATGCTTTCATCTTGCTCTCCTTAAATCGGGGTGAGTGGGGTAGCGCTTGAGCCTGCCCGTTAATCGTCTCGTTTATCTGCATTGGCCGTGTGTTCAAAGGGGCATCACCCGGGTGGTCAGACCGGCGCCGAGGCGCTGTACCCAGACCAGGGTGGTGCGGCCCTTGTGGATGGTGAGCGGCAATTGCCGCTGGGCTGCCCCCGCGCCCAGGGTGAGATTGATGTCACCTGCCGGCACCATCCCCTGCCAGCTCGATGCCTGAGCTGGCAGCGTCAGCCAACTGCGGGTATCGGCCCGCTCCGAGAGGGTGTTGAAGATCCCCACCAGAATATTGCCCACATCCCCTCCCTCTTTGGCGGCGGTGCGGCGCATCTGCTCCTTGGCCACCAGTCGCAGCGCCTGGCGGGTCAGCATGCCGGGCAGCCGCTCCTGCAGATCTTTGGCGGCCAGCGCTTCCAGCCTGACCAGCTCGCTGGTCTGCTCGACCCGCTTGCCGACTTCCACCGTCAGCGGGCCGGTGTCGCTGGCCCGATTATCGTAATAGGGGATGGCGACGGTAAAGGTGCGAAAATCGCCGCGGGAGGTGGAGATGGGGAGCGGCAGGAACAGTTCGCGCCGTGCCGGGATCAAACCATCTTCAAACAGTACCACCAGTTGGCCTTGATCTTTTGCAAGCGGCGGCGCTTTGCGGCCTATCTTTTTCTCGGTCTCGCGGATCTCGTCCGGTGAGCCACGCAGCCGCGCCAGACGCAGCAAGGCATCTTGCAGGCTGCGGTTGTCCGGCGCTATCTGGTAGCCGCGCTGATAGTCGACCCAGGCATCGTTGAGATCCCCGGCCGCCTCATAGAGCACGGCGGAAAAATAGAAGGTGTAGGCGTTCTGAAAACCGTTTTTGACCTTGCCGATCAACCGGTCGAGATCCGGTGCGCCGCGCGACATCAGCTGGCGCATCTCGCCTTCTGCTTCGGCCTCTTCGCTCTCATCCTTCGCCTTGCGCACCTCATCGGCTCGCCGTTTCAGGGCCTGCTCCTGCACCTGATTGGCCCGACGCACCTCCACCAGGGCGCCATCGGCATCACCCCGTTGCAGATAGTTGAGGGCCAGATAGTGATGCAGCATGGTGCGTTCGTAATCGGGAGTACGATAGGCCATCGACTGATCGTTGGTGAGCAGACTGCCCACCTGATCCAGACCGTGGCTCAGCCGGTATTCGGCCTGATTGTCCTCCCACTGAAGGCGGCTGTCGGCGGCAGCGAACGCCTGCTTGCTGCCCGCATCCTGACCGGCGAGCCAGGCAATGCGCCCCTGTTCGAGCCGATCCAGCACAAAGGTGTCATCCCCAAGGGTGGAGTCGCGCACCTCGGGCAGCGCCTCGGCGGCATGGCCCAGCAGCAGCTGGTTGCGCAGGGGCACCATCTGATCGGAGTAGGAGACGAACATATCCTGCCAGCGGGAGGCACAGCCTCCCAGCAACAGCAGGGCGCCGCAGAGCAACAGGGCGCTGCGGCAGGTAGAGGCGTTGCGATTCATTACAGGCTGAGCAGCGGTCCCAGCGGCTGGCCACCGACCAGATGCATGTGGATGTGGTAGACCTCCTGCCCGCCGTGGCGGTTGCAGTTCATGATGAGGCGGTAGCCATCTTCGGCGATGCCAGCCTCGGCGGCCAGTTTGCGGGCCACGGTGAACATCCGGCCAAGGGCCAGTTCATGTTCGGCTTCCACGTCATTGACGGTGGGGATCAGCACATTGGGGATGATCAGAATATGGGTTTTGGCCTTGGGCTGGATATCCCGGAATGCGGTGACCAGATCGTCTTGATAAAGGATGTCGGCGGGGATCTCTTTACGGATGATTTTGCTGAAAATGGTTTCTTGCGCCATGGCTAACTCCCTTATATGAAACAGAAAATTGAACTAGAACCCCAAGCGGCTCCCGAAAGGGGGGCGAGCAGCACGCCAAGTGTGACACAAGCCGACATTTGACACAGCTGATGTCCCATTCCCTTCAGTTATTGTTAAAAATACCGATAGCCAGAGGGACGTCATCTGCAGCGCCTGTTCAGGGTGGTCTGCAGGGTATCAAAAGGACGGGGTACTCAGGCAAGGGACTTTTGCATATACAGCGGGACAATAATGAAACAAACAATGTCGGATCTCTCCATCTTGCAGCGAGTCTACCTTGGCTTCGCGATCCTGGTGGCCGTGATGGTGGCCAGTTCACTGCTCACATTTCGTAGTCAGGAGACCCTGGGGAACGCACTGGAGCAGGTTACCCAGCAGTCCATGCCGCTGGTGATTGCCAGCAGTCAGACCCAGATCACCCTGCTCAGCGCCAACAAGTGGCTGGGGGATGTGCTCACCGAGCAGGATCCCAAACAGCTGCCGGCAGAAGTGGCCGAACTGAAACAGGCCAAGGCTGCGGTGGGCAAGAGCCTTGACGTCTTGCGCCAGCAGGTGGCCCACCATCCCGAACTGCAAGGGGAGATGAGCAGCCTCAGCCAGCAGGTCGACAGCTACCTGCAACTGACCGATACCCTGCCCGGCGAACACGAGGCGCTGCTCACCCGACTGCACAAGGTCAATCTGGCCAAGGGGCAGTTTCAGGTCAGTCTGCCCCAGTTCAAGAAGAGTCTGGGTGACATGATGGTCACCATCGACGACAGCTTTATCAAGATGCTATCCGAGACCCTGACCACCAAGCTCTCCGCCATCGAACTCTCCACCATGGACGCCCTCAACCAGACCATTCCGGCCCCCATCGAAGGGGCGTTCAAGCGCAACAAGATGCAGATCGAGGGGTTCAACAGCACCATCAAGGATCTGCAGGGGGAGCTGAAGAACTTCGAGAACGACATGGGCCACTATGTTCACGGCTTTGTGCGCGACACCACCGCAAGCGAAGGCGTGCTCTCCCAGTATCTGGCGCTGATGAAGCAGCAGGAGCAGATGCGGGAGAAGAGCAAGCAGGCGAGCGCTCTCATCGTCGAGATCCAGAACCAGCTTGAGCGGATCACCGGCCAGAGTCAGCAGCTGATGAGTCAAAGTATTCAGCACGCCAAAGTCACACAGAGCCAGAGCACCCTGACCCAAGGAACCAGCATCGTAGTCGCCATCCTGATTGCCATGCTGGTGGCTTATACCCTGGGCAAGGCCATTCGCCGTCCGCTCAGGGAGTTGCTGCGGGTGCTGACCGAAGTGACCCAGGGCGACATGACCCAGCGCATCGGTTTTCAGAGCAAGAACGAATTTGGTCAGCTGGGCAGCCAGATTAACCTGCTGATTGCCCAGATGGGGGAGGTGCTGGCGCAGCTTTCACAAGCGTCTGCCCAGCTTAACGATGCCGCCCACGGCAATCGCTACACCACCGAATCGGTGCGGGCTGATCTGGAGAAACAGCGCCAGGAGACCGCCTCGGTCGCCGCCGCCATGACCCAGATGGAGGCCTCGGTGCGGGAAGTGGCGCAGGCCGCCAACCAGACCCTGGAGCGGGTGCAGGATGTGGAGAAGGCCTCCGAGATGGGGCGCAAGGTGATGGCAGGCAATATCACCACCACTCATCAACTGGCGGGCAAACTGCAACAGACCGGCAAGGTGATTGGCGATGTGAGCGCCATGAGCAGCCAGATCGGCAACATCCTCGATGTCATTCGCGGCATTGCCGAGCAGACCAACCTGCTGGCCCTCAACGCCGCCATCGAAGCGGCGCGGGCCGGCGAGCAGGGGCGCGGATTTGCGGTGGTGGCGGATGAGGTACGCAGTCTGGCGGGCCGCACCGCACAATCCACCAGCGAGATCCAGACCATGATCGAAAACCTGCAGCAGGGAGTCGCCAAGGCGGTGACCGTGATGCAGGAGTGCTCTCGCGAGATGGACAGTTGCGTAGATCAGAGCTCTCACGCCAACAACGCCATGGAGGAGGTGCAGGGAATTGTGGTGCTGATCAGCGACATGTCGAGCCAGATCGCCTCTGCCGCCGAGCAGCAGCAGGCCACCAGCGCCGATATCGCCACCAACCTCAACCGCATTTCCGATATCTCGGATCTCAACTATCAGGGGATCGAGCGGGTAGCCGAGACCAGCCAGCAGCTGGACTCCCTTGCCGAGCAGCAGGAGAGCCTGGTCAAGCGCTTCCGCCTCAGTGCCTGATGGTTGCATGTTGAAAGAGAGAAGGCCCCGCAGATGCGGGGCCTTCTCTTTATTGCGGCAGCGACAAGGGGATCAGGTGTAGGCAATCGCGCCCTTGCCGACCCCTTCATAGGCGACAATCTTGACGAACTTGTCGCCCACCATCTTCTTCACTTCACGGGCGATGTAGCAGGCCAGCAGCTCGACCGTGGTGTCGGTGTCGATCATCTCCACCTCAGCGCTGGGAATGGCCAGCTGGAACAGCCCTTGCGGCGCCACATATTTGAAGCCGCAGTGATGCTTGCCAAGCTGGGCATTGGCGCGGGGGCTCAAAGCGAGCTCGGTCAGCGCCACCTTGTCCTCCTCGGTGCCGAGGTAGATATCGCCCCAGCGTTCGGCCCAGTTGAGCTCAAGCTCCTGGTCGCGTTCGCCATCGACGTGGATCTCGATGGGAGAGCGGTGGCCGTGGGCGATGCGCTGGCAGTTGCCATCGTGCTTTTTCAGGCCGTGGCTGTAGTGGTAGAAGGCGCCGGTGATCGCCTCCTGACGCAGGGTCAGGGAGAGATCCTTGATATTGCCCGGTAGCCGTTTGGCCAGTACCGCCAGCAGGTAGCGGGTCACCGACTCTTTATCAACTTGCGGGGCCGGGATAAAGGCAAAGCCCTGGGATGGGCAGCGCAGATGGATGGAGCGACCCGGGCGCAGCAGATCCACTGTGCTTTCGTCACCATCCAGAGCCTCAACGTGGATCAGCGGGCACTCGGTCGGCACCAGCAGCTTGTGGTCCACCTCTTCATCAATGATCGACTTGATCAGCTTCTTTACCCGGCCAAAGTCCAGCAGCATGCTCATTTCGTTGAGCTCACCGCTCATTTCGATATCTACCAGCCAGCTCTCGCCCACCATGCCGCGGCGTTCGCACAGGTAGCTGGAGTCGATCACGGTCAAATCTCTTACAAATAACTTCATCAGTCAGGCCTTGCTACAGAGAAAGGGCAGTTTTGCGCTATTATGACCCGCGATTATCGGCAAAGGAACTGGAACCCCCCATGAACAAACTGCTTATCAAGAATGCCACCCTGGTCAACGAAGGCCGTATCTATGCCTCCGATGTGTTGATCGAGGGGGAACGGATTGCCCGCATCGCCCCGGATATCGAGGCGCCCGATGCGCTGGTGATCGATGCCGCAGGTCGCCATCTCATCCCCGGAATGATCGATGATCAGGTCCACTTCCGGGAGCCGGGATTGACCCACAAGGGGACTATCGCCAGCGAATCCCGCGCCGCCGTCGCCGGTGGCACCACCAGTTTCATGGAAATGCCCAACGTCAATCCCCAGACCACCACCCTCGACGCCCTCGAAGCCAAATACCAGATCGCCGCCAACTCCTCCGTCGCCAACTACAGCTTCTATCTCGGCGCCACCAACGACAACCTTGAAGAGATCAAGCGTCTCGACCCCAAGCAGTCCTGCGGGGTCAAGGTGTTTATGGGCTCCTCGACCGGCAACATGCTGGTGGACAATCAGGAGACCCTGGCGGCCATCTTCCGCGAAAGTCCGGTGATGATCGTGACCCACTGCGAAGACACTCCGACCATCGCCAAGGCCGAAGAGGCGGCGCGGGCCAAGTGGGGCGAGAATGTGCCGATGGGCGAGCACGGCCGCATTCGCAGTGACGAGGCGTGCTACAAATCCTCCAGCATGGCGGTGGCGCTGGCCAAGCAGTACGGTGCCAAGCTGCACGTGCTGCATCTGACCTCGGCCAAGGAGCTGTCGCTCTTTACCGCCAGCCACGACCTGAGCGAGCTGAAGGACAAGAACATCACCGCGGAGGTGTGCGTTCACCACCTCTTCTTCAATGAAGCCGATTACGAGACCCAGGGCAGCCTGATCAAGTGCAACCCTGCGGTGAAGAGTGCCGCCGACCAGCAGGCACTGCTGGATGCGGTACGTAACGACGTGCTCGACATCATCGCCACCGACCACGCGCCCCACACCTGGGAAGAGAAGCAGAACAGCTACTTTAAGGCACCGTCCGGTGTGCCGCTGGTGCAGCACTCTTTGCAGGCGCTGCTGGAGCTCTACCACAACGGCGTGTTTACCCTGGAGACTATCGTCAAGAAGACCTCCCATGCGGTGGCCGAGCGCTTCCAGGTGCAGGATCGCGGTTATATCCGCGAGGGCTACTTCGCCGATC
Source organism: Aeromonas veronii bv. veronii (assembly GCF_000820225.1). Taxonomy (GTDB): domain Bacteria; phylum Pseudomonadota; class Gammaproteobacteria; order Enterobacterales; family Aeromonadaceae; genus Aeromonas; species Aeromonas veronii. The sequence continues at coordinate 84,432 of NZ_CDDK01000004.1, forward strand.
TGGTGCTGTTGGATCTGGGCAAGCCCTATGTGGTCAACGATGACAACATCCTCTACCACTGTGGCTGGTCGCCCTTCAACGGCTACCGCTTCCACAGCACGGTGGAGATGACGCTGGTGAATGGCCAGATCGCCTGGCAAAACGGGCAGGTGACTGACCAGATCCTGGGCAAGCGGCTGACCTTTAACCGCTGATTGTTCGCAAAGCAGGCGAACGCACCGTGGCTTAGGAATTGGCGGCGTTTCCCTGTTGACAGGGCAGGGTCATCTCCATAAACTCTGCCCCCGTCAGCCGAGCTGACTCCGTCGGTGTGTAGCGCAGCCAGGTAGCGCATCTGCATGGGGTGTAGAGGGTCGGAGGTTCGAATCCTCTCACACCGACCAAATTCCCCGGTAAAGGCCTTGTCAAACGACAAGGCCTTTTCTTTTGCCTGCGATTTGCCGCACAGGCGCGAAGCCAGTGGTGATGCACGCTGGTCGCTGTTGGCGCGAGCGGATTGTGCAGCTACCGCGCTTTATGGTGTAGTAACGATTCTGTTGCTCATTTGCCTGGCGGGGCCTCTCGTGTCTGCATCCGTATCTAAACCCTGTTGTCTGCTGATGCTCACCCTGCTGCTGGTGGGCTGCGCCACCCCTTACGAGAGTGAAAAGTCATTCTGGAACGGCCAGACCGGTTTTTCCCAGACCCGGCTTGGCCCGGACAAGTGGCAACTGGAGTTTGTCGGCAACGATCTGGTGGACAGGGAGACCGCCCGCAAATATGTGCTCAAGCGGGCAGGGGAGCTGGCACTGGCAGAGGGTTACTCCTGGCTCAAGGTCGATGAGCTGACCATTAACCGCGATGCCGTCAGGGTGTCCCCATCACGGCCGATCTTCGGCTTTGACGAGGATGAACCGGATCTCTTTATGGCCCAGATGCAGGTGCAGCATACCATCTCGGCGCTGCTCACTTTTCGCCTGTTGCCACGGGCACTCGATGAGCGAACTCTGAATGCGAAATATCTCGCCGAAATCAAAATAAACAGTGATTAATATTGGTGGTTTGCAAGATCCATATCACATACACCTAATGGCAGGATAAAATTCTGGAGAAAGCCTCTAGATTTACCCCCTGCTTTTAGGCATTCTCCCAGCATACCAGCCGCCAGGAATCAACGGCTCGGATCACAAAAACGGACTGTAGTGGCTCCCACGCCACTGTTTACGGCTTGCACCAATCAAAACCGGGACTCCCCCATGAAAATGAATAAACTGACGGTCGCCATCCTCATCTCCATGATGTTTGGCATCCTCACCGGCCAGGGCTATCGGATGTTTGCCGCAGATCAGGCTGCGGATTTCGCCAATAACATCACGATCCTGACCGATATCTTCCTGCGCCTGATCAAGATGATCATCGCTCCCCTGGTCTTCACTACCCTGGTGGTCGGTATCGCCAAGATGGGCGACACCCGCACCGTGGGGCGTATCGGTGCCAAGACCCTCGGCTGGTTCATGCTGGCCTCCCTGATGTCCCTGAGCCTGGGTCTGGTGATGGTGACCCTGATGCAGCCGGGAGTGGGTCTCTCGCTCTCCCTGCCCAATGACACCGCCAGCTCGGGCATTGCTGCCGGTGCCATTACCCTGAAAGATTTTGTGACCCACGCCATCCCCAAGAGCGTGGTCGAGGCGATGGCCACCAACGAGATCCTGCAGATCGTGGTCTTCTCCCTCTTCTTCGGTCTGGCTGCCGCCGCGCTCGGCGATCTGGCCAAGCCGGTAGTGGTGCTGATGGCCAGCGCCGCCGAGATCATGCTGAAAGTGACCGGTTATGTGATGAACTTTGCGCCATTCGCGGTGTTTGGCGCCATCGCCGCCATGGTGGCCAAAGAGGGTCTGGGTATTTTGGTTACCTACGGCAGCTTTATGGCCCAGTTCTATATCGCGCTGGCCTGCCTCTGGCTGCTGCTGATCGCCATGGGCAGCGTCTTCCTGCGTGGCCGTGTCATCAAGCTGCTGGCGATGATCCGCGAACCCATCCTGCTCGCCTTCTCGACCGCCAGCTCTGAAGCCGCCTATCCGAAGACCCTGGATCGTCTGGAGAAGTTCGGTTGTGACAAGCGCATCGCCAGCTTCGTGCTGCCGATGGGGTACTCCTTCAACCTCGACGGCTCCATGATGTACTGCACCTTCGCGGTGATGTTCATCGCCCAGGCGTATGGCATCGAGCTCTCCATGGCCCAGCAGATCACCATGCTGCTGTTGCTGATGGTCACCTCCAAGGGGATGGCCGGGGTACCGCGCGCCTCTCTGGTGGTGATTGCCGCCACCCTGAACCAGTTCCATATTCCTGAAGCGGGCATTCTGCTGCTGCTGGGGATCGACCACTTCCTCGACATGGGCCGCTCTGCCACCAACGTGCTGGGCAACGCCATCGCCGCCAGCGTGGTGGCCAAGACCGAAGACAGTCTGGGTGAAACCGTCGCGCTGGGCGAGAGTGAGCCAGCCAAAGCCTGATCACAACGCCATGAAAAATAAACAACAACGGCCCGCCAATGCGGGCCGTTGTTGTTTATGGCTCGTCTACACTGCTAGATAGTTTTCATCTGGAGTGTACGGTTATGAACATTGCTCGTCGGCTTCAACTGATAGCGCTGCTTGTTATGCTGGCGCTTGTTTTCCTCAGCTGGTTCAGTATCAACCGCCTTGGGGCTGGCAATCGAGACTTGAGCTATGTGACGGACAATACGGTGCCCAGTATTGCGCTGATCAAGGAGGTGCAGGCTGCGTTCTATGAGCTGCACTCCCGTGTTCAAAGCCATATCCTCAACACCGACAATGACAAGATGCAGCAGATAGAAGCGGATATTGCCGAGCATCGCAAACAGATCAATTCGCAACTGGAGAAATATAAAGCAGAGATGCTCTCCAATGACGAAGACCGACGCCTGACCGACGATGATCAACGCATTATCGCGCAATATTATCAGGAGATAGACAAGGTTCTGCAGCTCTCCCACCAAAACAAAAACGACGAAGCGCGAGATATGCTGGCAGGAGAAGCCTCCAGACTGTTCCATCAGTTTGCCAAGGCAATCGAGCTTCACGTCAACTTCAATATGGATTTGGGACTGGCGCTCAAGAAGCAGGGCCAGGAGAACTACGACAGCAGCCTGCAAACCCTGTTGTTTATCGCCGGTGGTGCCACCGTACTGACGATGGGGCTGTTTGTCTGGTTGTTCAATCAGGTGGCCAATCCCCTTCGCACCGCCATGGACACTCTGACCCGGATCCAGCGCGACCTCAACTTTACCCTCAGAGCAGACGTGAAACAGCAGGATGAGATTGGCCTGACCCTCAATGCGGTCAACCGGCTGCTCGATACGCTGCAACAGACATTTACCGAATTTTCCGTCGGCAGCTTGCAGATCAAGAGCACCGCCGAATCCCTCTCTCAGGCAGCGCAACACCTGGCTAGCTCGGCTAATCAGGCCAATGATGCCACCAGTCTGATCGCCGCTGGTGTGGAAGAGATGACGGTCAGCATCACAGATATCTCCCAGCGTACTCAGGAGACGAGCCGCATCACCAACGAATCGGGGCAGCTGGCGACCGAGGGGGGCCGGACCATCGAGCGCACCGTTCATGCCATCAACGAGATAGCCGACTCGATCCGGCAGGCCTCGGCCGAAGTCATTGCGCTGGGTGAGGGTATTTCGCGCATTGGCGGTGTGGTCAACGTGATCCGTGATGTGGCGGGGCAGACCAACTTGCTGGCCTTGAACGCGGCCATTGAAGCGGCGAGGGCCGGGGAGTCCGGCCGTGGCTTTGCGGTAGTGGCGGATGAGGTGCGCAAACTGGCGGAGCGCACAGCCCAATCCACTCAGGAGATATCTGCCACTGTAGAGGCGATCCAGCAGGAGTCGAACAATACGGTCTCCCGCATGCATCTGGTGGAGGAGAAGGTGAGTCAGGGGGTCACCATGGCGACCGAGAGTGGCGCCATTATTGCCGAGATCCGCAGTGCGTCGCACCGGGTGATGGAGCAGGTGGGCGAGATCACCAATGCCATCCGCGAGCAGAGCTCGGCAGCCGAGTCGATTGCCCATCAGGTGGAGCAGATTGCTCAGGTCGTGCAGCAAACCAGCAGCACAGCGGAGGAGACCTCAGCCGCCGCCGAGGAGCTCAATGTCACCACCGAGAGCATCCACCAGCAGATATCTCGCTATCGCATTCAGTAACGCCGATGGTTGTTATCCATCTGCTATCCCCGCCAGCTGGCGGGGATTTTTTATATGGCTTGCTTAGAAGCCTGAGCCCGGTTGCTGCAAAAATGCCGCCTCTTCCGGTGTGCTGGTGCGACCCAGAATGTCGTTGCGGTGGGGGAAGCGGCCAAAGCGTTCGATGATCACCTGATGGCGGCGGGCAAAGTCGGTAAATCCTGCGAAGGTCGCTTGTGCCGGTGTGCCAGCCTGCTCGGCAGCCAGTGCCTCGAACAGGGCCACACTTCTGGCTTGTTGTTCGCGGGATTCGGCATGCTCCAGCGGCAGATAGAAGAAGACCCGTTCCAGTGGCGAGAGGGATTTGTCAGCCCCGATGGACAGCCCTTTCAGGCAGAGATCTCTGGCCAGCGGATCCTGGGCAAAAGCCGCAGGCGTGTTGCGATGGATATTGCGGGGCAGCTGGTCGAGCAGCAGGATCAGCGCCAGCCGACCGCTGGGAGTATCGGCCCAGTGGGCGAGGCTGCCCTTGGCTGCGGCCTCTGCCAGCTCGCCAAAGCGGCTGGCCAGCAGGGCATCCGTTTCGCTGCTTTTCCCCCACCAGAGCGGGGCTTGCCGTGTGGCCCGCAGGACATCATCGGCTTCGTCGCCAAACCAGAGATCGAGCAGAGGTTGCCAGGGTTGCATGGGAACTCCTTGAGGTGATTCAGAGGGAACCAGGAACAAATGGCTCAGGGGTGCTGCCGAAACGGCGGCTTCTCGTTACACTGTGCCATCTTTTGCCCGAAAGGCGTAACCCCGCCGATGGCGAGCGCCGGATTTTTGGCTCGGCCGATGATGGCCTGCGATCGCCATGAGGTGGTCCTGTTGACCCTGGTGGTTATCGGGACGTACACCTCTCTCCCGGGGTTGTTCTCACTGATATAAGGAAGCTTTGATATGGCCGGAACCAGTTTGTTGGCCCTGCTCGATGATATCGCCAGCGTGCTTGATGACGTGGCGCTGATGACCAAGGTCGTGGTGAACAAGCGCGAGACATTTTTCGGGAAGACGTTTCTCACTGATATAAGGAATCTCTGATATGGCCGGAACCAGTTTGTTGGCCCTGCTCGATGATATCGCCAGCGTGCTTGATGACGTGGCGCTGATGACCAAGATGGCGGCGAAGAAGACTGCCGGGGTGTTGGGGGATGATCTGGCCCTCAACGCGGAGCAGGTTTCCGGGGTGCGTGCCGAGCGGGAGCTGCCGGTGGTGTGGGCGGTGGCCAAGGGGTCATTTCGCAACAAGCTGATTCTGGTGCCCGCCGCCATCGCCATCAGTGCGCTGGTGCCCTGGCTTATCACGCCACTCTTGATGCTGGGAGGTGCCTACCTCTGCTTTGAGGGGGCCGAGAAGCTGGCCCACAAGTTCCTGCCTCATGAGGCGAGTGAGGGGGAGGCACACACTGCTCCTATTCCCGATGATTTGGCCGCGTTTGAGCAGCAGAAGGTAAAGGGAGCGATCCGCACCGATTTTATTCTCTCTGCCGAGATCATCGTCATCGCCCTTGGCACGGTACAGGGAGCAAGCCTCGCGCTGCAGCTCTCGGTAGTGGCGGGCATCGCCCTGCTGATGACCATCGGGGTCTACGGGTTGGTGGGGCTGATCGTCAAGCTCGATGACATCGGTCTGCATCTGCTGCAAAAGCACGATGGCAGCGCCCTGCGCCGCGCGGTGGGGCAGGGACTGTTGGTGACGGCTCCTCGTCTGATGCACCTGCTGGCACTGGTCGGCACCATCGCCATGTTTATGGTGGGCGGCGGCATTCTGGTGCATGGCTGGCCCTTTGCCCATCACCTGATTGAAGGCGCAGCCGCAGTTGTCGCCACTCTGCCCACAGTAGGGGCCGTACTGGCGGCGGTGACGCCGACTCTGCTCAACGCCGTGGCCGGTGTGGTGGCGGGTCTGCTGCTGGTTGTCTTGATGACGCTGGTGAGCCGTCTTGCCCCGGCAAAGGGATAAGCGAGCTTGCGGGCCATTTTCTCTTTTTTCCTCTCTTCATTTTTTGGCCAGCGGGACGCTCGGTCTCTGGCTTGCAGCCCGCAGGTCTGCTGCGTCTCCCGATAAAGGCCTTTGCGAGAAGTTATGTATCAACAACAGTGGAATAACGACCATATCTACCCGGGCCTCGACAGCCCAGAGCTGGAAGCGGACATGAACGCTGCCCGCCACGCGCTGGAAGAGCTGACCAGCTATATGGCAGGTCTGGACGGGGTGCGCGACGCTGACGTAGCGCTGCTGGATTTTTTGCGGGAAGTGCGGCTGCGCGCCCGCGATATTCGCCATGTCGGCTGGAACGTCGCCATTCTGGCCGCCTGCCGTGGCAGTCAGGATGCGCGGGATCCGCAGGCCAAACAGCTGGCGTCCCGCGCTCGCGCCCTTAATGCCGATCTGTTCAAGACGCTGGCGCCGGTGGAAGATCTGATGCTGGCGTTGCCGGAAGAGGAATTCGCCGCGCTGATGAGTGATCCGCTGCTCGGTGAAGAGGCGTACCGCCTGCGCCACGAGCGTCGTTTGCAGGATCAGCGCCTGCCGGTGGCGGCGGAGCAGCTGGTGATTGGTCTGGGCACCGATGGCCTGCACGCCTGGGGCAACCTCTACAACGATCTGGTGGGCAAGATCCGGTTAACCATTGATGGCCGCGAGATGGGGCTGGCCGAGGCGAGCAATCTGCTCTCCAGCCCGATACGTGCGCTGCGTTTAGAAGCCTTTGATGCCATCAGCGCCGGTTGGGAAGGGGAGCAGGAGACGGTTGCCGCTATCCTCAATGCCCTCAACGGCTGGCGGCTGGAGCTGGCCCGTCAGCGCGGTAAAACCCGTGTGCTCGATGCGCTGGATCTCTCTTGCCACCAGAGCCATATCGAGCGTGCCACCCTCGATGCCCTGATGAGCGAAACCTGGCGAGCCCGTGGGTTGGGTCAGCGGGCGCTGGGGCTGATGGCTGAACGGCTCGGACTCGACGATTTGGGGCCTGAGGATCTCTTTGCGCCGCCGCCAGCTTCCAGCAGCCGTGACATTTCTTTTGATGAGGCGATCGAGTTGATTGCCGATGCCTTTAGCCGTTTCGATCCCGAGATGGGGGCGTTTGCCCGCATGATGGCCGAGAAGGGGTGGATTGATGCGGCGCCCACGCCAAATCGCCGCACCGGCGCCTACTGCACCAAGTTTGCCGAACCGGTCGAACCGCGGGTCTTCGTTACCTATGCCGGCACCATGGACAATGTCATTACGCTGGCCCATGAGCTGGGTCACGCCTGGCACAACTGGGTGATCCGCGATCTGCCGATGAGTCAGCGCAGCTACCCCATGACGCTGGCGGAGACCGCCTCCATCTTCGCCGAAACCCTGGTGCGCAGCGCCCTGTTCGAGCAGGCGCAAAGCCCGGAAGAGCAGCTGGCCATCACCTGGGCGGAGGCCGACGGTGCGGCCACCTTCCTGGTCAATATCCCGGCTCGCTTCGATTTCGAGCAGGCCTTGGTGGCCGAGCGGACGCAGGGTTATGTATCCGCAGAGCGACTCAAAGCGTTGACCGACGAGGCGTGGGGACGCTGGTATGAGGGGAGCCTGACCCGCTATCACCCCATGTTCTGGGCGGCCAAGGCGCACTTCTCCATCGCCGGGCTGGGCTTTTACAACTATCCCTATCTGTTCGGTTATCTGTTCAGCCTCGGGGTCTATCAGCAGTTGATGAGCCGCAAGGCGGCGGGGGAAGAGGGCATTGCCGAGGCCTATCGTGCCTTGCTGCGCGATACCGGCCGGATGGGCGCCGAAGATCTGGTAGCCAAGCATCTGGGGCAGGATATCCGTGAGGCCGCCTTCTGGCAGGGGAGTCTGGCACAAGTAGCGCAGGCGGTAGAGCGCTTCACGCAGTTGCCTGCCTGATTGGGTCAGCGGTGATATGAACAACAGGCCCCCGGACAGTCTCGCTGTCCGGGGGCCTGTTTGTTATGCCTGCTCTTGCTGCGGTTTGATGGGGCCAACGAACAGGGGGCGGGTCTGGTGAGTCAGATCCGGCTGATAGCCGTTGAAGAAGAGGTTGAGCAGCACCGAGCTGATGGTGGCCAACAGAATACCGCTATGAAAAAGCGGTTGTAGCTGCGCCGGAAGCTGTTGGAAAAAATTCCCGGAGACCGTCGGGATCATGCCAATTCCGAGACTGATGGCGACGATATAGAGGTTGTGGCGGTTGCTGTTGTAATCGGTGCGCGCCAGGATGCGAATGCCGGTGGCCAGCACCATACCGAACATCACGATACCGGCGCCCCCCAGCACGAAGGGCGGGATGGAGGCGACCAGCACCGACATCTTGGGGATGAGGCCAAAGGCGAGCAGTATCCCCCCCGACATCACGCAGACCCAGCGACTCGATACCCCGGTCACGCTCACCAGACCGATATTCTGGGAAAAGGAGGTGTGGGGGAAGCTGTTGAATATCCCACCAATAATGGTGCCGATGCCATCCACCCGCAGCCCGCGCACGATATCACCGCGTCTGGCCGGATGGCCGACGATGTCGCCAAGGGCCAGAAACATCCCCATGGATTCGATAAAGGTGATGAGCATGATCACCGTCAGGGTGGCGATGGAGATGGGATCGAAGGTGGGCCAGCCGAAGGCGAAGGGCACTATGGGGGCAAACCAGGCTGCCTCGCCGAGGCCATCTAGGCTTACTTCGCCCATAGCGATGGCCACCACGAAACCGAAGATGATCCCGAGCAGCACCGAGATATTGCTGAAAAAGCCCTTGGTGAAGCGGGTCACCAGCAGGATAAAGACGAGCACCAGAAAGCTGGTGCCGATATAGCGCAGGCTGCCATATTCCGGATTGCCCTTGCCCCCCGCCATCCAGTCGATCCCCACCTGCATAATGCTGATCCCGATGGAGGTGATAACCACCCCGGTCACGACGGTGGGGAAGAGCGGCATCAGCCTACCTATCAGCGGCACCAGCAGGGTCGAGATGATACCGGCGGCAATGGTGGCGCCGAAGATGCCCGTCAGCCCCAGATCCGGGTTGGCTCCGATGGCCAGCATGGGCATCACGGCGGCAAAGGTGACCGACATGATGACCGGCAGCCGGATCCCGGCAAAGCGGCCAATCCCGACACATTGCAGCAGGGTGACGATGCCGCAGCAGAAGAGATCCGAACTGATGAGGTAGGAGATTTGATCCTTGGGTAGCCCCAGACTGCCGCCAATCACCAATGGCACCGCCACGGCGCCGGCGTACATCACCAGCACATGTTGCAGGCCCAGGGTAAAGAGTTGGCCCATGGGGAGCATGCGCTCCACTTCATCCACCGGGCGCTTGCGCGCACCCGGTCGGGGGGAGGGGGGATTGGTCTCGTTCATGAACAGATCACTCCTTGAAGCCCGCGCAACTGCTACAGGCAAGATAGTGGAAGCCGCAGCTTTCCCGGTCATTGATCTCGTGTATTGACAGAGGTGCCAGATCCTTCGGCAGTAGTGAGAGGGATCCGGTGCAGCACGGGTCAGTGCACAAAACATGCACAACGCCGCTCACGAGAGAAAACGTTTGGCGATAACGCCTTGTTTTTGCGGGATGAGTCACATACCGGCCAGATAAGTGTCCGGCTGCTGGCTGGGGAAGGAGGTGAGGGCATCTCAGATTGGTAAGGGGTTTATCATTATCGGTCTGGCGATCTCACTTTGATAGCCGGGCACCATAACGTTGCTCGCAATGCGCCCCTCTGCATGTGACGACGCTCGCGGGCCGCAGGGCGCAATCGGGGGCGGGGGCGTGATCCAAAGCAAGAAAGTTGGATGTTTTGGTGGCGCACGGGGCCGCCGCTGGGGTAGTTTCGATAAAACCGACACAGATCCTGAGGTCTTATCCATGATCATCTATCTGCATGGCTTTGATGCCACCAGCCCAGGCAATCACGAGAAAGTGCTGCAGTTGCAGTTTATTGATGATGATGTGCGTTTCGTGCACTACAGCACGGTTCACCCCCGTCATGATATGAGCCATCTGCTCAAGGAAGTGAAAAAACAGCTCGATATGAGTACCGATCCCAAACCGCTGATCTGCGGCGTGGGTCTTGGTGGCTACTGGAGCGAGCGGATCGGCTTTCTGTGCGGCATTCGCCAGGTGATCTTCAACCCCAACCTCCATCCGGAAGAGAACATGCAGGGCAAGATCGACCGGCCGGAAGAATATGACGATATCGGTACCAAGTGTGTAACTGAATTTCGTAAGAAAAATTCAGGAAACTGCCTGTGTATCCTTTCCGTTCAGGATGAAGTGCGCGATAATCGGGACACTGAACGTGAATTGAAGAACTATTACGACATCGTGTGGGATGAGCGCGAGACTCATAAGTTCAAAAATATCTCGCATCATCTGCAGCGGATGAAGGCCTTCAAAGAAGCCTGATCCATCACGTCGACCGATTTCGTTTTAGGGAGCCAATGGCTCCCTTTCGTTTTGAGGAACCGAGGAAAATCATCATGATGAATATTGTCGTTGTAGGCGGCGGCGCCGGTGGCCTGGAGCTGGCCACCAGTCTGGGTCGCAAGCTTGGCAAGAAGAACAAGGCCAAGATCACTCTGGTCGATCGCAACCGCACCCACCTGTGGAAACCCCTGCTGCACGAAGTAGCCACCGGCTCCATGGATGCGGGCATCGATGCCCTGAGCTACCAATCTCACGCCAAGAACCACGGTTTCGACTTCCAGCTCGGCACCCTGACCGACATCAAGCGTGACGATAAACGCATCGTGCTGGCCCCGATCCACGACGACAATGGCGACATCGTGGTCAACGAGCGCGAGCTGCCCTACGACTATCTGGTGATGGCCATCGGTTCTGTCTCCAACGACTTCAACACCAAGGGCATCAAGGATAACTGTATTTTCCTCGATAGCCCCTCCCAGGCGCACCGTTTCCACAACAGCATGATGAACCGCTTCCTGCAGTTCGCCACCGAATACCAGCCGGGCGACAAGGTGAAGATTGCCATCGTTGGCGGCGGCGCCACCGGCGTCGAGCTCTCTGCCGAGCTCTACAACGCGGTCGAGCAGCTCTACGCCTACGGTTTCAAGAACCTCACCACCGACAGCCTGAAGGTGACCCTGGTGGAAGCGGGCCCGCGCATTCTGCCGGCTCTGCCGGAGCGCATCAGCGGCGCCGCCCATCAGGAGCTGGTCAAGCTGGGTGTGGACGTGCGTACCGCCACCATGATCACCGAAGCGACCAGCGACGGTCTGCACACCAAGGATGGCGAGCTGATTGAAGCTGACCTGATGGTGTGGGCGGCCGGTATCAAGGCTCCGGATTTCATGAAGGATATCGCTGGTCTTGAGACCAATCGCATCAACCAGCTGGTAGTGAAAGAGACCCTGCAGACTACCCGTGACGAGAACATCTTCGTTATCGGTGACTGCGCAGCCTGCCCGCAGCCGGATGGCAAGTTTGTGCCGCCGCGCGCCCAGTCTGCCCACCAGATGGCCAGCCAGGCATTCAAGAACATTCTGGCCAAGATGAATGGCGGCGAGATGAAGCCCTACCTCTACCACGACCACGGTTCGCTGGTGTCCCTCAGCCGCTTCTCCACCGTGGGCAGCCTGATGGGTAACCTGATGCGCGGCTCCATGATGGTGGAGGGCTACATTGCCCGTCTGGTTTACATCTCCCTCTACCGGATGCACCAGATCGCCCTGCACGGCTACGTCAAGACCGGCCTCATCATGCTGGTGGGTCGCATCAACCGGGTACTGCGCCCGACCCTGAAGCTGCACTAAGCCGGGATTTGGCAACATGTTGAATACCAAAAGGAGAGGCGATGGCCTCTCCTTTTTTATGGGCGCAGATCAGGAAAGAGAGAGCTACTTGCCCAGATAGGTACGGTCGAAGAAGGTATTGACCCAGTGAGGGCGGTAGATGGCCAGCACCGTCATCGCCATGCCGTTGAGCAGAGCTTCGGGGAACAGCAGCAGTGGCCAGATGGAGAGGTAATCTGCCGTGATGGTGTGCCAGGGGTAGCTGTCACTTAGCCCCATCAGCAACGCGCTGGCGGCCACCTTGACCGAGATGGTGATGGCGCCGCCGAGAAAGGCGGCAATGAAGATATAGACAAAGAGATGGCGCGGCAGCCAGGCCCAGCTGGCCAGAAACAGCAGCCAGCTGGTGGCTACCGGCAGGGCGATGCCAACCAGTGCCTGCCAGCCAAAATCGGCCAGATTGGTGACACCGAAGTAACCGAGCACCAGCAGGGTCAGGCAGGGAGCGAGCAGTGCCAGCCGCCATCCCAGCAGCAGGGTGAGGGAGGTGAGCCCGAGAAAATGGACCTCCAGCCCCTCATGCAGACCGGCCCTTAGATACCAGAGCGGCACCAGCGCGATGGCACTGCCCAGCAACAGGTGTTGATAGAGGGGGTTGTCATGGAGGGTTTGCCACAGAGAGCGGCGCAGGCTGAAGGCCAGCAGTACCAGCCAGATCAGGAGGGCGGCGAGTTGTCCTTCACTCATCTTGTCGTCCATTCATGCAGTTGAGTCCGGGCGGTCTTCCCGACCGCCCCATAGCAGAGCAGGCTGACGAATCAGCCTGCTTTTACCATCAATATTTGACGTTGTTGTGGTACTTGCCGAGGATGCCCTTGACCCGTTCCATGGTCTCCTTGCTGGGGGGCTTGATCCCGCTCAGCTCGTACGGGTCGCCCAGCACGTCCCACTTGTGTTTGCCGAGCTCATGGTAGGGGAGCAGCTCCACCTTCTCCACGCTTTCGCCCAGCTCGGCGATGAACTGGCCTAGCCCTTCGGCGCTCTCGTCGTCGTCGCTCCAGGTTGGCACCACCACGTAGCGGATCCACATGGTCTTGCCTTTGGCTGCCAGATAGCGGGCAAACTCCAGGGTATATCTGTTGCTGACGTGGGTCAGCGGAATGTGTTTCTCGTCATTGATTTGTTTGATGTCGAGCAGCACCAGATCGGTCTGGTCGAGCAGCTTGTCCACCTGTTCGTCGAGATGACGGACGAAGCCGTTGGTGTCGAGACAGGTGTGGATCCCTTTCTCTTTGCAGGCGGTAAAGAGTTCGGTAATGAAAGCGGGTTGCAGCATGGCTTCACCGCCGGACGCTGTCACGCCACCGCCGGAGGCATTCATGAAGTGGCGATAACTGGTGATGTCACTCATCAACTCCGGTACGGTCACTTCGCGGCCACCTTCGGTATCCCAGGTATCGCGGTTGTGGCAGTACTTGCAGCGCATCAGGCAGCCTTGCATGAATACGATAAAGCGTATTCCCGGGCCATCGACAGTGCCGCAGGTTTCGACGGAATGGATCCGGCCAACGGTGCCGTGAGCTCCGGCTGGCTGGCTGATTTCAACGGCAGGGATCCGATTAATGACAGACATAAACAACTCCAACGATTCGAGCAGGCCGTTATTTTATTACATAAACCCCTATTGATCCTACACCTTTAGTCCGCCGCCCGGCTGCCAAGCAGCTGCTCCAGCCCCTTGACGGTGAGCGGCCGACTGGTGAGAAACCCTTGATAATGCTGGCATCCCAGCGCTTTGAGGATGGCCAGCTGCGCCTCCTCTTCCACCCCTTCGGCGGTGACGGTAAAACGAAAGACCTGGGCCAGATCGAGTATCGCCTTGACGATGGCTCTGTCCTGTTCGCTGTGTACAAGGGTCTGAATGAAGCTTCTGTCCAGCTTCACCTCGTCGGCGGGCAGATCCCGCAGATAGGCCAGCGACGAGTAGCCGGTGCCGAAGTCGTCGATGGAGATGAGGATGCCGAGCTCCTTGAGTTGGCGCATTCTGGCGATACTCTCCTGCCGATTCTCCAAGACTACCGATTCGGTCACCTCCAGCAGCAGGCGGGAGGGGGGCACACCGGTGTCGCGCAAGATGTACTCCACCTGTTGTACGAAGCCCTGGGTGTGGAACTGGCGGGCACTGACGTTGACCGACAGATGGGGGATCTGCAGGCCACGGTTGAGCCAGAAGCTGTATTGGGCGCAGGCGGTCTTCATCACCCAGTAGCCGATCTCGAGGATCAGGCTGGTCTCTTCGGCGATGGGGATAAACTCCCCGGGTGGCACCATGGTGCCGTCGCTGCGCTGCCAGCGCAGCAGCGCCTCGATACCCGACAGCGAGCCATTGTCGACCCGATATTGCGGTTGGTAGTGGAGTTGCAGCTCGTGGTGACGCAGGGCATCGCGCAGCTCATTGGTGAGGGTCAGCCGGTTCTTCTCATGCTGGGCCATCGCCTCGGAAAAGAAGACGTAGTGGCCCTGACCGGCGCGCTTGGCCATGTGGGTCGCGGTGTCGGCCTGTTGCATCAGGACCAGATGATCCGTCTCGTTGCCGGAGAAGAGGCTGATCCCCACCGAGGCGCTGCAGTGCAGCTTGTGATCGCCGATGTCGAACGGGGTACGAAACAGCCCCATCAGCTCGCGGGCGAAGTGCTCTGCCAGAATTTTGGCGGTGACTTCCCCTTGACCCAGCAGGGTAAAGAGCAGGGCAAACTCATCCCCCGAGATACGCGCCTGCACCAGATTGTCCTGGGGCAGCTCCCTGAAACGCTGCACCACGGCCTGCAGCAACAGATCGCCGCAGGCGTGACCGAGGGAGTCGTTGATCGACTTGAAGTTGTCGAGATCCACCAGCAGCAGGGCGCCCCACTGGCCGTTGGAGGCGCTCAGGGTCTGCTGCAAAATATGGTTGAGGCTGCGCCGGTTGTGCAGACCGCAGAGATCGTCGTAGTAGGCGAGCTGCTCGATATGTCTGGCCGCCTCTTTTTCCTGGGTGATGTCGTAGAAGCTGCAGATAAAGTGGCTGAGCTCCCCTTGCTCATCCTTGACGCCGTTCACCATCAAGCGTACCGGAAAGAGGTGACCATCCTTGTGCAAGCAGCGCTCTTCCCCGAGCCAGAACTCCTGCTCGTTGACGGTGCGGCTGACATCCTCCTTGAGATGATCCCCGTAGTAGGTGGGGCGCAGCTTGCGAATGGAGTGACCGATCACCTCTACCTCGCCAAATCCGGTGATCCGGCTGAAGGAGTGGTTGACCTTGAGGATGATGCCGTTGTGATCCATTACGATCAGCCCATCGTGGGTATTAAAGGCTACCTCGGCCAGTCGCAGGGCATCGTCGGTGGCGAGGCGCTTGAGTTCGATGGCGGCACGCTCGTGCTGGCTGCTCAATAGATCCAGAAGCTGTTCGGGCTCCTCAAGGGGGGTATCGAGCAGCAGGGTGATCTGGCCAATGGGGGCGCCGCTCTGGCCATGGAGCGGAATGCCGATGTAGGCGCTGGCATTGAGGGCAAGCAGCCGGGTCGCTTTGGGATAGCGCACGGGCAGATCTTCCACATAGATGGCCTGACCGTGCTGGAACAGCTCCTGAGCGGGGCCGGGGTCGAGCTGGATGGGCTTGAGGGTGGAGCAGATCTCCTCGTTGATGACGCAGCGGGGGATGATCCAGAGATCCTGACCGCGGGGCTGGAACTCGCCGATCCAGCCCACCCGGGCACCGCTGGCGTTCATGGCCCAGCTTACCAGCGTCTTGCAGTAGTCGATGCCGGTCTGCTGGTGCAGTTCGGGCGGGAGGGCCAGCTCGGCGCGGTGCTCTTCTGGTTGCGGTTGCCAGTGGCCGAGCAGCTGGGCGCTGCTGCGCACCAGCTGCAACATCTCCTCGCTGAGCGGGGTGGGATCGAGATACTCCAGACTCAGCACCCCGAACAGCTTGTCCTGCTCCAGCAAGGCACCATCTAGGCGTGAGCGCACACCGGCACTGGTCAGATAGAGGTGATTGCTCAGCATCGGCTGGTGGGCAGCCTCCGAGAAGCTCAACGCTTTGCGGGTACGCAGGGCGCGGATATAGCGGCTGTCACCACGGATGGGGTAGAGCGCCTCGCCCCCCAGGGTGAACACCGGGGTGAGTTGCTCGCTGCCGAGATCGCCGTTGGCCTGATAGTGCCAGAGGATGAGCCGATCGGCCCCCAAACTCTCTTTAAGGGCCTCGAGCAGGGGCGCATACTGTTGCTGGCTCGCCATCTGGCTGAGGCGCGGCAGTTGCAATGCCAGATCGGCGATGGGCTCCTGACGAAGGTTCTGCAGACAGATGAGCCAGAAGCCATCCTGCTCGTGGGCGAGGGCGATGTGCCAGAGCTGGCTGGCAAAGCGCACGGTGATCTTGCCGCCATGGCCGTTGGCCAGCAGTTGTTCGATGGGCAGGCGCAGGGCATCGGGCAGCTGGGCAGGCCAGGGGGCGCGCGGCTCATCGAGCCAGTAGAGCGGGGTTTGCATCACGTCGGTCAGGGCGACCAGCCGTTGACTGCGCAGATCCAGACGGAAAAAGAGTGGCGTCTGGAGGGCAGGAGGAAGATGACTGAGTGCGGTAGACGACATGAACAAACAACATCCTGTTAAGCAACCGTCGGGGTTGCAAGAATACTGCAAAATGGTGTTAAACAAAATTTCATTGAATTCTAAATTAGAAAAGTCTAATTTATTGCCCATTATCATGTATGAGGAGTCTTGCAGATGAAACGGATCCTGATTATCGGTGGTGTCGCGGGGGGCGCATCGGCGGCGGCTCGTGCTCGTCGTTTGAGTGAAGAGGCAGAGATCGTGATGTTCGAGCGGGGCGAGTTTGTCAGCTTCGCCAACTGCGGTCTGCCCTATCACATCGGGGGCGATATCCCCGACCGGGATGCCTTGCTGCTGCAGACTCCCCAGAGTTTCAAGCGCCGTTTCAACGTCGATGTGCGGGTTTTCCACGATGTGATTGAGATCGACAAGGCGGACAAGACCTTGCTGGTGCGCAACCTGCAAACCGGTGAAGAGCAGCGCGAGCATTACGATGTGCTGCTGCTGAGCCCGGGGGCGGCGCCGATCCGTCCTCCCTTCCCCGGTATCGACAGCCCCCATGTCTATACCCTGCGCAACATCCCGGACATGGATCGCATTCTGGCGGCCCTGCATCACGATCAGCCGCGCCACGTTACCGTGGTGGGTGGCGGTTTTATCGGGCTGGAGATGATGGAGGCGCTGCACCAGCGCAAGCTGGATGTCACCCTGTTGGAGCTGGCCGATCAGGTGATGGCGCCGGTGGACAAGGAGATGGCCAACATGCTCCATGCCCGCATCCGGGAAGAGGGGATCGACCTTCGCCTGCGCACCGGCCTCACCGCCATCGAGAGTCTGGATCTGCCTGCCGAGAAGACCTCCGCCGTGTCGACCGCCAAAAGCGGTGGCCTGCGCCTGACCCTCAATGACGGTTCCCATCTTGATACCGGCCTGCTGATCCTCGCCATCGGCGTCAAGCCGGAAACCCTGCTCGCCGCCAAGGCGGGGCTGGAGCTGGGCCCACGGGGCGGCATCAAGGTGGATGCCGAGATGCGTACCTCGGATCCCTTTATCTATGCGGTGGGGGATGCGGTGGAAGAGATAGACTTCGTCACCGGCGAATCTGTGCTGATCCCGCTGGCGGGCCCGGCCAACCGGCAGGGGCGCATCGCCGCCGACAACATGCTGGGCAGAAGCGAAACCTACAAGAAGACGCAAGGGACCGCCATCTGCAAGCTGTTCGATCTGGCAGTGGCCAGCACCGGCCTCAACGAGAAGCGACTGGTGCAGCTGGGATTGCCGTTCGAGAAGGTCTATGTCCACCCGGGCAGCCACGCCGGTTACTACCCCGGCGCCCATCCGGTCAGCCTCAAGCTGCTGTTTGCTCCGGATGGCAAGATTTATGGCGCCCAGGCCATCGGCAAGGATGGCATCGACAAGCGCATCGACGTGCTGGCGGTGGCCCAGCGCGCCGGTCTCACCGTGTTTGACCTGCAGGATCTGGAGCTTACCTATGCGCCGCCGTTCGGCTCGGCCAAGGATGTGATCAACATGGCGGGCTTTGTGGCAAGCAACCACCTGAAGGGGGACACCCTGCTCTGCCACGTGGCCGAGGTGCAGGCTCGTAACCCCCATCAGCTGGTGGTGGATGTGCGCAATGGCCCGGAGCTCGACAAGCTGGGGCGGATTCCGGGGGCGCTGCATATCCCCCTCGACGAGTTGCGTGGTCGCCTCCATGAGTTGCCCAAAGAGAAAGAGCTGCTGATCAGCTGTCAGGTCGGGCTGCGCGGCCATGTCGCCTGTCGCCTGCTGAGCCAACACGGCTTTAAAGTGAAGAATCTCTCCGGCGGCTTCAAAACCTGGCAGATGGCTATCGCCGAGTAACCGTTTTATTTCTGTGCCTGTTTGCCCCTCTCCCTTGTGCGTGCAAGATGAGGGGCTTTTTGTTTCTGCTTTTCGCCCTTCTTGCATTCCCCCCGTTGCTGCAATATTTCGACACACTTTATTTCCTGTGCCGGACAAAATTAACGTTTTGTTCAGGGGATGGGTGCTATAACCCCTGCCTCGTTCATGATGAACCGTGTAGTAGGGAGAGTGACATGCTGGATATGCTGATGGCCATTTGGCATCAGGATTTTGACGCCCTGGTTCAGATGCAGGCGGTACCCCTGCTGATCAGTTGCCTGATGCTGGTACTGCTGCTGGAGTCCGCATTCGTCTTCCTGCCCCTGCCGGGGGACAGCCTGGTACTGCTGGCCGGTGGGTTGGTGGGCATGGGGGTGTTTGGCCCCGAAGTGACTCTTGTCTATCTGCCGTTGGCTGCAGGCATAGGTTCCGTGCTCGCCTACTGGCAGGGACGGGCCCTACAGCGCACCCGCTTTATGGATCATATCGAACGGATGTTGCCTCCCGACAGCCTGCCCAAGGCGACCCGGCTGCTGAAAAAGTACGGTTTTCTGGCGATGTTCTCCTCCCGTTTTATCCCGTTCGTGCGGGTGCTGACCCCCATGCTGATGGGGATTGGCCGCCTGAGCGTGCTGCGGATGTGCGTGGCCAGCTTTGCCAGTGCCTTTATGTGGGCGCTCTGCCTCAGTTTGGTGGGCAAGCTGGCGATGAATACCCCCTTCTTTCTCCACCACAGCGAACTGTTGACCCGGGCCCTGCTGATTACCTCGCTGGTGCTGTTTCTGGCGGCCGTCATGGCCATCCTGTTTCGCTGGTTCAAAGGCGGAGCAAAAAACGAGACCAGCCACGACTAGATGACAACCCTTGCCGCACTGGATCAGTGGGCAAGGGGGTTCTCGTGCTGCAGGGGGGCGGAATTGTGCCCATTCGGGTAATGAGCTTTGTGTCGGGTGAGCAGGATGCCTTATCCTGTTTCCAGCCACGCTGCGTTTGCAGCGCTCCAACTCGGGATGGAACCTATGCGCCTCTTCGACTCTCCCTCTGCTTCTCACCGCTCTACCGCCGGAACCGGCGCTCTGCGCCGCCGCTGCTCGGCCCTGCTGCTTTGCGGGGTGGTCGGTTTGATGTCTGGTTGCGGCCCTGACAAGCCCGCCAGCCAAGTACCGACCACAGAATCTACAGCGCTGCAGGAGGCCGGGGCGCCAACTTCTGTAGTGCAGGCCAATGCCCGCCAATATCGCGATGCGCCGGCACTGGCGCTGGTCTTCTCCGGCCCCCTGGCGCCGAAGGCAAACTGGCAGAGCTGGCTCGGGGTCAGTGAGGGGGGCAAGCAGGTGCAGGGGGAGTGGATCCTCGCCGACGATGGTCGCACCCTCTATTTCCCGAACGTTCAGCCCGATAAAAGCTATGAAGTGAGCCTCAAAGCGGGGCTGGGCCCATCCCCCCAGAGCTGGACCCTCAAGACCCGCCCGCTGGAGGCGGGGGCCTCCTTTACCGCCAGTGGCATGGTATTGCCGCTGCGTCAGGAACTTCGCTTGCCCATCAGCGCGGTCAATGTGGACGAGGTCAATATCGACTTCTTTCGGGTCGATGCGGAATATCTGCCCCGTTTTCTGGCGGAATATCGCCCCGGTGCCGGCATGGGTAACTGGGAGCTTGAGCAGATCACCAAGCGGGCCAAGCGGGTATTCAGTGGCCGCTATGCGCTGGAGCTCGATGCCAACCGGCGCGAGACCCGCCTCATCAATGTGAAGGAGCCGCAGCTGGCGGAGGCTGGCGTCTACTTTGCAGTGATGTCGCCCCTTGGCAATTACGACTGGCGCAAGGAGACCACCTATTTCGCGGTGAGCGACATGGGGGTCAGTGCCCGCCGTTACCGCGATCAGCTGGAGGTGTTCGTGAGCTCCCTGGCCAGCGCCGACCCGCTCAAGGATGTGCAGCTCTCCCTGCTCGACGAGAAAGGCAACCGGCTGCAGGTGCAAACCACCGATCCGCAGGGCCATCGCCGCTTCGATCAGGTGCAGGGTGCTCGCTTGCTGCTGGCCGAGCAGGGCAACCATCTGGCGGTGCTGCGCCTCGATGGGGCTGCGCTCGATCTCTCCACCTTCGATCTCGGCACCCAGCCCTGGCAGGCCCAGCAGTTGTATCTCTTTAGCGGGCGCGACCTTTATCGCCCCGGCGAGCGGCTCGACAGCGAGATCCTGCTCAAGGGCCAAGATGGCCAGCTGTTGCCGGGCATGGTGGTGGAGCTGGAGGTGAAACAGCCGGATGGTCAGCTGCTCGAACAAAAGCGGCTGCTGCCGGACAATTTGGGCGCGGCCCACTACGGTCTGCGTTTGCCGGATGATGCGCCGCTCGGGCGCTGGACCATCAACCTCAAGACCGCCGCTGGCAGCCGCTTTGAGTGGCCCTTTTTGGTGGAGGAGTTCTTGCCGGAGCGGCTCAAACTGCAGCTTGGCAAGGGGCCGGATGGTGAAGTGACGGATCTGGACGCCTCCCTCACCCTGCCGCTGCAAGGGGACTATCTCTATGGCGCCCCTGCGAGCGCCACCAAGGCCAAGGCGGAGGTAAAAATCAGCCGCGCTACCATGCCTTTCACCCAGTGGCAGGAGTTCACTCTGGGTGACGTGCTGCTCACCGAGCAGGCCAAGGAGCTCGAGGCGCGCAGTCTCACCCTAGATGCGCAGGGGCAGGGGACTTTTTCGCTTGCTGATGAGCTCGACGGGGTGCGTGCCCTCGGGCCGCTGGAGGTGGCCTATCGGGTATCGCTCTCCGAACCCGGTGGCCGCGCCGTCAATCGCAGCCGCACCCAGTATGGCTGGCCCGCAGGCAGTCAGTGGCCGGCGCTCAAGGCCGACTTCGTGGCCGATCGTGTGGAAGGGGGCAAGCCGCTCCCCTTCCAGATCCTCAACCTCGATGAGCAAGGCCAACCGGTGGCGGGGGCGGTGAAGGTGCGCCTTATCAACGAGTACCGCGACTACTACTGGCACTACGCCGATGGGGAGGGGTGGAAGTACGAGTTCAACAGCCAGCCTTATCTGGAGCAGGAGCAGACCCTGCAGCTGGATGGCAAGGGGCCGACCCCGCTCACGCTGCAACTGGCGGCGGGCTGGTATCGGTTGGAGGTTGAGAACAGTCAGGGCCATCAATCCAGCCTGCGGGTTGAGATTGGCAGTTACGCCTGGGGCGGCGGTGGCGAGCAGGCGCGGCCTGACAAGATTGCCATCACCCTCGACAAGCGCGCCTATCAGGCGGGCGACAAGGCCAAAGTGACGCTGGTGGCCCCGCGCCCCGGCAAGGGGTTGTTGCTGGTGGAAGATGGCGACGGCCTGCGCTGGTGGCAGCGTATCGAGCTCAAGGGGGCCGGTGGCGATGCCAAGGATGCCCGCGGCGAGTTCGATATCCCGGTCAGGCCCGAGTGGCAGCGCCATGACTTGCATATCTCGGCCCAGATCGCCGCGCCAGACAGCGCCTCCAAACCGGTCAGCAGCCAGCAGGGGCAGAGCCTGCGCTCGGTCGGACTGGTGCCGCTCACCCTAGACCGGGAAGCGCGCCGTCTGCCACTCACCCTGAGCGCGCCTGATAAAGCGGTGCCGCTTACCCGGCTGGAAGTGACCGCCACCTCCACCCCCAATAGCCAAGGCCGTGTGGTGCTGGCGGCGGTGGATCGGGGCGTGCTCAATATCAGCGATTACCAGCCCCTCGACCCGTTCGAGATCTTCTTTGGTCGCAAGCGCTTCGCCCAAGATTTGTTCGACAACTACGGCCAGGTGATCCCGCCGCAGGATGGCAAGCTGGCCCGCCTCAACTATGGGGGCGATCGGGCGCCGCTGAAAAAGGGTGGCGCGCTGGAGAGCCGGGTCGAGATAGCTGCACTCTGGAGCGGCGAGGTGAGTTTTGACCAGCAGGGTAAAGCGGTGATCCCGCTCGACTTGCCCAACTTCAACGGCGAACTGGCGCTGATGGCGCTGGCCTGGAACGAACAGCAAGTGGGTGAGGCCGAGCGCGCCGTCAAGGTGGTGGCGCCCTTGGTGGCCGAGATCGGCTGGCCGCGCTTTGGCGCCAGAGGCGATGAGACCCGGGCATTGGTGCAGTTGCGCAACATGAGCGGCGAAGATCAGACCCTCTCCCTTGTCTGGACCCTCAATGGTGGGCTCAAGGCAAACGGCGAGCTACCCCGCACCCTGGCCCTTAAAAATGGCGAGGAGCAGTGGCTGACCCTGCCGCTCACCGTGACCGGGGCAAGCGGCGTGGCAAGCCTGCAGTTGGCGGCCAGCGGCAAGGATTTTGCCATCAGCCGCGACTGGACTTTGCCGCTGCGCTCCCCCTGGCCGGCCGAGACTCGCCAGCGCTACCAGATGCTGGCTCCCGGCCAGCAGATGAGCTTTGCGCCAGCTGAGCTGACCGGGCTGGATCGCGCCAACCTGCAGGGGCTGCTCAGCCTCTCCGGCACCCCCCCTTGGGATCCGGCAGCCCAGTGGCAGGCGCTGGCCGACTACCCCTACGCCTGTCTGGAGCAGACCCTGTCCCGTGCCTGGCCTTACTTGCTGACCACGGCGGATGAGCGGGCCGCCTGGAGCAAACCCGCAGAGGGCAAGAAAGCGGCGAGTGAGGCGGATGTGCAACGCGCCCTGCTGCAACGGCTGCAGCGGTTGCAACTGCCAAGCGGTGGCTTTGGCCTGTGGGATGGCCGCTCCGACGAGGAGCAGTGGCTCACCGCCTATGCCGCCGACTACCTGCTGGCGCGCAAGGAGGCGGGTGACGCCGTGCCGGAGGCGATGCTCAATCAGGCGCTGAACCGGCTGCAAAGCTATCTCACCGACAGCCAGTACGGCGAGCGTTGGAGCAGTGCCCCCGAGCACAGCCGGCTGGCCTATCAGGCTTACAGCGCCTATGTGCTGGCCCGGGTAGGCAAGGCACCGCTCGCTACCCTGCGTCTTATCTGGGAGCAGCAGGCCGATCACGCCCGCTCCGGTTTGCCGCTCTTGCACCTCTCGCTGGCCCTCTCGGCCATGGGGGATGAGCAGAACGCCGCCAAGGCCCTCAGCCGGGCATTGGCGACCGAGCGTGGTGATGAATATCTGGGTGATTACGGCTCACCGCTGCGCGATGAAGCTCTTGAGTTCTCCTTGCTGCGCCAGCACAAGCTGGCTGTGGAGCGCTGGCCGGCCCTCAGTGCCAAGGTGGCAGATACCCTGGCTCACCGTCAGTGGCTCAGCACTCAGGAGCGGCTCGCCCTGCTGCGACTCGCCCGCTTCGATCCGGCCGCAGACTGGCAGGCCAAGGTAACTTCCTCTCTTGGCAGTGGATCCCTGAGCGGTTCGGCTCCGCTGCAGCAGGGCGCCCCCGAGGCGCTGGCGGCGAGCTCCGTCACCAACGAGGGCAGGGGGGCCCTCTATGTGCAGCGTACTCTGGTAGGTTACCCAGAACAGGCACCGGCACGGATCAGCAAGGGGATGAGCGTGACCCGCAGCTGGTTCAACAGCGACGGTCAGCCGTTTGATCCCGCCAAGGTGAAGGTCGGCGATCTGGTGGTGGTGCGGCTCAACGTCAGCAGTGAGTCGGCGGTGCCCGATGCCCTGCTGGTGGAGATGGTGCCCGCCGGCTTCGAGCTGGAGAACCCGGCCCTTGGCAACAGCATCAAGCTCGAAGAGCTCTCCATCGAGGGGAAACCGGCGTGGCAGAGTGAGTGGAACGACTATCTCAAGCATCAGGAGTTTCGCGATGACCGCTACACGGCAGCGCTGGATCTGAGCGAGGGGAGCAACCAGCAACTGGTCTACCTGATGCGTGCAGTGACGCCGGGTCGCTATCAGGTGCCGCCGACCCAGGTGGAGGATATGTACCGGCCCGAGCTGCGGGCAGTGGGTGAGGATATCCACGAGGTGCGTATCTCTGAGTAACAAACCCACCCTTGAGCGGGTTCGCCCGCTCACTTTCTGGCAGCGCGGCTGGTTGAAATTGGGTCGCTGTGGCCACGCTGGCTGGCGCTGGCTTGGCGGTCTGCCGCGCTGGCTGCGTTTCTCGGTGCTGGGAGTTGTAGCACTGCTGCTGTCATTGCTGGCGCTGGATCGGATTTTCCCGCCGCCGCCACTCGACCCCGCCTATGCGCGGGTGGTGCTCGACATGAAAGGGCGACCGCTGCGCGCCTTTGCCGATACCAGCGGCGTGTGGCGCTACCCCGTGACCCTGGAGCAGGTCTCCCCCCGCTATATCGAGGCGTTGCTGGGTTACGAGGATCGCTACTTCTGGCGTCATCCCGGGGTCAATCCGGTGGCCATGGTGCGCGGGGTCTGGCAGTGGCTGCGCTATGGGCGGGCTGTGTCGGGCGGCTCGACCCTCACCATGCAGGTGGCGCGCCTTATCGAGCCCTACCACAGGAGCGTGCCCGGCAAACTGCGTCAGATGGCCCGTGCGCTGCAACTGGAGTGGCACTACGACAAGCGCACCCTGCTCACCGTCTACCTCAACCGGGCGCCCTTTGGCGGCAACCTGGAGGGGGTGCAGGCGGCAAGTTTTGCCTATCTCGGCAAGAGCGCGGCCAAGCTGACCTATGCCGAGGCGGCGCTGTTGGCGGTGCTGCCGCAGGCTCCCAGCCGCAATCGGCCGGACCGCCACCCCGAGCGGGCCCGCGCCGCCCGTGACAAGGTGATGCAGCGGCTGGTAGCGCAAGGCGTCTGGCCCGAACAGGTGTGGCTGGAGGGGCGTATCGAGCCGGTGCTGGCTCGCGGCCACTTCACGCCGATGGAGGCGCCGCTGTTTGCCCGCCTTGCCGCTGACAATCAGGCTGGGGCGCTGGTGCACACCACCATTGATGGCGATCTGCAGCGCTGGCTGGAGGGACGGGTGGCGAGCTACATTCGCCGTTTCCCCGAGCAGACCTCAGCAGCGTTGCTCTTGGTAGACAACAAAACCATGGCGGTGCGCGCCTATGTGGGTAGCGCCGAGTATGGCAATTTGCGCCGCCACGGTTATCTCGACATGGTGCAGGCAATCCGCTCTCCCGGCTCCACCCTCAAGCCCTTTATCTACGGTCTGGCGATGGATGAAGGGTTGGTGCACTCGGCCTCCCTGCTCTCCGATGCGCCGAGGCTGGGGTCTGATTATCGCCCCGCCAACTTTTCCGGCGCCTTTCAGGGGCCGGTGACCCTGGCCCAGGCGCTGCAGCAATCCCTCAATGTACCGGCGGTGCAGGTGCTGGAGGCGCTTGGGCCGGACAAACTGGTCAGCCGCCTCGACAACGCCGGGGTGCGGCTGGCGCTCTCCGACAAACCCAATCCGGCCATCGCGCTGGGAGCGGCGGGCATTCGGCTTGAGCAACTGGTGGCGCTCTACAGCTCGCTGACCCGGCAGGGGCAGGTGGCTATGCCGGTCTGGCTGGCGGGGCAGCAGGCGGTGTCGCGTCCCTTGCTGAGCCCTGGCGCGGCCTGGATCATCTGGCAAATATTGAGCGCGCAGGGACGGGCTGATCAGCCCTTTGCCAGCGAGGCAACCGGCCGGGTCAATCGACTGGCCTGGAAGACCGGCACCAGCTATGGCTATCGCGACAGCTGGGCGATGGGGGTCTCCGGTCGCTGGACTATTGGCGTCTGGCTGGGGCGCCCCGACGGTACCCCCATGCCCGGTTTTTACGGCCAGAGCGCGGCGGTGCCGCTGCTGCTCTCGGTCTACTCGCGGCTCTCGGACAACAGCCCTCTGCCGGCACAGCCCAACACGGTGAGCGAGGCTGAGGTCTGCTGGCCGCTGGGGCGCAAGGCCAGCGCGACCTTGCCAGAGGCCTGTTTGCAGCGCCAGAGCGCCTGGTTGCTGGAAGGGCGTGATCCCCCCACCTTGCCGGATCCCATGGACTGGCCCTCGCCGCTGCGCCAGGTTGCACTCACTGCCGAAGGCAAGCCGACGCTGACCTGTTGCCACGATGCGGCAAAATCCGGTTTTCGGGCCCTGTGGCCTTTGTCGTTGGAACCTTGGCGGTCCCCCGGCGAGCGGCGGCAGGCGCTGCTCGCCAGCGGTTGTGCAGGGGAGGGGCAGAGCGCCGAGCTGCAGGCCCCCATTCGCATCGTGGCGCTGGGGGAGGGCAACCTTATCCGCAGTCAGCGTTACCGGTTGCAACCCAAAGTGCTGGGCGGTGTTGGCAAGCCAGCTTGGTTTCTCAACGGTCAGCGGCTGCGCTGGGACGGGGATCAGGTGTTGAGCGTGGCGGGGCGCTATCAGCTGGTGGTGGTGGATGAAGCAGGCAACAGCGATCGCATCGAGTTTCGCGTGGTGCATCCTGACGGTGATGCCGGCACCATCACCCGTTGAGCGTTTTGCCGACAGTCATTGAGGCGAATGTAATTAACCATTTGAAATGCATCAATATTTGATTGGGTGAATTAACTTGTGAATAATTACGAATTCATTCAAATCCAATCGGGAGTTCTCTTTTGCTGCGTGTTCTGTGTCCCTTGCTGGTGCTGATGAGTTCGGGCTGTGCCACTACCAATCATGGTGATCACCATGTTTCTCCTGAACGTACCGGGTTCTATTCACCTTTCGAACCCGTTTCCGAGAGTTTTGTACGTTGTTATCAGAAACAGTTTGCCTGTACCCCTGCCAATATCCGCCGTGACAGGGCGATGGAGGCGCGCAGGCAGGCGCAAGAGCAGGCCAATCATCGTGGTGATGATTGGTAGGCCGCAGATAACGAGAGGGGTTGGCAAATGCCAACCCCTTTTTCATTCCGCCCATTCAGCCCGGTTGGCGCAGATGGCCGAGCCGGGTGAAGAAGTGCTGGCTCTTGCGCTGGTGAAAGTGGCTCTTCTTGATGGGATGGAAGATGAGGTGGCTTTCGGGATGGCTTGCTTTTAACTGGTGGAGCATGGCTACGGCGGGCAGGCTGGTGCTGACCAGGGTGGTGAGTGGCATGCTGAGGGTCTCGGGCCCGAGCAGTTGATTGAGCCCTTGCTGAGCCTGCTCAAAGCGGGTCAGGGCCGCCGGGTCGGCATAGCCGCTACCCAGCATGGTGAGCAGGTTGTCGAGGGCCAGATGAAATTCGGCCAACTGCTGGCGAAAGCCGCTGCGCCCGCGCAGGGCAATCAGCTCTGCAAACGGAATGTCGGCCAGGTGAGTAGGCACTTGCAACGGGATCTCGAGGAGGAAGCAATCCTGACCGCCGCGATTGTGGTAGCGGGATTCGAGCAGATGGAGCAGGCGGTCGAGATAGTCGTGATCGGTAATAAGCGCCCCGTCATTGGCGAGTGCCCACTCACGGGCAAGGCGCATGGAGATCAGGTTGGCAAAGCGTCGCGCCATTCTGATCCCCCCCTCATCCCGGGTCGCAAAGCTGTGAGTAAGGCAAAAGCCGTGCAGCCGCTCCAGCCCCACCTGATCCGGGCAGAAGCAGTCGTGGTTGGCCTCCTGACGCCAGCGACCAATCAGCTCCTTGTTGCCAAACACCTTGTGGCGGACGAAATCGGGGGCCACCAGGCCGCTTATCTGGCTCTCCAGTTGCGGGGTAATGGCGGCAAAGAAGGCGGCATCGGGCCGCTCGGCCAGCAGATCGGTCTGCTGTTGAAGGGTATCGAGCAGGGCGGTGAGACCGCTCTTTTCGCTGACGGTGAAGACGAAGGCGAGCCGCTCCAGATAGAGCAGGGCAAATTTGAGCCAGAGCTCGTCGCGTACCTCCATGCCGGGGTAGTAGATGTAAGTTTTTACCACTTTAAAAACAATGCCTTATAGTTATTCGCCATTTTCTTGGGGCGTGGTTGGGGCAAAATGGCCTTTTGACGTCATCAGTTCCCAGATCCGTGCAGCCTCCGATTTGCTGGCTGACGCGATCCACTTCCCGTAAACGGACTGAAGCATTTCAAGATCTGCGTGACCCATCTGGTCGGCGATATAAGCGAGGTTTCCGTGCGATGTCAAATTCCAGCTGGCGAAAGTATGCCGCAGTTGGTAAAGACGGCG
Organism: Aeromonas veronii bv. veronii; assembly: GCF_000820225.1. Classification (GTDB taxonomy): domain Bacteria; phylum Pseudomonadota; class Gammaproteobacteria; order Enterobacterales; family Aeromonadaceae; genus Aeromonas; species Aeromonas veronii. The sequence goes on from NZ_CDDK01000004.1 coordinate 112,838, forward strand.
ATAGCGGATCCCGGATCGCTCGACCACTCGAACCCACATGGTCACAAATCCAGACTGGGTGAACCAGTCTCCCGAGTTGTGCTCAAACGTCGAGGTCAGTTTTGGCGAGAACACCGGACGAACGGAGATGGTTTCCTTGCCGACCTCCTGGTCAACGCTGATCACTACCGGCTTTCTCGAGTAAGTGAGTTCACGCTGACCTGATAGCGCCTCTATTACCGGGGGCTGCATGTCCACCACTCTGACCAAGCCGGTCTTTGGTAGCTTGAAGTAGTCACCACCCGGGCCGACGCTGCGCCTTACCGTGATCGTCCGCTTTTCGAAGTCGATATCTTCCCACGCCAGAGCGCGAAGCTCACCGGGGCGCAGGCCGGTATAAACGGATACGGTGATCATGCGCTGGTGCTGAACGTGGGTGCAGGCATCCAGTGCCAGCAGGTACTCAGAATATTCGAGCGGGTCGGCAGGTGATCCGTTGCTGGAGGATACCAGCTTGAATCCAGCCAACATCTTGCTGGCATCTTTCATGATATCGTTTCGCTCGCACCAGAGCAGAAACTGGCAGAAGCGTTTCAGATAGGTGTTCACCGTGGCAGGCCGCAGTTGCGCCATCAGTTCGTTGCGCAGCCGCTCGAGATCCTTTGGCTTCAAGCTGGCCATATCCCTCTCAGGGCCGAGAATAGCAAGACAGGACTTGAACCCGCAGGGGTAAATCTTTCTGGTGGTCGGCTTGAGAGTTGGCTCCAGCAGTTTCCAGAACTCGGCGCAGGCACTCCCCAGTTGATGGCGCTTTCTTACCGGGCCGAACTTTTCCGCCGTTCCGCTGTTTGGAAAATGGGAGGCGTAGTTGAAGGTGTTGATGGCGATCTCATGCTTTATTGTGGCCAGCTTGTTGGCGGCGAATTTCACGTTCGCTTTTGTGATGGGGAGGTCCAAGACCTCCCGGCACCTGACGCCTTTATAGGTGAAGTTGATGCGCAGTTTTTTGCCATGAACTTCCAATCCTGTGACGCCAGCCACTAGATCATCATGCTTGACTCTACCCACTTGTCATACTCCGCAACGTTGTAACGAATCTGGTTGTCAGGGGCGCGGCGCCACACCAGGCCCTCTGGCCACTCTCCTTTCAGGCGGCGCCCTTCGGCTGCCTTCTCTGACATGCCGGTTAGGGCAGCGAAAAGCTTTGGCCTTACCCACTTGGCACAGGGGTAGACAAATTGCTGCATGGTTTGGTCCTCGCGGTTAAAAGAGACTCGAGCCGGTGACGCCCGAGCTGGTTGTAGTAAAAGGTTTGAACTTGCTTACGGGAGTTGGCAGCCTGGTCAAGGCGGTATTCCCCCAGTTCGGTGGTTTTCAGGTTGTGCTGGTTGGCCAGCCTGCCGATGGCTTGGGCACTCACCCCCAGCTCCTTACCCAGATCGGTTGCACTCCAGAGTTGGCCTGTTACCCGCGGCGCTTCGATAGGCAGGTCGAAGTGCGCCAGGATGCGGCCGATCTCGGCGAGCTTGGCCGATTGGGAAAGGGTTGGGGAGAGTACGGTATTAACCAGATCGTCCAGCAGTTGGCTGCTCTGGTCGATGAGTTGTAGTTGTTGCATGGCGTGGCCCTCCTGTCCTTGAGGATGGGGCGCCAATTGGGTTGAAGGAAGGGCCGCTATTTGTCCGTTTAAATTTCCATGGCAAGTTGGATGGACACTCGGTCAAATTCAGGGTCATATACCAGCCTAGATGCTGAGTTCACAGCCTCGATTCTCTCCACAAGGATCGCAGCTCTGGTCTCTTTACTCTGTGGTTGATACGTCCCTTTCCATGCGCTATCTAGGCCGATATTCCGCGCCACATTGGTGCTGTCTGCGCTTGAAAAAGGAAGATGCTTAAATACCGCCTGGTTAAGGCCGCGAAGCATATGAAGCTTTGCCATTGGATACCCGTTTGCATCAACAACATGACGGATCACATCCTTGAGGCGCTGAACGCATTTCTTTGGGTACTTGATGTCGTACTCGCCGCAGCTCCCAATAGCTACTCGTGGATAATGTCTGCACAGCCTGATAAATCTGTCGTCACTTTCGTTCATGTGCCATACCGGGACACCAACAACCTTTCCATGTGGCCACGCGGCCAGCAACTCATCATTACCCTTTTCTCCGCCATCAATAACATCCGGGATGATGGCGAAATCAAAGCGCGGGTGATGGCGCCACTTCTCAACAAACTCATAGTAACCAGCCCAATCTATTGGTCGGCCAGTTTTCCAGAATGTGAACGCGCCATTATCTAGTGCAAACGACTGTGTTATTTCGGAGGCCAGAGCCAACTGGCCATGGTTAGCGTAACTGATAAATGCGTGACGCCCTTTCCATGCCTTTATTGCGCATGTATCAGGAGTTATTGGCCCTCCATGATAGTGGATCATTACCCCTCCAGTTAACTATCCATAACCTGCTGCTTCGGTTCGATTGTTACCACCCCAAGATCGCACTCGAACTGGATGGGCTGGCCGTGGTCTGCCGCGACCCAGCACATCACCCGACTCATGCAGCCGAGAGCCTCCTCGGTACCGAGCTCCGCCATAGCGGCGGCGATCTGCTCGGCGAACTCCTTGTTGTCAGCCATTAGCTACCCTCCCACTCCGGCAACTTGTCGAACTGGTCTTGGGTTAGCATCACGGTTTCAACCTGGTGCGGCCCGTCGATGTTCTCGAGTACGCCATCCCGCTCATCAGCCGGCACGATAAAGCTGGCGCCATCGAACTTGATGCAGGCGAACTCCAGTTGCTTGAAGTCCTCACACTTCGGCGCGTGGGTGCTTGGCTGGAAGCGCCCGCCATGCATTTCGGATAGGTCGCGCGCCATTGTCTGGCAGTTGCACATACTCACCCCTTCACAAACAGGTCGGCCGCCACGATGACGGCCAGAATGTTAATGGCCAGGATTGCGATCCCGGCCGCCTTTTGTTTGGTCATTACAGCTCCTATGGGCAGCAGCTCGGCGAGCCGCCGCAGTAGTGGCTATTCGGGTCGAACTCGGCAACGTCGCAGTAGATGGGGGTAAGTCGTTCGCAGCAGATGCACTTGCCAACCCAACCTTCGCCATATTGAAACTGGATATACCAGCCATCCTTTAGCTGTGCGATCCGGGCTTTTCTGCATGCCTCTTTGGCTGCCTTGACCCGCTCCTGCATGGCGTACAGTTTGGCGTGCTTGATGATCCAGATCCCGGTCATCTTGGCCTTTAACAGCGGATAGCCGCAGTGCGTGCCTTCTGAGTCGGTCTCTTCGCCAAAAGCCCAGATCAGGACTTCTCGCGCGACATAAAGGACAGAGTGCCAGTCTTCACCTTCACCCCAGTAGTCAAGCCCGCCGCCGATGCTGGGCATGTGGTTCACGCGAACCCGCACTTGCCGGTTCTCGCGTTCCTGCTTGCTGGTTAGCGGGGCATTGTCGAGATTGTTGTGGCGATAGTGTGGCCGGTACAGCTCCAGCTCCTTATCAATCCAGACTTCGCCGATCAGGTTGCCAAGGATGGCGTGGAGCTTCTTGCTCAGCTTCTTCTCGATACGTGGTTTCATGTGGCTATTTCACATCCTTCATGCTGATCGAGATCCCGACGTAGGGGCACTGGGCGCGGTACACATCGCGGCCGTGCTCGCGCTCGATGCTCTTGCAGCGAAAGCCTGTGCGGGACTCGGTGGAAATAGGAAGGCCAGCTGGTTGGCTGGCCTGTAGTTTGGCTATCTGGTGCAGGGCGCGCTCGAGAGCCGCCTGCTTGTTGGGGTCAGTCAGCATCGCCACCCCCGATAACCGATAAAGCCGGGCTCCATGACGCGCCGGAACGGCAGCACCGGGAGGTGGGCTATCAGGGTCTTGAGCTGGGGGTTATCTGGCTGGCTGTCGATGGTGACTTTGGCGCCTGGGTTGATGCGGAGATATCTCTCCCGTGCGTCGGTGGCTTCTTCCCGGGTCAGGCCTGGCTGGATGATGGGGGCTCGGTAGCGCACGGCTCACCTCCTGATGGTATTGCTGCGGCAGGCAATGTCAGGGCCTCGGCAAGCAGGATGTATTCACCCTCGTCGTCTTGCTCCATTTCTGCGCCGCAGTCCTGACCGAAGGAATCGCAGTGCCCGCCAAGGGTGTAGCGCTGGAGGGATGCAATGTCAGACATCAGCACCAGCGCGTCAGCCGGATTCTGCTCCTGCATCATGGCGAACAGCTCTTCGCAATCGCCTGTCAGGGCGGCCTTGATATGGGCTGCAAAAATCTTGTGCCCCTCGGAAATCTGCTGGCTCGGCGCGCACTCGATAGCATCCTCCACATAGGGGAGTGCGAGCTTGAGTGTATCCAGCGCCCCCTTGAGTCGGCTCTGAAGCTGGTCGTGCTGCCCCTGCAGCTCGCGGTAGTCGGCTGCGACCGGTGAGGTGGTGGCATCAGTCCACTCGGTGTCTTGTCGGTCTGGCAGTTTGCCAGCCAGAGCCATTTCAACTCGCTCAAGGAAGGCATCAACAACCGGCAGATCGTCGATTGCCACCCCGATCGCCGGCACTATTTGGGTTACCTCCCGCAGCAGCTCCGCCATTACCCCGCACTGGCGGGTGGCGTCTGCAAGCTGCTCGGCCAGCTCCTGCTCGCGCTTGTTTGCCAGCCCCAGCACCACATATCCCGGCTTCTGCTCGAAGTCGGTGATGTAGCTGACGGTTCGCTCGGCCGTCTGGCTGGTGAACCCTTCATCCCACTCCCAGAGCAGCAAGGTATCCCCCACTTGGAAGTTGCGATCGGCGTTGTTGCGGATCTCGAAGGTCTTATCGCCGGAGACGACGGCGGCGAAGTATTCCGGCTTAATCTTGAGTTCGTGAATCACGATTGCTCTCCTTCCACAAATTCGAGTGCGGCGGCCACTTCCGGCAGCAGCTTGTCCCAGCTGGCGATATCGCCGTTCTTGTGCCAACCAGCTACGCCTTCACTGCTGTTCATCACGCCCTGCACCGCATACAGCGCATCGAGCAGCACATCCCGCTGCTTGGTCATGGCGGCCAGCTTCTCTGCCGGGGTGAGCCCATGCTTGCGCTGCATGGTGATGGTGAAGGGGCCGGTTTCAGGGTGGTTACCGCTCATCTCAAGGTAGTTAGTGGCGCCACTGGCCTTGAACTGGCCAGCGAACGAGGCGGCCAGCAGTTGCACCGCGACGCCTGAGATGCTGAGGTTAATACCGTCATTGGCGTCAAACTGGCTGATGAAGGCTTGCTTGGCCACGAACTCTGCCAGTGTCACGCCCTCCAGATCCTCGGTGGCGTAGCCGTCCAGCAGGTTGTAACAAGCAACCAGGCGCCCAGCGAAAGCGACCAATTCAGGGGAGTCATCTGTCTGCCCCTCCATCCTGACCACCACCTCTGCAATCGCGCCGTGCCCATCCACGTCAATGGTAGCGTTGCAGTCGTTGAGGTCATGACGCTGGTCCAGTCGCAGCACTGCGTTCTTGAAGTGAGTCATGCTGCCTTCTCCTGCCCAAGGCTTTGCTCAGCCGCATGGAACTCGCTACCCAAGATCTCGGTCATCATCGGCCCGACCTTGGCTCCGGTGCGCAGGTAAATCGCGCCGTCATGGGCAAACAAGGTGAAGCCACCGCCAAACAGCAGCTCACCCCAGTTCAGTCCCATGGACTCGTAAAGTGGATTGGCCTCCACCGATTCGGGGAACATGTCCCAGTAGCGATCTTGCAACTCCTTTTGCTCCTTGGCTTTGCCCTTTACCTTCCCGCGCCGCGGGGCTGACAGGTAGTGCTGGTCAGGCTTGGTCCAGAGATCTTTGTCTTCGCGCTGGGAGTAGTTGTTCAGCACCAGATTGGCGCACTTGAACTGGTGAACATCACTGCTGAACTTCGGTTTGCCATCAAACTCCTTGCCAAGAGCGTTGGCTTTCTCAATCAGGACACTCTTTGCAGTCTCAAAGTCGGCGTGAGCGGCCAGCACTTTGGCATCAGTGGTCTTGTAGAAACTGGTCATAGCGGAGCCTCCTCACCACCCAAGGCGGCAAACAGTGCGGGTATAAACTGGGACAGCTCGCCGGTCACCAGTGCAAAGTCGGCGTCCAGACGGGCAGCCGGATCCTCGCTGGTGATATCGTCGTTCTGCTCGCGCAGCTCCTCGCTGAACTTGAGGCGCTTGATGGAGAGGTCATCGCCCAGCACGAAGCTGATGCTTTCACCCCAGCAGAGGGCCAGCTTGGTGACCAGCTTGTCGTTGGCGAGGTGGTTTTTCACCTCGTCGGTCATCAAATCCTGCTGCTTGAAGCGGGCGATCCCGCCGTGTTCCATGGCGCTGCGCAGCTCGGATTCATCTTCCAGGGTGAAGGATGCCGGAAGGTTGCCCTCTTGCAGCCACTCGGTCATGGTGATTTCTGGCGGGTTCTTGAGTGCCACCGGCACCACCGGCAGGCTGCCGATGGACTTGCGCAGCAGGGCCAGCACGTCATCGGCCTTCTTGGCGGATGGCGCATCGACCATCAGCAGGCCGTCGGCCGGGTTGATCCACGCGTAAGTGTTGGATGTGCGACTGAATGCCCGGGGCAGCAGGGTGTGCAGCAGCTCCTCTTTCAGCGCCTCTTTCTCTTTCTTCTTGAGGGGGCGACCCTGCTCGAACTCGATCGCCTCTACCTTCTCGGCCAGCTGCTCTTTTACAACGGTAGATGGCAGCATTTTCTCCTCCTTGCGGGCGCAGATAAGGATTTGGCCGTTGGCGGAGTGGGTTAGGGTGCTGCCGAATTTGCCGAGCGGGCGAGTCCAGCCGAAGCGGGACATGTCCTGGCTGCCGCAGGGGGTGAAGGCGCAGGCTTCCAGTTGGGTTTCCAGTTGCTCAACGGTCAGGTCGAACGGGCGGGTAAAGCGGTACACTTGCAGGTTTTTAAACCACATGGTCAGAGGTCCTTTTGGTCGGTTAGTTGCGGGCTTTCGCCTGCAAGTCGTGGAGTTTCTTGGCGGCTGCTTCGGCTTGTGACCGGTTGCAGATGGCCCCGCCTGGCAGTACAAACTTGCCGCGCAGCTTGGGGTGGGGCATGACGACGCCCAACCCGATGACTACCGCGCCGCAGTAGGGGTTATCTGTGTCTTTCATGGGGGTCCTCGACTTATCCACCGTTTCTGTGTGGCTGGCGGTGGATGGTTTGGGGGTATCAGGCTGCAGCGCTGACGGGCTCTGCTCCGGCAAGCAGCAGGGTTAGCTTGCTGACATCGCGTATCCGGCACTCGCCGCGCCAGTTTGGTGCGAAGATGAGGAGCATGGAGCCCTTGGGGTTGCCCTTCATCTCTTCGCCGGTTGCCTTGTTAATAAAGCTCACCCGTCCATTGCGCCACTTTCCGTTCTCGTCGTGGTAGCCGGTGATGTGGCGCACCTCGCTGGCGCGCTCGCCGGGATACCATTCGGTGCTGGTGTCCTGCGGCACCAGCATGACGGTTCCGATGCCGCGGCCCTGCTGCTCGATGGCCTTTTCCACCCAGGGCCCGATATCGGAGTAGGGCGGGTTGAGCCATGCCCACGGCGAGCGCACCGACGGGCTGATAAAGTCGCCCCAGTCCACGCTCAGGGCGTCGATATCCGGCGTCAGGTACTTCTGGCAGAGCGCCGTTTCCGGCAGGGCGGCGGCATCGAGGACAAAGTTGAACTCCAGATCCAGCGCTCTGAACAGATAGAGCGGGGTCTGTGTCATGTCGCGGGTGGCTTCTGGAGTGGTGGAGCCGCGGTAGTCAGCCATTGGCAGCCTCCTTTCTGGCTTTGCTGTATCTGGCCGCGTCCTCGCAGTCGTCAATGTGGCTGGCTCCATACTTCTCTCTGGCCGCCTCGGCGCAGGTGTATGCCTCGTATGGGTTAAGACCCCAGGTGACCTTCCCGCAGTCAGGGCAGTTGCCGCGGTGGCGGCCGGTTGTCGGTCGCTCGCGGCGGCGCTTTGGCATACGGATCCCGGCAACGGTGATCATTCGGCGCTCGTTGACGTTGCGCGCTTGGAATGTGCGGCGGCTGATGGACTTCACGTACTCAAGCGGGTAAAAGGCTACCTCATCGTTCCACAGAGCATGCCGTACCTCCTCTGCGGTCAGGATCAGCGCATCAGACAGGCAGACTGTCGAACCCTTCTGGGCCTTCCAGTAGACATCGTTCCCGTCGAAATCACCGATGCAGCAGTGGATCACGTACTGATCACAACCTTCTTTCAGGCCTGCCATGCTGTCATCAAGATACTGGTGATCCACCCGCACGGTAGCGAGCTCATCGACCAGCGCTTTACTGAGCGGAACATCGGTGTAGCGGTCGTTGAAGTGGCTCTGGGCCTCCTCCAGCGTGTAGACGTGGGCTTTGTCCAAGTTTGAGGTGTAGCCATTGCCATTTAGCGCCCAGAACATGCAGGTGCTGCCTACATTGGTTCTGGTGTCGCGCAGATAGAAGCCTGTCATGCCGCCTCCTTGTGCTGTTCCGGTTGCTGGCTGGCTGCGAACTGCTCTTTCTCCCACTGGCGAACCGCAGCTTGACCTGCGCTGATGATCTGATCGGCCAGCTTGGCGCCAATGCCCTTGATTGCCAGCAGCTTGTCGCTCTGGTTAACCATCAGCTTCCACAGGTCGGTGATGCCAGCACCTTCCAGCAGTCCCTGCACCTTGGCGTTGAGGCCAATCTCGCTGATGTGGACTGTCTGCGCCCACTCGGCGCGGGGTTGCAAGTGAGGGTGGGTGATAGCCAACGCATCGAGCATGAAGGCGTGGATGTCGCGGATCGCCTCCATCGGGATGTCTCGGGCGATGACGCTCGGAAATATTGGGCTCATCCACTCACTCAGCATCACAGTGCAACCGGTGGCGTCTGAGCGCATGGCGTGGAGCTTCCAGTCCAGATCGTTCAGCAGGTAGCTCTTGTCAGACTGGATACCACCCTCTACCAGGTAGACATTCCAGCGGATGCCGTTGCCGTCAGGGTAGTGATTGCGCAGGTGCTTGCCCCACAGCAGGCTGATCTCCTTGAACCGGGCCATATCGTTGATGACCTGCTGGCGCTCATCCAGATCGGCCTGCTGCTGGTTGATGATGGCTGTCAGCTCGGTCACGCTGCGGGAAAGCCGGGTGTTGTCGCGGCGGTACCCGCTGATTTCGTTCTTGCTGGCGTTGATGGCGTTCAGGCGCTCTTCCAGCTTCTTGCGCTGCTCCGCCACCTTGCGCTTCAAGCCTTCAGGATCCATTGCCTTGTAGGCTTTGATGGTGCGTTCCAGCTCGCGGATCTGGACGTTGGCAGCGTTGAGATCTGCCTGAGCTCCGTCAGCCTTGCGGTTTGCGGCGTAGACGGCGTTTTCAGCCTGCTCTGCTTTGGCGCTGGCCTCTTCCTGTGCTGCTGCGATGCGCTGCTCGGCCTCTGCTACCTGCTGGTGCAACTGGCTGACCAGTGCGATCTGGTCGTTCAGCTCGGCATCTCGTGCTTCCAGCTGGTCAATCAGTTCATTGAACTGGTCTATATGGGCATTGGCAGACTCGCTGATCATGGTCAGGTTGGCGGTGAGCAGGGTTTCAAAGCTGCCGATGGCGGCCTTGGCCGGGCCGTCCGGCATCTGGATGATGGCGCGGATCTGGCTGGTGAGGGTGTTCAGGGCGAGGCTGGTTGCCTCGCTGGGGTTCAACGTGGTCATGGTTCGGGTCCTGTTGGGAAAGAGAAAGCCCAGCAAGCGCCAGGCTTTGGTTGGTTAGGCGGCTCGCTTCTTATCGAGGCCAAGGCGCGCAATGTTGGTGCGATAGATTTCGTTCGCCTGGGCCTTCTGCTCTTTGTTCAGCTTGTCACCCATTTCAGTAATGACAGACAGCGCTGAGCGCAACTCAGTTGCTGACTCGGCGATGTCGAGCTTGAATAGGGCATCTGCGAGCTGATCAGCAATCTCCGGGTCAACATCCGGCACTACCGGCTCGGGTTCGCTATGCGGCTGCTCAATGACGCTTTCCGCCTGCCCCTCGATGACCGCCCCCTTGTTTGCCTCTGCTTGCTGCTGCGCCCGCTTGGCTGCAGCTCTCTCGGCGAGGTTTTCGGTGGCAGACTTGTTGCCGCCATCCGGGCCGGTCGGCGTAAAATCAGGGTTGATTTCGCGCTCTTCCAGCTCATCGACGGAGTAAACACCAAGAATTACGTCAGGGGTGTAGAGGCGAGCCCAGCGCTTGACACCAAGATAGGCCAGCTGTTGCTTCGGGTCGTCGGCCCACAGCGTCGAGTTGCGGGTGCGCGCCTGCTGCAGCAGCAGCTTAACCTCGCGCACCTGGCCGTTAGCCAGCGCGGCAATGACCTTTACCCCGCAATCTTTCTCATCAGCAAAGCTCCAGTCTGGCACCCGGTAAACGGCCCCTTTCTTATCGGGATCCTTGCTCTGGACCTCTTTGAACTTGCCGATGACGCGCTCCCACGGCCCGAAAAACTCATAGTCAAAGCGCCCCTTGATGACGCCGGAGTTTACCACCACGGCGTTGACCAGTTGGGCCTCATAACCGAGCGTTCCGTTGACAAGGTGGGTTTTTTGCGCCACAGGGAAGGGGTTCATACCCCACTGCACCGCTTGCAAGCAGATGGCAAAGCAGTCGGCCTGATTGCCGCGCAGATGTTGCGGCACGGTGGCCTTGCCGCTGGCCATCATGGCTGCCATCTTGTCGATGCTAGCCATGAAATCCATATTCATCATCAGGCTCAGCATGTTTGCCTGACCGCGCTCATTGGCCAACACAGGGGCCGCGCTCTGGGTTGCTACTGTATTTTCCATGTCGATGTTCCTTAGAAGAGGCTGTCTGGGAGTTCTTCGGCCACCGGCTCATGACTGATCACGGTGGGGGTGAATGGCTCTTCGTTGTTGATGCGGTGGCGTTCTGCTGCCGCCTGGTACTGAGGCACGTTGATTTCGCCCATGCCATCGTGGCCCGGGTAGTAATTAGCCTTGCGCCAGGTGACGATGTTGCGCACTACCATATCGCGCAGCTCAAGGCCGCGGCGCCGATCCTCCTGCCCGTAGAAGTAGACGCCGACCATGATGGGCTTGTAGACGTCATGACCAAGGGGGCCGTCCTTCTCCACCGCGATAAACACGAAGCTGGCCGGGTGTCCGGTTACCGCTTCATAGCCGTCGGTGTAGTGGGCGTCCTGAATGTGGTAGTTGTGGGCCGAGCCATCGCGGGCAAATGCCGCTTCGCTGGCGTTGCGCACAAATTTCAGGTCAACCAGCACATGATCCGGGCGTTTCCAGTCAGGCCGGCATTTCAGCAGCTCACCGGTTTCTGGGTGGTTCCAGTAGATACTGGTCTCAGCCTCGCCCTCATCCAGCAGCACGGCTGCCTCCGGATGATTCAGGACAGCTTCGCGGTAGCGCAGGGCGTGGATGTATTCGTTATTGGTCACGATCACCTTGTCGCCAGCTTGCTCGCGGAACTGCTCTTTCAGCTCGTCGAGGAATTTCGCGTCAGGATTGAAGGTGCGGATCCGCTCTGCCATTTCCGCTTTGGTGCCGCTGAGTGGGAGGGGATCCGGCAGCGTGGCAATGCGCTCTGCTCGCTCCAGCTCTTTGGCGCCAATCTTGGCGTAGTTCTCGAGCACGGCCTGATAGCTGCCCTTGCTCTTGAGTGGCTTGGTCAGCGTATCGTTGTAGGCTTTGACGCATGCCTTGAGCGCTGTAGCTGTGCGCTTGTCATCTTCGCCGATGGTCTGGAAGCTCTCAGGGAGCTGGCAGTATGCTGCCTCGGCATCGCCCACCGTGGATCCAAGCTCGATGGGTGGGGTCAACTTGGCGTTGTACGCCTCAATGGCATCAGCCAGCTCCTGCAGCTCTGGGCGCTTCTCGAGACCGGCGTTGTACTCTTCGATGGCCGCCTTCATCTGGTCTGCACCAACAAAGGCATCTTCCGGCCACACCGGCTCGATGGCGTATTCGCTTTCGAAGTCGCCAAACTCCAACACAATCTTGTGCAGGATCTTGCCTTCGCGGAACGGCACAGTTTCTTTCTGCTGGTTGCCGTCAATCTTGTAGTAGCGGTAGTGCTGGCCGGATATCAGCGCCAGATCCAGGCTGCTTTTCGATTCGCCCGCGCTGCCGTGGTAAACATCGCTCGGGATGTCGCTATACATGCAAGGCGCGACAGGGATGAAGGTTTCAATCACCTGCTCGGCGATCTCGGTTTTTGCTGGTGCATTCATGGGGGTTGGTCCTCTGGTGGTCAATCTGCGGCCCCTTGCATAAGGAGCGTATATTCAACTTTCGAGACTACAGCTCTAGCTCATGTCGCAGGGCGCGCTTTTCGTGGTACTCCTCGATGGCGCGGCGTTCTGCTGCGCTGGGTTCGACGCTCACGCTGTAGCGGTGTTCAGTACGGGGCGGCATGGAGCCGCGAAAGCCCATCACCTGGGCTTCGGTCAGATTTTTCATGGTCGGGGTCATCTTGGTTATCCAAAGGCGGCCACAGCTTCGACGCCATGTTGTTGCCAGCTCCACCGGAGCCGCCTTGGGATACCCGCTGTTGCCAGCGGGCCTGCCGGTTACGTTATCCGGCGCTGTCTGGTCAGCCGTTCGTGTGTCGCGCTCCCGCGGCCGATAACAGGTGTCCACCCCAGAGTTGTGGACTGCTCTACCCATGCCACTTAGCTTGTTGACCCTCACCAGATGCAAAGCTGGCTTCCCACGAAGGGAACTCGGGGCGCCATCACTACTGGCGCATGGATTGGCCGCTTCTAACGGCTGTCGGTCACATCGTTCGCACTCCCTGTTGTGTTGAGGTCGCAATAGTCGAGTGATAAATCGTTCACGTTCACGCACCGCTTTCCGAATTGACGGGTTATCGGCGCATCCCTACCGGCATCGGGATTCGTGGTTGTGAGCCGGTTCCGAGTTGTTAAAGAGCGGTGCAACGCTGCTTCTTTTGGCAAAAAGAGGTTGCAGATAGCCAAAGCGCACTTGTGGCACTTGTTGAAATGGGCTTTGGCTACGGCGCTATGAGGGAAGCGCCAGACCCGGGTCAGATGGCGTTGCGGTGGAACTCGGCGCGCCAGTGGAGGAGGGCGCTGTGCTTGGTAAAGCCTGTGGTGCGGCGCTGGGCTGCGCGGGCCGCCACAATTCGGTGCCGCTCGGTCTGCATCATGGCAACGGTCAAGCGCTGCTTGATGGTTCGGCGGCGTGCGGCATTGCCATTGAACTTGTCAGCGATGGCGAAGAGGATCTGGTCTGCGTGATGCGCGGCTCTGGAAAAAATGCTCTTGGTCATGGTACATTTACTCCTGTTGGCGAGTAGGTCCTCGCTAATTCCCACCGGGTCAACTGGTTGGGGTCCTGATTGCTGGGGTGGTCCCCTGGCGTCTGGCGGGATGGTCTCCCGCCCTTCAAAGCCCGCCCTGTGCGGGCTTTGTCGTTCTTACGCGCTGGTCAGGCGCTTTTCACTTCTGCCCTGGTTAGGGGCTGGGTCCTGATTGCCGGGTTGCACTCAATTCTTTACTGGTCTTTTACTCCGCCAGATCCGGAGGTTTGCCGGTTACGTCTCCGGCCCGGGCTCTCACCGTTCGTGTGGCATTACCCAAGACCCTCACCACGATTGGCCGCCTTCCACGCTGCCCCTTGCTGTTATCGGTCTTGGTTGTTCGATTGCTTTACCGAACAAGGCAAAGGTTAATATTCCCGAACACTTGCGTCAATAGAAAATGTTCGGTTTTACGAACTATTTTTTTAGTAGGTGATGTAGCTGCCAAGTGGTGGGCACAAAAAAGCCCGCGCGATGCGGGCTTGATTGAGGTTGGTGCAGTTACTCTTTCGTGTTGCGGCGCAGTTCGACCATGCGGCCGAAGATAATGGCGTCCTTGATGGGCACCACTCCAAGGCGCTGATCATCGGTTACCAGTGTAATGCCAGAGAGGCCGTCGAGCGCCTTAAGCAGCCGATCCTGCTCGCTGCTGACTATCCTCGCCAGCACCACGTCGTTATGGCGTGGCGTCCGGTCGGCCAGATCAATAACGCAGATGTCGCCGCTCTTGATGCCTGAGCCAGCGAGGTTGTCATCGTTGGCAATGATGCCGATCAGCTGGCCATCGTAATCACTGTATATGGTGCCGCGCCCATCAAGGGTGTGCAGGGCATCGGTTGGGTGCTCTGTGAGGTCTGACATTTCCCATACCGCCACTTTGCCGAGGTGCGTGTCTGCTACATAAGTGCCGCTCTCTTTACCGGTATAGAGCCATAGCGGGTCGCATCCGAGCGCTTTGGCAATGGAGAGCAGGCTGCTGACGCGCAAATCCTTGAGCGGGTCAGACAGCAGAACGGATATCACCGCTTTGCTCACGCCTGACTTGCGCACCAGATCGGCCTGGTTCCAGCCGCGCTCATTGAGCATGTATTTCAGTCGATCTCTGAAAGAGGTCATGTCGCACTCGTTCGAATAAAAAAACACTTCCTCATTTTGTCCTATTTCTTGTGCGCTATGCCGATGGTTGACTTGTTCGGAAAAGCGAACCAAAATGAGTTCTGTATTACCAGTATCCATAAAAGGACCCCGACCAATGAAGAAAGACCAAGCCATCCAGTTTTTTGGCGGCAGTAACGCCATGGCGCGAGCCGTTGGCGTGACCAAAAGCACCGTATCCGAATGGCCCGAAATCATCCCGGCCAAGTATGCCACGCGCATCCACTTCGCCTCCGGCGGCAAACTTGATTTCTGCCTTGAGGATTACCGCCCGGAGCAAACGGAAACCCAGCAGGCCGCCTGACCAACGGCCAGCCTTACCCCAACCACCAGAGGACCCTGACCATGGGAAGACCAGCCCTGTCTGATCACGAAAAAATGGACACCCTGTCACCCTTGCGGGTGCGCGGCACTGTCGGCCACCGACAAGTGTGGCAGGAAGTCGGTGCCGAAGTCGGCATGACTGAAACCGCATTTGCCCGCACCTCGCTGCTTATGCTGCTCAATTCCATATCAAAGCATGAGCCCCAGATCCTGGCGAGAGCCGTCAAACGGGCCAATCGGAGCCTGATCGAACAGGGTTACCCGCCCGTCACTGTCGAGGAGATCCTGAAAGGGGATGGCCTGCCAGAGCGCGGTCTGCTGACCTTCTCGCCGCAAGATGAGGCCATCTATGACGAGGAGCGCCCCAAGAAGCCGGTGCAAAAGCTCATCGGCCTGATCAATTTCGTTTTAGGGAGATAACTGCAATGACTATCAACGCCAGACCGCCACGCCCCGCAGCCCAGCACGTCAGCGAACGGGACAACATTATTCTGAAATCCGTTATCCATGAGTTGTCGCTCGAGCTGGACACCTCGCTGATCCCGACTGCGCACGCTGCCGGTACCGACAAGACAGCCGTTCGACTCTCCCGGGAGTTGATGGCCCGCAAAATCGAGCGCGCCGAGCAACAAGCCTGCGCATAAACACGCTAATCACGGCCTGACTCACCACCAGGCTGTTAATCAGGACCTCAAAAATGACCATTGAACCCAAGGCCCATGGGGCCGCTCTCCTTTGTGCCGATCTGGATCACTGCCCAATGTGTGGCAGCGAGCTGCGCACCGGTAACGATGACCGCTCATTTGAATGCCCGGGATGTGAATACACCGAGCAGGAGGTGGCGGCATGAAAGCAATCGACCTTTTCGCTGGCCTTGGTGGCTGGTCTACCGGTGCTGTTATGGCTGGTTGCGAAGTGCTATGGGCAGCCAATCACTGGCAGGAAGCTGTTCACTGGCACAGCGAGAACCACCCGGATACCCAGCATATCTGCCAAGACCTGCATCAAGCCGACTGGACGCAGGTGCCAAGCCATGATCTGCTGCTCGCATCCCCATGCTGCCAGGGGCACAGCAAAGCGCGAGGCAAGGCAAACGGAAACCCGCAGCACGATGCCAGTCGCTCCACTGCATGGGCCGTGGTGTCTGCCCTTGAGTTTCACCGGCCGCAAGCCGCCATAGTCGAGAACGTGCCCGAGTTCCTTGATTGGTCGCTGTATCCGGCATGGGCGGCAGCCATGCAGGCGCTGGGTTATTCCTTGGCGCCGCATGTGGTCAATTGCGCCGATCTCGGGGTGCCACAAGAGCGTATCCGCATGTTTATCGTCTGCACTCGTTCAGCAAACCCATTAATCCTGAACCTGCCGAAGTTGGACCATGTTCCGGCGTCGCAGTTCATTGACTTCAACGCTGGGCGCTGGTCACCAATAGCCAAGCCGGGGCGGGCGGAAGCAACGCTGGAGCGAGTTGCAAACGGTAGGTCGGTCCACGGCGACCGGTTCGTGATGAGCTACTACGGCAACACCCGTACCGGGCGCAGCATTGATCGGCCAATTGGCACCATCACCACCCGAGATCGCTGGGCTGTAGTGGACGGCGACCGTATGCGGATGCTCACGGCAGAAGAAAACCTGCTGGCAATGAGCTTTCCGCGCGATATCAAGCGCCCAGACAACCACCGGCTGACTGTTCACATGGCTGGCAATGCCGTTCCGCCCCTGGCAGGCAAGCGGATCATTCAGGCACTGGTGGAGGCAGCATGAACACCGTTATCAAATTCCCGGGGGCTAGTGCCCCTCAAACCACCCAGAAGGAGGTTCGTGTGGCTGACCTTGATGATGGGTATACCCGCACGGCGAATGAGATCCAGAAGGCCAAGTGCAAGCTGCGCATGGCAGGGAGAGAGCTCAATGTCCTTGATGCGGTTATCTACTCCACCTATGGCTGGAACAAGAAGCGCGACCGCCTCACAAACACCTATTTGGCGGACCTGTGCGACATGGACCCGTCCGATGTAAACAAGGCCCTTCTTGTGTTGGCTCGACGTCGCATTATCACTCTTGAGAAGCTTGGCCATATGAAAATTGTAGGCGTAAACAAGGTGATCAGTGAGTGGGTATACGCCAGAGAAAAGACCCAAAAGGGTATTGGCAATTTCACCAAAAAACCGGGCAATTCTACCCAAAATGATGGGCGTTTTGACATTTCAAATCAGGTGAAAACACCCAACACCCAAGACAGTCTTACCCAAGACAATATAAAAACCTCTTCGTCGAAGAACGCTGACGCGCTCCCCGACGCCGGAGCTGTTGAGTCGGTTTCTGCCGCTGTCGAGAAGATCCGGCCAGATGCTGCCATCCAGACCCCGAGCGGGAAATTCTGGGGCACTCAAGATGACCTGACCTGCGCTGAATACATCCACAGCAGGGTGCTTGTGGTGAACCCAACGGCCAAGGCCCCCAACTGGGCGCAGTGGGCGAACGATATCCGCCTGATGCGAACCCAGCTTGGATACACCCATCACGATATCTGCTCGCTGTTCAAGTGGGCCAACCTGGACCCGTTCTGGTCAGCCAACGTGCTATGCCCCAAGACCCTGCGCAAGCAGTGGGACAAGCTCACTGCCAAGCGTGCTGGTGTGGTGCGCCAGCCGGCGCGTGGCGAGGAGTGGGATCTGACCAAGACCATGACCGCCGACAAGCTCAACCAGATGATTCAGGAGGGGTACTGATGACCATGAGACCGTTAAGCGAAGTCCTGGCTGGCATGCCGAGTGAGTTACCTATCACGCCAGTGCGCCAAGTGGCTGCCGTGGTTACCGAGCGCGACACCCAGGTCGTGAGCAAGCTGATTGAGCAGCTCAAGGTGATTTTCCCTGCCTGGCAGCGGTCATTTCCCACGCTCGAGATGCAGGAACGGGCTCTGCGGGAGTGGACGGTTGCGCTGGTTGAGGCCAACTGCACCAGCCGTGATCAGCTGAGTCAGGGGATGCGGGTTGCTCGCTCTCAGGAGATCCCGTTCTTCCCTGGGCCAGGGATGTTTATCAAGTGGTGCGAGATCACGCCGGAGTCGCTGGGCCTACCGACAGTGGACGCGGCCCTGGTCGAGGTCAGAACCCGCCGGTTTACCCATCCCGCAGTGGAGTTGGCCGCCAAGGCGACGAGCTGGGAACGCCAAACGCTCAGCCTGGATGATTACCGCCCTGTGTTCGAGCAGGCATACGCCCAGCTGCTGCGCCGGGTCGTTGCCGGAGAGGATCTTGGGGCGGAGGTGCGCAAAGGGCTGCCAACGCGTGAGCAGATCCAGCACAGCCCGGAGTATTACCAGCAAACCGGCCAGCGCGGCGTGGAAAGCCTCAAGGCCCTGTTCAAGCGTGGAGGGATGGCCAATGTTCAATCTTGACGTGATCGCCGCGGTCAAGGCCGCGAAGTTTTGCCGGGTGGTGGTCTATCCGGCCATTCGTGGATGGTGCGGGGAGCGGGTGCTGCTCGAAGTGGCAGACGAGATCTCCGTGCTGGGACACACCGATTGCCAGCGCGGGGCAGGGCACTGGCTGGTGCTCGACACGACGCCTGAGCAAGTTGCGGAGGAGGCCGAACGGCTGAGAGGCGCGCCAGTACTGGTGTTGAGAGGCGGTGTTGCAAATGGAGCTGTGGATAACTTTTGTGGGGAGGGCCTTGCCAACCAGTGACAACCGGTATATCGCGCCGTAACATGTTCATGCCGGACTTAGACCACCCGGCTGTTTGACCAAAAGGACCCGACCATGACCGCAAAATCGAATACCCGAGATCTATCCGTTGCGACCCAGCTGGGGCGCGTCATCGCGATAATGCGCGACGGAAAAGCCCGCACCCTGCGCGAAATCGAGCGCGAGTGCTGGAACCGCTTCGGCCACGCCGACACCCAAGCCGCCATCAGCGCCCGCCTGCGCGAAGTCTGCTGCCACGGCTGGGTAAAACACTCCACCTGCCAGACCATCGACAGCAAGCAGGTTTGGCATTACAGCCTCTCTCCGTTCCCCACTGCGGAAGCCGTTGCGGCTAAGGCGGTGGCAGCATGACAAACTTCCTCGGATTCAAGCTATCCACATCGGATGTTGTTCGCACCGTGAGCCTTGGTGATGAAATCCTATCCGATAGCATCCCGGTATTTCGCGCCGGCTACTCATACTGCCACCCCAACCCGCGCAATGACAGGGCCGCAAAACGCCAGCGTGCCGCAGCCAAGCGCCGCAACAAAGCCAAGCGGGGGTGAGGATGAGCAACCTGAGCAAAACCCAAGAGGCCCAATTCCGTGAGCTGGTGATCGCCAAACACGGTGAGGCGTTCACAACCTCCCGCAAGGTCGCTGAGCTGTTTGGTAAGCGGCACTCCGATGTTATGCGCGCCATCTCCAATCTTGAGTGCAGCGCCAGCTTCAACGAGCGCAATTTTGCGTTGGTTGAGTATCGCGATGGGAAAGGGGAGGCTCGACCTGAATACCTCATCACCAAAGATGGAATGGCATTCCTGGTGATGGGCTTCACAGGCAAGCAGGCTGCCCAGTTCAAGGAGCTCTATATCCTTGCCTTCAACTGGATGGCTGAGCAGATCCGCACCACCCATGAGCTGACCAGCTGGCAGCACGACTTCACCCGCAGAGAGGCTGTATCTGTTGCCAACGGCACTCTGCATGGGCAAGGTCTGGCCCGCCGCCGTATCGAGAAGCATGCGCTGAGCCAGGAGCAGGCAGCTATCCATGCCAAGCTACAGCTGTGCTTGAACCTGATCGGTGAGGAGGCAGCATAACCATGGAGCTTACCCTTCTGAAAATGTCAGGCGGGGTGCTCGCCCCGTCCACTCCGGCCGACGCCGAAGCCATCAAGCTTATGCCGATCGGTACCACCATCCTGGCCAAGGGAAAGGGGCGCCGAAATCTGGCGTTTCACCGCCGTTTCTTCGCTCTGCTCAACCTGACTTTCGATTACTGGGAGCCAACTGGCGGCATGGTATCGCCAGCCGAGCAGGGGATCCTGTCCCGATTCGTTCGCTACCTCGCCCAGTTTGGCGCAGGCAGCGTGCTGGACAAAGCCAAGGATGAGTTTATCGACCAGTTGGCCAGCAGCCGCATCGAGCGCCACGGCCCCCAGGCTGAGAAGTCGTTTGAGGTGATGCGCAAGTGGCTCACCGTTGAGGCAGGTTATTTCACCGTGGTGATGCTGCCGGATGGTGGTATGCGCAAGGAGGCCAAGAGCGTCAGCTTCGCCAAGATGGAGCAGGCTGAGTTCTCCGACCTGTACCGGGCTGTGTTCGGGGTCTGCTGGCGCTATGTGCTGAGCAAGCAGTTTGCCACCGAGGAGGAGGCTGAGAACGCCTGCTCCCAGCTGATGGGGTTTGCCGGATGAGATTCGAGACCAGCCCAATCCGCTCTGGCGATCTGCGCGATGGCGCTCGCGGCCAGATCTGCAAGATCCAGCTCGCCGGGGTCTGTATCGGTGGCACTGAAACCACCGTGCTAGCCCATCTGCCCAGCGCTCCGCATGGAATGGCACTCAAGGGGGATGATTTGGTGGCTGTTGAGGCGTGCTGCGCTTGCCATGACGCCATTGATGGCCGTATCGCCTACGACTGGCAGCCCGGGGAGCGTGAAGAGGTCACCTATAGCGCCCTGACACGTCAGCTGCACAGCTGGGTGGTGCGCGGGCTTGTTAGTGTGAAGGGGGCGGCATGATCACTGCAATCGTTTACTGGATGATGAAATTTCAGTTTGGCGCCGACTGGTCATACTGGAGCCTGGTTTTGCCGGTGATAACTGATCTGGTGATCATCGGGGCGTTAGAGAAATGGAGCGCACACCTGTGATCCGTCTCTCTGCCATCGACGCAGCCCGCCTGCTGGATAAACACCCGAAAGCCAAGGCGGTAGCGAACCAAGCCAAGAAATCCAAGCAGGTGGATGAGCTGCACGGCAAGGTGATGGCCCAGCTGGTCGGCTTCCCTGACCCTGCCACCGAGCTGGTATTTCACCCCAAGCGCCGCTGGCGTCTCGATTATGCCTGGCCCACCCGCATGATCGCCGTCGAGATCCACGGTGGTATCCACTCCGGTGGGCGCCACACTCGCGGCAAAGGGTTCATAGAGGACCGCGCCAAGATGAACGAGGCCCGCTTATTGGGTTGGACTGTCATCGAGGCCACGCCAGAGCACATCAAATCCGGCCAGCTGCGTGCATGGCTGCTCACCGCTTTCAATCAGGACCAAGACCAAACGAGGACCAACCCATGAGTAATTCACTGGAAATGGCACTGCGCCTGTTCTCACCAAAGGGGGCGCTCCATGAGCCAACCTCCAGCAACTTCAACGCCCTGGGGCGGGATGATTTTATCGGCGCCCTGCAGGTGGCCGCCAAAAACAACCCGCAGGGGCTCCAGTTCCTGATGGCCGATCACCAGCTCGACGCTTCCGCCATCTCTGAGCTGGCAGCGCATTTTGAGGGGGAGATAGGCAATGCCGAGGCCGGTGGCATGGCGCTGGCTATCCTGCTGCGCCGCCCGCTGCCTGAGCAGCTGGACAGACTGGTGCTGTCTCACCCCCATTACGACAAGGAGCGCCGCCGCGCCGCCGTGGTGATGGAGAAGGCCAAGCGTGCCCACCGGGCCGGTAATGACCACGAATATCAGCGCCTGCTGGCTGAGCGTAACGGGATCTTGTCTCTCGCCCACGACCACTGTGTCGCCGAGATGCTGCAATCCGGCCGCTGCCCGCACTGCAAGGGGACCGGGATCCGCCCCCGCAAGGGGGACGAGTGCCCCAAGTGCCACGGTACCGGGCGAGTCGTGCCGCATGCTGATATGGTGTCACGCCGGTTCGGGCAGGAGATGCGCCAGCGCGTAGAGCGGCTAGTTGATGAGGTGATACACCAAGCCTCTGACCTGTCCAAGATTATGGACCGGCAAGTGCGCCAGATGCGGGCTGCGTAGGGGGAGGCGGGATATGGAACAGCAAAGCACACACCAGGAGTTGGTTGTTGAGTGCATCGATGGTCAGTTGCGGATCTCGGTTGGGGTGAATACGCTCGCCAACGCACTCGCCACCGGCAGTCATGGGATGCGCAAGCTGGAAGTCGTTGATGCCGAGGTGTTTGCCAAGGAGGTTATCAAAGAACTCACGCTCGCGCGGGAGTTTGGCGGCAGCTTGGTTCACTGTATGCTTGACCATGCTGCCGGACTGGCTGCCGACAAGTACGCTCACTGGATTGAGGTGTCACCGCCTCCGACATACCCAACTCCAGGGTACACCGAATTTATCGACAAGCATCGTCCGACACCTTACATACCCACCGGACATTACGATGATGAATAACTTTTTAGAGGGTAATCATGGCATTTATACGTTTCATATACGGAAGTAGCCTTGGTCTTGGCTATATCGCGGCAAAGTCATTGAAGGAGGGTGATGAGATCGTCAACCCTGCTGATGGCTCGGTACACACCGTTGAGCGCATCTATGGCGCAGAGCTGATTGAAGATGACTCAAAGCTCAATGGTGTGTCATTCCCTGTTTTCACAGAGAAAAACAATCCAATCACTCTCAACGAGTGGGCATCGATAGAGCTGACCAGAGATCAAGGCGGTTTTATAACATCAATCGTTCCGACCAAGAGCTATGAGCGAGGGCTGCCAATGTCGCTGGTGCTGCAAGGGGATGGTCATTGTGAGTCTGTAGTTGTTGCAGATGGAGATTCGCAGATGGTTGCCGCGATTGGCGATATAAGCTCATGCCATAACAAAGAGTGATGGGTGTGCCTGCTGGCTCTCTATTGGCAGCTCTGATTGCTTGAATCCCCACCGCCCCAGCGTTAGTATCTATCAAAGATGGCCAGATTCCCCCGGGACTCTGGCCTTTTTCATTTCCGGCCCGCCATCGTGCGGGCTTTGTCGTTTCTGGAGGGGCGATGACGCCTGACAAGGATCCACAGAACTACAGCATGCTCGCCTATCTGGCGTTCGGCGGGCTGAGCGTATGGGGAGGGCTTGTGACCTACATACAGACAGTGAAGCGCGAAGGGCGGCAGTTCCGCTGGGCGGAGGCGGCGCTGCAGGTTGTGGTGTCAGGCTTCGCCGGGATGCTAACCATGCTTCTGAGCTGGTATATCGCCGCACCGCTGCCGCTGTGTGGCTTTATGGCCGGTCTGGCTGGCCTGATGGGGTCGAAGGCTCTGGAGCTTTACGAACGCCGGGCAACCGGCTGGATGAGTGGGGGGAAAGGGTGATGAGTATTCGCCTGCAAGTTATTGATGAGGTGATCCAGCGTGAGGGGGGTGACAAGTTCACTGATCGCGCAGAGGACCGCGGCGGCCCGACTCGCTGGGGGGTGACTCAAGCCACTGCTCGCCAGTTCGGCTACACCGGCCATATGCGCGACTACCCAAAGGCTGAGGCGGTAAAGGCCTACACCTCTTACTGGAACCAGATGCGCCTCTCATCCATCGAGGTGATTGATGCCGATCTGGCCACCTACCTGTTTGACTATGGGGTCAACTCCGGTCCAGGGCGGGCAGCAAAAGACCTCCAGCGCCTGCTGAATGTGTTGAACGATCGACAAAAACTCTATCCAGACGTGATAGCAGACGGGGCCATCGGGCCCCGTTCTCTTTCTGTGCTGGAGAGTTACGTCAAGGCGCGCGGTACAGGTGGCAAACGCCTTCTTGCCGAGGCTGTGAACTCACTTCGAATTGCCCACTGCATCACACTGGCTGAGCGTCAGGAGTCGCAGGAGGCCAATGCCTACGGCTGGCTGAGCCGGATTTGCAACCTGTGAGGTAGGTATGGAACACATCGTTGAGGTGGTAGCCAACTGGATTGTCATCCTGATGGCCGTGGTAGGGGGCGCATCCTTGGTTGTTCAGGGGCTGGCCAAGATTGCGGCCATCACCCCGTCCACCCGGGATGATGAGATTATCGGGAAGGTTGATGCCTTCTTGGTCGGTCTCGCCAAGATCCTGGACAAGCTGGCCCTGAACCTGCCGGCCGACAAAGCCAGGAAGCAATAACATGAACAGCTTGCTCCAACTGCTCGACATTCTAACGGCCCTGCTGGGCCGTTGGCTTAAGCAGGAACGGGCAAGGGAGGTGCAGGAAAGCTATGACCAAAACCATAGTGACCCACAAGGGCGCTTTGCTGCTCGCTTCGGCGCTGCTTCTGGCCAGCTGCCAGACAACACCAAGCCAAACAGCGAACTGCCCACCACCCACTCCCAGGCTGACATGGAGCCCCGCCAATAACGGCGGGGTTTGTCTTTCTGGGGACTCAACAGCCGACCTACTGGACTATCTCGATGCACTGGAGCGATGCGGTGGTTAATGGCGTTACCGTGACCGGGGTTATCACTCACGTTAAGGAGTATGACGGCAGTCATGCCCTGGTTGTTCTCAATACCGGCGTTTCCGTAGTGGTACCGGCAACCCATCAGCCCGTACCCGGCGACACCGTTGTCGAAGGCGAGCTATCTCTCTAAATGGCAAAGACCGACTGGGCACAGCTCAATGCAGAATTCCTGCAGGAGCACGAAGCGACCGGCATCAGTGCAAAAGACTGGTGTGACAGCCGCGGCCTGAACTACAACTCGGCGCGTCGCTATTTGAAATCTCGGGGGCAATCCCCCGCACAACCCGATAAATCTCGCGTAGCTGCGCAACCTGCGCAATCCGAAGTGCGCAAAACTGCGCAATCTGCGCAAAGTGCGCAACCAAAGGGGAATGAAGGCCAGACCAAGAGGGGAGAGGGAAGGGGGGAAAGGTCATCCTCATCCACGCAAACCCCTGACGAGTCAGACCAAAACCCGAAAAGAAAATCGGGACGCCAGCCAGATGGCCGCTTTGGCGTGGGCAATCGTGAGTCCGTCGGCAACCCAGGCAACCCGAGCCCTGTCGCAAAGTGGAAGCCAGGCGATCGGCCCGCGCTGACCCATGGCGGTTACGCCCAGTTCCTCGATTCGCCTGAGCTGTTCGACCAGGCCGAGGAGTTGAGGCTGAGGGACGAGCTGATATTCACCCGGGCTCGCGTTATCTCTGTCACCAAGACCTTGAAGAACCTGCATCAGGATCTGGTCGATGCCACCGAGATGACCGACCGGATTGGGCTCTATGACAAGATCCTGAAAGCTGAGCAGGCACTTGACCGCAACATCCAGCGAATCGAGTCAATCGAGCGCACCCTGAGCGCCATTCGCATCGATGAGGTGACCGGCCCCAAGATTGAGGCGGACACCAAGCGCATCAAAGCGGCCACCCGCAAGTTGACGGCCGAAGCCGATCGGCTGGAGAAGGATGGCGGCAGCGATACCACCCCAGTGAGTGAGATGCTCTCGGAGCTCCACGAGATGGGGACTGGCGGCATGATGTCGTGATAAAATGCGAGTCATAATTCACCAGTCATGCAGGAGTCAGCGATGAAACAAAGAGAGCGTCAGGCCACCCAGCGAATTTTGGCTATTGAGGCTATCGCCAAGCTGCGCTCTGTGTCAGAGCTGTTTGGGGTAGAAGATACCGGGCCTGATGGTGATGAGCGTGCAATGGCTGCCTTCAAGCGTTGGGATGAAAAGATCACTGAGCTTGAGCGGTGGATAAAAGATGAAAGCCCAATCGCCTGAGTTTTCCACGCTGGAGGGAGTGATGAGAATTTATCGCAAGGATGAGACAGGGAAGGCTGTTTACATTGCTGACTACCCGTTGCCAAGAGAGGTGTGCGATGAAATCGATTCAGGGCGCGATGGCCGCGAGGTGTGGTACGAACTGCCTCCTGTCATGGGGGAATTGCGACTGATTGGCAGTGATGAAGAGCCTGATTATGCCGCCACTGTCACCCATGAGCGCATCCTCCTTGAGCCATACCGCCTTTACCGCAACGGTGTGCTGGTCGAGATGGGCGCCATGATTGCCGATCCCCGCCATGTGACTATGTTGGCCGAGAGCGCCAAGCAGCGCGCCGCAGCCAGGGATGAGGTTGGCCGTATCGCCGCAGCATGGCGCGAACTAGCGTAAACACTGCATCACCCACACCAACCCGCTTCGGCGGGTTTTTTATTGCCTGAGACCCTCCAATGACCGAACTCGACATCTCCGCCATGACTGAGCAGGAGCAGGTTGCCTGCATCCGCGAAAAGCTCAGCGATAAGTGGTGGCGGATGAACAACCTCTACATGATCGAGAACGAGCAGGGCCAGCTGGTGCGCTTTCGGCTGCGCCCGGCGCAAGAGCTGCTGTTCAAGACCATGTGGTGGCTCAACATCATCCTCAAGGCGCGTCAGCTCGGGTTCTCCACGGCCATCGATATCTATCTGCTCGATGAGGCGCTGTTCAACAAGAACATCAAGTGCGGGATCATCGCCCAGGATCTGACGGCAGCAGGCGAGATATACCGCACCAAGATTGAAGTCCCGTTCGATAACCTACCTGGCTGGCTCAAGGCCCAGTTCAAGGTGGTTACCCGGCGCGGTGGGGCCAATGGCGGTCACATCCTGTTCCGGCACGGCTCCAGTATTCAGGTGGCCACCTCTTTCCGCTCCGGTACCGTCCAGCGCCTGCATGTGTCAGAGCACGGCAAGATCTGCGCCAAGTACCCGGAGAAGGCCAAGGAGGTGCGAACCGGTACCCTGCAGGCCATTCACCCGGGCGCAGTGGCCTTTATTGAATCCACTGCCGAAGGTGTGGGTGGAGACTTCCACGCCATGAGCATGAAGTCCCTCGAGCTGGCCAGGGCATCCGGTGAGCTCAGTAAGCTGGATTGGAAGTTCCACTTCTTCGCCTGGTGGCAGGACCCAAAGTATCGCGCAGACGTTCCGGCGTCCGGCGTGGTGGCCAGCAAAGCCCAGCTTGAATACTTCGCCGCGGTTGAGAAGGCGATGAACTGCACCATCAGTGACGAACAGCGTCAGTGGTACGTGCTGAAAGAGTCAACCTTGGGCGCAGAGATGAAGCAGGAGTTCCCCAGTACGCCGCTGGAGGCGTTCCTGACCTCTGGCCGTAGGGTATTCGACCCCATCGCCACCATGGAGGCAGAGGGCGACTGCATGCCGCCTCTCATCGTCTATGACATGGACCCCGTTACCGGCAGACGCGAGAAGGCTCGCAAGCCTGACAAACTGGACGAGCAGGGACAGCGCTCCCTTGAGAACATGCTGTTGGTGTGGGAGCTTCCAGATCCCGATGAGGATTACGCCATTGGCGCCGACGTGGCGGAAGGTCTCGAGCACGGCGACCGCTCCAGCTTTGATGTGATCGCCAAGAGTGACGGGCGCCAGGTTGCCCACTGGTTCGGTCATCTCGATCCCGGTCTCTTTGCCCAGCTGCTGGCCCATGTCGGCAAGTTCTACGGCACCGCAGAGCATGGCCCCGCCTATATCGGCCCGGAGCGCAACAACCACGGTCACGCCGTCCTGCTCAAGCTGCGCGAGCTCTATCCTACCCGCCGCATCTACACCCAGGAGTATATCGACCGGGATCGGGACGATGAGACCCAGCGCCTCGGCTGGCTGACCACCCGCCAATCCAAGCCGATCGTGGTGGATGGTCTCAAGGCCCTGTTGCGTGCCGGTCAGGCCGGGATCCGCTGGATAGGCACCATTTCCGAAGCAACCACCTACGTCTACGACAAATCCGGCAGCATGAACGCCCAGGACGGCTGCTACGACGACCAACTGATGAGCTACATGATTGCCCAAGAGATGCGCGCCCGCATGCCTGCTCGCATCGTCAAACCCGAATCCACCCGTAAACCCAAGCATTGGATGGCCAACTGATGATCAACTCACAACCAAAAGCCCCCGAGAAGGGCGGCCTCGACACGCAGAAGCTGCTCGCGCTGATGAGCGATATCAATGGCCAGCCAGACTGGCGAAGCCTTGCCAATCGCTCCTGTGCCTACTACGACGGCGACCAGCTGCCGCCTGAGGTGGTCAAGGTGCTCAAGGAGCGTGGCCAGCCCATCACCATCCATAACCTGATCGCCCCGACTATCGACGGCGTGTTGGGGATGGAGGCCAAGAGCCGCACCGATCTGATGGTTGTCGCTGATGACCACGACGATGAGCTCGAGCAGCTTGCCGAGGCAGTCAACGCCGAATATTCCGACATGTGCCGCCTTGGCGGGCTGGATCGCGCCCGGGGCGAGGCATATGGCGGCCAAATCAAGACCGGCTTGGGTTGGGTGGAGGTAAGCCGACGCAGTGACCCGTTCGGCCCGCGCTACAAGTTCAGCAGCGTCCACCGTGACGAGGTGTATTGGGATTGGCACAGCCGGGAGCCAGATCTCAGCGACTGCCGTTGGCTGATGCGCCGTCGCTGGGTTGATCTGGATGAGGCCAAGACCATGTTCCCGAGCAAGGCTCAGGCGCTGGAATGGGGCGTCAATGATTGGGCTGGGATGGTCAGCCTGACCGCCATAGAGGGGCTGGACCCCAACCTTGTCAGCGCCTATGACGAATGGAGCCAGTTCAGCGGCAAAGAAGTGGAGTGGTGCAGCCGGGAGCGGGATCGAGTCCTGCTGCAGGTGGTCTACTACCGCACCTACACCATGCGCCAGGTGTTGATGCTCGACTCTGGCCGGGCGCTGGAGTTTGACAAGAGCAATCAGCTACACCGCGCCGCCATTGCCAGTGGTCGCGCCAGGCTGGAACGCTGTCCGGTAGCCGTGATCCGCGAGTCATGGTTCGTTGGCCCCCATCATCTGGTCGATCGCCCCTGCACCGCACCACACAACATGTATCCGCTGGTGCCGTTCTGGGGGTACCGCAAGGACCGCACCGGCGAGCCATATGGCCTGATTGCCCGCGCCATGCCAGCACAGGATGAGGTGAACCTGCGCCGTATCAAGCTGACCTTCTTGCTGCAGGCCAAGCGCGTCATCATGGACAAGGACGCCACCAACATGAGCCGGGATCAGGTGCTGGAGCAGGTAGAGCGCCCTGATGGCTATATCGAGCTCAACCCTGACCGTGCCAATAAGACCAGCGTGAGCGACGCCTTCAAGGTGGAGCAGGATTTCAACGTTGCAGCCCAGCAGTTCCAGGTGATGCAGGACTCGGTGAAGCTCATCCAGGATACCATGGGGGTTTATGCCGCCTTCTTGGGGCAGGGCTCTACCGGCCAATCTGGCGTTGCCATCAGCAACCTTGTGGAGCAGGGCGCGACCACCCTGTCGGAGATCAACGACAACTACCGGATGGGCTGCCAGCAGGTAGGGCAGCTGGCACTGGCCTATCTGCTTGAGGATATGGCCAGCAAGCGCAACTACAAGGTGACCGTCAACCGCGACGACCCGCGCCGCCGCAAGGCTGTGGTGATCAACGTGGAGCAGGAAGGTGGCAAGCTGACCAACGACGTGACTCGCCTGCGAGCCCATATCGCCCTGGCGCCCATCCAGCAGACCGCCGCTTACAAGCAGCAGCTGGCCGAGCGAATGACCCAGGCTATGTCCCAGCTGCCGCCAGAGGCCGCCGCTGCCTGCTTTGATTTGCTGGTCGAGCTGATGGATGTGCCGCGCAAGGCGGAGTTTGTGGAGCGGATCCGCAACGCTCTGAACATCCAGAAAGACCCGGAAGAGATGAGCGATGAGGAGCGCGCTGCCGCAGAGCAGCAGGCCCAGCTGGCCCAGATGCAGCAGCAGATGGCCATGCAGGAGATGCAGGCCAAGCTGGCAGAGCTGGAAGGCAAGGCCGCCAAGTGGCAGGCAGAGGCCCAGCGCATCGCCAAGTTGACCGACTCTATCCGCTTCGAGGACGCCCTCAAGCAGGCCAAGACCGGCAAGACGCTGCAGGAGATGGAGCAGCTGGCAGCCCAGCAGCAGGCGATGCAGGCCGAGCAGGCAGCCCTGCAGGCCCAGCTGTTGGACACCATTCAGCAGCAGATAGACGCGATCGCGCTCTGATAGTTGCTTTCCTAATCGCCCAGCGTTAGGATTTCTCCATCATGGCCCAGTCTTTCGAGATTGGGCCTTTTCATTTCCAGACCCGGCCATAGCGCCGGGTTTTTTATTTGGAGCAGGCCATGACCGACAGTGTTGAGTTGAAAGGTGTACTCGAAGCAGCCCTCAGCGAAGATGGCGGCATTATCCTAATCCGTAACGCGATGGCCGAGTTCCTGTCGCACAAGAAGGTTCATGCAGCGGTAATCTCAGAAGTTCACCCCTGTGACGAGCATGGCAACTTCATGATCGACATCACCAATCCACTCTATGACGGCATAACCATTCCCTACATGGTCACCCCGGACATGGTTGCCCGCTTCACCCCTGGCATTGGTGACTACATCGTGCTGTATGAGAACGACTATGTATCATTCAGCCCGAAAGATGTGTTTGAGGGTGGATACCTCATGATCGAAGAGCAGGCTGTGTGCGCCAGTGAAGAGGATGCCGAGATGGAGCGAGATATTGAGGCTCTCGGGCTAACAGCGCCGCGCGTTACTCCTGGCCAGATCGAGGCACTGATGCGCGGTGTTCGCTATGAGGTGCAGGTTGTTCCCGGCACCACAACCACGCTGGCCACCGCCATTGCTGCAAACGGCTTCACCCTTGCCATCGGCATGGCCGCCTGCGCCGACCCGGCCAACTTCAATGCAGAGCTTGGCGCCAAGTACGCCATCAAGGATGCCGAAGCCAAGGCCCGCCAAGAGCTGTGGAAGCTGGAAGGCTGGCGGCTCAAGTGCCACCTGGATGGGCCTATGCTAATTGTGAGCGATGATTGCCTGATAACAGGGGTCATCAGCACGAGCAAAGTACGCGGTGTTGATGGCGGAAGCCCCAAGCCAAGCCGCATCGAGCGCATGCGCATGGAGCAAGAACAGCTGGCAGAGCGCACCGGCAAGCTGGAAGCCTTTATTTCGAGCGAAACATTCAAGCAGCTTACTCATCAGGAGCAGAACCGCATGAAGCGCCAGTTGGTTGCGATGCGTGAATATCTGGCCGTGCTGAATGAGCGCATTGCCGCAGCAACGAATCCCTAGCGATAGACGACAGCCTTTGCCCGCCTTGTGCGGGCTTTTTTATGCCCAGCCCCAGCCGGGGAGCGCTTTCGACGAGAGCCTTCCCCCGCTTGGGCAGCGATACCACCCACTGAAAACCCACGAGGACGACCATGAGCAAAACCATCGATAACCTGACCGGGACTGAAAGCCTGGACGAACTGGAAGCCATGCTGGCCGAGATTGAGCAAGCGCCCGATGTCGAGCTGGACAATGGCACTGACACCAAGCAAACGGACGTAGAACCCGCGCCGTCGGCGGGCGAGGTGGCAGCCGGTAGCGAACAAGCCGCAGCCAATCAGGTTGAGGAACAGGCCGGCGCACCTGAAAAGGTCGTTATGGCAAAGAACGGTCAACACACTATCCCGTATGAAGTGCTGGAGCAGGCGCGCAATGAAGCCAAGCAGTTGCGTGAGCGGCTGACTCAGGCGCAGCAGGCCCAAGTGGAGCGGGATAAGTTGCAGGCATTGCTGGAGAAGAACGGGATCGACCCATCGGTTGACCCGGACAACATCAGCAAGGAAGAGTTGGAGCAACTGGCGCAGGACTACCCGGATATCGGTAAGGCCCTGATGGCAGTTGCCAGCAAGCTCGACAAGCTGGAGCCGCAAGCCGCGCCGCAACAGGTTCAGCCATCCGCCAATCCAGCACAGGCCGCACTGCAGGCGGTACCTGACCTGGCCGCATGGCGTGACGGCGACCAAGACCGCTTCGATATGGCCCTCACTATCGATGACAAGTTGCAGGCCGACCCCGCGTGGAGCAATAAGCCGCTGGCGGAGCGATTCGCAGAAGTGGCTCGCCGCACCAAGCTGGCCTTTGGTGACGAGGTTGAAGCGCCTCCCTCCAAGGCACCCGGCAAGGCGGCAGAGAAACCCGCTGATCACATCCCGTCCAGCCCATCAGAACTCGGCCAAACCCATCACGCACCGGCAACGGGCATCGAGCGTTATGGCGCCATGTCCCAAACCGAACTGGTTGGTGAGATGGGCAACATGACAGAGGCCCAGATCGAGGCGCTGCTGGCGCAGTCCGGGTTCTAACCCACAACCCCGTTTACATCAACCAACCCCGGCCACTGTGTCGGGGTTTTTGTTTTCATGTAGGAGAGGATCATGACCCAAGTCACCTCGGCGCAAGCCAACAAGATTTTGCAGGCCGCCCTGTTTACCGCGGCCAACCGTTCCCACTCGCTGGTGAACATGCTGACCGAAGAGGCCCCCAAGGGCGCCAAGGTCAATGGCGGCAAACAGACCAGTGCAGGCGCTCCGGTAGTTCGCATCACCGACCTGGCCAAGCAGCGCGGCGATTCCGTGGATATGCAGCTGTTCCATCAGCTCTCCGGTCGCCCGAGCATGGGTGATCAGAAGCTGGATGGCCGCCTGGAGTCCCTGTCCTTTGCGGACTTCTCGCTCAAAATCAACCAGACCCGTCACGGCGTGGATGCTGGCGGCAAGATGAGCCAGCAGCGCACCAAGCACGATCTGATCAAGACAGCCCGCACGCTGCTGGGAGATGGTTACTACAGCCGACTGGTTGACCAGCGCGGCTTTGCCCAGCTGGCCGGCGCCCGCGGCGATTACTACGCGACCGATATCATCCTGCCGCTGGCGGATGACCCGGAATTTGCCGACATCATGATCAACCCGCTGACTGCGCCCACCTACGAGCGCCACTTCTTCGGTGGTGATGCGACCAGCTTCGAAGCCATCGACGCGGCTGACCGCTTCAATCTGGGCTGCGTGGACAACATGTCGCTGTTCCTGTCCGAGATGGCCAACCCAATCCAGCCGATCCGCATGGTGGCGGATCCGTCCGGTGGTGAGCCGCTCTATGTGCTCTACGTCACCCCGCGCCAGTGGCACGACTTCTACACCTCCACCTCCGGCAAGGACTGGCAGGCGATGCTGGCGGCCGCAATTGAGCGCAGCAAGGGCTGGAACCACCCCATCTTCCGCGGTGAGGGTGCGATGTGGCGCGGCATTATGGTCAAGCCCTACAAGGGCATGCCGATCCGCTTCAACCAGGGCAGTACCGTCAAGGTGTGCGCCGCCAACTCCGCGACCGGTGAGGAAGTGGGCAAGGTTGCTGGTACCACCATCGACCGCGCTGTGCTGCTGGGCGGTCAGGCGTTGGCTAACGCCTTCGGCTCTGGCGAGCAGGGCGGCTCCTTCGGCATGCACGAAGAGAAAACCGACCACGGCAACAGCACCGAGATCTCCATCAGCTGGGTATCCGGCCTGCAGAAGATCCGCTTCAAGCAGCGCAACGGCAACATTCAGGACCATGGCTGCATGGTGCTGGATACCGCCGTCAGCGCCGTCGCGCGCTAATCCACCACCAGAGCGAGGGGGTTGATGCCCCCTCCTGTTTAAATCTGACCAGACAAGGAGCCATATCATGGCCAAAACTACCCTGCTCGCCCGAGCGTACCGCTGGTTTATTGGTTCGTTCGGCAATCTCTCTATCTCCCCGACCCTGGTGGCCAAGCTGGCGGCAGTGCCGTCCGGCGACGTCATCGCCTTTGGTGACAAGGTGGAGCCCAACCTGAAAGTGGTTGGCGCCACCCTCATCAGCGGCGCGCTGGGTGCCAGTACCACGCTGACCGTCAAGATTGGCGATACCACCATCATCAACGCCGAAGGCACGGCGACGGCGGTATCCAAGTATTTCCCGGTGGACGATCTGAAGACACTGCCAGACCAGGAGATCACCCTCACCGTCGGCGGCGGCGCAGCAACGGGCACGGTCAAGCTCAAGCTGCACTATGAGGTGATCGGCAACCTGTAAGGCTGCCCGTCACGCCATGCCCGGCCCAGTGCCGGGCTTTTTCATTTCTGGATTGGAGATATTGCCGTGAGCGACAAAATTGCCGTGGTTTATATCGGCGACAAGCCGAGCAAGAAAGACACTGTGACCGGATCCCGCCTGGTGTTCCCGCGCCATACGCCCGTTGATGTGGAGAGCCACATCGCCATGCAGCTGCTGGAGTTCCCCACCGTATGGATTCGCCAAGAAGCCCTTGCTGGTGCGCTGGAGCGGCAGGAGACCATCGCACGAAAGGAAGCGGAAGAGCAGGAGCGCCTTGCTGTCGAAGCTGCCCGCCTGGCCGAAGAGCAGAGCATGGTGGTTGGTGATATCGATCTGGCAAAGCTCACCTCTGCCCAGCTGGCGACCCTGATCGAAGGTGAAGATCTGGGTATCGAGCAGAAGGGGCCGCAGGAGAAGGTGGACGACTTCCGCGTTCGCGTGCGTGACGCCCTGAAAGCTAAGGCCGCCAAGGCGGAGGGCTAAGCATGCAAATGGTACCCCGCGAGCAGTTCCTGCCTACCGTCAGGCTGCACATCACAGGTCCGCTCGAGATGCTGCTGGAAGAGGCCGTGACCGAGGCGGCAATCACCTTCTGCCGCGAATCAGAGCTGATCACCCTCGATCGTCTGCTGCCAAGTGCGGCGGCTGGCAGCCTTGAGGTGGTGTGCAATGTGGACGGGGTTACCTCCTGCAATGTGTTGCACCTCACCGGGGCCGATGGCGTGCCGCTGGACTCCGGGCGTGACTACTTCGCCATGTCGGCCAATGAGCTGAGCATCCTGACCGATCTGAGCAATGTGCGGATCTGGTACGTGGCCGTCCCGGTAAAAGGTGCCAAGGAGCTACCGGCACAGCTCTACACCGACCATGCCGAGGCCATCGCCCATGGTGTGGCCGCGCTGCTCTACGCCCAGCCAGACCGCCCTTGGTCTGATCCAAAGCGGGCCAACTTCCATCGTGCCGAGTTTGTCGAGGGGTGGCGTCGTGCCGGTCGGTTCCGCAAGCAGCATAGCGCCCCAACCCAAGTCGAATACTACAACCCGCCCCGCAAACACAGCTTTTTCTAAGGAGTCGCCATGGCTACCGTGCCTATTTCCACCATCATCAAGCGGGTTAATACCTTGCTTGTCGATCCGACCTTCACTCGTTGGCCCAAGCAGGAGCTGCTGGACTACTACAACGACGCCACCAAGGCGATCGTGCTGGTTCGCCCTGACGCTCACACCAAGAACGTTGAGTTTATCTGCGTGGCCGGAACCAAGCAGGCGCTGCCATCCGACGCCCTGCGGCTGATTGAGGTGCTGCGCAACGCCAACGGCAAGGTGATCCGCTTTGTGCCGCGCAAGGCGCTGGATGACAGCTATCCCGATTGGCACTCCGGCAAGACGGCGACATCCGTTGATAACTACTGCTACGAAGGTCGAGACCCCAAGACCTTCTATCTGCACCCTGGCCCGGCTGCCGCGGTCAAGGTGGATGTGATCTACTCGGTCGCCCCGCAATCCAAGCAGTTGGCTGATGTAGAGAACGCCAGCACCCCAGCTCTGGCGGATCTGGATGATATCTATATCAACCCCATCATCGATTTCATGCTCTACCGATGTTTCTCAAAGGACGCGGAATACTCCGCCAACTCCAACCGCGCAGCCGGTCACTACAACGCATTCCTGCAGCAGCTTGGCGAGAAAACCCAGGCGGATGCTGGCATGGAAGCGCGCCAGCAGGCTGGATTTAACCGGGTAACAATGCAGTAAGGGGCGCATAGATGGCTGGAGTGTGGAAGCGTGATGGCACTGTAGCCGTCACCAACGGCAGTAAGAAGGTGGCCGGCACCGGTACCACCTTCGCAGATGCCAAGAACGGGGTGGCCAAGGGCCACCTTTTTTGTATGACCACCGGCACTACGGTTGACCTCTATGAAGTTGATTACGTGGTGTCAAACACCGAGCTCCATCTCGTGCAGGCTTTCCGTGGCACCACTGGCACCGGCAAGGCTTACGAGATTATCACCACCTTCTCTGACTCCATCCCGGAGTTTGCCCGCAAGCTGAACTCCTCTTTGGCTTACTACCAAAGCCAATCGGATATGGTTCAGCAGTTGTTTACCAGCGACGCGGCAGAGATCACGGTCACCGCTCCGGACGGCACAACTCACAAGCTGATCCCTTGGAAGCGGGTGACCAGCGAGGGTGAAGGCCAGGCGGCCCGCGCAAAGGTCGAGGCGGATAAGGCGGCTGTGTCTGCCAGTGCTGCCGCCAGCGCGGTGCTTGCGGCTAGGCTGCCAGTCCCGGATGTATCAATCCCGTTCACGACTGACGGCCAACTTCTGCACGGCAAAGGGACTCCTGTGCTGGTTGGCACAACGCCCGTTGCCCAGCTTGTCAGTTACGAGCGGCTGGGTTCGCAGACCATGCTCGACAAATCTGGCCGCCTTGTGACGGTACCAGCTGGTGAGATGGCTATCGAGCAGCAAGGACTGGCGATTTTCGACCAATCTGTGAACCTTGCTGCGCCGAGTATTAACTGGGTTGCATCGGCATTTCACAATTCGCCGTGGACTCATAGCACCAAGGATGATTTCGGTTGGATCACAGTGAGTGGCGCTGGCAACCCGTCTGCGGCAGAGGGGAGCCGGATTGATTTTCAGGCCATGCTTGTATCAACATATACATTCAGCATGGATGTTATGAAAACGGCAGGACTTAAGGCTGTACTGAGGACATTCGGGTCTAATAACGGAACGACAGTTACCCTAACAGAAACAACTGCTACAGGCTCTGGCGCTGCAGACGTGACGGATATGGGGTCATATTGGCGTGTCGAGATAACCAGAAGTTTTACGGGATCGGCGAATAGCTTGGTCAGACTGAACCCGTTTGGAACAGAGGTTGGCGCCAGTGGAAGTATGACATACCGTCGAGTTCAGTTTGAGGAGAAGCCGTTTGCTACACCCTACATAGAAAATACCACCTCAGCCCAGACTACCCGCCCAGCGACAACACGCTGTGATATTCCGTGGATTGGCAATCTACAGCCTATAAGCGCCGACCAGCAGGTTACCGTGTCATTTGAGTTCGACGTTGCTGGGTTCCCTCTATCTGGATACCAAACGCTAATTAATAATTCAGGTGGTGGCGGAAGTTACTTGCAGGTACGAGTAGATACTGGAGGCGCTCTTAGCGCATATCGCCGACCAACCCCGTCACATGCAGTTAATATACAGGCGAAGCAGAGGGTTAAAGTTTGTTATCGGGTTAATAAAAATACGTGCGATTTTTTTGTTAACGGGGCAAAAATTGCCAGCACTGTAACTGGCAGCCCGTATTCAAATGGTTTGCCAAGCTTGTTTTGCATTGGGTATTCACCAACCCCCAGCAGGTGTGCAAACGGCCATCTGCGCAAGATAGACATCTGGAACACTCCACTCACCGATATTCAATGTCAGGCGGCATCCTCATGACCCGCCACTACTGTACGGGGCTTGGCCCCGTATCTCCTGGTACTAACCGCTGCTGCAAGCAGCACGACCATGACTATGGCGCCAAAGGCACGGTATCCCGTGCCGAGGCTGACCGGCGCCTGCGCCTGTGCCTGTGCATGATGGCTCAGGGTAAGCCGGTGCAGGCCTGGCTGTTCTGGGCAGCCTGCCGCATAGGCGGCTGGTATTTCTGGAAGGACAAGACTCATGATTGATCTCTACCTCAAGGCTGGCAGCAAGTCAGCCATGACGCTGGCCCTCAAGACGGCCGGATTTACCCAGGATCCAGAGACCGGCGCTCTCTATCACCCTGCTGCCTCCCTCGATGTGATAGGCGCCATCTACAAGCCGACAGGTGAAACCACGATCGTTGATGGTGAGTCAGTGCCAGTGACGGCTCCCGTGCCTGGCTACCACGTCAATGTGCGAACCACCTCCCCCGAGGTGGCCGGTGCCCTCGATGCGCTGCGGACATACCCAGATACGCCAGTGAGAGTGTGGGCGTAATCTGGTTGCTTGCCTACTGGCGCTGTCAGCGTTAGGATTTACCCATCATGGCCCGCTCTATTCTGAGTGGGCCTTTTTGTTTCCTGCCCGCCGAGAATCCCATGTCAGCCATTGATATCGTCACAATGCGAGGTGTAACGCCGCGCGTTGAACCTCACCTTTTGTCTGATGAAGTGGCCGTGGTGGCCCGCGACTGCCATTTTGATCACGGCGTTATCTCTCCCATCGAGGAGGATGCGAGCGCCGGGGTGGTGCTGCCTATCACGCCAACGACCCTGTTCCGCTATGGCGAGCACTGGTTTGCATGGAACAAGGTGGTTGAGGCCATGCGCTCACCTATCGCTCAGGATGAGTATCAGCGGGTCTACTACACAGATGGCGAATACCCCAAGGTGACCCATGCCCAGATAGCGACCGGTGGCAGCGCCAAGCCTACCGCCTGGTATCGGCTCGGGGTGCCTGCGCCCGGCGTTCCTGTTGGTATCAGCGCCATCACGCCGCCAGAGGGCGGCAAGGATGACGACATCACCGATGACGAAACCCGCTACTACGTTGACACCTATGTCACCGCCATGGGAGAGGAGGGGCCGCCCGGGCCTGCCAGCGGCAAGGTGGCAATCCCTATTCCTGAATCAACGGTGACGCTGGCGCTATCTCCTCCGCAGTCGCAGGATAACAACATCACCAAGCGCCGGATCTATCGGTCTGTCTCCGGTGGCGGCCTGGCTGATTACCTGCTGGTTGCAGAGTTGCCCATTGCGCAAGCCTCGTTTGTGGATGGCCTTGCCGATGGTGAGCTAGGCCCTGTGCTGGAGACCTACGATTACGCGCCGCCCCCTGCTGCCCTGCGCGGCCTGTGCCAGATGGCCAACGGTATGTGTGCTGGCTTTGCTGGCAACTCGCTCTATCTGTGCGAGCCCTATCTGCCCTATGCCTGGCCGGAGAAATACCGGCTCACCACAGAGCACGACATCGTGGCGATCGCCGCCATTGATACTGCACTGGTGATCGGCACCAAGGGTTACCCCTATCTAGCCCAAGGCGTGAGCTCTTCCTCTGTAACAAACCAGAAGCTCAGCCACCTGCCGCAAGCCTGTATCAGTGCGCGCTCCATGGTGGCGATGGATGGTGTCGTGCTCTATGCGTCCCCTGACGGCCTGGTTGGCATTGGCGCCAGCGGTGGGCAGGTGGTGACCGAACAGGTGATCACCCGCAAGCAGTGGCAAGCCATGAAGCCTGAAACCCTGCGCGCCTGGCATCACGAAGGCAAGTACGTCGGTCTGACCGATACCCACGCATTTATCTTCGACCCCAAGTCTGGCGACCTGCGTGAGCTGACCAATCGCTGGGATGCGGCTGTTTCGGACATGGAGAGCGATAGCCTGTTTGTAGCCAAGGGGCGGGATCTGCATATCTGGCGCGGCGGAGAGGCTGGCAACGGCCAGTTCGTCTGGCGCTCGAAGGTGTTTATGAATGTCAGCGGCACGGCTTATGGCTGCTGCCGGATCCTGTCGTCAGACATCACTCAGATCGGGATCAGGCTGTTCGTGGATAACCAGCAGGTAATGGAGTTGTCACCAGGCAATCTGACTGTGAGCGCGTTCAGGCTGCCACCGGTGCGTGGTCGATGGTGGCAAATAGAGGTGTTCGGTACCGCTACGGTGCGGCGTATTACCCTGGCTGGCTCAATGGCGGAGTTGATGTAATGGCAAAAGCAGCATACAGGGCCGGGCGAGATCAGGCCGCTACCGCCGAAAACGTCGAGCTGCTGACAGGGCAGCGCGGCAATAAGCTGGACAAGGCTGTCACACTGCGCGAGTTGACCGCGCTGGGCCTGGCGACGCTGCGCCCTGGTGCTGGCGGCTCGTTCACCCCCGGCAAGAATCCGGACCTATTCCCTACCGGTACCTATGACAAGCCTCACGCACCGGTCAATGTGCAGGCTAATGGCGCGTTTCATACCGTGGTTATCGACTGGGATGGGCCTAACTACCGTGGCCATGCCCATGCCGAGGTATGGCGAGCCGAGACGGATAGCCTGCCGGCTGCCACGCTGGTCGGTACTACATCGGCCAATGTATTCTCTGATGCCATCGGCAAAGGGGCCACGTTTTACTACTGGGTTCGTTTCGTTAATGGGAAGGATGATGCAGGCCCCTTTAACGCCAACGGCGTGAAGGCTGAGACCAGCCGCGATGTGCAGGACATCCTTGATGAGCTGCAGGGGCAGATTGATGAGAGCCATCTGGCCAAGGAACTGCTAGACCCCATCAAGAAAGTGCCACAACTCTCCATGGATGTGGAGGCAATCAAGCCAAAGCTGGAGGAGGTGGATGTCTCCATCGGCTCAATCCAGAACAAGATCCCCAGCCTCGAGGGGGAGTTGGCGTCGCTGAACCAGAAGCAGCAGGAAAGCGAGGCGCTGCTCAAGGACGCACAGGATCAGCTTGGCAATGCCAGTATCGACATCGGACTGGTACAGGATCGCCTGAACGACAAGATCGACAAGTACAAGGGCGACTTTGACAGCTTCCGGGATGCGGTGTTCGAGGTTGATCCAGAGAATGGCAACATCACCATGGATGCGGTTAACGCCGTCCGTGAAGAGCTGCGCACCTCCATCACAGAGGTACACCAGTCGCTGGATGCCGTATCAGGACAGATCACCAGCAAGGCGGATAACGTCACAGTTGATAGCCAAGGGCAGCGAATCACAGAGGCCGAGCAGCGTATCAACGGGCTCGACGCCAGCCTGAGCCAGACGGTGACCAAGGGTGAGTTCACCGAGGAGCAGAAGAAGGTTACCCAGATTGGGCAGGAGCTGAACGCCACCAAGGGTGAGTTGGCCCAGAAGGCTACGCAGCAAGAGGTTGATGAGCAGGGCGAGCGGCTGGCCAACGCTGAAAGCAAGCTGACGGTCCACACCGATGAGCTATCTAGCCAGGCGCAGCGAATCGACGGGCTGCAGGCCACCGTGAAGCGGGGTGATGAAGAGCTGGATGCAAGGATCACCGAGCTGGCGCGCGTCACCGCTGACGCCGACGGCGTAACAGCCCAGCGAGTCAGCGGGCTGGAGGTGCGTACTGGTGAGGCAGAGGGCAAGATCAGCGCCCTGGAGGAGATTATCGAGTCTGAGGGCGGTATTACTGCTGGTCGGTTCGATGAAATCCAGGCTGAGATTGAACTGGCCAAGGACAAGGCCGATGGCGCTGGCGATGCTGGCCAGGCTGCCATTGATGCCGCGTTGGCCGGGGATGAGCGAGACAGGGACAACCGCACAGCGTTTGGCGCTATTCGCACCCAACAGCAGGTGATCGTGAACGAGCAGGCCGCCCAAGCCAAGCGCATCACCGACATGAACGTCAAGTTTGAGGGTAAGGATGCCGACACCCAGGCTCGCATCACCGGCGTGGAGGAGGTCTTTGCTGACGCGGATAGTGCGCTGGCCCAGCGCATTGATGATCTGAGCGCTTCGACGAGCGGGGCGTTTGGTGAAACGGCGGCAGCCATCAAGGCGCTGGAGAAGGTATCGACCGACGCTGACAGCGCACTGGCGCTGCGCCAAGACCAGATGCATGCCGAGCTGACCGATGCAGACAACGCCCTGAGCGCCGGGATTGCCAGTGAATCAGAGGCAAGAGCGACGGCTGATGAGGCCATGTCGCGGCGAGTGGATGAGTTGACCGCCAATGTGGATGGCGAACTTGGCGACCTGAGCGCCCGCGTAGCTCAAGAGGAGCAGGCGCGGGCAGATGGTGACGGAGCACTGGCTCAGCGGATCACCACGCTGGACGCCAGCGTAACGGAGGGTGATGCCACCAACGCGGCCAGTATCTCCAGCCTGGAAAAGGTGGTTGTTGATACCGCTCAGGCGCTGGCACAGCGTCAGGACAACATGGAGTCATCCATCGACCTTGGCGGCAAAACGGATGTCGAGGGCGCGCTGGCAAGCGATGAGCGCGACCGGGAGAACCGCAAGGCGCGCGGCAAGATCATTACTCAGCAGCAAACGCTGGCCAATGCCCATGAGGCGCTGGCAAGAGATGTGACGCAGCTCACTGCAGATTACGAGGCGGATAGCGCAGACCTGCACAGCCAGATCACCGAGGAACGGCTGGCGCGCAGCACGGCTGACGAAGCGCTGGCACAAAAGACATCGGTGCTTGAGGCGCAGATAGAGGGGGTTGGCCAGTCGCTGTCTGCCTCTATTGCTGAGCTGGCCAAGGCAAGCGCTGACGCAGACTCGGCCATGACCGAGAAGTTGAGCCAGCAGCAGTCTGCCATGGAGACCGCTGACGCTGAGCTATCCGGGCGCATCAATGAGGAGGCGACAACCCGGGCTGATGCCGTAGAGTCGCTGGCAAACCAGATCCAGCAGGTTACGGTAGATTATCAGGATGGCGATAATCGGCTGGAAGGCCAGATCACTGCGGAGTCAGAGGCGCGAGCAAACGCCGTGCAGTCTCTTGCAAGTCAGATCAACACGGTTTCCGCTGTAGCTGGCAGCAAGAACAAGACATTCTTTCAGGCCACGGCACCAAGCAATGGCATGGGAACCGGCGATTTGTGGTTTGACACTTCAAACAATAACCGACCATATCGGTACAGCGGTACCGCATGGGTGGCGACAGATGATCCGCGTATTGCAGCCAATGCCGCTGCCGTGCAGTCCCAAAGCCAAGCCATCGCCGACCTGCAAAACGGCGCTCAGGCCATGTGGTCAATCAAGGCCCAAGCTGGAGATATCAAGGCCGGGATTGGCTTGGTGGCCAAGAGTGATGGCACCAGCCAGGTGATGGTGTCTGCCAGCCAGTTCTTTGTGTTCAACCCAAACAGCCCAAACGCCACCGCTCCGCTGTTTGCCATCGACAACGGCCAGACGGTGATCGCCGAGGCCATCATTCGCAAGGCAACTATCCAGATCATCCACTCCGAGAAGATTACTGCCGACTATATCAAGGCTGGGGTGAGCATCAGCGCCCCGCTTATCACAGGTGGCCAGTTCGATATGGGCAACGCCTTTATGTCTGGCGGTGCTGCTGGCTTTGGCAAGGGCGGCCCTTATGGCGGCTGGGGATGGGGGTGGCACACCATCATTTACAGCGATGGCAGCCTCTACACCAACCGCCTTTATTCCGAGGGCGGCTATGTTCGCAATATGACTATCGGCAACTGCACGATAGATCAGAACTGCGTGGTGCTTGGCACTATTTATGCCGATCGGATTGTTGGTGATGTCACCAAGATGTTTACCCATAAGGGGGCGTTCACCATCCCAGCATACAATCGGGCCAGAAATCTGGTGCTGGTGCAGGGTGGGATAGTATTTCGTCGTCGCGTATCTGGTAGTGGTTCGGTGTGGCTGAACGTTCACGTATACCTAAATGGAGTCCTTATTGAGACCGCTAGCGCCAACGCAAATCTACCAACAGGTGGAAGTGTTGATATGTCAGTATCAATTCAGCCGTTTATGGTCATTCCGGCCAACACTGATGCAACCATATCGTTTGCTACAAGCACATCAGGCAACGTCAGTGCTGTTGGGCCTGAATACAACGACACCGCTAGAGCCGTCTGGCTAATGGCATTGACATGAGTAAGGCAATCAACCGCATCGCCAGCGACACAGGCAACCCAAGGCTATCAGCCGAACTGCAAGACGCCATCCGTAACCGGGTGGCGTTTTTGTTTGTGCGTGGCGATGACGGCTTCGTGTTGAAGCCGGTCAGCGAGCAGGGCACTACCGGCGTGCTGGTATGGGTCGGCTGGGGTGAAGGTGGGGCGCCAGAGCGACACCTGCCTGAGGTTAAGCGGCTGGCCCGCA
This sequence comes from Aeromonas veronii bv. veronii, assembly GCF_000820225.1. Classification (GTDB taxonomy): domain Bacteria; phylum Pseudomonadota; class Gammaproteobacteria; order Enterobacterales; family Aeromonadaceae; genus Aeromonas; species Aeromonas veronii. The sequence continues at coordinate 156,210 of NZ_CDDK01000004.1, forward strand.
TGATAGGTGCCCGCTGGTTGCGCTTTCACTCTGCGCGCAAGGGGTGGCTCAGGGTAGCGCCAAAAATGGGGTGGGTGCGTCAGTCAGATGATGCTGACGGGCTCTTTGTGTTTCAGATCAACTTGTGAGGTGAGCGATGGGCAAGGGTGGCTCTAACGAAATTCAGGAGACGGAAGCCCAGAAAGCTGCGGCTGGCGTGGCCATGGAGCAGTGGCAGCTCTATAAAAACGACCTGCAGCAGTATGAGGACATCTTCATGGACAAGGTGGATGACCTCAACAACGAGAGCGAGTACGGCAAGTTGGCTGGCACGGCTGCGCTGGGTACCGCTCAATCCTTTGGCGAGGCGCGCGCCGGACTGGCCGATTCTATGGCGGCTGGCGGTGTGGATCCGACCAGCGGAAAGTATCAGGCGGCCATGTCAAATCTGGAGACAGATCAGGCGCTGAGCCAGACCGACACCACCAACCGCGCCCAGTCCAGCCAGCAAGATAAGTATGTGGCTGGCCTCAAGGATGTGGTGAGCATTGGCGCGGGGCAGAAGGCTGAATCGCTGGCCGCTATGGGCGATATGGCAACTACCAGTCTGCGCAAGGCCACCAGTGACGCCCAGAGCTCATTCCAGAGCCAGCAGGCGACCGCTGGCCTGGTTGGCACGCTGGCGGGGGCTGGCACGGCGTATGGGCTCAAGGAGCTTAAGGCGCCAGCAACAACCACAGCCGTGAGCAAGAAGATCAGCCCGACAGCCAGCGTGCTGCAAGGCAAGGGTTACTAAGGGGTAAACGATGGGATACGCCGCAGATACATTTGCACAGATCACCCGCGAGAGCTACCAGGACTGGAAAGACCGCTTCTACCCGAAGCAGAAGGAGCTGATGGAACTTGCCACCAACGGCAAGCTCTTGCAGGAGCAGCTCGGCCGGGTTGATGAGAACAACGCCAACGCCCTGCGTTCTGCCCAGCAGGCCACGGCAAACCGCAATGCCCGCATGGGGGTGAGCAGTAACGCCAACGACAACAGCCAGGGGTTGCGGGCTGCCCTGATGACGGCAGGTACCGAAAACGGCCTGCGCGAGCAGGAGCAGGCGCGCCAGATGGGGATCTTGACCGGCGCCGATGCCGGACTGCGTGAGGCAATCAAAACCGGTGGAGGTATGTAATGGGATACGGACTGCTTGATATTGGCGCCCAGACGCGCCAGCAGGGGATGATGGGGCTGCGCGATGCGGCCAATCGAGAACAGGAAGTGGAAATGGCCAACCAGAGCCTTAAGACGGCCAAGAAGCAGCAGACGATGAGTGCGATCGGCGCTGGCGCAGGAGTTGGGACAATGGTGATGCCTGGGCTTGGGACTGCTATTGGTGCTGGCATTGGCTTTCTGGCCGACAGTTTGTTTTAAAGGGGGTGGGTGATGGGTGTATCAGGATTGGCAGAAGGCTTTCTGGCTGGCTTCAACACCATGGACCGCTACCAGCGCGGTCAGAAAGAGGACGAGCGACAAGAGCGAGAGCTTGGGTTGCGCGATACCATGGTCAAGCAGGGGATAGAGGATTCAAATCGCAACTTCTCTCTCCGGCAGGCCAGCTTTGAGCATGACAAGGAGCGCACGAAGACCGCTGAGGAGCAGTGGAAACAAGAGTTTGGCCTCAGACAGAAAGAGTCTGAGGGGATGCAGGCTTACAGAAATGCCAACCTTGGTCTTGCCCAAGCGGAAGAAGGGCGCCGCAAGCAGGAATATGAGTGGCAGGTAAAGGACCGGGAGAAGCAGGCGTACCAGCAAGAGAACTTGCCCATCATCCAGTCTGGTTGGCAAGCCGTTGCAGATGGCAAAGACCCTGGCCAGCAGTTCTGGAACGTGGTGCGGGATCCGCGGGCTGGCTCATTCAACCCTGAGCGCTACCTGCAGCAGGATTATGCCGAAGCTGGCAAGACCTTTGTCACCCATGCAGGCAACCTGATGCGCCAGGCTCAGGAAGGCAAGCTCGACCCAACCACGCCGGAAGGGCATGCAGCCGTGAATAACCCGCAGTTTATCAAGGCAGCCGGCACCCTTTATCAGGACGAGGTAAACAAGGGGGTGGGCGATATCGACCCGGATAGCGGCAAGACCATCACCGGCAAGCAGTTGAGCAACATCATGATCACCCCTGACGGGCGCGGTGTGGTACTGGGGGTCGAGGTGACTTACGACGATGGCAGCAAGGATGTTCGCCCGGTCACCAATAACCGGACCTCTGCGCCGGATGACACTCCCAAGGTGATCCCCATTAATGACTTCCTGAAACCGGCCTATCAGCGGGCGGCACTGGCCAAGCACATGATCGGCAACGCCGACCAACTGCGCGCCTCGCTCGGTCTGACGGCTGGCCCGGATCAGGCAGGCTACAAGAAGGCGGTTGCTGACCTTGAGAAGCAGCATGGCCAGAACCGCGCCAGGATCTCCTCCAGCAATGCAGAGGATAAAGACCTGCAGCTCGATGCGCTGGATGCCCAACTTGAGCAGAGCAAAGCTGCGTTGGCTGACACCTACGGTCTGACCACCAAAACGGATGAGCCAAAGCAGGAGGCGCCACTCAAGGCGTGGACAGGGGGCGATCCTGAGCGCCTGCAGTTTATCAAGGAGGCCAACCAGCACGGCAAGCTGAGCAGCCTGATGGATAACCCGGCACGGATGAACACGGCGTTCGAGCTGTGGCGCCAACAGGCGGCCAAGCAGAAGAAAGAGGAGCAAGCTACCGTGACAGCCAGCAGGCTGCGTGATGCGGAGGCTGGCGCCTATCAGGCCATCAGTCTGGCGCAAGCGCGCCGCTAGTTGCCTTTCCAACCCCCCAGCGTTAGCATCTCTCCATAGTCGGCCAGTCTGCTTATTGGCCAGCACTCCCCATATCAAGCCCTGATCGGTTCGCCGGTCGGGGCTTTTCTTTTGCACAAAAAGCCGAGGACACCATGGACAAGCCTGGACTGCGCGACGCCTTGCCACAACCGAAACTATCCGACACCCGCACCGACCCGTTCTGGGGCAACCTCGATAGCAGCCTGTCAGCGGCTGCTGCCCCGTCTGCCGCCCAAACCCCACAGCGCGACCTCAATGTAGGCCTGGGTGATGTAGCGCGCGGCGTGGGCGCTGGCGCACTGGAGCTGGTTGGCGGGATTGGTGAGTTGGCCCGGCAGGCCAGCCAGTTTGGCAAGGAGAATGCTGGCAAGCAGGGAGGCGATTACCTGGAGCAGGCTCGCGCCAATATGGCCAGCAAGCTGAGCCCGGTGCTTGATGTGGTGGCTGGTGCTGGCGATCTGGCAAACTCCGGCGCCGAGTCGCTGACCGATGGGATGAGCGGCGATGCCAAAGAGGCGATTGGCCGCAGCCTGATTGACGAGACGCCAGAGGGGCGCCTCACCATGGGGGATGGCGCTGGGGATCTCGATGTATGGGCCATGAAGATGGCGCAGGGCGTGGGATCCATGGTGCCAACCCTGCTGGCTGGCGGTGTGACTGGTGCCGCCGCCAAGGCCAGTATCGAGCGCGCCGTCACCACCTCCATGATCAAGCGGGGGGCAACTCAGGAGGTGGCCGAGGCTGTCGCCGCCAAGACGGTGGCCAAGCTGGCGACCGGTGCAGCCGTCACCACTGGCGCGACCGGTTCCGTGGGTAGCGCGGGGGTGAATACCCGCGAGTCAGTGCTGGGCATGAGCTTTGATGAGCTTTCCAGCAGCGATACCTTCCGCCAGGCATTCACCCGCATCGACCAGGATCAGCAGACGCAACACCTCTCTGATGAGGAAAAGCTGTCGCTGGCCAGGGAGGAGACCGCCAATGTTGCCAGTCGAGCAACCATGAGCGACGCCAAGGTGTGGGGCGCTGCCGCCATGGGCTCTGTGATGGGCGATGCCATGCTGTTCAAGATGCTGGCAGGCAAGGCGGCGACAGGTGGCGTGCTCAAGGGGGCAGCCAAGGGGGCGGTAGGTGAGGGGATCGGCGAAACCCTCGAGGAGGGGGTACAGCAATACACCATCAACGAATCCCTTAACGAGGTGGCCGCTGCCGATATCGACCCGATGAAAGGAGTGGTGTCCAGTGCGCTGGAAGGCGGCCTGATCGGCATGGGTACCGGTGGCGCCCTGGGTGGCGTGGGCGGGCTGCGCGGCCGCAAGTCACAGCCAGAAAGCGAAGGTGGCGCACAGCTAGATCCCGCCACTGTGGAGGATGTAGCGCCTGTTGAGCAGGGGGATCCGGTGCAGGTGAATCCCGCTGTATCGCCGGCAGATCCAGACTTGGCGCCTGCTGCTGACGCCATGGCCGATCCGGTGGTTGCACCATCTGGCGAGCAATCCCCGCTCGGCCCCAGCGCCAGCCAGTTTGACGAGCTGCGTGATGTGCCTGCCTACCTGCGCCGCGACGATACCGCAGAGCGGTTCAAAGGCATGGCTGCCGATAGCGAGGTGCAGCGCGCCCTGGCTGGTGAGTTTGGCCAGTCAGTGCAGGAGCTGGTTGCCTCCCAGATGCAGGCTGGCGATCAGGGCAAGAGCCTTTATGAGCGAGCTCAGGCTGGAGAGCTCGGGCTTGACCCGTTCGCAGGAAACAAGAGCGCCCAGCAGGTGGCCATGGAGAACCAGCGCCCAGCTCTGCCGCTCAAGGATGTGATCTTTGCCGGTGACGCCAATGCCGCCCGGGGGATGACCAAGGAAGGCCACTTTGACGACAAGCAGGCTGGCGCTGGCCCCCAGTTCCGCGGCGCAGAGCGCACTGGCTGGCAAAACGGACAGGAGGGGGATGTCTTACCGCCAGAGACCTCTGCTACCAAGCCGGTGGGTGAGCTGCCTGGTGCGGTGATTGAGGGTGAAGCTCGCGAGGTCGGCACCGAGTTGCCGCACCGCGATGTGGTCTATGGCGCAGATCAGCGACAGCCTGACGCCAAGCCGATGCGCGGCAGCGCCACCGAATCGGCAGTTGGCCCGCTCCAGACGCTCCGCATCACCCGCAAAGGCAAGCCGTTCGCAACCGAGAAAGAGGCTGCCATGGCCAGCCGCAAGGGCAAGGAGATGCCGGTGCCGCTCAATGGTGGCGGCTTTGGTGTGGCCGAGATCGCCGAAGTGGAGCAGGCAAAGGCTGCCGCAACCACGCAACCAAGCGTCCCGCGACTCGACGACATTAATGTCGCCGACTCGAATCAACCATCTGATCTTCCAGCACAAAGTGTAAGCGGAGAAACAGTTTCGGCACCGTCTGCCACAGCAGGCGAGGCTAGCCAACTAGCACCTGCTATCGATACTGGATACCGCGAGGTGATCCCCGTCAACCAACCACAGGCAGAGGTGAGCAATGAGCCAGTTACCCCAGTACCTGCAATCAGCAGTGAAGGACAAGGCGATCAGCCTGGCGCAGGCGAACCGGCTGCAGCAGGCGCTGGACCAGCCATTGCCGGACTCGCCGACCGAGCTGGATCCGGAGATCCGGCAGACAACACTCCTGCTCCACCTGTACCTGATGGACAGCAGCAAAATGACCAACCACTGACAGCCCCGGCCCCTGATGCCGGGGCTGCTGTTTCTGAGGTGGTGCAACATGAGCCTGCCGCCGCGCCGACGCCGTGGGCGGAAGCCATCGATAACCCAGATGGCACCATCACCCTGAAAGGCGATGTCCCGCTCATCAAGCGGTGGGCCAAGGAGAGCGGCGTACAGGCAATGCCTGGCAAGGGTGGCCTGTTGGTGGCCAAGTCATCGGCGGCCAAGGTTCGCGAGTATGCCGCGCCTGCCGCCAGTGAGCCGGTTCAGCAGATCGAGGCAGCCCGCGCCGAGGTGGCGCCAGAACCCACCGACGCTCAGAAGGAGGCCGGCAATTACAAGAAGGGTCACCTCAAGCTACAGGGGTTGGATATCGCGCTCGAGAACCCCAAGGGCTCTACCCGCTCCGGCACGGACAAGGATGGCAAGGCGTGGCAATCCACCATGGCCCACGATTACGGCTATATCAAGCGCACTCTGGGGGCTGATGGGGATCATGTCGATGTGTTCATCGGTGACCAGCCAGATAGCGAAACAGTCTATGTGGTGGATCAAGTAAACCCCAATACCGGCAAGTTTGACGAACACAAGGTAATGATGGGCTTCGCCGACGAGCAGGCCGCCCAGGCTGGCTACCTTGCCAACTATGAAAAGGGGTGGCAGGGGCTTGGCTCTATCAAGGCGATGCCGGTGGAGGAGTTCAAGAGTTGGGTGAAGGGTGGTGATACCACCAAGCCGGTTGGCGAGCAGCCAGCGGCAGCCGCGGACATTGAAACCCTGACGGATGATGAGGCGTTGGCGGTGGCTGACGAGCTTGGCATCAGCCACGACGACAATCCGGACGATGCGCGATGGGGGCTTGCAGGGGCCAAGAAAGATGCGCTCAGCACAGCCATCGAGCGAGTTCGCAACCCATCCAGTGCCACCCCAATTAAGCCGGTCTCGGGTAACAGCAATATCGTATCGGCGCCACCGATGCAGGACGAAGGGATCGGCGCAAAGCGAGCCGTTTCATTCTCCAAGCAAGCCATGGCGCAGGGCGAGAAGCCAGCCAAGCACCTGACCCGCAAAGAGGCGGAGCTGGTCACCAAGGAGTGGTTCAAGCAGTACCGTGGCGCCAGTGGCATTGATGTGCAGATCCACACCACCCAGGCTGAGCTGGAGAAGGCGCTGGGGCTGGCCGCCAAAGAGGGGCTGATCCGCCGCGCCGCGTTCGATGATGACAACGGCACCCTGCATGTGGCCGCCGACACCATCGCGAACCCCAAGCGGATGCGCGAGATCCTGCGCCATGAGGTGCTGGCCCACTATGGCCTAGCCAACGTGCTGGGCGATGGTGAGTACACCAAGCTGATCAGCCGCATCATCAAATCGAAGAGCGCCCCCAGCATGAAGGCAGTGTGGGATTGGGTTGATACCCATTACGCTGGCGAGGATGTCGGTGTGCAGGCAGAGGAGGTGATCGCCCACCTGGCCGAGCTGGAGCAGAGCGCCTGGCGCCGCGGCTGGGATCAGGTGGTGGCATGGGTTACCAAGGCACTGCGCACTGTCGGCTTTGTGCCTGGTGGCATTACCGCTGCCGAAACCCGGGTGCTGATTGAGGGGCTGGGCAAGAAGATGAAGCGCGGCGGCCCTGACAATGGCGGCCCGGATGGTGGCCATAAGTTCAGTCAGGAGTCTGAACAGCCAGCGAAGAAGGGCGGGCTCAAGATGAGCCAAGCCAATACGGCCGCCGACAAGGCCATGGAAAAGCTCAATCTCGGAGCCAAGCCTGACATCATCGACAAGACCAAGGCCAATCTGGACAAGCTGCGCAAGGTTGATCGTGGCGTAGTGGAGTCATGGGTAGACCGCTTTATCAAGAAAGCCAACACCGAAGTGCTCGATGCGCTGGCCCCCATCAAGTACGCCGAGGATGCGGCTGGCATTACCGATGCGGCCGACTCCGGCTATGTTGCGGCGCGGATGGCGACCGGGGCAGCCTCCACCATGCAGGCGACCATGCTCTATGGCCTGCCGGAGTGGAAAGACGGGGTGATCCAGCGCAAGGCGGGTACCGGCGAGAAAGACGCGCTGTTGGGCATCTTCTCCGATCTGGGGGCCGATCTGCACAACTGGCTTGGCTGGATGGCCGGTCACCGGGCCGAGATGCTGATGGCGCAGGGCAGGGAGAACCTGCTCGATGCCAATGACATTGCGGCGCTCAAGGGGCAAGGCAAGGGTAAGGAGGCCAAGTTCCTTGATGCCAAGGCCCGCTGGAACCGCCTCAATGCTGCAACCCTGGATCTGGCGCAGGAGGCTGGCCTGTTCACCAAAGAGGCGCGGGCCGAGTTTGAAAGCGAATGGTACATTCCGTTCTTCCGTGAAACCGAGGATGGTGATGTGATCGCCCCCTTCAAGCCGAAGGGGATTGCCAACCAGAACGCCGGGATCAAGAAACTCAAGGGTGGGGAGGCCAACACCAACGACCTGCTCGAGAACATCTTCACCAGCACCAGCAAGCTGATCGACGCCTCCATGAAGAACATGGCGGCGCAAAAGACCGTCTGGAATCTGGCGGATACCGGGCTCATCGAGGTGATACCCAAGCCTAACAAGATGGACTATCAGGCGCTTGCCAATGGCAAGGACAGGATAATGCTCAAGCTTGAGGGTGAGGAGTACATGTTGCGGGTGGAGGACCCTGATCTGTATCGGGCCATGACCTTCTTCGACCGCAAACCCTTTGGCAAGATGACCATGATGGCGTCAAGCGCCAAGCGTATCCTGACGGCAGGGGTGACCGCATCCCCTGAGTTTATGCTGCGCAACTTCCTGCGCGACTCGCTCTCCAGCTGGGCGATCAGCAAAGACGGCTTCAAGCCGGTGATCGACTCCATCAAGGGGGTGAAAAAGACCCTGGCGATGGATGGCAGCACCATTGATGTGATGTTCAGCGGCGCCAGCTTCCTGGGTGGCTATGTCAACGGCAACGACCCCGGCGCCATGGCCGATACAGTGCGCAAGTCACTGCGCCGCAAGGGGATGACGCCGGAGCAGATTGCCCGCTACGAAAAGACCATCATCCGCAATGCGGCACACGCGAAAGGTGTGGTGGCTGACGCATGGGAGAAGTACAGCCGCTATGGCGAGGCGCTTGAGAACGCCAACCGTGAGGCGGTCTATGCCGCTGCCATCAAGGCGGGCAAGAGCCACGCACAGGCGGCGTTCGAGTCAAAAGACCTGATGGACTTCTCCATGCTCGGGGCGGCCAGAGCCATTCAGGGGGCGTCCCTGGTGCTGCCGTTCTTCAATGCTCGCCTGCAGGGTCTGGGCAAACTGACCAGGGAGCTGCGCGACAACCCACGCGAAATCGCCAAGCGGGCTGGCATGATCACCGCCATGTCGCTCGGCCTGCTGGCCGCCAACTGGGACGATGAGCGATACGAAGAGCTGCCGGATTGGGACAAGGACGCCAACTGGCACTTCTTTGTCGGCGATCAGCACTTCCGGATCCCCAAGCCGTTCGAGATTGGCGTGATGTTCGGTACCATCCCGGAGCGCATGGTGCGCGCGATGGGCGACAAGGACACCGGCGCCCAGTTCGGCAAGGCAGTTGCGCGGGCGATCGGCGATACCTTTGCCCTTAACCCCACCCCACAGATCATCAAGCCACTGGTAGAGGCCGCCTTCAACTATGACACCTTCCGCGGCGGCCCCATCGACAGCCCGCAGGATCTGGCCGTCAAGGCGGAGGCCCGCTACAACGAGCAGACCAGTTTGCTGATGCGCGAGCTTGGCGAGCTGTCTGGCTTCTCACCCAAGCAGTTGGAGCATTTGGTGATTGGCTATACCGGCACCATCGGCGGCTATGTGATGGCAACGGCTGACGGCCTGATCAGGGCGTCGCGCCCGGGTGAGTCGGCCAGCTGGCGCGCTGACGAGATCCCGCTGGTGAAAGCCGTGTACCGTGGCACCGGCCCGGCCAAGTCCACCCAGCACATGGAAGAGTTCTACCGGATGCTGAGCGAGGTGAACCAGCTCAAGCGGACCGTTGATCAGTACCGCAGTGAAGGGCTGGACGATAAGGCGAACGAGCTGCTTGATGAGCAGGGCGGGATCTTGAAGTCGCGCCGCAGCCTGAGCCGCACTCAGCAGCAGGTGCGAGTGGTGCGCAACAAGATTGAGCTGATCCAGCGTGACCGCACCATGAACGCGGAGGAGAAGCGCAAGCGCATTGATGAGCTACTGGCCCGCCGCAACGACCTGGTATATCAGGCGGTAAACAAGAACAGGGAGAACTGGGAGTAAGGGAGAATAGCGGCCCTGGCTGAGCCCATGCGAAGGGGGTAAGCTAGGGCCTTAATATGTGAGGACCCTGACCATGTGGATACTGTTTGCGTTGATAATGATGGTGGTGGCGCTCAAGGCGTTCAGTTTCAGCTTTACGCTGGCCCTGATCCCCTTTGCTGCCGGGTGTTGGTGTTTTAGCAAATCCAGCCGGAGCGATCTGGATGACTTTATGGCATTCAGCTTTTTCTTTGTCCTGGTTGGATTTGCCGTTATTTTTATCAGCTCGATATGGTAGCTGTTGATATATTTATTTTGCAGTTAAATAGCCATCAGCACCACTAATTGTCCATGTGTAGTCACCAGCGGGCTTTTCAATGTCAAAGTATACTTTTGATATTGAAAGCGGAGTTATCTCCACTTTTTTGTAATAGCGTTTGATAGTTTTATTTCCATCCTTATCGGCATAGTCAATGGTTATATATATGCCGCTTATGGTTGTGTCGTCATTTCCATTGTAAGCTGTAACATTAAATGTGTAGGGGTAAGTATCACCAAGGTAAGCCTTGCCGCCTAAGAGGTTCACTTTGTCTATTGATAGCTTTTTTGATGGCACTTTGATCTCACCACCAAACATGTCAAAGCATGCCTGTTTAATGAATGAAGCAGCCCTATCACTTGAAACGTTATTCATGCTGCCAATAATGCATTCACTAGATGATGAATAACCTTTCAGATGTTTATATGAAAATGAAATAGATACAATAACAGCCGACAAGGCAATAGCCCAAAGAAGATGTTCTTTTCTAACTTCCATCATTTATCGCTTCCCTCATTTCTAATTTCACTTGTGACTAAATCCAACACCTAGCTCATTTATTGGACTAAGCATTTGTTCAGCTTTGGCTTGATGTTGAGGCCTGTTAGCGCTGCATCATGCCTCATTTGAGGATGAAAAACAGAGAGGTGTGCCACACAGCAAGAGTAATAACGGAGTGGCACCACCTGGCAAGGTCAGCTTATTTGTCTTTGGATGATTTGTACGTAGCCCAAGCCTCATCAAACTGAATGATCAGTTTATTCAATACCTCGTCTGGTATATCCGTTTTCAGTGCGTGTTTTTTCTTTCTCTTGTACAAGCCACTCGTTCCACTCGATGCCGCAAAATCTTCCTGATCTTTAGCTGTGGAATTAATGGCATTGGCATCTATGGATCTGTGCGCTCCGATAAGATCGTCATTGATGTAGCCAGACGCTTCCATGGCGTTGCGCAAGTGATGAACTATCTCTGCGTTGATGGATCTCTGATTGTCCTTGGCGGACGCTTCGATCATTTCTTTCAGATCTTGCGGCATGCGAACGTTGAATTGCGGGTCTTTTCTTGCCATCTGCAATACCACCATCAAAAAACATATTGACGACTATAGTCGCACGGTACTACGCTATCAATGGTAGTACGGTACTATCACTTGTTTAAGGAGCGCAGAGTGAGCAATCAGATTCCACCAACGTCGATACGCCTACCGGAAGATCTTAAGAAGTGGCTAGGGCATAGAGCTGTTGATAATGGCGTAAGCCTGACCAAGGAGGTTATCTCCATTCTTTACGCCGAGATGAAAAGCGACGGTGAGAGTGAAGATCGAAACGTGGCCTGACGCCAAAAAAGAATTCGACCCAAGTTGTTGGAGCAGCTTGGGCCGAGGGATGTAAACCTAACCAGCAAAGTAAGGACTACGGTATGACTATACAACAACAGTATCAGCAAACCAAAGTTTTGACAGGGCCGCTGAATGGTGGCGATGTCACCATGACCAGCCTTGAGATCTCAGATCTCACCGGCAGTCGTCATGATAGCGTTAAGCGCACCATTGAGCGCTTGGCTGAACGCGGGGTAATTCAATCTCCACCATTGGTGGAAATTGAGAATAAACAATCACTTGGCCCTCGCAACAAGACAATGGCCTACGTGTTCACTGGCAAGCAGGGCAAGCGTGATTCGCTGATCGTAGTTGCTCAGCTGTGCCCAGAGTTCACCGCCCGCATTGTGGATCGCTGGCAGGAGCTGGAGGAGGCGGTATCAACACCGGCCGCAAATCTGCCCGATTTCAGCAACCCAGCTGCCGCAGCTCGCGCTTGGGCTGAGCAGTACGAGCTTGGGCAGGTTCTGGCCATCGAAAACAAACAGCAGCAGGAGCAGATCCACTCACTGGAAAGTTTGTTCCGCCAGGGGATGACCATTCCGCAGTTCTGCAAGATGCTCAACGGCGTCAACTCCCAGCAGGTGTGCATTTTCTTTGAGGCTCGCGGCTGGTTGTATAACGAAAGCCGCTCCGGCAAGCGCTGGCGTGCTGCGTCTTATGCCCGCGACAGATATCTCACAGAGGAGCAGAAGGAGATCCGCAGTCATGGGTTTGAGTCCTTCATAAATTTCACTCCTGTTTTGCTGCAGAAGGGCGCGGTACGCATCTATCAGCTCTACCTGAAAGGAGAGCTCCCCATGAAGAAGGACTGGGATGGCCTATTCACTCAGGACAAAGTGATCAAGGGGGCAGCATGAGCGCAGCCCAACTGATGGTAGAGCTGGCCGCCTTACTGGACGAGCTGGAAGGTCTCGATATGACGCGAGTCGAGCGAGCCAAGATAACGGCGCGGATAGAGCGCATGATGCCTGAACAGGCAGAGTAATAACGGTGGGGCTTCGGCCCCATTTTGCTATCCCACCCGAACCCCAAGTATCTCTGCATAGCAATTCAGCATCGACGCCAGGTGTGGCTTCGGTAGTCGTGCTGCGCGATTGATCAGCCCCATATGTTCATCATCTGAAACGCTCCAGTCAGGATCCGCAAGGATGGCCTGGACGGATAGGCCCATTGCTGACGAGAGCATGACCGCCTCTGCCAATCCCATGAAGTCGTCGTGATGTGGCGATAGCCATCGAGAAATGCTGGAGCGGGGGATATCGGTCAGTTGGCTGATCTTGGACTGGCTGAGTTTTCTCTCGGCCATCAGCTTGCGCACCTTCTTCTTTGTGCGATGGACATACTCGAGGCTAGAGCTGGTCAGATACCGCTTCATAGGCATTCCTTATCTGTGGTTGCAAACCGTGCTCTAGATCATGTTTTTATCATTGTCCCATATTTGGGATCCTTATAGTGTAATTGCTCAGTAATGGCACATCGTGGTCGTGTAGATTGTAGTCAAAAAAATAGATGGCTGAGTACACGGAGAGTCGCCGCAAAAATCAACATTTACATAAGTGGCGGTTTTATGACGAGTTATAGAGTATGGGATCTATCAACGGCTAGGAAAAAGGTAAGGGAGGCTCAAGAAGATACTGCTCCACTAAGTCTGCAAAAGGTGGTACATTCGCTTGGTTACTGTATGGGTATACAGTGTTTCACAGTCGAGAGACTGAGAGGGGAAGAGCGAGGACCTGGAAGGATGGATTCACTAACTGAGCTAGAACATGTTATTGAGACGTTGGATCTGACAAAGGTGGAGGAAGAGAAAATCGCGCGCATTCTTGAACGACTTCGCGATGAGCTAAAAGCTGCTTCATAGCTGTTGCAGCTGGTTCGGATTGGCCCGCCATTGAGCGGGCTTTTCTATGCGCGTTCGACAGGTAAAGGTTGGGGTTTTTCTGGGGCAATTTTGGGGCAAGATTTTTCGGATTGGGGCAATTTTGGGGCAAAAATATCGGTGGAATGAGGTGTTATGAGGTGTGGCTTAATCTTCTCGCAAGGCCGCTATATCAACGGATGTAAGGGTTTGCGCGGGTTTGGCTGCGGTGTGGCTATTCCCAGTTGATTACCATGCCGGGGTAGTAGATGTAGGTCTTCATCGGATCAGTCTGTTGTCAAAAATCTGGCGAGGCGCAGGGTCGGGAATATACGCAAGATTGGCGCTGCACGGCAAACACTGCGTGGGGTAATGTGAGCAAACGCTCATCCAGTAGGCGCTGGCCACAAAGTTCTGATATAATTCGCGCCCTTAAATCAAGGTCACCCGAGTCATTACCATGAAGTTCATTATCAAGCTGTTCCCGGAAATCACCATCAAGAGCAAGTCGGTTCGCCAGCGCTTTATCAAGATCCTGCAGGGCAATATCCGCAATGTCCTGCGCCGCTTCGACGACGATGCCCGCGTACGGATGGATTGGGACAAGCTGATCGTGAGCTCCCGCAATGACCAGTTCCGCGAGCAGGCAATCGAAGCCCTGGCCTGCATTCCCGGCATTCAGGCCTTCCTCGAGGTACAAGCCAGCAAGTTTACCGATCTGCACGACATCTTCGAGCAGGTGAAAGCCGTTTGGGGCGACCAGCTCAAGGGCAAAACCTTCTGCGTGCGCGCCAAGCGCCACGGCAAGCATGAGTTCTCCTCCCTCGAGGTTGAGCGCTATGTGGGGGGCGGTCTGAACCAGCACTGCGAAAGCAATGGTGTGCGCCTCAAGAACCCGGATGTGAAGATCAACCTCGAGATCGACGGCGAGGAGCTCTTCATCGTCAGTGCTATTCATCAGGGTCTGAGCGGTATGCCTATCGCGACCCAGGAAGATGTGCTGAGTCTGCTCTCCGGCGGTTTTGACTCCGGTGTGGCTTCGTTCCAGTTCATCAAGCGCGGCTGCCGGGTGCACTACTGCTTCTTCAATCTGGGCGGTGCGGCCCACGAGATCGGCGTCAAGCAGGTGGCTTATCACCTGTGGAACCGCTTCGGTTCATCCCACCGGGTACGTTTCACTGCTGTGGACTTCGAGCCGGTGGTCGCCGAGATCCTCGAGAAGATCGACAACGGTCAGATGGGCGTGGTGCTCAAGCGGATGATGATGCGTGCTGCCGCCAAGGTGGCCGATGAATTCCAGATCCCGGCGCTGGTGACCGGCGAGTGTGTGGGTCAGGTCTCCAGCCAGACTCTCACCAACCTGAACGTGATCGACCGGGTCACCGACAAGGTGATCCTGCGCCCGCTCATCACTTGGGACAAGCCGGATATCATCAGCGAAGCCCGCCGCATCGGCACTTTGGAGTTTGCCGAGACCATGCCGGAGTACTGTGGCGTCATCTCCAAGAAGCCGACCGTGAAGGCCGAGCTCTCCCGCATTGAAGAGGAAGAGGCCAATTTTGACTTCTCCATTCTGGACAAGGTGGTCTCCGAGGCCCGTTACCTTGATATCCGCCGTATCGGTGAAGAGACTGCCGCTGAAGTGCAAGAGGTGGAAACCACCCAAGTGCTGGGCGCTGACGAGGTGATCCTGGATATCCGCTCTGCCGATGAACACGACGAGAAGCCGCTGGTGGTGGAAGATCGTGAAGTGCTGCATATCCCCTTCTTCAAGCTGGCTACCGCCTTTGGCGATCTGCCCAAGGAGAAGACCTACCTGCTCTACTGCGATCGCGGTGTGATGAGCAAGCTGCAGGCGCTGTATCTGAAAGAGAAGAGCTTTGACAACGTCAAGGTGTACCGCCCGTAAGCGTGTTTTTTACCTTCAATAAAAAAATCCGGCCAATGTGCCGGATTTTTTTATTTCACAGAGTGAGCAATGACTATCAGGGACAGGGAACCGGAGTGAAGGAGTCTTGCCCCTGACAACGCCAGCCCATTTCCGCCTCCCGCATCTGCCACAGGTTGTTGCTGCGATAGAGGGTCAGGATGTAGATCATGTCGCTCTTGCTGCCGTCGAGGGCGACCGAGAGCACCAAGTCATTGTCCAGTTGCTGGGCATGGATGCGGCTGGGCGTGTCACCATGACCGACGAATCGCAGAGCTACCTCACGGTAGTCATTAACCCAGTTTTGCTGTTGATGGCTTGCCTGGCGTATCTGCTGGTTGAACTGCTGCACCGGCGCCGAGGCCAGTCGTCCAAATACCACTTGTGCTTCGGCGTGGGCTGCCGTCACGTTCGCCAGGAGAAGGGTGGTAAGCATACCGATTTTGCGCATGAGAAGTTCCGGCTAACAACGACTGCTTCTATGACAACAGAAAAGCCTATTTGGTTCAACGCGTGGCCCACAGCGACATGATGACGCTGTGGGCCTGCTCTCAATTGCGTTGCAGGGAGAAGGTCGGTAGCGAAAGATGCCAGTAGATAGCCGCGACCCGCAGGCCAAACACGGCCGTCATGCAGATGAGCATGGCCGTTACCCTGTCCATGTTTGCCTCCAGCGCCAGGGTATAGAGAATGCCGCCAAGGATACAGGCGGTGGCATAGATCTCTTTTTGCAGCACCATGGGCACCTCCCGCGCCAGTACATCGCGGATCATGCCACCGGCTACCCCGGTCATGGTGCCCATGATCACGGCAATCAGCCCCGGGGTGCCGAAGTTGAGGGCCTTCTGGGCACCGATAACGGTAAAGAGGGCCAGCCCGAAGGCATCGGCCACCGGCAGTACATACCAGGGCATTCTGCGGGGCAGTTTGACCATCCACATACCGATCAGTGCCGTTGCGATGACCACCCAGATATAGAGCGGGTCGCGCACCCAGAATACGGGGGTGGCTCCCAAGATCATATCACGGATGGTGCCGCCGCCGATGGCAGTGACCGCCGCCAAAACCATGACGCCAAACCCGTCCATTCTGAGTCGGCCAGCCACCAATACCCCTGAAAACGCGAATACCGCAGTACCAAACATGTCGCTGATGTAAACAATCTGCTCAACCAGTGTCTGCATGGAGAACAACTCACGCCAAATTGTTGATGGGGCCGCGATTTTAGGGGCTGGTGAGCCCAATCGCCAACAGTGCTCGACAAAATTGAGAGTCGGGACGGATTTTTTCTCGCAGCACGAACGGTAGTGTCTCGTTTGCCCCCTGCCGTTGGCTAGCTTCAGAAGGTTGAGTCTGTCACTGGTTTTGGCCCGATTTTTTCCTTAAGTATCCCTCTGACCCGCCGATATATAAGGTAAGCGGCGTTAATGCGATGAAGCGTTGAAAAAAATGCTAAAGACATCCAAAAACGAGCCGTTAAATAAGACGCATCGGGCACAAACTAAAAAGAAAGCCTGAGCTAATAAAGAGCAAATTTAATCGCTTAGGAGAAATATCATGAGTATGTATGTAAATACCAACGTATCGAGCATCAACTCGCAGCGTAACCTCTATAACACCAACAAGGCTTTGGATACTGCGTATCAACGACTCTCCTCCGGCTTGCGAATTAATACAGCTAAGGACGATGCGGCTGGTCTGCAGATCTCCAACCGTTTGACCTCCCAGATCAACGGTTTGAACCAGGGTAACCGTAACGCCAATGACGGCATCTCGCTGGCCCAGACTGCTGAAGGGGCGATGGAAGAGATCACCGGCATGTTCCAGCGGATGCGGGTGCTGGCTGAGCAATCGGCCAACGGTTCAAATACCAATGCTGACCGTTCTGCCATCCAGCAGGAAGTGCGACAGCTGGCCACCGAAATCAACCGGATTGCCAAAGATACCACATTTGGTGGCACCAAGTTACTCGATGGTGCCTATAAAGGTATCTTCCAGGTGGGGGCCGATGCCAAGCAAACCATCAGCTTTACGCTCTCTCAGGCTGGCGGCTTTAGTATCTCGGGATTGGGTGCTGCTGCAAGTGTCGCCACGGTTTTTGGTACGGCTGCCACATTGTCAGTGTCGACCCAGAGTAACGCGCAAAGTGTGTTGGGGGCGGTGGACAAGATGATTGCCCGGGTGGATAGCAAACGTGCCGAGCTGGGTGCCATTCAAAACAGGATGGAGTCAACCATTCGCAACCAGGCCAACATAGCTGAAAACGTCAGTGCTGCCCGCTCCCGCATCAGAGATGCTGATTTTGCGCAAGAGACTGCCACGTTGACCCAGTACAACATTTTGCAACAGGCGGCATCAACTGTGCTGGGGCAGGCAAACCAGCGTCCCAATGGCGCACTTCAGTTGTTAAGAGGTTAATAAAAAAGAAAGGCGGTTGTTCAGGCCGCCTTTCGGTAGGACGCATCAGAGGGTGTTCGGGAAATCATGTCTCTGATAAGTCACAACACTGTAGTAAACTATTATGCTCAGCGAGCGCGGTTTGCAACTGCACAACCTGACTCGCCACATTCTCCTGAGCTAAAGCTCGTTGGCCGACCTTGAGTCGGCCTTTTTTATAGCACTGCTCATGCTTTTGTTGTCATAAAACACAAAGCATGAAACATGCCAGTTTGAAGTTTTAGCTATATTGGCGGTGGCTGGTGCGGATCTATCCGACGGGCTGACCATCAGTCAGGCAGATGCTGGTCTTGATAAGTCAATATATTGACGTTGAACACGGGGTACCGAGGCGTGCGGTGACCCTGCTATCTCCTCTTCCCGCTTCATTATCTTTACCTCCCTCCATGTTGACTGGAAGCCACAGGTCGGGGCGGCAATGTTTTGCCGCCAGCGGCAAAAAATTCTAAAGCTTGTTGCAACTCGGCCGTTAACCAGAGTAAGCAAAAGAAGGTGTTCGGGACTCCTGAATTTTGCGGTGTGGCGGTGGTTGTCTGTTCAAACAACTGCCGCTGGTCGAGAGTCGAAGGGCTTGTTCACCCCTTCACTCCCGGATTGCGACAGGGCTGATGTAAGCGAGGCCTGCAGTCTGTATCGAATGGGAGAAATATCATGTCGATGTTCATTAATACCAATGTGTCCTCGCTGAACTCTCAGCGGAACCTGATGAATACCAATAAGGCGCTGGATACCGCCTACCAACGCCTCTCCTCTGGTTTACGGATCAACAGTGCCAAAGATGATGCGGCCGGTCTTCAGATTTCCAACCGTTTGACCTCCCAGATCAACGGTTTGAACCAGGGTAACCGTAACGCCAATGACGGTATCTCCCTGGCACAAACCGCTGAAGGGGCGATGGAAGAGATCACCGGTATGTTCCAGCGGATGCGGGTGCTGGCCGAGCAGTCAGCCAACGGCTCCAATACGACCGCTGACCGTTCTGCGCTGCAACAAGAAGTCAAACAGTTGGCAACTGAAATTAACCGGATTGCCAAAGATACGACCTTTGGCGGGACCAAGCTATTGGATGGCTCCTATAAAGGGGTTTTCCAGGTAGGGGCGGATGCCAAACAAACCATCAGTTTTTCATTGACTCAGGCCAATGGCTTCAATATCTCCGGTATTGCGGCCGCGGCCAGTGCAGGCGCTGCGTTTGCAACCTTGGCGGCGATAAATATTACTAGTCAATCCAATGCACAGAGTGTGCTCGGTGCAGTGGACAAGATGATTGCCGGGGTAGACCGGAAACGGGCTGAGCTGGGTGCAATCCAGAATCGGATGGAGTCTACCATTCGCAACCAGGCAAATATCGCCGAAAACCTCTCATCTGCCCGGTCTCGGGTACGTGATGCGGACTTTGCTGTAGAGACGGCTGCGCTCACCCAGTACAACATCTTGCAGCAGGCAGCCTCAACCGTATTGGCGCAGGCAAACCAGCGTCCTAACGGTGCGCTCTCACTGCTGCGTTAAAGGAGAGCGGCCAGTAAGGCCGTTCATCGGTTAGAACATATATTGGGTGTTCGGGACTCCTGATATGACGAGATGGCAGAGGGGGACAAACTCTCTGCCAAGAGAGTGTGATGAGGCGGTTCACCTTATCACACGAGGGGAAAGCGTGCGGTATGCCGTGGAGCCCTTATCGATGGGAGATATATCATGTCGATGTTTATTAATACCAATGTGTCCTCGCTGAACTCTCAGCGGAACCTGATGAATACCAACAAGGCGCTGGATACCGCCTACCAACGCCTCTCCTCTGGCTTGCGGATCAACAGTGCCAAAGATGATGCGGCCGGTCTGCAGATCTCCAACCGTTTGACCTCCCAGATCAACGGTTTGAACCAGGGTAACCGTAACGCCAATGACGGTATCTCTCTGGCACAAACCGCTGAAGGGGCGATGGAAGAGATCACCGGTATGTTCCAGCGGATGCGGGTGCTGGCCGAGCAGTCAGCCAACGGCTCCAACACAAATGCTGACCGTTCTGCGCTGCAACAAGAAGTCAAACAGTTGGCAACTGAAATTAACCGGATTGCCAAAGATACTACTTTTGGTGGGACCAAGTTGCTGGACGGCACCTATAAAGGGGTTTTCCAGGTAGGGGCGGATGCCAAACAAACCATCAGTTTTTCACTGACTCAAGCCAATGGTTTTAGTATTTCAGGCATAAATGCCGCCGCTTCAGCCGCTGGAGGATTCGCTTCAATTGCGACGTTGTCTATCTCAACCCAGGATAACGCACAGAGTGTGCTCGGTGCAGTGGACAAGATGATAGCCGGGGTAGACCGGAAACGGGCTGAGCTGGGTGCAATCCAGAATCGGATGGAGTCGACCATTCGCAACCAGGCAAATATCGCCGAAAACCTCTCATCTGCCCGGTCTCGGGTACGTGATGCGGACTTTGCAGTAGAGACGGCGACGCTGACCCAGTACAACATTTTGCAGCAGGCAGCCTCCACCGTATTGGCGCAGGCAAACCAGCGCCCTAATGGCGCGCTCTCGCTGTTACGTTAATACTGATTATGGGTACTAGGAGGCTATTATGTCGACCGATTTAAATGTAGGCGTTAGCTCCTCTCCTGTTGTAGGGCGTAGTGATAACGGCAGCCGGGAGGCTGCTGTTTTTGCATCGACCAATCCGAAACTGGAGGGCAACGTGACTACACGACCCATTGGTGGAGCAGGATCAAATGAAGCTGAATCAAAAGGGGCATCTCTGCGCGCTCTAAGTTCCTCGGTAAATGATTTAAGGCAGCAGAAGGCTGATTTGGAAAAACAGGTACAAGAATTGCAAGAGGCTGTTGCAACAAAGGGCTGGTACTTGAATATTAGTCAGGATAAAACAGCCGGTAAAACGGTGATTAAGTTGCATGACAAGGAAACTGGGGATCTGATCAGGCAAATACCAAGTGAGGAAATGTTAAGCATATCTCGGCGGTTCAAGGAGCTTGAGTTGGCCAAGAGAATTGATGGTGCTCAGCAAATAGGCCTCTTGTTTGATCAGTCAATCTGAACAGGTGGTAGCCTGATCTCATATGGGGAGATATTGAAATGGCGAGTATAAGCTCAGCAGGTGTAGGGTCCAATTTGCCACTTAATGATTTGATCCAGGCAGAGTTAAGTGCCAAAAAAACACAATTTGAAAGGCGCATTGTGGGCCGTGAAACTCGCCTGAACAGCAACCTTTCTGGTATAGGTCAACTCAAGTCAGCTATCAGTACCTTTAATTCTGCATTACAAAAACTGGCTAAACCAGCAGATTTTTCTGGTAACAAGGTGACGATTGGCCAGTCTGCAGATAATCAGCTACTGGCATTTACGGCAACCAATAAAGCCAATACTGGAAATTACAATATTGCAGTTAAGCAGCTTGCCACTGGCAGTTCTTTTATTTCGGCTGATAACGCATTTACATCTTCCTCCGATATTGCAACGTCATCTGCTGGTACATTGACATTTAGTGCTGGGGGGAAAACCCTTAATGTTGATTTGGCCGCTAATGACACCTTACTCGATATGCGGAATAAAATTAATAGTGCATCTAATAATTTCGGCGTCTCTGCGAATATTATAAATGTCGATGGTAAGTCACGACTTGTTATTGAGTCATCCGTGAGTGGCCAAGGTAATGATTTACAGGTGGCAGCCAGTAATGCGGACTTACAGCGTTTTTCAACCAGTGATCCTGCATCTGTTATGGGAAGCCAAAAAAATGCAAAAGATGCAATAGTTGAAATCGACGGCCTGGAAGTTAATAGTGCTACGAATAAATTTGACAATGTGATCCAAGATACGTCGTTTACCGTGTTACAATTGAGTGAAAAAGATGCGGCGAATAACTATAAAACAACCAAGGTAACCGTAGAACAGGATAAAGGAAAAACCAAGGAAAATATTGAGGCGTTCGTTAAATCATATAACGCTTTGATGGATACTATGGATACACTGGGTAAGCGACCAACGATAGTGGGTGGCGAGCGACTGGGGGATTCAGGTCCTCTAGCTGGCGATCAGACTCTCAATGGTGTTAAGAGCCTTTTATTCAAAGAGCTCTCATTATCTACCGTAGACAACGACTCACTTTTTAATGTGGGCATTAACATTGATAAAAAAGGACGTTTGTCTATTGATAATGCAAAATTGACAAAAGTGATGGATGAGAATTTTGGTAAGTTGGAAAGTGTCTTTTCTGGTGAAACCGGGTTGGCGAAGAGACTTGATTCACAATTGAACGAATATACTAAGTCCGCAGGCTCTCTTGATAAAAGACGTGATAGTCTTGAACGGGATGTCAGGTCAATTAAACAGGAACGTGTAGATTTTGATGCTTATCTTACTAAGTACGAAGAGGGGTTGCGCCAGAAGTATGCCCGCTTGGATGTATTGGTTGCCAGGATGAATTCATCTATGGGTAGCTTGACTACCTTGGTTAATATGAACAAGAAGTCCTGAACGGATAGTTTTTGAGAGGTTATCATGTACAACAAATCACTTGGCGTCTATAAGAAAAATTCACTTGAAGCTGAGCTGTCTGTTGCAGATCCACACAAGGTTATTCAGTTGTTAATGCAAGGTTTTTTAGAAAGAGTCGCTCAGGCTAAAGGTGCAATTGAGCGCAGTGATTATCAGTTAAAAAGCGATCGTATTTCATCGGCAAATGCAATTTTAAATGGATTGAAAGATAGCCTTGATATGTCTCAAGGTGAAATATCAGAAAGATTATTCTCTCTTTATGAATATATGGGTGAACGTCTGCTGGATGCTAGCGTAAAAATGGAGGTGTCACCTCTGGATGAGTCTATGAAACTTATGTTAATGATCAAAGAGTCTTGGGATAAGATACCTGATCAGGAAAAGCAAAAAGCGTATACTATCCGGCAATCACTTGGGGATTTATAGGTTTTATCGTGGCATATAAACAGTTGCTTGACGCGTTGCAGCGTAATACAGCGCACATATTAACATATGTGGAATCGGAAAGTTTTGATACCCTTGATGAACTATTTGATGAGAGAGAAGCAATCATCTCTTCTCTCTATTTTGCCAATGGGTGGGAGGAGCGTCATTTAGAACAGCTTGATAGCATATTAAATGCAAGTATTATAGTGAAAAAGAAACTGGAAGAGGCAAAGCAAATAGTACAGAAGGAAGTCTTTTCTATCAGTAAAAAAAACAAAGCAATTAATCACTATAAAGCAAACGAAATTTAATTATAATCAGCGTGGTGACTGGGAGGGGATATGATTAAGCCTGAAGAGATACTAGCAAAAATAACACAAGATGCTGAGCGAATAATGCTTCAGGCTGAGCAAGAGAAAGCAATGGCTGAAGTTTTGCCTATTCGTTTTGAGCAAAATATGGTTGCGTTCTCTAAATATATACCATCTATACACAAGGCTTTTATAAATTATAAAGTACAAAGAGAATTTAGATTTTTCTGCACTGAAAATGGAATTCCTAATCTAGCGTGGATAGATGAAAATGTAGCTATTTATGGCGATGACCCATATTATCAATGCCAGCAACAAATAAAGCATATGATGTCCTCTAGTGCTAGTGGTGGTATTCGCTTTGGAACAGAGAAAAATTTTTTTAATCAAATTCATATTGATTATTTAAATCAACTTGCTGAGCTTTTGGCAAAGAAAAGAAGTGAATACAGTCCCCTTCAGCAAGTCCCTGAATCAATGCCATTCATGATGATGTTTGGTGTAGGTTTAGGATATCAGCTAGGTTATTTATATGAAACCTGCAAGGTTGCCAATTTGTTTGTTTTTGAACCTGATCTAGATCTGTTTTATGCTTCACTCTATGCTTTTGATTGGGCATCTTTACTTGATTACATTATGGCAGAGAATCTCAGGCTCCATATTTTTTTAGGGCAGGATCAAGATAACTTGATGAATGATGCACTACATGCTATTCACAAAGCTGGGCCATTTATTGCCGCGGCCCCTGTCGGACTAGTGCACTACCCATCAGAAATTATTGAACATCTTGTCGCTAAAATGAAAAAAGAGTTCTTTCTTTTTACTATGGGCTGGGGATTTTTCGACGATAATATGTTAGCTCTCTCGCATAGCGTTGAAAATATTTCAAAAGGTATTCCATTTTTAGTCAAAGGTAAGAGTCTGCCTAATAAATATAACACTGTACCAGTATTCATTATAGGTAATGGTCCATCGTTAGATGCCACCATTCCATATATAAAAGAGAATAAAAATAAAGCCATATTAATATCATGTGGTAGCAGTATTTCAGCGCTGCACAAAGAAGGGATTAAACCTGATATATATGTAACCATAGAAAGAACGAAAGCGGTACCAGATTTCATCGCATTGATTAATGATGAAGATTATCTTAAAGATATATTGTATATAAGTACTGATCTCACTCACCCTGATTGCCACCAGTTTTTTAGACGTAGCCTTTTAGCATTCAAGCCTAACGAGCCAATGCTATCTCTTGCTAGTATTAATTTCGAAGAGATTCAAGGATTTGATTATTTTAGTCATGTTAACCCTTTGGTTGGAAATACGGGAATTTCAGTTGCGGCCCGCTTGGGATTCAAAGAGATATACCTTTTTGGTATCGATAATGGTCATTATGACAGTGAGCATCATCATTCCAGGTTAAGCTCTTATTATGATGATAATGGCGCCCCTATTGCTGCATTACAACGTCTTGCGACAGCTGGGTCTGATCAGGTAATTCCTGGTAATTTTGGTGGGGAAGTTATCTCTAGCAAAATGTTTGTTACTTCAATCAGAGTCATGGAACGGCTTATAAGGGAATATTCTGGCACAAACTTCTTTAATACCTCCCATGGGGCAAAAATAGAAGGCGCCGATGCTTTAGATATAAAAGAAAATCAGTTTGGTGAGCTCCCAATTTCCTTTAATAAGATTGATATTATTGAGTTCATTGCGGCGGAGGTCTTCAAGCCACTTAATATTGATAGATCCAGGGTGGCTTCGGCTCTTGATGTTGATTATTTCAACTTCTTTATCGATAAGGTTCTCTTGGAGTGGAAAGAGCCTTTACTATCACGTGCTGACGTTGTCAATAGAATGATGAGGCAATTTGAGTATTTACTGATGATAGAAAACAGTAGACAATGTCATATCTCCAGGGTTCTAATCGGTACATTCAATTATTTATTTAGTTTCCTCATCACTTTTTGTCATGCTTTCGCGGATGAAGAGGAAACGTTGGAGGCAGTAAGTGATGCACTTGAAATATTTAATGCGTATCTATTGAAAGCCAAAGAGTTATACCCTCAGGCGCTTGATAGTCCTGACAAAGTAGATTGTGAAATTATTAGTCTATATCGCAGTAACTAATTATAAGCCCAAGTTTTACTTGGGCTTATAATTATCATGTGCATGCGATGCAATTAGTTATCACAATACTTTTTGTATTATATTTTGGCATGTAAGTAATTCTGATTACTCATAATTAGAAGTTGCCAAAAAACCTGTGCAGCGACCAAAACAGGGGGATGGAGGTTATGGATAGATAAAATGGGCGTAGCCATGATGATCTACCTAAAAGAGCATAATAGTTCAGAATGGCAGCTCATCGTCAAGCAAAAAATACTAAGTTCAGGTGTGAAATGACGGTGGAATGTATCTTTTTATAAAGAGAAACCATCATCCACGAAAATATTTTGTCCAGTCACATATCTTGATTGGTCTGATAATAAAAAATAATGCTACCTACAACATCTGAAATATCAAGCATTCCCTTTCCACATGTCTGTTTTTTATACGCTTGGGAAAAAATTTCAGACTGATTATCAAACAATCCCCCCGGACTGACCAAATTAATTCTGAAGCGGCTGTCATTCACATATGCCACAGCATATTTGCTCAAATGCTGTATCGCAGATTTTATCGCTGCATACTCGACCGCTATGGTCATTTTGGTATTGTTGTAAATATCAAACTTTGGTGTAACAACACCATAAATGGATGAAATATTGACTAATGAAAAGGCTGTTTTATGAGCTTTGAGATAAGAAGCTCATTGTTGAGTAAACAAAAAAGCACTACCCAGATGAAGAGATATATTTTCATCAAAACTGGCAAGTGATACAGGCGCTGTTGCCCAAATCAGCCATTATGCCACAACTTCCCTAGCCCCAGGTGACAGCTACACTTGGGGCTTTCTAACCGGCAGACCAAGGGCATTCATAGATGGTCGCCCCG
>NZ_CDDK01000005.1 GCF_000820225.1 Aeromonas veronii bv. veronii
GATGCCACCTATCTGGCCTGGATCGATTGCCGCCAACTGGGGCTGCCGGACGATGAGCTGAAACAACTGCTCATCGAGAGGGGGGGCAGGGCTTTATTCGCCTCAATCTCGGCTGCCCGCGCAGCTATCTGGAGCAGGCACTCAATGGCCTGGAGGCGCTGGTCAGCAATACACCGGCCTGAGTGAAGCGAGTTGGGGCTGCACTGCCCCGACTTTTATCTCATGCACCGCGATAAGTAAGCTTACAAGCAGTCAACCTTCTATGACACGATCCGAGAGAACTTAACACTCCTGCCCGAATGTGGTAGTACAGCCCATTAAACACCCAGCCAGAACCATCACAGCTCCTGCTCCAGCAGCAGGCACTCATCGGCATCTTCGCTCAACTTGACCAGTCGACTGCGCACCAGCCCCAGCTTGGCCAACAGGCCAATGGATCGCTCGTTGCCCGGAGTGACGATGGCGACCACCTGCCCGATCCCCAACCGGCTTTTGCCATCGGCAAGGGCGGCCTGCGCCGCTTCAATGGCGTAGCCCTGACCGCGATATTGCGGCAGGAAGGCGTAACCGATATCGACCTGCTCCAGGGTATCGCGCTTGATCAGACCGCAGATACCGAGGCTGGCACCGTCCTCCTTGCGCTCCACCAGATAGAGCCCGTGACCATAACGGGCATAGCTGACCGCCGGCCCCTGCTGGATATACTCCTGCGCCTGCTCCAGGGTGCGAATGCCCCGATCACCGATGTAACGATAAAAGTCGCCGTCATTGAGCAGCTCAAGGATGAAGGGGGCATCGGTGGCGATCATTTCGCGCAGGATCAGGCGGGAGGAGGCAATCATGGCAAGGGCTCTCAAACGGAAAGTGAAGGGCAAAGAGTGCCCCGTCACTCCCGGGCTGGCAAGCCTGTGGCACCATCGGCCATAAAAAAGGGGCCATATTGGCCCCTGATGAGATGGGATAAACGGGCTCAGGCAGCCAGCAACCCGGCGTAGCCATTACCCTGCTCGCGCAGTGCAGTGAACTGGGCGGCACAATCGGCCCAGCTCAGCCCCAGTGCATCTGCCACCTTGTGGGGCCACTCGGGTGGCGCCTCTGCCCCCACATCGGATTGCGCAGCCAGCACGATCGCCAGATGGATCAACCCGGCCTCGGCGGAGAACTCCTTGGCCAGCATGGGGTTGTAGTGATACTCCACCGCATTGCTGATGGTCTCGGGGAACTTCCAGTAGCGTGCCATAGCCGCCCCGACCTGGGCATAGTTGAAGCCAACCACCAGCTCTTCCGCCTTGGCCCGCCCCTTGTGCAACTCCAGGTCGTGAATGTGATGGACGGTGTTTTCCGGCAGGCCCACATGCATCACCAGTCGGCCAAGGTCATAGAGCAGGGCGCAGGTAAAGACCTCATCTCCCTTCATCCCCTTCTTCACAGCCAGACGACGCGCCAGCTCCGCCACATTGAAGACGCAGCCCCAGAAATGTTTGAGGTCAATGCCGGGCACCGCAGTGACCGATTCGGTGAGCCCGCAGGCCAGCACCATGTTGCGCACCATCGCCAGTCCAAGCCGCACCGCGGCTTCATTGACGGTGCCGATCTGACGACTGCTGCCGAATTTGGCCGAGTTGGCCAGCCGCAGCAACTTGGCGGAGATGACAGGGTCCTTGTTGATCAACTTGCTGATCTTGAGCAGATCCGGATCCTTTTCATTGAAGGTCTGGATCAAATCGCGCATCACTTCCGGGATCTGGGGCAGTAGCTTGGGCTCGGCCAGCAGGGAATCTATCGTGGGCATAGGCGTGTCCATCCATGTTATCTGTGTTCCAACCTGTTTGCCTTGGCAAACTCCTCCTAATTATGGGTAACAAATGGCCTCCCCATCGGATTGTTTATTCGCTGGTCATTCAAGGTGTTAGTCACATTCAGGCTATACTGGCCGCCACATTCACTGTTGCGGATATCCCATGAACGACACTCAGGAATTTTTTGATGAAGACGCGCTGCTGGAGATGGTGGAAAACCAACTCAACGACGGTCACCCGCCCCATGTGAAGGCGACCCTGATGCGGCTGGTGATGAAGGGCACCCCGCGAGAAGAGGCGCTGCAATATATCGCCTGCGCCCTCGGTGCCGAGCTGATGGCGATGGAGGCAGATCAGGGCCCCTTCAATCTGACCCGTTACGGCGAGTTCCTCGACAGCCTGCCCGAGATGCCGTGGGCAGACGACTGACCCGAGCTGGATGACGGATGCAAAAAGGGCGGGTGCCAATAGCCCCGCCCTTTTTGCATGGATCCACTCCGGATCAGAACTGGGAGTTGATGATCACCTCTTCCCCCAGCGCCCCTGCCAACGGCAGTGGCCGATAGCTGGAGTTGGCGGCCCGCAGCAGACGAATGCCGCGAATGCCGACCTCCTGCGCCGCCTTGATATCCCCATCGGCGTCGCCGTAGAACAGCTTCATCTGCTTATCCTTGAGCCACTGCACCTTGGTGTTCTGACCCGGCTGATCACCCGCGAAGATCACCGGATTGAGCTGGTCGGCCGGAATATTCATGGTCTGCTGCAAGGTCTGGCTCACTGTTTCGGTCTTGGTGGCCGAGCGGCCGGTGACGAAATAGATGTGGTCTCCGCGCTTGAGATGCATGGCGATGAGCGCCTTGCCCACCTCTTTCGGCATGCTGAACGCATCCCAGCCGTTATTCATCTTCTCCCAGAAGGCGGGGTTCTTCAGATAGCTCTCGTCGTTGGGCGAGAACTCCTGTTTGCCGCGATAAAAACCCGGGCTGGAGAAGAGCAGGGTATCGTCGATATCAAAGCCGACCGCCATCGGGGGCAATCCATCCAGACTCTTGGCAATCTGCTCCACTGACACCCAGTGGATTGGCGCCTGCTGGGCCAAGGTGACGGTGGTGACACCGGCAGGGATTGGCTGAACGGTAGCGGCTTGACCCGCGACGGCAGGCAGAGAGAGGGCGGCAGCCAGCAAGGAGGCAAGCAGCGCCGGACGAGAGAAGTGTTTCATAAGGCAGGTTGTCATCTTGAATCAAAAGAGGGGCCAATAGTGCCCCCATCCCGCCTCTCAAATCTGTGAATGCTCCTGCAAAAGGGAGCATTTGACGCCCGATAATTAATCTTCGATTGGCAGCAGATCGGTAAAAACAAAGCCGTCGCGCAGCACTGTCTCGCCGACCCGAATGCCGAGCGGACGGGAGAACATGGGGCCATCATAGGCCAGGGTGTGAAACTCGCCGTTCTCGCCGCACGGATCGACTCCCTCCGGCAACGCCGCCAGCAGCACCTCGTCAAAGTCGTGGCCACCCAGGCTGGCATCCAGCTTGTTCGGGTCGAGAGCACTGATCCGCGCCTTCAACCCAGCGGCCACCATTTGCGGCGCCAGTTCACGGGTATTGCTGCCCCACAGCGGGAACAGTGGTTCGATGCCGGTACCTGCCAGCTGCTTTTCACGGTAGGCTCGCACATCCTCGAGGAACAAGTCGCCAAAGGCCATATGGCGGATCCCCTGTGCCACCACATCAGCGATAAAGCCGGTCATGATGCGGGCGTAATCCTCGTTGCTGCAGGGCCAGGGCAGATCAATAGTGGTGAGGGGCAGCCCGACGCAGGCGGCCTGCTCGGTCAACAGCTGCTTGCGCACCCCGTGCATCGCCACCCGCTCGAATGCCTGATTGAGGGTGGTAAACAGCCCCACCACCTCGATGGCGGGATCTTGCCGCAACTGATGCAGTGCCCATGCGCAATCCTTGCCGCTGCTCCAGGAGAGCAGTACCCGTTTCTTTTCCATCATTCCTCCGCCAGCGGGGCATTCGGATTGCCCCAAAAAGATGCAAGACAGTGTTGCGAATTGCGCGATTTACACACAAGAGGCAGGCAGCATACTCTCGATCACCTGTATATGCCCCTTGCACGGGGTGACAATAACTAAAAAAACCGATGGGAAACATACGGATATGACCACAAGCACACAACAGCACGATCACGCCCGCCCCCTCAATCGACAGGATTACAAAACCCTGAGTCTGGCTGCCCTCGGCGGCGCGCTGGAGTTTTACGACTTCATCATCTTCGTCTTCTTCGCCGTGGTCATCGGCGAGCTGTTCTTCCCGGCCGACATTCCCGAGTGGCTGCGCCAGTTCCAGACCTTCGGCATCTTCGCCGCCGGTTATCTGGCCCGCCCGCTTGGCGGCATCATCATGGCCCACTTTGGCGATCTCATTGGTCGCAAGCGGATGTTCACCCTCAGCATCATCATGATGGCGCTGCCGACCCTGTTGATCGGTCTGCTGCCCACCTATGCGGTGCTCGGCATCGGCGCCCCCATCGCCCTGCTGGGACTGCGGATCCTGCAAGGCGCCGCCATCGGCGGTGAAGTGCCGGGCGCTTGGGTGTTTGTCGCCGAGCACGTCCCTGCCCGTCGAGTCGGGGTCGCCTGCGGCACGCTCACGGCGGGATTGACGGCCGGCATCCTGCTCGGCTCCCTCATCGCCACTGCGGTCAACAAGAGCCTGACCCCGGCCGAAGTAAGTGACTGGGGCTGGCGAGTGCCCTTCCTGCTGGGCGGTATCTTCGGCATCGTCGCCATGTACCTGCGTCGCTGGTTGCACGAGACACCGGTCTTCGCCGAGATGAAAGCCAACAAGACCCTGGCCGATGAGCTCCCCCTCAAGTCGGTGCTGCGCAACCACAAGAGCAGCGTGGTGGTCTCCATGCTGCTCACCTGGCTGCTCTCCGCCGGTATCGTGGTGGTGATCCTGATGACCCCCACCTATCTGCAGAAGGTCTATGGCATCAGCCCGGCTGACGCCCTGACCGCCAACTCGCTGGCCATAGTGGCTCTGACACTCGGCTGCATCGTCTATGGTCGACTGATCGACCTGCTGGGCAGCGGTCTCACCTTCATGTTCGGCTCCCTGCTGCTGGCGGGCTCCAGCTACGCCTTCTATCACGGTCTGGCGGCCGGTACGAGCCAGCTGGTGCCGCTCTACATGCTGGCGGGCTTTGCGGTCGGGATTGTCGGCGCCGTGCCTTACGTGATGGTCAACGCCTTCCCGCCGGTGGTGCGCTTCTCCGGTCTGTCGTTCTCCTACAACGTGGCCTACGCCATCTTCGGCGGCCTCACCCCGATGGCGGTTACCCTCTGGATGAAGAGCGACATGCTGGCCCCC
Organism: Aeromonas veronii bv. veronii; assembly: GCF_000820225.1. Classification (GTDB taxonomy): domain Bacteria; phylum Pseudomonadota; class Gammaproteobacteria; order Enterobacterales; family Aeromonadaceae; genus Aeromonas; species Aeromonas veronii. The sequence goes on from NZ_CDDK01000005.1 coordinate 5,183, forward strand.
TCCCACTATGTGGTGAGTCTGTCAGTGCTGGGTTTCGCCATCGGTCTCTGGCTCTGGTTCCAGCAACGGGCCATCCGGCAGCAGCAAGCGCCGCAAGCGGCCTGACCCGAACAACACGCCCCGGTATCTGCCGGGGCTTTTTTGTACTGCTTATGTTCAGTTTCGCCAGCATAAGATAGCCTCCCTCTGGGACCTGCCACCCGCGTCGCCCCATGGCTTCCAACTCTTTATCCGAGGCTCAAGATGTTCTTTCAGGTCGTATTACTCACCTTGCTGGCGCTGCTGCCCATGGTCAACCCGCCCACCACGGCCACCCTGCTGCTGGGACTGAGCAAGGGGATGTCGCGCGAACACGTGCGCCGTCAGGTCAATCTGGCCGCCATCTATCTGTTCTGCACCCTCTGCATCACCTTCTTTATCGGATCCTCGATCCTGGATCTGTTCGGGATCTCCATTCCGGGCTTGCGCCTGGCCGGTGGCCTCATCATCGGCTTTATCGGCTTTCGCATGCTGTTCCCCGCCCCCAGCCAGCAGAGCGGGGTCGATATAAACCAGAGCATTGCCTTCGTACCGCTCACCATGCCCAGCATGTGCGGACCGGGCACCATGGCGCTGGTAATAAGCGGAGCCGCCCAGATTGCCGAGTTGCCTGACGAGTACAACCGCCTCACCATCTACGCAGGTGTGGTAACAGCGTTTGCCCTGATGAGCCTGATCAGCTGGGGTGTATTGAAGCTGGCGGATCCGGTCTGCAAGATCCTGGGCGCCACCGGCATCGATGCCATGACCCGCATCATGGGCTTCCTGCTGGTCTGCATGGGTATGCAGTTTTGCATCAATGGCATCAAGGAAGTGGCACAGGATCCGGTATTCCACGGCGGCCAGACCGTGCAAACCGCTCCGGCGCTACCAAAGGCTTCCGGCACGTTTGATCAGTTGCCGCAGAAGCCCACCGGCTCTGATTGAAAACGGTATCAAAAAGTCCCTGACGATCTGCACTGATCTTGTCCCTGATCATGTTATTGACACACAAATGAGTTAGTTTGTTTTTCATACAGACTGTATTCAGATGGACGCTGATAGGTTTGTTGATGAATACCCACTCAACTTCAGGAGAGTATGCAGATGGACAAGATGCTGACCGAAATAGGGAGCCATAGCCTGTTTCACGAGTACCTGAACGTGGTTGGGATTGCGAGCCCATCCCTCGCCAAGATCGAGCAACGCTGGGAATATAAAGATCAAGAGCAGCTGGTTGCCAAAATCCAGATCGACAAACAGGGTAACGCTCGCTATTTCATCGACGCACGCGCAATATCAGTCAACTGATACTCTGTATCCTTACCAGCCCCGGCCTACTGACCGGGGCTTTTTGTTTTCAATGACTCCGGATAACAAAAACCCCGGCACATGGCCGGGGTCTGCATATCGCCGGGTTACTGCTCACTTCGCTTACTGGGTGCCACCCACGGTGAGCTGATCCAGTTTGAGGGTGGGCTGGCCGACACCGACCGGCACGCTCTGCCCCTCTTTTCCGCAGATACCGACTCCGCGATCCAGCGCAAGATCGCTGCCCACCATGGAGACCTGGCTCATCGCTTCTGGGCCGTTGCCGATCAGGGTCGCGCCCTTGATGGGAGCGGTGATCTTGCCATCCTCGATGAGGTAGGCCTCGGAGGCAGAGAAGACAAACTTGCCGGAGGTGATGTCCACCTGACCGCCGCCGAAGTTGGGGGCATAAATGCCCTTCTTCACCGAGGCGATGATCTCCGCCGGGTCATACTGGCCCGCCAGCATATAGGTGTTGGTCATGCGCGGCATCGGCATGGCGGCGTAGGATTCGCGGCGCCCGTTGCCGGTGAGCGGCACCCCCATCAGGCGAGCGTTCTGCTTGTCTTGCAGATAACCCTTGAGGATACCGTTCTCGATCAACACGTTGTAGCCACCCGGTGTCCCCTCGTCATCAATGGAGACGGAGCCGCGCCGACCCGGCAGGGTGCCATCATCGACGATGGTACAGTGCTTGGAGGCCACCTGCTCGCCGATGCGGCCAGCAAATGCGGAAGATCCCTTGCGATTGAAATCCCCCTCCAGACCATGACCCACCGCCTCGTGCAGCAGCACGCCAGGCCAGCCGGAGCCCAGCACCACCGGCATGGTACCGGCTGGCGCGTCGATGGCTTCCAGATTGACCAGCGCCTGACGCACCGCTTCACGCACATAGCCAAAAGCGCGGCTCTCCAGCCCGTCCAGTTCGAGGAACCAGTCGTAACCAAAGCGGCCACCGCCACCGGCACTGCCACGCTCGCGGCGATCGCCCTTCTCGGCGATCACGGTCACCGACAGACGCACCAGCGGACGCACATCGGCGGCCAGGGTGCCGTCGGTGGCTGCCACCAGCACCTCTTCGTAGACGCCGCTGATGGAGGCCATCACCTGATTGATGGCGGGATCCAGACTTCTGGCGAACTTGTCCATCTGCTCCAGCAGGGCGATCTTCTGGTGCTTGTCGAGGGTCTGCAGCGGATCCATGGCCGGATAGAGCAGGTTCGCTTCGGTGCGGGCCCACGCCTTCACCTTGCCGTGAGCACCGGCTGCGGCGATGCCGCGAGCGGCAGTCACCGACTGTTGCAGCGCCAGCAGGCTCAGCTCGTCCGAGTAGGCGAAGCCGGTCTTCTCGCCGCTGACGGCGCGCACCCCCACACCCTGATCGATGTTGTAGCTGCCATCCTTGACGATGCCATCTTCCAGCATCCAGGACTCGTGCCAGCTGCGCTGGAAATAGAGATCGCCGAACTCCACCTGATGACTCATCAGGCTGCCGAGCAGCTGCTGCAGGCGCCCTTCATCGAGGTCGTTCGGGGCCAACAGGGAGGCACTAACCTGGCTCAATAGACTCAATCTTCTTCTCCAATCTCGACGTGAGATGTCGTAACGGTTAATTCATCCGGTGTGGCCCGGTGTTCAGTTCGTATTCGCAGGGTGCAATGGGCGCCGTGAATGGCGCCGCCAACCCCAAGATCTGCACAGGTGCAATGTGCTTCGCTTGTTGCACCCTACGTCAATCAACACCCCGGGATCACAGCAACCGGGCATGCCTCAGCACCGGCATAGTGCGCTGCAATTCATCGATAAGCTCGGCATCCATCTGTGCCAGCACAGTGGCACGGCCCGATGGCTGGCAAGCCAGCACCCGACCCCAGGGGTCGATCACCATGCTGTGGCCCCAGGTCTGGCGCCCCGTTTCGTGAGTGCCGCCCTGATTGGCCGCGACTAGGTAGCACTGGTTTTCGATGGCGCGGGCCCGCAGCAGCGGCTCCCAGTGCGCCTCGCCGGTCACGGCGGTAAAGGCGGCAGGCACCAGCAGCACGCGGGCACCGGCACGGGCCAACTGACGGTAGAGCTCGGGAAAGCGCAGATCATAACAGATCGAGAGGCCGAGGGGACCAAAGGGAGAGTCCACCAACACAGGCTCCTCGCCGGGGCTGAATGTCTCCGACTCACGGTAGCGACCATGATTGTCCGCCACATCCACGTTGAACAGATGGATCTTGTGGTAATGGCCCCTGAGCGCCCCCTCGGGGTCGAACACCAGCGAGCTGGTGTGGATATGGTCGGAACCTGCGATAGTCGTCGGCATAGCCCCGGCCACCAGCCAGATGCCATAATCGCGGGCCCATTCAGCCAGTTGCTGCTGGATCGGGCCCTCACCTATGGCCTCGGCCCCATCCAGATAACCCTGCCGTTCGCCAAACAGGGCGAAGTTCTCCGGCAGCAGCACCAGCAGCGGCCGCTCTTTGGGCAAGGCCGCCAGTTCGGCGGCGATCTGCTCCCGGTTATCCTGCCAGTGACGGCCAGATACCAGCTGTATTGCGGCTAACCACATGACGTTCTCCTTGTCGCTTGAGCCATCAGACGGTGACAGCATCCCCCGCCTGCAGGGTGTAATCCAGCACTATGATGCGCTCCAGCACCGGGCGAAAGATGGCCTTGAGGGCATCGTGATCAGGATGGGGCAGATAGCGCTGGCGGGCTGCTTCGTCGGCGAAGGTCATCAGCACGCTGTGGGTAAAGCCACCATCCCTCCCCTCCGGGCTGTCATTCTCCCCCCCACTCCACGGCGGTCACGCCGCTGACCTGATGGGGAATGGCGAGAAAGGCGGTACGCACCGCATCTATCCGGGCAGGCTGGGTGCCCGGCTTGAAGGCGATCAGCAGGATATGTCGGATCATGGCTCACTCCTTGTGATGATGCCGGGCCGCTCGTTTAGCGCTGAGCCGGCCCAGCGTGTTTGGGGCTCAGCAGGAAAGGGGTCACCTCTTGGGTCGGCAGGCTGGGAGCAACGGCATCTACCGCCTCTTTCTGCTGCTGGTTGAGCTTGATGCGCGCGCGATCTCGTCCCGCCTCGATCAGCTTGGGTGCGTCGAGCGGGCCCGAGATGCGAAAATCGATACGGGTCACCACATCCACCACCGGCTCCAGCAGTTTGGAGAGGGCCAGAACATAGAGACCCGTGACCGGCGTGATGGAGAAAGCCGCCACCACCGGCAGGGTGCCACCCAGATTGGGGGAGAAGCTCAGCTCGTAGTCGAGCCGCCAGCGCACCAGATCGGCGATCCCCTCGCCGCGCAGGTTGCCTGCCGCCCCCTTCATATAGAAATCATCGTTGCTGACCAGCCCCTGCTTGATGGTGGCAGAGGCGGACATGGATTCGAAGTAGAAGCCCTTGTCGAACACATCGCGAAAATCGAGCCGCAGCTTGCGCAGCAGGGAATCGAGGCTGAGCAGGGAGAGCAGCCGAGCCCCCTTGTCGTTGACCTCCCGCAGAGTGCCGCCCTCAAGCTGATAGTTGGCACTTCCCCCCAGAGTCGGCAGACTCGGGCGGTAGGGCACATCCTGCCAGTTCAGATCAAAAGCGAGGGAGCCGGGAGCGTCGCCGATGGGCGAGGTGTAGCCGAGCCGCTTGAGCAGCAGCTCGCTGTTGTTGCTGGTCAGCTTGCCACGGGCACGGGTCTCCATCCGGTTGCCATCGGCCAGCCAGTCGACGCTGCCGGTGAGCTGACTCCCCGCCAGCCGCACATCCAGCCCCTTGAGGGTCACCTTGTTGGCGCCGGGCACCAGCTCTCCTTTCACTTCACCAAGCGGCAGCTCGCCAAAACGGCAATCGACACAGCTCACCTTCAACCAGGGGATGGATGCCATGATGGCGTTGTCCTGCTTGGCATCGGGATCCGGGCTGAGATCCGAACTCTTGCCAGACCAGTAGATTCGGGCAAACTTGGCATCCACCGGACGATTGGCTACTGCAGGCAGGCGGATCACCCCCATCACATCGGGGCTGTCGATCATCACTTCGGTCGCCTGATTGGTCGGCCCCACGGTGAAACGCGCCGCCTTGAGGGTGGCACTGCCGATATAGGCGCGAGCCAGCTGTCCATCCACCCACCACTCCTGCGGCAGGAAGGCCGGGCCAACCACCGCGTTGCCGGTCTGATTCTGCGCCGGCAGCCATTGTTTAAGTCGCGCCAGCCAGCCACCCACATCGGCCTCCTGCTGGTTGATGGCAAGCAGCATGGGGGCATCGCGCATTACCCGGGCGCCCGGCTGGCCCACATCGACCCGCACCCGGCTGAGATAAGGCACCCCTTCGCCGTAGACCAGTCGGGTCTGCATATCCACATCAGCCCCCAGTACGGCACGAATGTCGGCGCTGCCATCCCGGCCACGGGCGATCACCTTAAGCGGCAGTCGACTGGCACTGCTCTTGGCCAGCGGCAGCGGCAGATCCAGCGCCATCCCCTGCAGGTTGGAGTCGAGCGCCAGCTGGAAACTGAACGGCTTGCTCTCGGGCAAGGTCAACCCGAGCTTGCCGCCCCAGTTGCTGCGGCCGTTGAGAATGCCGAATGAAGAGATGGCGGCGGGCTGGCGGCGGCTATCCCACTGCCCCTTGAAATCGAGGTCGACCTGATAGTGATCCGGATGCTGGCGCCCCTGATAGTCGAGGGTCAGCGGCTGGTTCCACAGGCTCGCCTTGAGGTTGCTGAAACGGGTCTGTTCGTTGTCATATTCGAGGCGCCCCTGCACCTTCTCCAGCGGCAGATCCAGACTGGCGACCCGCACCTTGTTGTTGCTGAAGGTGGCATCGCCGCTCGCCTTGACCTCGCTCTCGCCATCGAGAGGAATATCGAGCTTGACCGAACCGGCCATCGGGCCGCGGATCTCGATCTCCCGCAGCGCCTGTCCCACCGAACTACCCAGCGGGGAGTCCTGCAGGTAGTCGCTGATGGCCTTGCCCTCCCCCTGCACCTTGGCATCCACATAGAGGTGGGCGCCGGGGGAGAGATCCGGGATCCAGGCATGCACCGAGTCGGAACTCGCCTTGCCGAGTTTGGTGGATCGGCTGCGCATATCGAGACCGGCATTCTGGAACAAGAGATCGATCTGCAGGTCGGTGAGCGGTTGCCAACCGGGGAAGAACTCGTAGGTGGCCTGCTCCAGCGGCACCGCCACCTGGAAGATGCCCTTGCCGTTGTCGTAGGGAAAGTCCCTGAACTCGCCATACCAGAGCAGGTCGGCCCCCTTGGCCTTGCCCCCCTTGATGGCGCCGCTCAGGTAATCCACCAGCCCCTTATCCATCGCCTGCAGCGGGAAGTAGCGATCCGCATGGCCCGCATTCTTCACATCGATGCGGCCGGTCAGGGCCAGGAAAGGGTGCTCGAACAGATCGAGGCGGAAACGGCTGGACAGGGTCAGATCCGGGTTATCCAGCGCGATATCCTGCCCGTAGAGCACCCAGCCCTGTTCCTCGCGCCACCAGTCGAGGCGGGCCGAGAAGTTGTCGACCGGGATAGGCACCTTGAAATGACGGGCGGGATCCACCTTGTCGTTCGCCAGCGCCAATCTGGCGCTACCGCCGGTCGGGGTAAGCCAGAACTCGCCGTTGAGATCCTGCATCCCGGGTATATCCTGCCAGGCCTTAAGACGCACCTTGCTGAAGCGGCCACTGAGGGAGAGCTCCTGCCAGTCGGCATTGGCCAGCAGCGTCAGCTCCTGCACCGACCCCTGCGGATTGGTCTGGCGCAGGGTCTCGCAGAGTGTGGGGTAGAGCGCCGAGACCAGCTGACTGATCTGGGTGATCTTGTCGAACTCAATGCTGGGCAGATAGCCCTGCACCCGATCCCCGATCCGCTCCAGCTGCAAGCGGCTCTGCAACCAGGGTTTGCCGTCCAGCTTGAAGTTGACGTTGTGGCTGGCCAGTTGCCAGTCGGTGCCCTCACGGCGCAGCTGGATCTTGCCACCATCGAGGCCGAAACGGTGCATCTCCCCTTTCTTGGGATCCTTCCAGATCAGGTAATTGTTGCCAAAAGCCAGCAGGGTATTACCCAGCTTGCCACTGTCAAACTCGCTCCAGAGCTGGAAGTCGAGCTGACCGGCAACCTTGGGTTCGCCCGCATGGATCTTGGCCAGGGTCGGGGTGATATCGAGCTGGCGGGCCCCCAGATAGAGCTGACCCTTGAGGCGATCGAGCCGGGCAGTCGGGGCGTCCACATCCAGAATCAGATCGAGGGTGCTCTCGCCCACCCCGTTGATGAGGTAAGCCTTGCCGACCCCCTGATGGCGCTTGCCACGGTTCTGCCAGCGCAGTTGGGCGATGTCGAGGGCGCGCAGATCACCGAGGGAGGTGGTGACGCTGAGGCGGGTGTTGTGCACATCGAAGGTGGAGAGCTGGGTCAGCAGAAAGCGCAGCAGGGCGCCCTGCTGGGGATCGCCGGAGGGGCTCTCGTCAGCCGGTTGGCGCAAGTCGATGGTGATATCGCCATCGCTCAGGATCAGCTCGCCAAACACCGGCTTGAGCTCGTTAATGGTGCGCCAGAAGTCGAGATGCACCCAGGCTTTGCCGAGCTGTACGGCAAAACGCCCCGAATCCGGGGCGATGGCGAGTTGCTGCAGCTCGAGGGCGGGCCCGGACTGTGTCCAGTCCAGCACCACTTGCTCCACGCTGACCTTGAGTTGTGAATCACCCAGCAGAGTGTGGATCAGACTCTCCCGGTATTGATTCAGCAAAGGGCCACCAACCCGTACCAAGGTGACCAGCATGGCCATCAGTACGAACAGGACCCCCAGGGCCAACCAACCCCGACTCAGCCAGCGATAGACCAATTACATCATCACCACGTCGAACTGCTCCTGACCACAGAGGGGTTCGCTCACTACCCGCACCTGCTTGCCGATGAACACTTCCAGCTCAGCCAGACTGTGGGACTCCTCGCCATGGAGGTAGTCGGCCACGGCCGGGGCTGCGTAGACGGTGAACTGATCCGCATCATAGGCACGATTGACCCGGATGATCTCCCGCAGGATCTCGAAGCAGACCGACTCCACCGTCTTGACCCGGCCGCGCCCCTTACACTCGGGGCACTCGGAGCAGAGCACATGCTCCAGACTCTCGCGGGTGCGTTTGCGGGTCATCTCCACCAGACCGAGCTGGGAGAAACCGTTGACGTTAGTCTTGGCGCGGTCTTTCGACAACGCCTGCTCCAGACTGTGCAGCACCCGACGACGGTGATCTTCCGACTGCATGTCGATGAAGTCGATGATGATGATGCCGCCGAGGTTGCGCAGGCGCAGATGGCGGGCGATGGCCGCCGTCGCCTCGACGTTGGTGTTGAAGATGGTCTCTTCCAGGTTGCGATGGCCGACAAAGGCGCCGGTGTTGATATCCACCGTGGTCATGGCTTCGGTCTGATCGATGATCAGGTAGCCGCCGGATTTCAGCTCGACCTTGCGCTCCAGCGCGCGCTGGATCTCGTTCTCCACGTCGTAGAGATCGAAGATGGGTGACTCGCCGGGGTAGTACTCCAGCTTGTTGGCCAGCTCAGGCACATACTCACCGGTGAAGCGCTTGAGCTGATCGAAGCTCTGACGGGAGTCAACGCGGATCTTGTCGAGCTCGGCGCCGACGAAATCGCGCACCACCCGGAAGGCCAGGCTGGGATCCTCGTAGAGGATCTTGCAGGGCGGGTACTTCTGCTTGCGCTCGAGGATCTTGCGCCAGAGTCGTTTCAGGAAGGCGGCATCCTGCTCCAGCTCCAGCTCCCCCACCCCTTCGGCGGCGGTACGGATGATGTAGCCACCCAGCTCGTCCACATAACCGGCCACGGTGCGCTTGAGGCGCTCCCGCTCCGCTTCGGACTCGATGCGCTGGGAGACACCAACGTGGGCGCTGCCCGGCATAAACACCAGATAGCGGGAGGGCAAGGTGATATCGGTGGTGAGACGGGCCCCCTTGGTACCCAGCGGATCTTTCACCACCTGCACCATGATGTCCTGCCCCTGACGCACCAGCTCGGCGATGTTGCCGACCTGGAACTGCTCCTTCTCCTTCACCGCCACACACTCGGTGTGCGGCACGATATCGGAGGCGTGCAGGAAGGCCGCCTTGTCCATGCCGATATCGACGAAGGCCGCCTGCATACCGGGCAGCACCCGACTGATCTTGCCTTTGTAGATATTGCCCACGATGCCGCGCTTGGCCTGACGCTCGACATGCACTTCCTGCAGCAGACCGTTTTCGACCAGAGCGACCCGGGTTTCGGAGGGGGTAACGTTAACCAGCAGTTCTACCGACATAAGTAACCTTGCCTGTTCCAGTTTTGAATTCTATAGAGCCAATCCGGTACAACGCGCGCAAGGGAAAAACGCAGCAGAGCACAGCTGACGGGAAATTACTTGAGCTGTTCCAGATGATGCTTGATCAACAGATCTGTCTCCAGCAGGGGCAGGCCGACCACGGCGCTATAGCTCCCCTCGATGCGGCTGACAAACTTGCCCGCAATACCCTGTATGCCATAAGCCCCGGCCTTGTCACAGGGCTCACCGGTCTGCCAGTAGGCCTCGATCTCGGCCTCGTCCAGCTTGCGAAACGCCACGTTGGTGGTGACCAGACGCACGTCACAACGCTCCTTGCTGGCCAGCGCCACCGCCGTCATCACCTGATGCACCTTGCCGGAGAGGGACTCCAGCATATCTTTGGCATCCAGCAGATCGGACGGTTTCTCCAGTACCCGGTCGCCCAGCACAACTATGGTGTCGGCACCCAGCACCGGCAACGCCGTCGGCGCACACGCCACGCCCGCCATCGCCTTGTCACGGGCGAGGCGGCAGACGTAATCCTGCGCCTTTTCACCCTCTTCCCGCTGCTCGGGCACATCCAGTTTCAGCACCTCGAAGCGGTAGCCAATCTGGGTCAGCAGTTCACGGCGACGGGGAGAAGCCGAGGCGAGATAGAGTTGTGGTTCGTTGTTTTTGTTCATATTTACCTGATATTGAAGCGGCGCCGCACCTTGCGCAGCACCAGAAACACCCAGGGCCATATTAGCATCGTCGTCAACGTCGACCAAAAGTAGGAGAAGTTGAGACTGGCCTGGCTGAACAGATGCTCGGCCCAGAATACCGTCATTTTACCCACCAGCGAGAGGCCACCGATGATCAGTGCCTGCTGCCAGAGGGAGAAGTTGCGGATCTTCTGGAACTGGAAGGCCGCCAGATAGGTGGTAATGGCCATCGCCATCGCCCGCACGCCGAGGGTGCTGCCAAGCAGCACATCCAGCAGCAGGCCCGCCACCCAGGCGGTGCCGACGTTGGTCCGGTGCGGCAAAGCCAGTGCCCAGTAGATGAGCACCATGGCCAGCCAGTCCGGACGGAAGGGGTCAAATTCAAAAGGAAGCGGCAGGATCGACAGGCTCAAGGCCAGCAGGATCGAGATCCAGATCCAGATCCTGCCGCTGGCGGGTTCTAGCATTAGCGGGTGGCTCCTGCGGCGGACTCAGCGGGAGCCGCCCGTTCGCCATCCTCATCATGTACTTCAGGCTTCTTGTCGGTCCACAGCAGCAGCAGATAGCGCAGCCTGTCCAGCTCCACCAGCGGCTTGGCCTCGACCTGAGCGAAGGGCTTGCCCTCCACATACTCGGAACGGGTTACGGTCGCCACCGGATAACCTTCCGGGAAGCGGCCACCCAGACCTGAGGTGACCAGCAGATCACCCACCTGAATATCGGTATTGCGCGGCAGGTTGCGCAGCTCAAGCTTGTCGAGCTCGCCACTGCCGGAAGCAATAGCACGCAAGTCGTTGCGCAGTACCCGCACCGGAATGCCATGGCTGGAGTCGGTGATCAGCAGCACGCGACTGGTGGTGGAGCCCACGTGGAGCACCTGACCAATCACACCCTGATCGTTGATCACCGCCTGACCGTTGTAGACTCCATCCAGCGCCCCCTTGTTGATCAGCACCTGATGGCTGAAGGGGTCAGAATCCACCGACAGCAGCTCGGCCACCATCTTGCGGGACTCCTTGTGCACCGGCGAACCGAGCAGCTCACGCAGCCGCTGGTTCTCGTGTTCCAGCTGATCCATTTTGAGCAGACGGGCACGCAGGGTAAACAGCTGTTGCTCCTGCTGCTTGGTCTGCTCGATGAGATCGGCGCGGGTCTGCACCTGGGTCGACATGGTGTCGAGCAGGGTACCGGGCGCATTGGCCATGTATTGCAGGGGACTGACTAACGAACTGAGGTAGACGCGGACATGGGTAAACACACCGAAGCGGGAATCCGCGACGATGGCAGCGATGGAGATGATGACGGCGAGAAACAACCGTAACTGAAGCGAAGGGCCTCTACCAAAAATGGGTTTCATGGGTCGTCAAAAAAGAGCCGGCACGCTGGCCGGCTTTGGGTCTTATTCGTAGTGGAACAGATCGCCACCGTGCATATCGATCAGCTCCAGCGCCTTGCCGCCGCCACGGGCCACACAGGTGAGGGGATCTTCGGCCACGACGACAGGAATGCCGGTCTCTTCCATCAGCAGACGGTCGATGTCTTTCAGCAGTGCGCCACCACCGGTCAGCACCATGCCGCGCTCGGAGATGTCGGAAGCCAGTTCCGGCGGAGACTGCTCCAGCGCCACCATGACGGCAGCCACGATACCGGACAGCGGCTCTTGCAGCGCTTCCAAGATCTCGTTGGAGTTGAGAGTGAAGCTGCGCGGTACACCTTCAGCCAAGTTACGGCCACGCACTTCAATCTCGCGCACCTCTTCACCCGGATAGGCGGAGCCGATCTCGTGCTTGATACGCTCGGCAGTGGCTTCACCAATCAGGCTGCCGTAGTTGCGACGAACGTAGCTGATGATCGCTTCGTCAAACTTGTCGCCACCGATACGGACGGACTGGGAGTAGACCACACCGTTCAGGGAGATGATGGCCACTTCAGTGGTACCACCACCGATATCAACCACCATGGAGCCGGTCGCTTCGGATACCGGCAGGCCGGCACCGATGGCAGCAGCCATAGGCTCGTCGATCAGGTAGACCTCACGGGCACCGGCGCCCAGTGCGGACTCCTTGATGGCGCGACGCTCAACCTGGGTTGAACCGCACGGTACACACACCAGCACGCGCGGGCTGGGGCGGAAATAGTTGTTGTCGTGAACCTGCTTGATGAAGTGCTGCAGCATCTTCTCGGTCACGTAGAAATCGGCGATCACGCCGTCTTTCATCGGGCGGATTGCGGAAATGTTGCCCGGGGTACGGCCCAGCATCTGCTTGGCGGCATGACCGACAGCAGCGACCGATTTGGCGTTCCCGCGCTCTTGGCGAATGGCGACAACTGAGGGTTCGTTAAGGACGATCCCTTGATCTTTTACATAGATCAGGGTGTTGGCAGTTCCCAAATCGATCGACAGATCGTTGGAAAAGACGCCTCTGAGCTTTTTGAACATGGCTACGGGAAATCCTAAGAATTTGGAGGTGCAGAAAACCGGCTAACTTTACCAATGCCCACCCCAATGGGCAAGCGCTCAAACTGTCGCCAATCAATCAGGCGCGACAAAAATGCGAGTCATCACTCACTCGGACACGCTTGCAAACACTAATAAACAAGGATTTAGGGGGATGCTGTTGAGCCATCCCCCCTCACACATCATTTACTGCAATACTTCGCGCCGATAAATAATTCTGTCATTACCCCGGCTGGAGCCGAAAATGGCCTCACCTTGCAGGTTACCGTCATTGGCACTCGTGGGGTCCGACAACCAGAGGGGCTGCGACGGCTGTTTTGCCAAATCGACCTTGTAGGGAATGCGCACCGAGATGTCCGGCTTGGCAAAGTGGAACAGGATCTCCCCGTCTTTCGCCAGTGCAGCATCCCCACCCGGTGCAGAACTGCCCAACCCCAGCTTGATCTTGCGACCCGCCCCCAGATTCAGCTCGCGAGTCGCCGCATCAAAGGTGTGACTCGGATTGAGGAAAGTGAACCCCTGATTGGCCAAAGAGAGCTGGGTACATTTATCTTCCTTGTTTTGCAGCCAGTTGCCCCCTTCGTAATATTGCATCTGCAGTGGAATGGCCAGCGGCGCAGAGGCAAGACCCGCCGCCGTGCCAGCCAGCAGGCGGCCATAATAAGCCGTCATGGTGTTATTCACCCGCGTAGGAATCGTCAACTGCTTGGCATTGCAGTTGACCCCTTTGGTACAACCATTCTTGATGCCAGGATTCAGGTCAGCGTCAGCCATGAAGGTGACTGAGGGTGACTCCTCATCAAGCACTTGCAGGCCAAAACGCAGTAACTTAAAGGGCTCTTCGGGAGTAGTCAGGCCGGGATCGCGCTCAGAAAGCCGGGCAAAGCGGCTCTGGCTGTCAATATTGGCTTCGCCTGATGCCCAGCTGGCCATCATGCTCCCCACTCGATCCGTGCGATCAATCCCATCATGATTATTGCCTGCCACCAGATAGAGCCGCCCCTTCGCGAACTCACCACCATAGTTTGTGGTCACCCCGGCACTCTTGTTACGAGCCTGTACCGTCATCTTGACCCCGAATGGCTGACTCATATAGCTGAACTGCCCGCAAGCAGGAGTAAGCACCCCGCTCAGCAAATTGAAATCCCAAGGGACAAAACGTCCCACCGGCAGGCTGCTGGCGGGAGGGATGGTATAGCCGAAATAGCCCGTAGATACAGCGCTTCCTTCTGGCGGCTTTGCCGCCGGTGGCGTCGCCGTCATCCGGAACACTCCCACCTCGCTCACGGTCTGGCTAACGTTATTGGCACTGTTGGCCGCAGCCACATGGCTATAGGCGGTAGTACCCAGCGTTGCATTGGTGCCCGGATTGGGTGCCACCAGCGTACTGCCCAGAGCAATATTGGGCAGGGCAAAGTTGGGCGTAGTCTGATTCCCTACGCAGATATCCCCATCATTGGCCGACTCCCAGGCCATCGCCTTGATATCTACCTGGAACGTCTCCCCCGCTTTTTTGAAGACAGGACAGCTGCTATCACCAGCCGCGCAGACCCCTTGCGGAGGGGTTATGCACAAGCCGACAGGACGTGCCACAAACTGATCCGCGCCTAGCATCACCAGACCGGCTTCACTGCCAGTACCATCATAGCGGGCATCCAGTTGCACCTTGCCCGCATCCGGGTACTTAACCGTTATGGTCGACTGCCCCTGCGCATCGAATACGAGGGAGAGTGGCGTTGCAGCTCCCTGACTGGCGCCAATCGTACTGCTGTTGACGCTCATCTGGCTGTTATAGGGATTACTGGCGGGGGTGATATAGCTGCTCCAGAACTTGACGTTCTTGGTCTGACTGGCAAACCCCGGCACACACTGCTTGGTCACATCGCTCTTTTTGACCGCCTTGATGGTCACCGTCTGTGGCTGATTGGAATAGGTATCAGGCACATCAAAGAAGAAGCCGCTATCGGCAAAGTTCAGGGTACAGGCTGCCGCACTGGGCGTACCGGCCCCGGCCTTGCACAAGGTGGTACTGAATGGCTTGGTCGTCGGAGTCGAGCCGGAAACGCCTATGGTGACCGCGGTCGGCGTATTGTTGCGCAACTGTACCGTGGTCGAACCGCCGCTAAAGGTCACCGTATTGCCGCCAATCCAACCATTGCTGGCAGAAGTAGGGGTAAGACTCAGGGTTGCAGTAACCGGGTCGGTGATAAGCGTGGTACATGCTGCATCGGCGCACGCCTTGACCGTCACCGTCTCGGGGTTGCAGGTCAGTGGCTGACCGGAGTGATCAAGTTGGAAATGATCAATCTGCACCCCAATCGGGTTGGATCGCAGGGCGCAGATCTGCACGTTGTCGATTTCGTGGAAGTTAGTCACCGAGCCGGTGGAGCCGGTCAGGGAGAGCAGGAAATTGGCAGGTACCGCAGCCTGACCGGCCTGATTCGCCATATTGATGGGGCCAACCAGGGTGCTGTAGCCCAAACCAGTATCTCTCTCGACTTTCGCCAGCGAGCTGCCAGCGGCCCGAGAGTCGACGGTAATACGATAGCGGTGGGGGCGATTACTGTTGGTGCCGCTGTCGACGGGCGGGTTCAGGTTGCTGACGGTACCAGCCAGATAGTTGTATCCAGAGGTGCCCGCTCCCGAGCCACGGATGGAAACTGCCTGCCGGCGCGACCCCAAGTTGATGGTCCCCCCTTCATTAGCATAGTTACCGTACTCATCGAGCCCGACCCCGAGCCAACCGCCCGCAAAGCCGCTGATTCCGGTCTTGAAGCCATAGCCTAGCGGGCCACCAAAGGCACCAGGCTGGGGCGTCAGGGTCGCATCCGAGAGCACCACCGCCATCCCGTCCGCCCCGCTAGAGCCAAAAGTTTTGTAGGCATACTGATCGAACTCGACTGTCACCAGGTTGCCGGCTCCCGGGAAGAGACGCTGGAATGTGGCTGACGTGGCTTGGTTGGTAACGTTCTGGGTTAGACGCAGGCGACCATTTTGTACCGACGGCAATGTGCTGTTGTTTCGCTGGGCAACCACCCAACTGTCCGGGTTGATCTGGGCACTTTCAAAGCCGTCAGCAAAGCAGGTCAGCATGGGGGTCAGTACCGCTTCGTTGATGCTGGATTGAGCATCCATCTTCAGGTAACCAGCCGTCACCCTCCCATAGACGGTAGCCTTGTTATTCATGGTGAGCAGCCCATCGGTATAGAGGTAACCGTAAAAGGTGGTGCTATTGTCGATCACCATGCTGTTGTAGTTAACCCAAATGAGGCTGCCTTGATTGTTGGCGTTGATATTGACCGTATTGATCAACTTCACGTCCTGATTGACGAAGATCCGGGTGATGCCGCTGCCAGACAGGAGGATAGTGCCGTTGTCCAAGGTCAACTTGTCAATAAAATAGTCCCCCTCACCCAACACCAGAGTCGCATTGTTGCGCACCGTTAGGCTCTTGAGCTGATAGACGCTGCGACTCGGGAAGGTCATGGTGCAGTTTTCTACCATCATGGTGCCATAAGCCGCGCTGGAGGCCGTTTGCGATCCCGACGAACAAGTCTGAGCTCTATTGGAATTGGTGGAGAGAAACGCGTTGTTACCATTCAGGGCAAGACCACGAATATCACTGCCAGTAACCGTGCAGACCTTGTAACCGCCAACACCATCATCGCAACGGGGACTGTTGTTCTGATCGGGCTGGATAGAGCAGAAGTTGAGTGGCAAACCGCCTGTACCATTGATCTTGGGATTGTTAAGCTGGATGAGCTGGTCACCGCTGATCTGGTGGCAAGTATTATTGTTGTTGCCATGATGCCCCTGCACCACAGCAGGGAAAACTGTGCCTATGTCGATGGGATCGAATGCCCAAGCCTGACTACAAAGAAGGGCCAGCCCCCATAGCCATTTCATCATAAACCTCCATCATAGGCTTCAGCCGTCACTGTCCTACTCACGGCATAATCGGGGTTGGTACTGCCCAGATCGGTCGAGCCACAGGAGCCGACACTGAGCAGACGGTAACCATTGGTCACCTCTCCGTTATAGGTCACAGGTTGTTGTACGCAACTGATCCTTGCCTCGCAGCCAGCCAGTCCAGAATTGCCATTAAACACAGGTGATGAGAGTACCCACTCGCAACGATCAAGCGGTGATGGCGATGTAGGTCTATTTGGAAACAGCTGATACAAGGCAATCTCCAGCCCGCTCTGGGCGGCCAGCAGGGCACGCACGCTGCGCACCTCCACCGTATTTTTCTCGCCGCTATCGACCAGAAAACGGCCCATGGCAGCCGCCAACAGTGCCATCACCACAATCACAAACAGGGCGATCATCAAGGCACTGCCTCGCATCCGTCCGAAAGCCTGTGGATCAGGGCACATTGAACACCTCTATCTTGTGGTTGAAGGTGACCGACTCCCCCTTGCGCTCGAAGACAAAGCGCATGCCAAACTCCCCTTCGGCGTTAAACGCCGAGGTTTCCCGATAGAAGGTGCCAATACGAAGGGAATCCGCCATCAACACGCCCTGTGCAGGTAAGGGTGCTCCAATGGGGGCTGTGGCACGGGTCAGCGTGTTTCCTTCCACACAGTAGCGAACCTGCTGGTTGGCAAAGTAGACCCGGCTGCCTGGAGAGAGGCCAGTCAGACTCTCGGCACTGGTATAGCCGATAGTTTGCGCTCCGGATACGGGCGTCAGCACATCCGTGACCCTGGCTACGCAGCGGCCATAATCGCAGCCTGCAGTAAGCGAACCGACATTTTTGTCCGGCACGGGGAATACAATCAGCTGATCGTCTTTTTTAACGGCGGTGACATCCACATCCAGCGGATTGGCAGCAGAAGCCGGGGTCGCCATCACCAGCTCAAGGGTGGCCGTGCTCCCCGACATGGCGCGGTTAAGTGCCAGATAGCGGCTCGAGGTGCTGATGGGCCAGAACCGCAAACAGGCACCGGTGTCGTCCCATGTCCCGCCAGTCGTCTCGATCCGCTCCGAGCCCGGCACCGCATCGCGCAGTTCGCGGTTAAGCCGCTCCATGGCGAAGCGGGCATCGCTCATCAGCTGCTCACGACTGCTGGCATCGCCATAAATCTGGGTACCGATACCGATAAACTGGCTGGTAAAGGTCGCCATAATCCCGAGCAGCAGGATAACCATCACCAGCTCGACCAGGGTAAAGCCACGATTACCCCGAGGTTTACGGTAGGTCCGATTGGCCGCCAGGCGTAATGGAACGCCGGAAGTGGTTACAGGCGCGGACATTCGGACAGGCAAGCAACACCCGACAGCGGAGCGATCCATCAGTAATTACCCCGATAAAAAGAGAAGTCGAGCACGCTCTGATCCGGTAGCTTGATCTGCAGATCAATACGCTTGCCCACAGAACAGGGGGCGGCACAACTCCTGAAGGTGCCGTCGCTGAAATCGGCTCCACTCACCGCAATTTTCACCTGATAGTTGCGATACTCCTCGCTGCTGACTCCCGCCTCAGTTTGGGTCAGGGTGTTGGCATCCACCCAGTCACCTGCGGTATCGAAATCATCCACATCGTTATAGGCATAGGATGCGGGCTCGCCATCCGGGCCATAACTGGTGGAGCAGGAAGAGATGGTCACCCCTGCCACCTGCTCGCCACAACGATAACGACCACCGTTATGATCCGAATGTTCATCAAACGACTTTTGCAAGATCTCGCCGGAGAGGCGCTGGGCCAGCTGGGTGGCGCGTACCTGCTGCACTGGGTCTACCGCCTGCGGCGCCTGATTGATAAGCAACCCCAAAATGCCGGTCAAAGCCACCGCCAGCAGCACTATGCCAACGATCAGCTCAATCAGGGTGAAACCACGCTTAAGGGATCTCATGGATAAACCCCTCGGATTCAATCTTGATACGGCCACTCTCGCGACCATCGGTGACTTGCAGCTCGCAGCCACCGGCGCAGCTAACGAGCGGGCGGCCCATTTGATCAAAGCGGATAACAAAAGGAGGCGTGCCCTTGTTCGAGGAGAGGGAGATCCCGACAGGCAGGGTCACCGGACGACCACGGGTGAGCTGATTAGCGTTCCAGCTAGATATAGCCGCAGGATCGCCACAAGGGGAGAGCGTGCTGTGGCCAAACTGGCCCGCGTCAACCCGCAGTGAGGTACAACGATTGGCCGGTTCGTGCATATTGACGGTCTGTACCAGCCGCAGCCGGGTCAGCAGCTCGTCGCGCACGGTTTGAGTTTCAAAGCCGCCTTTGCCCAGCCATTTTGGCACGGCAAAGGCGGCCAGAATCCCGAGTAACAGGATCACCAGTACCAGTTCAATGAGGGTAAAACCCTTATGCCTTGACTCTAACATGTCAATAGAAAGGGTAGGAATTGACTCCTACCCTTTCCATCATCCAATTACTTACAGCCAACCAAACTGATGGTCGGTGTACCGTTAGAAACGGTAACTTCCTTGTAGGTAACAGAACAGCTGTCACCTTTACCGCTTGGAGCAAAAGTTATGGTGTTAGCTGCTACAGCCCCAGAAACTTTCCAACCATCCAGTGCCACCGCCTCGCTGATTGTGGCTGCAGTTGGATAGCCATATGCTACAGCAACTTTATCGATTGGAGCGGCCATAGAGATAGGCCCAGCACTGGTCTCATAGCCATTCAGAACAGCTTTGCTATAAACCAGCGCAGAAGCACTTTGCAGGGCAGCTTGTACGCCTTGTGCAGCAGACTTACGAGCATCATCCTGCAGATTCAGGAACTTGGGTGCAGCGGTGACCGCCAGAATACCCAGAATGATGATCACGATAACCAGTTCGATCAGGGTAAAACCCGCCTGTTTTTTCATTTCACTTTCCTCTGTTAATTAATATTTGTGGTCACCTGACCGGACGCCGGGCGGTAACTGAAACTCATAAATGCATCAGTCTTGCCTTGCGGATCCTGATACTTGCCATCACTGCCCTTACTCAAACTATTGACCAAATAGTAACGGCAGACCGAATCCAGTCCATTACTGCTCACTGTGGCATAGTATTTCAGGTCATTGCCGCTACCGCGCACTTCATTGAAGCTGGCCGTAGCCTTGGGCGGGTTTTGCAGTAACCCCTCCCAAATATTGAGACAACGTTCGGCGGTCAGATTAGCGGGATCCACATCGGGATTACCGCTTGCAACGGTATCCATGGGATAGCCAGGCGACAGCTCGCCGTTGCTGATCTGGGTATCGGTCGGAGTGGTCAGATAGAAGCGGCTGCCGTCATAGAGCACGGTATTGAGACTGTCCTGTTTGGCGCGACCTTCCGCCTCCCATTGCGCCCGCACCAGTGAAACGCCGGTAGCAAAACCGCCGGAGACTCCCTCGACGCTGGCCTTTTTCGCTTCATCGGTCACATCGAGAAAGCGTGGCAGTGCAGTCACCGCCAGGATCCCCAGGATCACGATAACGATCACCAGCTCAATGAGGGAGAAGCCGGCAGACCGTCTCCTCATCCCGTTTTCCGGCATTGTTGGTGCCATTGGTTTCATTGTCATGCTCCCTCCGTAATGCCCCACATTATTTCATGCAGGCCCAAAAAAATCATGTAGTTGGGTCATATGATTAGTTTCATTCAAGGCTTTTTCATCACCCGCCCGTCAGAAAACTGATAAACAAGCCAATAACCATCCCACCCCATCTCGCAACCACTGCCATCGGGGCGGGCCAGAATCTGCAGAGGAGGCATGCCCCCCTTCGTCTCACCCATCAGAGCCAACCACAACTGACGGCAATTTTCCGAAGGGGATTGCAGCGGCACTAACCCCAGGGGCCACCCTCGGGCATCAAACTGCCACCCCTTGCCGGCGACATGCAGTGTCTGCGGGCGCCGCTCATCGAGCCAAATGCCGTGCAAACGCTGTGCCCGCTCGGCAAATTGCTCCCCCAGCAAGGTGAGAGTGAGCTGCTGCGCCTCTTCCCGGTGGCCCTGATAGCTACGCACCAGGGTCGCCACGATCACCATCAGCAGGATGATCACGGCGATCCGCCGATATCCTGTCAGCCAGCGATCATCTTGCTGCGTCTGTCTGCTCATCCAGCCCTCGACTCCACCGATCACTTGCCTCTTACGGCTCTCATCATGTCCCACCATTCAAGCGTGAAGATGCCGAGTTACTTGCCGCGAACAGCGCGCATCATGTCCCACATGGGGGTGAAGATACCCAGCGCCAGGATCAACACCATTACTGCTACGATCCCGATCAGGATCGGCTCGATGCGGGCGGTGAGACTCTTGAGGTCATAATCCACCTCCCGCTCGTAATACTCGGCCGCTTCGTGCAGCAGGTCATCGACCTGACCTGTCTCCTCACCCACGGCGATCATCTGCATCACCAGCGGGGTGAACAGGCCGCTGCTGCTGGCGGTGCGCAGCAGGCTCTCGCCCCGCTCGATACCGGCGCGCATATCCCGCACTCGCCCCGCCATATAGGCGTTATCCACCGCATCGGCCACCAGGGTCAGCGCGGTGTTCAGCGGCACCCCTGCCTTGAGCATCATGGAAAAACTGCGGGCAAAACGGGCCAGCAGGGAGCGCTCTATGATGGTGCCGACGATCGGCAACTTGAGCTGCCAGCGGTGCCAGGTCAGCTTGCCCTTGGTGGTGGCGACCCAGCGGCGCCAGCCGAACACCATCCCAGTCAGAATGGCGAGCAGCAGCCACCAGTAGTTGACAAAAAAGTGCGAGGTGGCGAGCAGAATGCGGGTAGCCAGCGGCAACTCCACCCCGAATTTGGCGAACATGCCAGCAAACACCGGGATCACCATGATATTGAGGATCACCATGGCGATACCGATGGCGATCATCACGAAGCTGGGGTAGCGCATCGCGGTCTTGATCCGCTTGCGGGTCTCCAGCTCCAGCTCGAAATAGTTGGCGAGCTGCAAAAAGGCCTCTTCCAGCTGACCGGTGTTCTCACCCACATGGATGATGGCGACAAACAGGCTGCTGAATACCTTGGGGTGCGCCTGCATCGAGCTGGAGAGCGGGCGGCCGTTACCGAGATCCTCCCCCAGCGAGTGCAGCGCCCGCTTGAGCGGCTTGCTGTGGGTGCCCTCCTCCAGCCCGGCGATGGCACGCAGGATCGGGATCCCGGCCCGGGTCAGGGCATACATCTGGCGGCTGAAGATCACCAGCTCGTCCAGCTTGACGCCCCCTTCCAGCAACAGTGACCAGTCGATGGCGGCGGACTTGGCCTTGCCCGGTTTGAGCTCGGTGGGCATCACGCCACGGCGCATCAGCTGCTCGGCGGCCGCCATCTCGTTGGCCGCTTCGACCACGCCACTGGTGGCGTTGCCCTGGCTGTCACGCCCCTTGTAGGCAAAGTTAGCCATCGCTTACCCCAAATCCTCGGCCAGTCGCAACACCTCATCCACCGAGGTGATCCCCTGACGGGCATAATCGAGGGCGGTGAGGGCCAGCGGCCGGTAGTGTTCGTGTTGACGGGCCGCCTTGGCGAACCCTTCCGCATCGTTGCGGCGCAGGGCATCCATCATCGGCTGATCCAGCTCCAGTAGCTCGTAGACCCCGATCCGGCCGGAATAACCGGTAAAGTTGCAGCTCTGGCAACCCCGGCCCTTGTGATAGGTGTGTTGGCCGGGCGCCTCGCCGGAGAGTACGGTGAGCCAGGTGGCCTGCCCTTCGTCGGGCGCCTTCTCCTCGACGCAGTGCTCACATACCCGCCGCACCAGCCGCTGGGCGACCACCGCCCGCAGGGCGCTCGCCACCAGATAGCCGGGCGCCCCCATGTCGATAAGGCGCAAGGCACTGGTAACCGCATCGTTGGTGTGCAGGGTGGTCAGCACCAGGTGACCAGTGATGGCGCCACGCAAGCCTATCTCCACCGTCTCGTTGTCACGCATCTCCCCCACCAGCAGGATGTCCGGATCCTGACGCAGGGTGGAGCGCAGCACGTTGGAGAAGGTGAGGCCGATCTTGGGGTTGACCTGCACCTGATTGACACGGGAGAGACGATACTCCACCGGGTCTTCTACCGTGATGATCTTGTTGCTGGACTGGTTGAGCTCGGAGAGCGCGCCATAGAGGGTGGTGGTCTTGCCGCTACCGGTCGGGCCGGTCACCAGGATCATGCCGTGCGGGCGTTTGAGCTGACGACGGAAACGGGTCAGGATCTCCGGCGGCATCCCGGTTTCGGTCAGCGACAGAATGCCGGAGGATTGATCCAGCAGACGCATCACCACAGACTCGCCATACTGCACCGGCATGGTGGACATCCGCACATCCACATCGCGGCCGCGCACCTTCATGTTGAAACGCCCATCCTGCGGCAAGCGCTTTTCGGAGATATCGAGCCCCGCCACCAGCTTGAGGCGCAGCACCAGCGCCTGGGCAATGCGCACCTCGTTGAGGATGTTCTCGTGGAGGATGCCGTCGATCCGCTGGCGAATGCGCAGCACCTTCTCGTCCGGTTCGATGTGAATATCCGACGCCCCTACCTGCACCGCATCCTCGAACAGGGAGCGCAGCAGCTTGGCCACCGTCGCCTCTCCCTCGTCGTTAGCCCCCAGATTGCTGGAGCCCAGCTCGAAGCCGGAGTCCTGATACTCCTCCTGCAGCTGTTCGGCGAAACTTTCAATCTCGCGGGTACGGCGATAGAGGCGGTCGAAATACTCCAGCAGTTGCCCTTCCCGCGCCACCGCCAGCACCATGATGCGCGGGCTGAGCAGGGCAGCGACGGCATCCAGTGCGCTCAGATCGGCCGGATCCGACATGGCCACCGTCACCTTGTCGTCGGTAAGGTTGACCGCCAGCGCCCGATAACGGCGCGCCTGCACTTCGGGCAGCAGCGGCACCGCGGCGGCGTCGATGGTGAGGTTGTTGAGATCAAAGAAGGGCACATCCAGCTGGCGGGCGAGGAACTGCAACAGCTGCACCTCGCTGATAAAGCCGAGGTCGATGAGAGTGGTGCCCAGCTTACGGCCGGTCTGACGCTGCTGCTGCAGGGCAAGCTGCAGCTGATCATCAGAGATGATCTGCTCTTGTACCAGCAGGTCGCCGAGGCGCATTTTCAGTCTGGGTTGTGCCATGTTTGCTCCGATCTCTGTTACTTCACACCCGTTGCCGCATCCGATTCCGCTTTGCTAATCGAACCTGCTGTTTATCAAGGGGTTAGTTGGCCAATTCGTTGTTCCAGCCAGTTGGTCGACGCCTCGCCGAGGTTGCCGTGCAGCAGGGCGTTGCGATAGGCATCGAGCGCCCGCTGGCTGTGGCCCTGACCATCCTCGGCCACACCGAGACCAAGCCACCAGCGGCCCTGATCCGGCTGCTGACGCAGCAGCTTCACATAGAGCGCCGCCGCATCGGCATTCTGGCCCAGCTCCTGAGTCAGCCCGGCCCAGGTGGCGTAGTAGTCCATGTTGCTGGCGAGATCCGGCTGATAACCGGACAACCAGCCAAGCGCCTGCTGCTGCTGCCCCTCGCTGATGGCAAGGCGGGCCAGTAACAGACGAAAATCGGCCTGTTGGGGATCGAGCCGGATCCCCTCTTCCAGCAGCTGACGCGCCTCGGTCAGACGGCCCTCGCCGTAGAGCAGCCCCGCCAGCTGCTCGCGCGCCCCCTGGTTGTAGGGGTCGTGGGCCAGCACCTGATAGTAGTTGTCCTGCGCATCCCGCAGGCTTCCCTTGGCCATGGCGGTGGTCGCCTTGCGCTCCGCCAGTGCTGCCAACTCCTTGGCCGACAGCTCGACCGTCTCGATCTTCAATACGCTCGGCTTGCGCGGTGCGCTGACAACTGCCTGCTGCTCTGCCGCCAGTTCGGCGTAAAGCTCGGGCTGCAGCTCTTCATCGGTCGGCTCCGTCTCGTCAACATCGCTGGAGGCATCAAAGGGCGCACCGTCGGCCATGCCATCCGAGTCACTCTCGCCTGCCTCATCATTCACCTCATCCTGACTTGGCAACGGCAGCGCGGCCGCCACCTCGACCGGCTCGGGCTGGCTGACCGGCGCGGCGGCCCTTGCCACCACATCGGGAGTCACCGCATCGGGGGCGATCACTTCACTGGCAGCAGTCACGGTATGAGTCTGCTGCCAGTAGATCCAGGTTCGCCAACCAAGGATCCCCAGTGCCAGACCGCAGATCAGGGTCAGCAGCAACATCCACCATCCCTGCTGGCGCGCAGGGGCAATATAGACAGCAGCACCTTCGGATCCTTGCTGGCGCCGGTCCAGATCTTTCAGCATCTGGTTGATAACGCTCATGGCCAGACTCCATAAGCCAGGGCGCACCCCAGCAACAGTAACAGGGGCCACCAGCGCCGTGGCGCAAAGCGGCGGGCATCGTCGGTATCGCGAATGGCGAGCCGTACCAGACGGCTATCGACCTGACGCACACCCTGACCATAGGCCAGCATCAGGCACTTCTGCGCCAGGATATTGATCAGTCTCGGGATCCCTCGCGATGCGCGCCACAACAGACGCATGGCGCGACCTGCAAACAGCGGTGCCCCGCGGTAACCGGAGACCTGCAATCTGTGCTCCAGATAGGCGCGGGTCTCGTCAAAACGCAGCGGCCGCAGGCAGTAGGAGAAGCCAATCCGCTGGCGCAGTTGGCGCAGATGCGGCTTGCCCAGTCTGGCATCCAGCTCCGGCTGGCCGAACAGCACGATCTGCAGCAGCTTGCTCGACTCGGTCTCGAGATTGCCGAACAGGCGGACCGCCTCCAGCGTCTCGTCCGGCAGCGCTTGCGCCTCGTCGATCAGCACCACCACCCGGCAGCCCTGCTGGTGCAGGCTGATCAGGTGACGATGGATACGATCGGTCAGATCCAGCTCGCTCTGATCCCGTACCGCCAACCCCAGCTCCAGCGCCAGCGCGATGCGCAGCTCGGCCGGAGTGAGGTGGGGATTGGGCAACCAGGCAAGCCGCACCGGACGCGCTTCCGAGCCCAGCTCGCTGAGCAACTTGCGGCAGAGCAGGGTCTTGCCGGTACCCACCTCGCCGGTCACCTTGATAAAGCCCTCCCCCTGCGCCAGCGCCCAGTTCAGCACCTGCAGCGCCTCTTCGTGAGGCGGCAGGCCGTAGTAGAAGCCGGTATTGGGAGTGAGGCTGAACGGTGCCTCCTGCAGGCCGAAGTGGGTCAGGTACATGAGACCTCACCTGCCACGGCAAGCAAGCAGCCTGTGCAGGCAAGGCAGCACAGGCCGTTCGGGATAGGGGTGACCGTATCTGGTGTCATGGGTCAGCCCTTGGCCGGATACCACTTGTCGAGCAGCTCGGAGGAGCGTTGCAGCTCGTTTTGCCAGGTATCTTTCTCCACCACGGTCGGTTTGAGCATGATCACCAGCTCCACCTTCTTGGTGCTCTCGCGGCGGTTGGTAAAGGCTTCACCCACCCAGGGAATATCCCCCAGCAGCGGCACCTTGCTGACGATCTCCTGCTTGTCGGTCTTCATCAGGCCGCCGATAACGATGATGTCACCGTTATTGGCCTGCACCACGGTATCCGACTCACGGATCGAGCTCTTGGCGAGCGGCAGTTGCAACTTGCCACCCGAGGTACCCATGTCGATCACCTTGTTTTGCTCTTCGGTATCGATAACCGAGGGATGGATATGCAGCAGCACCTTGCCCTCTTCATCGATCTGCGGCGTTACGTCCAGTGCGATACCGGAGAAGAAGGGGGTCAGCTCCACGTTAGGCGTCTTGTCTGTGCCCGTCGAGGTAGTGGTAATGGTGGTGGACGCATTGGTGACGTAATACTCGTCCGTCCCCACCTTGATCACCGCCTTCTGGTTGTTGGTCGCGGTGACACGGGGACTGGAGAGGGTATTCACATCGCCCTGGGTCTTGAGCAGGTTGACCGCCACATTGAAGTTGCCATCAGAGATCTTGAAACCGGCGCCGCCACCCAGCGCACTGAAGATCTGGTTGGGGGTGCTGGGCAGCTGAGTATTGGCAAGCGACTGGCCACCGGTAATCCCCTTGTTGCCATCCCAGCTGGCGGAGAGACCGCTCCAGTCCACCCCCTGCTCATACCCTTCGTTGAGGGCAACTTCGATGATCCGTGCCTCCAGCACCACCTGCCGCTTGAGGTGACTCTCGGACTGAGTCAGGAATTCACGCACTGCCTTGAGCTCTTTCGGATAGGCGCGGATGGTGACCAGACCCGCCTGCGGGCTGGTGATCACGGCGCGACCGTCACCCGTGCCAATCAGGGTCTGCAGGGAGTCGCGCAGATCGGTCCAGTAGTCGCTGTTGGTGTCAGTCTCGATTCGGGTACCGTTGTTGTTGTCACCGCTCGAGTTGCTGCTGGTTGAGCTGTTGCTGCCGCTGTTGTTGTTCGACGCACTGTCAAAACTGCTGTCGCTGCTGTTATTGCTGTCATTGGCCGTCACCCCGCCGGTGCTGACCGAGGTGCGGGAGAGACCACGACGGGACATCATCAGGTAGTTGACCGGGATGGTTTCGGTGCGCAGGCCCGCCGGATAGATATGGAAGACATTGCCCTTGCGCTGCACGTCGAAGCCGTACATGTCGCCCACCACCGCCAGCACCTCTGGCAGAGTCACATCCTTGAGCTCGACGGAGACCTGCCCGGCCACCCCGGGGTGAACCGCCACGCTGTAGCGGGAGCCCTTGAACAGGGAACCGAAAAACTCTACCGCCTCCACGTCGTGAGCCGCGATACGCAGCCGCTTCTCCGGCATGCCGACCGGCATCTGCGGCCGGTTCAACTGCAGCAATTCACTTTGCACCGATTTGGGCAACGCGGTCAGAGGGGCAGCCTGTTTCTGCTGTTCGTTCATGGCCTGTTTGAGGGCATCCTTCGCCTGGGTCGGCTCGGGGTGCTGATACGTGGTACAGCCTGCAGCCATCATGGCCACGGTGATCAGACAGAGACGGTGTTTTTTCATGTAATTAGGGCACCCTGACTTGCAATTAAACTCGATAAAGCCGATTCACCTCTCGAGAGGCAAGCACGACTCAAACCCGGATCTTGCTGGCAAACAGTGTTACCGCATGGCGTTTTCCCGCCTTTTCCAGCACCACGGCATCGGCATTGATGGCCACCAGCGTATAGCCGTCCACCTGTTGCCCGACCCGATAACTCTTGCCATTGAGTACCGCCAGTGCCGGGCCATTGCCCAGCACCACACTCTGCAGCTTCGGCAAACCGGCACTGTTCTCGCCGGTCGCACGGGCGCCAACCGCCACATCAGCCAGTGGCGCGGTGGGATCCTGCAATACTTCGACCTGCTCCGCCTGTACCAGCAAGCTGAACAGGCAACAGCACAACGCAAACACTCTAGCCACGGATAAACTCCTTGCTGGTACTCAAGGTGTAGATCTCCATCTCCACCACCGCGCCGGGATAGGCTTTGACCTGATAGTCGAACTGCTTCCAGTAGAAGTGGCGCGGCAAGGCTTCCAGCGCTTTAAGATATTGATACACATCGAAATAGCCGCCTTCAAGCTGAAGCCGGATACCATGCTTGTAGAGATTGACCTTCTGCTCCCCCGCCATCAGCGGGGTAGGCTCCAGCGAACTGAGGGCCAGCATATGGAGATTGGCGGAGCGGGAGAGCAGCGCCTCCAGCACCAGCGGCATCTCGTGCGCCGGGATCAGATCGACGGTCTGGGCCTTGAGCTTATCGTCGATCCGGGCCAGATCCGCCTCGACCTGCGCCAGCTGGTCGCGAACTCCCTGATTGGGATCCCGCTTGAGCCGGGCCTGTTTGCCGAGGTTTTCCAGCTCCATGATCTCGAGGTCGCGCTCGGCGGCGCTCAGGGCCATGCGATCCTGCTGCAGGCGAGTATCGGCGCCATCGAGCCAGCCGTAGAGTCCGGCCGCGCCCAGCAGCACCAGACCAGTCAGCAGGATCAACACCCGCTCCCGCTGGCTCAACACGGCGATACGCTGGCCCCATGCCTGCCACTGTGCTTTCAGGTTCATCAGGGTTTCTCCCGCGCAATGCCGCTCAACTGGAAGGTCAGACGGCCTTCCTTGTCACGGCCGAGGGTCAGTTCACCAAACTCCTTGCCCACCAGACTCGGGGTCTGCTTGAAGCGATTGACCCAGGCCGGCACATCCTGACTGCGTCCGGCAAAGCCGGAGAGGTTGATCCGCCCTTCGTTGATCTCGATGCGCTGCAACGAGAGGTTGCTGTTGCGAATGCGGGAAAGATCCGCCATCACGCTGGCATAGCCCTGGGATTTTTGCAGGGTCAGGCTGCCCAATTGGCGCATCAGCCCCTGCTTGGCCGTCAGCTCATCCTGCTTGTTGACCAGTTGCTGTTGCAGCCGGGGATCTGCCTGATGGCGCGCCAGCTCGGCATCGAGCCGCTGCGCCTCGCTGCGCTTGAGTTCCAGCTCGGCAGAGCGCTGCGCCAGCGCCCGGCTGACCTGCTGCTGCTGCCAGCTGTAACCGACACCCGTCAACAGGATCAGCAGCAGCGCAAAGCCCCATACCAGCGCCATCTGATTGAGGCTGGCCCACTGCCGCTTGGGTCGAAACTCGGCGCCATAGAGGTTTATCTGACGTTTCATCACGCATCCTCCCCGATGGCGGCGGCATAGGCCGAGAGGTATTCGACGCCAGCCAGCACCGCCTTGTTGGCCATGGCGGAGACGGCAAAGCCGAAGGTCTGCTCCATGTGGCGCACCAGGGTACCGATAAAGGGCGAGGCGACGGCAAACTGCATCTGTCCCAACTCGGGCAATTTCAGCTGGCCCGCCAGATAGTCAAGAGAGCGCTGGATCTCCAGCGCCAGCGAGTCGAGCAGCATGCTGTCCGGCTCATGCTCCCCGGTCAGGCTGGTAAAACCGCGCAGCTGGCGGGAGAAGCAGAGCCCCCCCTGATGGAAGACCAGCAGTTGCAGATCCTGCCCCTTGGGCTGCCACAGCAGCATGCGCACGGTCTCGTCCGCCTCATAAAGAGAGGTCAGTGCCAACTCGTCGCTAATGATGGATTGCAGGGTGGCAATACCATTGATGGCATCGGCCAGCAGTTGCACCCGGCTCTTGGGCAGGCAGATCACATTGATGCGCGGACGACCGGCAGGCGGGGTGGGCAAATCGACATAATCCATTGCCAGTTGCAGTACCGGCTCGCTGACATAATCTTTTACCGCCCAGGGGAGCGCCCCCGCCATCTCGGCATCGGGCACTGCGGGTTTGTCGATCTGGATCTGTTGATAAAGGCTGGCGGCGAGGGCTACCCGCACCTTAGACTTGGCCAGCCCATGACGACTGAACAGCTCATTGATGGCAACAGCCCACTCCTGTGGGCCGTTAATAGAACGAGTCGCAAAAACGGGGGAATTGCCCACCGCTGCCAGCATGATCCTGTCATTGGCCAGCAACAGCCCCACCTGGCGGCTTGGCGTCGATCGCCTGAACAGTTGTTTCATGTGAGCTCGCCCATCAATAGTGGTTAAATGTGTGAAATATTAACATAAACAGCAAATTAGCTTCCATATAAAAGACGGACTCACCATTGCAAGCCAACCTTTCCGCCGAGTCAGAGGGTCAAGCCATCCTCCCTTCCCCCCTGCAACGCCTCCACCATCCGTTGCTGACCCGCTATGGTGTCGAGCTGTGGTGCAAGCGTGATGATCTGATCCATCCGGCCATCTCCGGCAACAAGTGGCGCAAGCTCAAGTACCACCTGCTGCATGCCAAAGAGCACGGCAAACGGCATCTGCTCTCGTTTGGCGGCGCCTACTCCAATCATATCCACGCGCTGGCGGCAGCGGGGTCCCAATCTGCTCTTCGTACTACCGGTATCATACGGGGCGAATATGACGCCGTCAGTAACTCTACCCTGCGGGATGCCCGGCGCTGGGGCATGGATCTCGTTTTCGTCGACCGCCAGAGTTACCGGCGACGGCAGGATCCCGACTGGCTGGCCCAATTCGATGCACCCGATACCCTGATCGTGCCGGAAGGGGGTAGCAGCCCGCTGGCCATCCCCGGGGTGGCGGAACTGGTCGGCGAAGTGCCCTTCTCGCCAGATCTCTGGGTACTGCCCTGCGCCAGCGGCGGCACTCTGGCGGGCCTGATCGCTGGCAAACGGGATCGGGAGCAGATCCTCGCCATTGCGGTACTGAAAGGAGGCGGCTTTATCGCTGACGAGGTGTGTCGCCTCCATCCCGCGGCTGCCAATATCCCCGGCTGGCGCATCGCGCTCGATCACCACGATGGTGGCTACGCCAAATTCAGCCCGGCCCTCTGGCAGTGGGTGCAAGATTTCAGTGCCACGACCGATCTGCCCCTTGAGCCTATCTACAGCGGCAAGGCGATGTGGGGGCTGTTTCGCGAACTGGCGGCGGGCCGCATCGCCACCGGCAGCAAAATCGTCTTCATCCACACCGGCGGTATGCAAGGGCTCGTCGGGCTGCGGGAGCAGGGCCGACTGTGAACCCCGCCTGACGGCAACCGCAAACAGCACCGCAAACAACAGAGGGTCGCCCCAAGGCGACCCTCTGTTGTTTATCTCAATCACCAGCCGGTTCCAGCACCAGCCGCTGGGGCTCGGCAAACCAGGGTCCCTGCCCGGCATGCACCCCGAGGTGGCGCAGCATCTTCCACTCGTCGCCACTCTCCACCCCCACTGCCAGCACCCGGGTGCGGGTATTGGCGCAGCCACCGACCAGACTACGTACCGCCATCTGGTTGACCTGACGGGCATGGATTTCCCGTACCAGGCTGGGGTGCAGCTTGAGGAAGTTGATCTCGAACTCCTTGATGTACTGGGTGCTCACCACATCCTGACCGGCATGATCGATGGCCAGCTGGCAGCCCAGCATCCGCAGGGAGCGCAGCGGCCGCTTGAGCGCCTCGAAGTGGCGGGTCACCTGAGATTCCGAGAGTTGCAGGATCAGCCGCTCGTTGGTGCTGCGCGGCAGCTGGAACAGGGCGAAGAAGAGCCAGCGCTGGAACTCGCGGTTGAGCAGGCTCTGGGCACTGAGGGTCAGACTGATGGGGCAGCTCTGCTCGGAGCGCTGGCGCAGCAGGGCGAGGGTCTGCTCCGCCACCAACCGATCCAGTTGCAGCAACAAGCCCACCTTCTCCGCCATCGGCATGAAGATCCCCGCCTGCAAAGCCCGTCCCTGCTCGTCGTGCAGATAGGTGAGCAGCTCCTGCTGCAACACCACCTGCCCCCGATCCTGCTGGATCGGCTGGGTATAAAATTCGATGCCGTGCTCTTCGAGACGGCGGCTGATCAGGGTGCGCCAGCGTACCGTCCCCTTGCTGCTCTGCTCCTCATCCAGCTGCTTCTCGTAGAGGAACCAACCGTTGTGGCCTTGCAGCCGGGCACTCTTGAGGGCCAGCTCCGCCTCCTCCTGCACCTTGAGCAGGCTGTCTTCTGCCTGATAACAGACGGCGCCGAGATAAACCGCTGTCTCGGGGTTGACCTCCTGCGGCCAGTGCAGCCGTTGCAGGCTCTTGAGCAGCTGGTTGGCGCTATCCACCATCTCGCTCTCGGACATATTGGGCAGCAACACCGCAAAAACCTGACCGGCATAGCGGGCCTGCAGGGCACCGTTGTGTTTGCGCACGAAGGCACCTATGGTGGCGCTCGCCTCCATCATCAAATCGTGCCCCAACAACTCGAACTGATCGGCCTCCAGCTCCTCCAGACAGGCGAGATCGATCAGCAGCACGCCGCCGCTCATCACGCTCGCCTCCATGATGGCGCTCTCCAGCCGGTTGTCGAAAAACAGCCGGTTGCCAATGCCGGTCATCTTGTCGACGAAAGCGTTGCTGCGAATGAAGTTGTCGAAGCGGCTGCGCTCCTTGCGGGCATCAGCCAGCTCGGCGAGCAGATGATCGAGGGCCTGACTGGCGGCCACCGGCCACTCTTCGGCGGGGTCATGGCTCAGTTTGGAGAGCTTGTCATCGAGGATCAGCTGGGCACGAATGCCCAGCAGCTCGGCCCCGCGCAACTGCTGGCGCAGCCAGCGGATGGAGTACCAGAGACCGAACACCACGATAAAGATCCCCAGCGAGATGCCGGACATTGCCTTGATGGAGTATTCCGCCTCCTTGAAGGGGCGCTCCAGTTTGAAGTTGGCCTGCATGCCGGCCTGATGGGGCAGCGGGTGGCTGTATGGTTGCAGCAGCTGTTCGTCGACCGGATTGCGCACATCGCGGAACCAGTAGACCCGCTGGTTATTCTGGCGCACCTCCAGCTCTACCACATGGGCAGCCCGCAGCAGGGTGGGCAGCCAGTGACTCATATCTTCCATGTCGTGAGCAACATCGAGCTGCTTGTCGAGCACTTCGACCAGCGCATCGACCTTCTTTTGCTGCAACTCCATGCCCAGCTCGCGAAAGCTGAACACCCCGCCAATCAGCACGGTCGCCATGGCTGCGATCACGCAAAGGGTGATAAATGAGACAAGCTGTGTAGTGAGTTTCATGCGCCTTTCCGTATGCCCGGCATCATCCATGTCGCCTCATGGTAGCAGCGGCGGAGTCACCATCACTATGGACGGGGATCCCGCTTCTGCAATTTAAGCGGGCAAGCATAACCCAAAGCAGAGGGAGAATACCAAGGATGACGGGCTACAGACGCGGGAAAGGGCGGGATGACAGACAGAAAAATGGTCCCTCAAAGGGGACCAAAAGGAACACTCATATCAAAACTAACACTCTGTGCTACTGACAAAAAACAGATACAGGAGTATTGAACACACGGTGAGTCAAACCGCAGGGCTACTCTAATGCAGTTCGGATAAGCTGAGCAATTGTCATTTATGACAGGTCAGCGATTGAAGCTAGCCAAAGTTAATAATAAACACATTTAAAATCATGCAGTTAAAAAATCAATCAACAAGTGTGACAAGTCGGACTCAAATTGATTGCACTAATGCTCTATGATGGCAAAGTCCATTTGTGTCTCATGAAACTGGCAGGTACTTCCTTTGCGTAAATCACCCGTCTGGATCGCTCTGTTGCTGTTCGTCCTGCCTGTCGTGGGCAGCCAGTTTCTCGGCCTGTGGTTTGCCAAGCCGATGACCTTTCATCTGCTGAAAGAGAAGGTTGCCGAGCTCAGGGGGGCCATGGCAGAACGCCACCGGGAGCTGGATGCCTCCATCAACAACCAGCTGGCACGATTTGAGTTCAACTGTGGTGCCAAAGACATGGCGCTGCTGCGCGATCCGCGCTTCTACAGCACTCATATCCGCCTGCAGGGGTTAGAACTCGCCTCCGGCAACAGCTGCTCCAGCCTGGGGGTGGGGATCCCGCTGATCAAGGAGCTCCAAGACAGCGGGCAGAAGTTCGGCAAACTGGGGGTCGCTGCCACCGTAGCTAAATACAATACTGAGCAGGAGCTAGTGGCCTATTACCGAACCGGCGGCAACCTCGCCTACTGGGTGCTGGATAACAGCTGGAGCCACGACCTGCTGCAACACCCTTGTAGCCACTGCTTCTATCTGGAGTTCAGCCGACAGGATAACGATGCAAGCACAATCCACTTTCCCCGTGGCGACAAGGAGATCAAACAGGAAGAGAGCAATATCAGCCTGAGTTTCTTCGATCCCAATGAGCTCACCAAACAGACGGTCTGGGCAGGAAAAGCGCTGGAGCAATATGCCTATGACCAACTCAATCACTACGGTCTCTGGTTCGGTATCGCGCTCGGCGCCCTGTTAAGCGTCACATACTGGTTGCTGCGCAGCTATCGGCGCTCCCTCAAGGGACTGCTGCAAACAGGATTGATACGCAAAGAATTTATTCCCCTCTACCAGCCGATAGTGGATGCCCGTACCCACCAAGTGGTGGGATTCGAGGCGCTGCTGCGCTGGCAGCGGGGAAACGAGCTGATCCCCTCGGGCACCTTTATCGAATATGCAGAGGAGCAGGGACTGATCCTGCCGATGACCGAACAGTTGCTGGAGCAGGTGATCACCGACCTGCCGCAGCTGGCACCGGAGCAGTGGGTCAGCGTCAATCTGGTGGCGGCCCATATCGAGCAACCCCTGCTGCGCTCCTTGCTCGCTCACAGCCAAAACCCCTCACCCACCCGGCTCACCTTCGAGCTGACGGAGCGCAAGCCGATCCTCGACATCAAAGCGGCCACCGAGGAGATCACCCTGCTGCAACAGATGGGGTATCACTTCAAGCTGGATGATTTCGGTACCGGCTACGGCGGCTTTGCCTACCTGCAGAGCCTGGGGATCCGCCAGATCAAGATCGACAAGATGTTCGTCGATACCATAGGCACCAACGACCTCAAGCGCAGCGTACTGGATGCCATCATCATCTTCGGTCGGGAATCGGGTATGGAGATGATCGCCGAAGGAGTCGAGAGCCAGCTGCAGGTCGACTATCTGAGCCAGCACGGCGTCTATCTGATCCAGGGCTACTTCTTCGGCAAACCCATGCCGCTGAAGATTCTGACCCACTGGCAACGGGAGTGGCAGCTGCAACACCAGAAGGCCAGCTAACGCAGAGATGGCAGGATTTGGCCGTGAAACGGTTTGGCCAGCGGCTCGACATCATCAGGTTGATGCTGGCGGTAGCGCCGTAACCCAGCCCGGCCATCAGGCGGGTAAATCCCCCTGCAGACCTGGGCCCGGCTCCATGGTGAAATCGAACCACCTCCTGCCACCCCTTATTTACATTCAGCAACAAAATGATCTGCCCTGACGGGGATAACAACCTTTATCATAAGGAGCCGGTTATTGCGCAACCGATAACCGTGCAGCCTGTTTACGTCATCCGGTCGTCCAGACCCCCAATAGAGAACCATTGCCTATGAAGACAGTTATCCGGCAAGAGATTGCCCTGCCCGTTGGCCTGCTGACCCTGCTCTTTTTCAAGACCCTGGGCAGTGACCTGCTGACAGAGACAACTCCGCTCGGGATCTATCTTCCGGTTTCGGCGGCACTACTGGCCATCGTCACCTGGGCCATCTTCTCGGTCGTGCGCCACTCCGATGCCCTCGCCATCAAGCTGGGCGAGCCCTTCGGCACCCTGATCCTCACCCTCTCGGTCATCTCGCTAGAGGTGGTGATGATCTCCTCGGTGATGCTGACCGGCGAGCCCAACCCCACCATGGCCCGCGATACCATGTTTGCGGTAGTGATGCTGGTGAGTACCGGTCTGGTGGGCTTCACCCTGCTGTTTGGCGGCTGGCGCTACCACACCCAGAGCTTCAATCTGGACGGAGTGAAATCCTATCTGGTGGCCATCATCCCGCTGGCCCTGCTCTGTCTGGTGCTGCCCAACTTCACCGAGGGCGGTGCAATCGGCAGTATGTCGCGCGCCATGTCGTGGATGTTGATCATCATCTCGATCCTGCTCTACGGGGTCTTTCTGCTGATCCAGACCCGCAGCCACAGCCACTTCTTCGTCGACAGCGATCACGAGGATTATGAGGAGCACCACGGCCCGCTGCAGAGCAACGTCTATCACACCATCCTGCTGCTCGCCTACCTGCTGGTGGTGATCCTGCTGGCCAAGACCCTGGCCATCCCCATCAACTACGGGGTGCATGTGATGGAAGCACCCGCCGCACTGGGCGGATTTATCGTGGCCTGCATCGTGCTGGCCCCCGAAGCAGTCGGCGCCATCAAGGCCGCCTTCAACAACCAGCTTCAGCGGGCAATGAACCTCTACTTCGGCTCTGTGTTGGCCACCATCGCCCTCACCGTGCCTGCCGTGCTCTTTATCGGCTCCATGCTGGATCAGGAGGTGCGCCTCGGCCTTTCCCCCGCCGATATGGTGCTGCTGGTCACGACCCTGATGGTCTGTAAAGTAACCTTCAGCAGCGGCCGCACCAATGTGCTCCATGGTGCGACCCATCTGGTGTTGTTCGTGGTCTATCTGTTCCTGATGTTCGAACACGAATAACCGCGTTCAACCAACGTCAGACACGCAAAGACCGCCCGATTGGGCGGTCTTTTGTTATCTGCTCCCGGCTCTCACCGGCGCCTGTGAAGCTGCTTCCCCCTCATCCCCAACCCTTCTCCCGCCAGGGGAGAAGGGTGATCAAGGCTTACAGGCTGGGCAGCACCCCGGCCGGGATCAGGTCGTTGTAGCTGGCGCGGCCCAGCAGCGCGGCGGCGGCTTCGATATCCGGCGCGAAGTACCTGTCCTTGTCGTAGAAGCTCACCTCTGCCCGCAGACGTCCCTTGGCCAGCTCGATCAGCTCGCTACTGCGCAGCGGCGCGCGGAAATCCAGCCCCTGTGCCGCCGCCAGCAGCTCCACCGCCAGAATGCCGCGGGTGTTCTCCGCCATGTCTGCCAGCCGACGACCGGCGAAGGTGGCCATGGATACGTGATCTTCCTGGTTGGCGGAAGTGGGCAGGCTGTCTACCGAGGCCGGATGAGCCAGGCTCTTGTTCTCGGAGGCCAGCGCCGCCGAGGTGACCTGGGCGATCATAAAGCCCGAGTTGACACCGCCGTTGTTGACCAGGAAGGCGGGCAGGCCCGACATGCGGGAATCGATCAACAGCGCCATCCGCCGCTCGGAGAGGGAACCTATCTCGGCGATGGCCAGCGCCAGATTGTCGGCAGCGAAGGCCACCGGCTCGGCATGGAAGTTGCCACCTGAGAGGATCTCCTCGTCATCGGCAAACACCAGCGGGTTGTCGGAGACCGCGTTGGCCTCGCACACCAGCACCTCGGCGGCGTGGCGGATCTGGGCCAGACAAGCCCCCATCACCTGCGGCTGGCAGCGCAATGAGTAGGGATCCTGCACCTTCTCGCAGTTGTGATGGGACATGCCGATCTCGCTGCCATCTACCAGCAGGTGGCGATAGCAGGCAGCCGCGTCGATCTGGCCACGCTGACCGCGCACCGCGTGGATGCGGGCATCGAACGGCCGACGACTGCCAAGGGCGGCCTCCACACTCATGGCGCCTATGGTGATGGCACCGGCGTAGAGATCCTCGGCATGGAACAACCCTTCCAGCGCAAAGGCGGTGCTCGCCTGGGTGCCGTTGAGCAGCGCCAATCCTTCTTTGGGTGCCAGTGCGATGGGTTCGAGGCCTGCAATTTTCAGCGCAGTAGCGGCGTCGATCAGCTCGCCCTTGTGGCGAGCCTTGCCTTCACCGATCAGCAAGCAGCTCATATGGGCCAGCGGCGCCAGATCGCCGGAGGCACCGACGGATCCCTTCTTCGGTACCACCGGATAGACTTCAGCGTTGATGAGGGTCATCAAGGCCTCCAGCACCGTCAGCCGGATGCCGGAGAAGCCGCGCGCCAGCGAGTTGAGCTTGAGCACCATCATCAGCCGCACGGTAGCGTCATCCATGTACTCGCCAATCCCTGCCGCGTGGGAAAGCACGATGGAGCGCTGAAGCTCGTCCAGCTGCTCCACCGGAATGCGGGTGTTGGCCAACAGGCCAAAGCCGGTGTTGATGCCATACACCACCCGGTTCTGCTCGATCACCTTGGTAACCACAGCAGCTGAGGCGTGGATCCCCGGCAGCGCGGCCGGATCCAGTGAAACATGTACCGGCTCGCGGCTGACGCGGCGCAGGGTGGCAAGATCCAGCTCGCCCGGAGTAATAGTCAATTCAAACATGGTGTTACACCTTTCCTTTGACACCGTTGGCGCCGTCAATCATCGGCAGATCCAGTTTCGCCTCATGGGCACAGTTGATGGCAATCTCGTAGCCGGCATCCGCGTGGCGCATCACCCCGGTGGCCGGATCGTTGCGCAGCACCCGACCGACGCGGCGGGCCGCGTCATCGGAGCCGTCGCAGACGATCACCACGCCGGAGTGCTGGGAGAAGCCCATACCGACCCCGCCGCCGTGGTGCAGGGAGACCCAGGTCGCGCCACCGGCGGTGTTGAGCAGGGCGTTGAGCAGCGGCCAGTCGGAGACGGCATCGGAGCCATCCATCATGGATTCGGTCTCGCGGTTCGGGCTCGCCACCGAGCCGGAATCCAGATGGTCACGGCCGATGACGATAGGGGCTTTCAGTTCACCGTTTTTCACCATCTCGTTGAAGGCCAGACCAAGGCGTACCCGATCCTTGACCCCGACCCAGCAGATCCGCGCCGGCAGCCCCTGAAACGCGATGCGCTCGCGGGCCATGTCGAGCCAGTTGTGCAGGTGAGGATCATCCGGGATCAGCTCTTTCACCTTCTGATCGGTCTTGTAGATATCTTCCGGATCGCCGGAGAGGGCCACCCAGCGGAACGGACCTATCCCCTCGCAGAACAGCGGGCGGATATAGGCGGGGACGAAGCCGGGGAAGTCGAACGCGTTCACAACCCCCTCTTCCAGCGCCATCTGACGGATGTTGTTGCCGTAATCCAGAGTCGCCGCGCCGCGCTCTTGCAGGGTCAGCATCGCCTCCACCTGACGGGCCATGGAGCGACGAGCAGCCAGATTCACCTCCTGCGGGGCACTCTGCTGCAGCTCGCGCCACTTGGCCACGCTCCAACCCTGCGGCAGGTAGCCGTGCACCGGGTCGTGGGCGGAGGTCTGGTCGGTCACCACGTCAGGGGTGATACCACGGGCCACCAGCTCGGCGAAGACGTCGGCGGCGTTGCCGAGCAGACCGACGGAGATGGCGGTGCCGCTCTGTTTGGCCTCTTCGATCATGGCCAGCGCCTCATCCAGACTGTGAGCCTTCTTGTCCACATAACGGGTGCGCAGACGAAAATCGATGCGGGTCTCGTCACACTCGACGGCGATCATCGAGAAGCCGGCCATGGTGGCGGCCAGCGGCTGGGCGCCGCCCATACCGCCGAGACCACCGGTGAGGATCCAGCGGCCCGCAGGCGAGCCGTTGAAGTGCTGATTGGCCACCGCGAAGAAGGTCTCGTAGGTGCCCTGCACGATCCCCTGAGTGCCGATGTAGATCCAGGAACCCGCAGTCATCTGGCCGTACATCATCAAGCCCTTCTTATCGAGCTCGTTGAAGTGCTCCCAGTTGGCCCAGTGCGGCACCAGATTGGAGTTGGCGATCAGCACCCGCGGCGCATCCTTGTGGGTCTGGAACACCCCGACCGGCTTGCCGGATTGCACCAGCAGGGTCTGATCC
This sequence comes from Aeromonas veronii bv. veronii, assembly GCF_000820225.1. Classification (GTDB taxonomy): domain Bacteria; phylum Pseudomonadota; class Gammaproteobacteria; order Enterobacterales; family Aeromonadaceae; genus Aeromonas; species Aeromonas veronii. The sequence goes on from NZ_CDDK01000005.1 coordinate 44,958, forward strand.
TCCTCGAGCCGGGTCAGCACCTCGACGATCTTGTCGAAGCAGGCCCAGTTGCGGGCAGCGCGACCGATGCCGCCATACACCACCAGCGACTGGGGATGCTCGGCCACCTCGGGGTCCAGGTTGTTCATCAGCATCCGCAGCGGCGCCTCGGTGAGCCAGCTCTTGGCGGTCAATTCAGTGCCGCGCGGGGCACGGATCACGCGGTTCGGATCATGACGGGGATCCTGCTGTTGCACAGACATACACACTCCTTGTTGTATCAATAGGGTGCCTTCGGCGATATGCGGCCAAAGGGTTAACGGGTCAACAGATGAACCAGCCGCGCGGCCACGCGGGCGCTGCGGTTATCCTGATCCAGCGTCGGGTTGTACTCGGCCAGATCGGCGAGCCTGAGCTTGCCGCTGGCCCGGATATGGGCAATGAGCGGTTCGATCACCGCCAGCTCCACGCCACGGGCGGCGGGGGCGCTCACTCCCGGCATCACGGCCGCCGGCAGCACATCGAGATCGATGGTCAGATAGAGGTGATCGCAGTGGGCGATAAAGGCATCCAGCCCGCTTAGCAAGGTGGGCAGAGCACGCTCGCTCATGGCTTCATCTTTCACATACCAGACCCCCAACTCGTCGGCCCGTTCAAACAGCGCCTGGGTATTGGCGGTCTCGGCCACCCCGAGGCAGGCGTAGCGAAACGGTGTGCCCTGAGCGGCGCACTGCTCGGCGATCTGGAAGAAGGGGGTGCCGGAGCTGGCCTGCTCCTGCTTCATGCGCAGGTCAAAGTGAGCATCGAGGTTGATAATGCCGACCTTGCCACTGCCACCCAGATGACGGTTAAGGCCGCTCCAACTGCCAAAAGCCACCTCGTGACCGCCCCCCAGCACTAGCGGGAAGTGGCCCAAATCGAGCGCAGCGGCGACCCGCTCGGCCAGATGGCCGTGGGCGGCGTCGAGATTGCCATCGGTACAGCTCACATCCCCACCATCGTAGACGGGGCGACTCAGATGCCAGGCGGTGTTGGCCAGCAGCTTGCGCACCGCTTGCGGCGCACCGGCGGCACCGACACGCCCCTTGTTGCGGCGTACCCCTTCATCGCAGGCAAAACCGAGCAGTACCACACCGGCAGCCTCTTGTGCCCCGGCGGCCCAGGGCTGCACCTCTTGCCAAGGCAGAACTTTGTCATGCCAGCGCAGGGCCAGTTCGCCATCTTCCGGATCCTGCCGCCCTTGCCAGAGCGACATATCGACCGGGTTGAACTTATCCATGAAGGGTCTCCTCGCCGTTGAAGATGCGACCTGCCAGCTGATCGACGCCAACCATGTAGCTCAGCTCGGCCGGATGGGCGCAGTGCCAGATCAGGAAATCGGCCGCCATCCCCACCCTGAGCTGGCCAAGGCGATCCTGCTCGCCGAGCGCTTTGGCGGCGTGGCGGGTCACCCCGACCATGGCCTCCAACGGGGTCAGGCCAAACAGGGTGCAGGCCATGTTCATCGCCATCCGTAGCGAGACGATGGGGGCCGTACCCGGGTTGATATCGGAGGAGACCGCCATCGCCACCCCCGCCTTGCGCAGGGCGGCAACTGGCGGCAGCTTGGTCTCTTTGAGGAAGTAGAAGGCGGTGGGCAGCAGGGTGGCGACCACGCCACGGTGGGCCAGCGCCAGGATCCCCTGCGGATCCAGATACTCCAGATGATCCACCGAGAGGGCGCCGAAGTTGGCGGCCAGCGTGCTGCCACCGAGATTGGAGAGCTGATCCATATGCCCCTTCACCGGTAGGCCGTACTGATCCGCCGCCAGATAGACCTGCTCGGTCTGGGCCAGCGAGAAGCCGATATGCTCGCAGAAGACATCCACCGCATCGGCCAAGCCCGCCTCGGCTACGGCCGGAATGATCTCTTGGCAGATGGTCTCGACCCAGCTGTCGGGATCGTCGCGATACTCCGGCGGCACCGCATGGGCCGCCAGCAGAGTGGTTTTGACCCGGATCGGCAACGCCTCTCCCAGTCGGCGGGCCACCCGCAGCATCTTGAGTTCGTCATCCAGCGTCAGGCCGTAGCCGGACTTGATCTCCACCGTGGTGACCCCTTCGCGGATCAGGGATGTCACCCTCGGCAACGCCAGCTCGAACAGTTGCTCTTCGCTGGCGGCACGGGTGGCACGCACCGTGCTGATGATGCCACCGCCCCGACGGGCGATCTCGGCATAGGGCACTCCCTGCTGGCGCAGCTCGAACTCCTCGGCACGGCTACCGGCGAAGACCAGATGGGTGTGACAATCGATAAGGCCGGGGGTGACCAGCTTGCCCTGCATATCCTGCCAGTGAGCAGGATGGAGTCCCTTAAGCTCGGCCATCGGCACCAGCGCGTGGATCTTGCCATCCTGCACGCCGATGGCGTGGAGCGGCAGCAGGCTGTAGTCGGCCAGCTCATCATTCAGGGTAGCGGGCGTCACGTTGAGCCAGACCCGCTCGCAGTTCAACAGTTCCTTGTTCATAGCGACCTCAAATGTATATACATATTCTTATAGTCGATCTCTATGACGAAAGGAAGAGCGAAATTCACATCCTGATAACAGCATCAAACTTAGAGTTTAAGCACAAAAAAGCCCACCAGGAGGTGGGCTTTGCAAAATCGAGTTGTATAGACATTTACTCCAGCTGAGTCTTGGAGCTGAGCTTGTAGCGGGAACCGGGGGAGAGCAAACGGGCGTAGGAGACGAGATGCCCCTCCGACCAGGTACGCCGATGCAACAACAGGCAGGGGGAATCTACGCGGATCTGCAACAATCCCGCCTCACCGGCGCTGGGCAACACGGCTTCCACCACGTGCTCCATCTCGGAGAGGGGGCAGACATCCATCAGATAGCGGTTGGGAGTTTGCAGGGTGAAATCCTGCTCGCCATAGCCCGGCAAGCGCCCGGCATCAACGAAGCGCTCCTCCAACTGCAACGGCTCGCCATCGGCCTGATGGACGATCAGGCTGTGAAAGATGGGGGCGCCCACCCGCAGCCCCAGTTGTACCGCCACCTTCTCGTCAGCGGCCAGTCGCTGTAGCCGGATCACCCGGGCGCTGTACTCACCGCCACGCTCGGCGATCTCGTCGGCAATATTGCGAATAGCCAGCAACGGCGACTCGGTGCGCCGGTCCGCCACGAAGCTGCCGGAACCGGCGGTACGCACCAGCCAACCTTCCGCCACCAGCTCCCGCAGCGCCCGGTTGACCGTCATCCGGCTCACGGTAAACTGCTCGCACAGGGCCGCTTCGGTCGGGATCCTGTCCCCCGCCTGATAGTGGCGTTCGCGGATCCCGTCCAGAATATGCTGTTTGATCTGCAGATAGAGGGCTGGCGCCACCATGAAGCTCCCTAGCGCCGACGGTGGGGCGGACGCATGTCCGGCCAGGCGCGATAGACATCGGGGATCTGATCCGGGCCGCTGATGCAGAGATCGAGATCATGCAGCAAGCCATCCTTGATCCCGTAGATCCAGCCGTGGACGGCCAGCTCCTGCCCCTTGCGCCAGGCGTTCTGGATGATGGTGGTGTGGCAGACGTTGGCAACCTGCTCGGCCACATTCAGCTCGCACAGATAGTCGAAGCGCTCGTGCTCATCCTCGATGGCCTCGAGCTCTTCACCATATTTGAAGTAGACATCCTTGATGTTGCGCAGCCAGTTGTCGATGAGACCCAGCTCCTGGTTCTGCATCGCGGCTTTGACGCCGCCGCAACCGTAGTGACCGCAGACAATGATGTGCTTCACCTTGAGGACTTCTACCGCGTATTGCAGCACGGAGAGGCAGTTGAAATCGGTATGTACCACCAGATTGGCGACGTTGCGGTGGACGAAGACATCCCCCGGCAGCAACCCCATCAGCTGGTTGGCGGGGACCCGGCTGTCGGAACAACCGATCCAGAGGTATTCGGGGGCCTGCTGGGCAGAAAGAGTGGCAAAGAAAGCGGGATCTTCGGCTTTGATCCGTTCGGCCCACTCACGGTTGTTGGTAAACAGGTCGTTCAACAGTTTCACTTCTGCTCTCCCTAATGTGGCAGTGGCGGCAACATAACACACTCAAGGGTAACCAAAGCAAGGCCGACCAGATCCCTGCGAAACAAAAACAGGGCCATCAGGCCCTGTTTTTATGAGAGGAAGCATCAGGCTTCCATGGCATCTTTCAGCTTCTTGAGTGCGTTCTTCTCAAGCTGACGCACACGCTCGGCAGAGACGCCGTAGGTATCGGCCAGCTCCTGCAGAGTGGTCTTGCTGTCATCATCGAGCCAGCGGGCGCGGATGATGTGCTGGCTGCGCTCATCCAGGGTGGCGAGGGCCGAGCTCAGGCGACGGGTCGCGTGATCGTCCCAGTTGTCATTCTCGATGGTCGCGGCCAGATCGGAGGATTTGTCCTCCAGATAGTGAACCGGAGCGAAACCGCCCTCTTCCTCATCATCACCCACCAGATCGAACGCCTGATCGTAGTTGGCCATCCGAGCTTCCATTTCGGTCACATCAGCGGCAGAAACGCCGAGATCGGCCGCCACGGCCTGAACCTCTTCGTGGTTCAGCCAGCCCAGACGCTTTTTGGATTTGCGCAGGTTGAAGAAGAGCTTGCGCTGGGCCTTGGTGGTCGCCACCTTGACCATGCGCCAGTTGCGCAGGACATATTCGTGGATTTCGGCCTTGATCCAGTGCACGGCAAAGGAGACCAGACGCACGCCGACCGTCGGGTCGAAGCGCTTGACCGCCTTCATCAGGCCGATGTTGCCTTCCTGAACCAGATCGGCCTGAGGCAGACCGTAACCGGCATAACTCTTGGCGACATGAACGACAAAGCGCAGATGCGACATAACCAGCTGACGAGCAGCCTCGAGATCGCCATCCTGCTGCAAACGCTCAGCCAGTTCACGCTCTTCCTCTGCGCTCAGCACAGGAATAGAGTTTACTGCCTGGATATAGCCTTCCAGACTACCTTGCGGAATCAGAGCCATAGTGCGCTGCAATGAAGTTCCCATCTGTTACCTCTTACTTTTCAATCGAATCAGTCTAACACCCTGAGAGGGTCTGTCTACTGACCGGATGCCATTCTGCGGCGTGTATCAAAGAACATGCCCAGTTTTAGACCGGCTTATCTTAAGCCTGCAGGATGAATCATGAATGAACAGTCAAAAAAAGGGGGTCACAATGAAGGACCCCCGAAAAGTAGCATGCTAAGTCCATTGTTGCGGAGCTCGCAACCTTCACATGCTTGCCAAGTCTGACGAGCAAGGCAGAGGGGCCACACCCGTATAAATGCTTCAGCTTTAATAGACTGCTTATAAATCAGAAGGTTCACTGGATCTAGCGAAGATCCGGAAGATCATTGTTATTCAGAATACTCTGACTATGGGGGCCAAGCCAGAAACGGCCCCTCTTTTACTTGATCCGCCTCTCAAAATCCAGCGATTTACTTTGATGACAAAGTAATCAGGATGGTTCGATGTCGCGAATGTGGCGATGGACCGAGAACCAGGAGGCAATCAGCCCCAGCAGGGCGCCCAGCAAGATCAGATTGATCCCGTCTACCGCCCCCATGCCAACCAGCCGGAAGTTACTGTTATACAAGCCTGCCAGCTCCTTCACCACCCCCTCGCTCCAGATCACCATCACTTCGGTCAGCCACCAGGCCAGCATGCCGCCGATGACCCCGAACCAGATACCGGTATAGAGGAAGGGACGATGAATAAAGGAGTCGGTCGCCCCCACCAGCTTGAGCACTTCAATCTCGGAACGCTGGTTGAGGATGTTGAGACGCAGGGTATTGCCGACAATCAGCAACACGGCGGAGAGCAGCAGCACCGCGATACCGGTAATGGTGTGGCGCAGCAGGTTCATGATCCCCTGCAGCCGGGTCAGCCACTGCAGATCCAGCTTGCCCTGTTCGACCCCCACCTCGTTATTGAGCTTGCTGAGCAGCTCGGCGGCCCCTTCCGGGTTCTGCCAGCGCGGATCCGGGATGACGCTCAGCACAGGCGGTAGCGGGTTGCTGTCCAGATAATCGAGCGCATCGCCGAAGCCGGAGATCTCACGAAACTCCCGCAACGCATCGTCACGGCTCAGGTAGGTGACCGAATCCACCTCGGGATAGAGCAGGATCCTGTGCTGCAGATCGAGAATGCTCTGCTCCGGCAGATCCTTGCGCAGGTAAAGGGAGATCTGGGAACTGCTCTGCCAGCTCCCCTCCACGACCTCGGCGTTTTTCAGCAGCACGTGGAAGCAGGATGGCAGCGCCAGACTGACGCCCAGCACCGCCAGCGTCATCAGTGAGGCGAGCGGATTGCGCCACAACTCCCCGAGACTGGCAAACGCTTGCCGCACATGGTCAACCCCGTACATCATCAGACGACGCAGCAGCGGTTGTTTATGACGAACGATAGCCATCAGAGCTCCTCCCCGGCCGAATACATGCGACCCGCCTTGAGGGTCAGGGTGCGATAGCGCATGCGCGCGATCAGCCCCAGATCGTGGGTAGCAATCAGCACCGAGACCCCAAAATTATTGAACTCCTGAAATAGCCGCATGATATCCATGGAGAGCTGGGGATCCAGGTTGCCGGTCGGTTCATCCGCCAGCAGCAGCGGCGGCTTGTTGACGATGGCACGAGCGATGCCGACCCGCTGCTGCTCACCACCGGAGAGCATGCGCGGCTGGTAACGCTCCTTGCCGAGCAGCCCCACCTTGTCCAGCGCCGCCGCCACCCGCTTGTTGATGTCCGCATGGCTGTAGCCATCGATCACCAGCGGCAGCGCCACGTTGTCGAACACGGTGCGGTCCATCAGCAGGCGGTGATCCTGAAAGATCATCCCGATCTGGCGGCGAACATAGGGGATCTGGCTGCGCTGGATATGGCTGACATCATCACCATGAAAGAAGACGCGACCATCGGTCGGACGCTCCATCACGCTGATCAGTTTGAGGAGGGTACTCTTGCCCGCCCCCGAGTGCCCGGTCAGAAAGGCCATCTCTCCCTTGCGCAGGTGAAAGCTGACCTTTTGCAGCGCCTGATGGCCGCCGCTGTATACCTTGCTGACCTTGTCAAAACGAATCATAACGGTTCCCTGAAATTGACAAACCCCGACCGGAGTCGGGGTATGGAACACTTACTCATCACGGCTGAGCTGACTCATCGCGGCCGGACTTATTCATCGCGGCTGAAGAGCGCCTCGATGAAGTCGTTGGCAACGAAGGGACGCAGATCGTCGATCCCCTCGCCCACCCCGATATAGCGGATCGGGATCTGGAACTTGTCGGCCACCGCAAAGATGACGCCGCCCTTGGCCGTGCCATCCAGCTTGGTGAGGGTGATGCCGGTCAGGCCAACCGCCTCGCTGAACAGCTTGGCCTGGCTCAGCGCATTCTGGCCGGTGCCGGCGTCCAGCGTCAGCATGATCTCGTGGGGCGCCTCTTCATCCAGCTTCTTCATCACCCGCACCACCTTCTTGAGCTCTTCCATCAGGTTGCTCTTGTTCTGCAGGCGACCGGCGGTGTCGGCGATCAGCACATCAGCCCCGCGGGAGCGGGCGGCCTCGATGGCGTCATAAATGACGGAAGCGGAGTCGGCACCGGTATGCTGGGCAATCACCGGAATGTTGTTGCGCTGACCCCAAACCTGCAGCTGTTCGACCGCTGCGGCACGGAAGGTGTCACCCGCCGCCAGCATCACGCTCTTGCCTTCAGCCTGGAACTGCTTGGCCAGCTTGCCGATGGTGGTGGTCTTGCCGACGCCGTTTACGCCGACCATCAGGATCACATAAGGCTTCTTGCTGGTGTCGATCACCAGCGGCTGCTCGACCTTGGCCAGCATCTCGCCCATGTCCTGCTTGAGCAAACCGTAGAGCGCCTCGGCATCCTTGAGCTGCTTGCGATCCGCGTGCTGCACCAGCCCTTCGATGATGCGGGTGGTGGTGTCGACGCCGAGATCGGCGGTCAGCAGCTGGGTTTCCAGCTCTTCAAACAGCTCATCGTCGATCTTCTTGCCACGAAACAGGCCGAAGAAACCGGAACCGATATTCTCCTTGGTGCGCACCAGACTGCGCTTGAGGCGAGCAAAGAAGCCCTCCCGCTGCGGTTTGTCCTGGGTGTCGTCGTCCACCTTGGCGGCCAGCGGCAGGGCAGCCAGGGCGGCGGCCTCAGCCTCCATCGCGGCGACCAGGCGCATATCTTCCGCTCGCTGGGCCTCTTTGGCGATACGGGCTTCTTCCGCAGCCTGAGCTTCGGCGGCAATGCGAGCCTCCTCCGCAGCGCGGGCTTCGGCAGCAATACGGGCCTCTTCCGCGGCGCGGACTTCGGCAGCGATACGAGCCTCTTCCGCAGCGCGGGCTTCGGCGGCAATGCGAGCCTCTTCCGCAGCGCGAGCCTCGGCAGCAATACGAGCCTCTTCTGCAGCGCGAGCTTCGGCGGCAATGCGAGATTCTTCCGCGGCGCGAGCCTCGGCAGCAATACGAGCCTCTTCTGCAGCGCGAGCCTCGGCAGCAATACGAGCCTCCTCTGCAGCGCGAGCCTCGGCGGCGATACGAGCATCTGCTGCAGCGCGGGCTTCGGCAGCAATGCGAGCCTCTTCCGCAGCGCGAGCTTCGGCGGCGATGCGGGCCTCTTCCGCGGCGCGAGCTTCGGCAGCAATACGAGCTTCTTCGGCTGCCTTGACCTCAGCGGCTTGCGCCTCTGCGGCAGTGCGAGCGGCTTCAGCGGCACGCTCCTCTTCGGCGATCAGCGCTTCGTTGACGATCACCGGCTCCAGATCGGAAGCGCACTCCTCCACCACCAGCGGGCCGTGGTCGTCCAGCTCGGTCGGCAGACAGCAATCATCCTGCAAAACGGAATTCTGTGCGCTGGCAGGCACTTCGGGGGCAACGGCCGGCGTACTATCGGAAACAGTGGAATCGGAAACAGGAGCGGGGGTAGCAGTGACCTCGGGCTCAACGGTAACGGGGGTGGCTTGGGGTGTCTGTGGTTGGACAGCCTCAGCCTCTTCTTTCTTGCGGCCGAAACCCAGCCAGGAAAACAAACCTTTTGCCATCTAAAAATACTCACATCAAAGGCTGACTGCTAAGATAGCCGTCCCTTGGCGGGTCGGCATAAAAATGAACCGCCTTATACTACCACTTTATTTTCTGACGATGAAACGCGATGCCCAGAGTGAAATCCAGCCGTAGCAACCCGAGCAAGAGTCCCGCCCCGCAAGGAAAATCGGGCTTTGTAAGAATCATCAGCGGCCAGTGGCGAGGCCGCAAATTGCCGGTCAAGGATGTGGAGGGGCTCAGACCCACCACGGATCGCGTCAAGGAGACCATCTTCAACTGGCTGGCCCCCCACATTCGTGGCACCCGCTGCCTGGATCTGTTTGCCGGTAGCGGCGGACTCGGACTGGAGGCACTGTCGCGCTATGCCGAGCAGGTGACCCTGATCGAGATGGACAAAGGGGCCGCCGACCAGATCAAGAAGAACCTGACCGCCCTCGGCAGCAGTCAGGGTCAGGTGATCCAGTCAGATGCAGTGAGCTGGCTGCAAGGCCCGGCCACGCCGTTTGATCTGGTGTTCCTCGATCCACCGTTTCGCCGCGAGCTGCTGCCGCAAGTGTGCGAACTGCTGGAGCAGCGCGGCTGGCTGGCAGCGGACGCCCTCATCTATCTGGAGCGGGAGAAGGAGATGGCCGATCTGGCGCTGCCTGCCAGCTGGCAACTACTCAAGGATAAACAGGCAGGTCAGGTCTGTTATCAACTCTATCTACGGGAGGTAAACAATGAAGCGGGTCTTTAATCTGTTGGCGATGGGGCTGATATTGTTCTTCTGGTTTGGCGTGCTGGTGAGCCTGATTGCCCCGCTGCCCGGCAAACTCAACGGCTTTCTGCCGGTCTGCGGCGTGATCGTCGCCCTGCTGCACTGGCTGCAGGCCAGCATGATCAAGGCAGCTTGCAAACGCTACTTCGCGGTCACCAAGGCCGAATTTGTCACTGTGCTGATATTTGGCGTGTTTGGCATGGTCGACATTCGTCAGCGCCTGCAAGAGATCGTCAACGCCGCCCAGCGCGGCAATCTCTCCGGCAAACCATAAAAGAAAAGGGGACGGCGGTAGCCGTCCCCTAGAGTCGTGTCGTCCTGTCCGTAGAACTGCAATGCTCCCTGCAATCCCTGACGTTATCCTAATCCTTTGGAATATCCCCTTTCCAATCCGTTGGCGTGTCCTGCGGCGTTCCTGGCCTGGCAATTCATCCTGAACTGCTTCACTGTCTCCATCCTGGAGGTGTCCATTACCACGTCCTGTGGGGTTCCTTGCGTCTTCCTGACAGATAACCATCCGGGTTATCTCACTTCATCCTGAAGTATTCCTCTCGCATCCGGCGAGGTCCTGTTCATCCTGAAGAACGAGGTTCCGTTCGTTCTGCTCCCATCCCGAGAGTGTCCTGCCGCATCCCGCGGTGTTCCTTTATTCATCCGTGACGATAATCATCCTGATTATCGAGCTCATCCTGAGGTGTCCCTTGTCCACATCCTGCGGACTATTCCATCTTTATGCGCTGTCCTGCATCCTGCCGAACCAGCTCCGTCCTTGTGAGACCCATACTAAGGAAATGCGCACCCCGAACAAGGGCCATCCGATGATAAAGATCCGATGCGGCTCCCATCTCAAAAAACGAACTTAAAAACTAACCTTTTAATATCAGTCAGTTATTTAGTTTCACGGGAAAGCTCGATCATTCTGGCATGGCTTCGCGTACGGCTCAAAGCGCCAGCCTCTTACAGTCGCTATGGCAGATCTCTTACACGGGTTTCGCCCCCAAAAACGGGGCAGGAAAACGGTTCAATCCTGACGTTAAGACTTAAAAAATAGTTGAATAAATATGCTTAAAAAAACCGCAAAAAAAGAGCCGAGACCAGGCTCGACTCTTCAACATTCCAATTTTTTAATCAGCTCAAGCGGTTGGCCGGATTGAGATAGGCCTTGCGCAGCGATTCCGGTGCCAGCACCTCCAGTTCACCGCCGATGTTGTTCAACCAGCTGCGAAACTCCGGGGTGTCCTGCACTTCGGTCTCCACCACCACGCTGCGCTTGTCATAGCGGGTCATGCGCGGATTGTTGCCGGGGATCTGGTTATCCACCAGCGACTGGCTGTTGGCATCGATCCGGCCGACGAAGCGGATCGGGCCGCTCACATCCTGATAGCCCTGATCGCGGATCAGCTTCTGGATATTGAAATCCTTCGGCTGGGTGGCGCTGAAGTTGGTCAGCTCAACGTTCTTGATATGGTCGAACGGGATGCCGTAGACCTTGGGATCCAGCTCGGACAGAGTGCAGAGCAGGATCGGACCGTCCGGCTGATTGAGAATGCCGAGCGGGTTGATACGGTCGTAGCAGAGCCACACGGTGCGCTCTTTGATCACGCGCTGGATCTCGGCACTGAACTTGCGACCACGCCAGAGCGCATCGCGGATCAGGGTGCTGCGGCGGATCTCCGGGTTGCCGGCAAACGGACGCGGTGACTGATGGACACTCTCCAGCCAGCGTTCGGCCAGTTCGCTCTGGCTGTCGCGGATCACCTGGCTCGCCTTGTCGACCAGCGGATTCAATTCGGTCAGTACACTCGCCGGCAACAGTTGGCTCGCCTGATCACTCCAGGTTTTCAGAGCCACCGCCAGCGAGAGCGGCATGATATTGGCAAAGTCGTTGAGGCCGTGGCGCTCGAAGCACCAGCCATGGGGTTTGCTGCGTTCGTCCGAGGTGAGGTCGAACAGTCCCATGCCGGACATCTCCTCCAGGTCCCGTTGCACGGTACGCAGACTGACGTGGATACCTTCCTCTTCCAGTTTTACCTGGAGTTGGCTGGCGGTCAGCTTGTAAGGGCGGTGCGGGATGCAACGCGCCAAGGTCAGTTGTCGTAACAGCTTCTTGCTCATGGTGCTTGCCTTCACTGGTTTAGCGTTGACTGTATGCTAGTCGTGACTTGCGACAGTCTATGTCGCAAGTTTTGCTGCGACAACTGTCGCCATTTTCATACAAAACACACTAAATAATTGATTTATAAAGACAATGCACTCAAAAAAGGAGCCGCTAGAGGCTAAAATTAGCCAAAAATCCCTCAAATGAAAGTTCTATGTTGCGATTTATTGTCAGCATAAAACTCCGATTAATTAATTCATCTCAGAATATGATTTCAGGGGAGAGCATGACTCTCCCCTTTTGCTCACATCAGCCACGACCAGGCTGACTTGGTGATGGCCGCACCGACCATGTAGCCAAACACCGCCAGCGCCGCCACACCGGCCACCAGCTTCTGACCGCGGGCCGGGCGCTTGAGCGCCATGACACCCAGACCGATATAGAGCACCAGTGCAACCAGCTTGGCCATCAGCCAGGGTTGTTGACCCGGGCTCAACTGCAAGGCCACCGCCAGTAACACACCAAACAGCAGCAGGAAGGTGTCGTTGATATGCGGCAGGATCTTCAGCCACTTCTGCTGCAACCGATCGCTGCCGGCCAGCGCCAGACTCCAGCGATAGATAAAGAGCAGCAGACTGACCAGCGCGAGCGTCATATGCAGGTGTTTGAACATGGGGTAATAGGCAATCATTTTGCTTCCTTGTCGTCGTCGGGTAGCCCGCTGTTCCAGTTGTGGGCATGGATACGCTCCTGCCCCTCCTCGTCGTCTTGCAACAGATCGGAGAGGATCTCCCGGTATTGCAGGCTCTTGTTGATATAAGTGTGTTCGTCGTCCAGATAGTTGACCTGCTCGCGCAACAGCCAGTTATCGTGCTGCTTGAAGGTCTGCCCCGCCCGCCAGGCCTGGTTGGCCCGAAAACCGAGCTGGGTCAGGGCTTCCACCCCCAGATCGACCGCCGAACCCAGGGTTTCCCGGTGTACGCTCTCGACCCCGTGGCGCAGGATCTCGTGGGCATGGGGTCGATCCAGCGCTCGCGCCAGGATCTTCAGGTGCGGGAAGTGCTTCTGCACCATCTCGATCACCGCCAGCGAGGTAGCCGGATCGTTGATGGAGAGCACCAGCAGCTTCGCCTTGTGTGCCCCTGCGGCATGGAGCAGATCGATCCGGCTAGCATCGCCATAGAAGACCTGATAACCGTACTTGCGCAGGGTCTCTATCTGGCTGGCATCCTGCTCGAGGATGGTGGTGCCGATGCCGTGACCGTGCAGCAGACGCCCCACGATCTGACCGAAGCGGCCGAAGCCCGCGATGATCACCGGATGCTCCACCAGCTCAGGTTGCTCATGCTGCGGTGCGTCGCTCTGGTTACGGTAATCGAACCAGGGCTGGATCACCCGGTCGTTGAGGATCAGCAGCAGCGGGGTGAGCGCCATCGAGAGCGCTACCACCAGCGTCAGAAGCGAGATGGTCTCGCCGGGCAGCACCCGGTTCTGGGCGGCAAACGAGAAGAGCACGAAGGCAAACTCACCGCCCTGCGCGAGCGCCAGCGCGAAGGTCCAGCGTTGACTCGGCGAGATGCGGATGATGAAACCGAGTGCCATCAACACCAGCCATTTAAGCACCATCAGGCCAACCACCAGCGTCGGGATGAGGAAAGGGTGTTCGGCAAACAGCCCGAAGTCGATCCCCGCCCCCACCGACATGAAGAACAGGCCGAGCAGCAAGCCCTTGAACGGCGCTATGTCGGCCTCCAGCTCATGGCGATATTCGCTGTCGGCCAGCACCACCCCGGCGAGGAAGGAGCCAAGTGCAGGCGAAAGCCCCACCGACTCCATCAGCACGGCGATAGCGATCACCAGCAGCAGGGCGGCGGCGACGAAGATCTCCCGCATATGGGACTGGGCGATGGCACGAAACACCGGCCGCATCAGGTAGTGGCCACCCAGCACTATGCCGGAGATGGCCGCGACCACCAGCAGACCATGCTGCCACCCCGCCAGCTCGGAGCCACCACTGCTGGCGACCGGTGCCATGGCCAGCAGCGGCAGCAGCGCCAGGATCGGAATGACCGCAATATCCTGAAACAGCAGCACCGCAAAGGCGGATCGACCGCTCTCGCTCTGCATCAACTTGCGCTCCTGCAGGCTCTGCAACACGATGGCGGTGGAAGAGAGCGCCAAAATGAGGCCGATGGCCAGCCCCTGTTGCAGCGGCAGACCGATCAGGTGCGCCACGCCGGTCAGTGCCGCCGTAGTGAGCAGCACCTGCAGGCCACCGGTGCCGAGGATCGGCCCCTTCAGCTGCCACAAGAGGGCCGGACGCAATTCAAGACCGACCAGAAACAGCATCAGCACCACGCCAAACTCGGCGAAGTGCATCACGTCCTTCTGCTCCCCCACCAGCCCCAGCAAAAAGGGGCCTATGATGATCCCCGCCAGCAGGTAGCCGAGCACCGAGCCCAGCCCCCAGCGCTTGGCCAGCGGTACCGCGATGACGGCGGCGGAGAGGTAGATAAAGGCATCAAACAGGATCCCGTGGCCCATCAGTCAGCCCTCCGTGTGAACATCAGATCCGGCTCATAAGCTCGGCCAACAAGCTGCCCATGTGTCATCAGAGCACCTCCAGCAAGTCGCGCAGATAAGGGCGCCCGGCCAGTTGCTCTGGAGTCAGCTGATCGTCACGCAGGGCGCAAAGCAGCTGGCGATAGTCATGCCCGCCGCGGCGCAGGGCGGCGGGATCCTTGATCTTGTGAAAGGAGTGCAGCACGAAAGGGGGCAGCCAGTTCATGCCGCACAAGGTGGCCGCCTGCTGAAATGGCAGCAGAAAATCGAGCAACGGTCGGCTGTTGTAACCCTCGCTGCAGTAGGACTCCGGCGCACCGCCGGTGGTGATGGCGCTCAGCCACTGCTTGCCCTTGAGGGCGTGGGCTTCGGGGCCGTAGGCGTAGCCATACTCCAGCACCAGATCCATCCACTCTTTCATGATGGCCGGGCAGGAGTACCAGTAAAACGGGTGCTGGAAGACGATGATGTCGTGCTCACAGAGCAGCGCCTGCTCCCGCTTCACATCGATAAACATGTCGGGATAGTGCTGATAGAGGTCGTGAACCGTGACCCCCTCCAGCCCCTCAATCGCCTGCAACAGCTGCTTGTTGGCCCGCGAGCTCTGCAGCGCAGGATGGGAAAAAATAACCAGAATGCGTTTCATGACCACATCACCCGAACAAAGCCTTGCGGTGCAAGGCGAGGTAAACAGAAAAGGGGAGTCTGGGGAGCTGCATCGTAAAGGTGCACAGGAGAGCGACCTTATCAGGAAGCGCCATAGCCTGCCAACTCGGGGATCAGCTCCCGCAGCGCCGGATTGAGGGTCTGGTGGGCGGGATAGCAGAGCCCAATCCGGCGAAACATCCGCGGTCCGCTCACCGGCAGGGTACAGAGCCCCGCCTCATCTTCCACCAACCCGTCCGGCAGAAAACTGATGCCGACTCCCGCCAGCACCAGCGCCATCACCAGCCCCTTGCTCTCGGCCTTGGCCACCAGATTGAGGGTAAGCCGGTCACAGGCCAGCAGGCCGATAGTCTGCTGATGGGCTTCGCAGGGCGGGCACTCAATAAAATCATAATGTTGCAGCTCGGACAGCTCGATCCTTTCGCGACTTGCCAGGGGGTGATCAACCGGCACGCAGAGCACGTAATCCTCCTCCCACAGCGGCAGGAAGATCTCGTCCTCCCGGCGCAAGGCATCCAGCGTCAAGCGGCAGTCGGCGGGTGTGGTGTAGTCGGAAAGGGTGAGATCCAGCTGCGGCAACACGCCCTGCACTTGCTGCAGCAGCCCGGCCACCCGGCGGCGACTCAAGTCCGGCATGATGGCGATATTGAGCCTCGCACGCGTCGCTTTCTGGCGAAACAGCTCCGGCAGACGGCGCGCCTCCTCCACCAGCTTGACCGCGTGGGGATAAAGATAGTGGGCCGGGTCTTTCGCCACCACCCCCTTCTTGCCCCGGACAAACAGGCTGTCACCGAGCGCCTCTTCCAGCTGGCGCAGCCCCGCCGAGAGGGAGGGCTGGCTGACGTGGCAGCGCTCGGCCGCCGCCGTGATGTTCTTCTCTTCATAGATGGCGATGAAGAAACGCAGCAATCTCAAGTCCAGCATAAACCAACCATAGTTTTTTCAGATGATAACCAGCGGAAAACAATATTTATCACTTATAGATGCAGTGACTATAGTGATTGGGTTCCGTGCTGGCCAGCCACCTGTTTGCTCAAACCGACTCTTGAATCAGAAGGAAAGACCCATGTCCAAATCTCTCGTCGTGATCACCGGTGCCTCCGCCGGGATCGGTGCCGCCATCGCCCGTGCCTTCTCTGCCGCCGGTCATCCGCTGCTATTGCTGGCCCGCCGGGTCGAGCCGATGCAGGCACTGAACCTGCCCGATACCCTCTGCATCGGGGTCGATGTGACCGACACCGCCGCTATGAAAGCCGCTGTCCAGCAGGCAGAAGCCAAATTTGGCCCGGTCGGCTGCATGGTCAACAACGCCGGTGTTATGCTGCTGGGTCAGGCCGATGTGCAGGATCCCGCCGAATGGCAGCAGATGCTCAACATCAACGTGATGGGGGTGCTGAACGGCGTCCACGCAGTGCTGGCAGGCATGAAGGAGCGCCGCAGCGGCACCATCATCAACATCAGCTCCATCGCCGGTCGCAAGACCTTCCCGAACCATGCTGCCTACTGCGCCACCAAGTTCGCAGTGCATGCCCTGACCGAGAACATCCGGGAAGAGGTGGCCGATGTCGGCGTGCGTATGGTGACCATTGCCCCGGGTGCGGTCGAGACCGAGCTGCTCAGCCACACCACTGACGAGAGCATCAAGGCCGGTTACCACGACTGGAAAGATCAGATGGGTGGCGTCATTGCGCCGGAAGTGATCGCCGATGCCGTGCTCTACGCCTGGAACCAGCCTGCCAACGTCTGCGTGCGCGAGATCGTGCTGGCGGCGACCCGTCAGCAACCTTAATCCGGGCTGACTGACACCATGGGGAGGGCTTGACCCTCCCCCGGGGCACAGGGTTACCATGTGCCCCTTGTTATTTTCGAGTCATTCCATGGTTCTCACCCGTCGCCAACTCGCTCACGCCCGTCGCTGGCTCCCCTTGTGGAGTCTGGTGCTGGTGTTGATGTCGTTTGGCAGCCGGGCCGCAACCGACCTCTGTACCCTGACGACCCACTGCAGCCAGAGCGAGCGCACCCTGGAAAAAGCGATGCCCTGCGGCAGCTTTACCACCGCCCTCTCGATGACGCTGGTAGGCAGCGACAGCCTGACGGTCGCCGTGCTGGAACCGGATACCCCCGACTTCGCCTCCCCCTCTCTCTTTATGCCGGACGCTCCGTGCGAGCGGCTCGAACGTCCCCCACGCCCCCGGATCTGAAACGCATCCCGTATCGGGCATCTTTTCTTTCAATCTGAGGTGAGTGATGTACAAACCCCTGTTACTGGCCATGCTGGCCGGTACCGTCAGCTTTTCGGCTCTCGCGGCCGAGAAGATGACCGTCTACAAATCCAAATATTGTGGCTGCTGCCAAAGCTGGAACGAGCACATGGAGCAGAATGGCTTCGAACTGGACGTCATCGAAACCGAGCAGCTCGGCGCAGTGAAGCAGCAATACGGTATCGCGCCGGAACTGGCTTCTTGCCATACCGGCATCGTAAATGGCTATGTGATCGAGGGGCATGTACCAGCCGCCGATGTACAGAAGCTGCTCAGGGAAAAACCGGCGATCCGTGGCCTGACCATTCCGGGCATGCCCCAGAGTGCGCCGGGCATGGATATTCCGGGCCATCCCTATGAGGTACTGAGTATCAGCAACGAGGGCGCGACCAACCGCTGGTCGAGCTACCCCGGCTGACGAAAACTGGCCATGAGAGGGCACTACCATATCATGTGAGGCACACCTGAGCGGACTCTTGCCGCTCATGGCCAGAAAGAGGGCCGCTATCGCGAGATAGCGGCTTTTTTTGATTACATTTCCTGCAATAACAAGGGATTGCTTGCAACCACCGGCAACAAGGGGCAGATTTAACGCCAATTCATGGAGCCGATGCTCAGGTCTACCAACCCTTTCCAGCGCCAAGGATGCGACATGTTTACCTTTTCCCGAGGAGTTCTGCTGCTAGCCTTTCTGACAGTTCTCCCCCCCACTTATGCCAATGAAGAGCCCGCCATGCTGACAAGCGAACATCCAATCCAGCCGCCCGTGGCCGCCAAACATCCCCGCACGCTGAAAAAACACGGGGATACCCGCATCGACAACTACTACTGGCTGCGCGACGACGAGCGGCAGAAGCCCGAGGTATTGGACTATCTCAAGGCCGAGAACGCCTATACCGAGGCCATCCTCAAGCCGACCCAACCCCTGCGCGAACAGCTTTACAAAGAGATGGTCGCCCGCATCCCCCAGCAGGATGAGTCGGTACCCTATGTGAAGAATGGCTACCGCTACCAGACCCGCTATGAGCCGGGCAAGGAGTACGGGATCTACTCGCGCACCAAGCTCGGTGAAGAGCAGTCAAGTCTGCTGCTCGACAGCAACCTGCGGGCTGAAGGGCACGAGTTCTATGCCCTCGGCGCCCTTGAAGTGAGCCGCAACAACCGCTGGCTGGCGGTGGCGGAAGATTTCCTCTCCCGCCGTCAGTACCAGATCCAGTTCCTCGATCTGGAGAGCGGCCAGTGGGCCACCGACAAACTGGAAAATACCTCCGGCAATCTGGTGTGGGCCAACGACAACAAGACCGTCTTCTATGTGCGCAAGCACCCGCAGACCCTGCTGCCCTATCAGGTCTATCGCCATACGCTCGGGACGGATCCGGCCACGGACAAGCTGGTCTACGAGGAGAAGGATGACTCCTTCTACATCAGCCTCTACGCCACCACCTCGGAAGATTTCATCGTCATCGCCCTCTCCAGCACCACCACCGGCGAAGCACGGCTGATCGATGCCAACCAGCCGGAGCACGCCCCACGCCTGTTCCTGCCCCGTCAGGTGGATCACGAATACAGCCTGGATCACTACCGCGGCCGCTTCTATGTGCGCTCCAACAAGGATGGCAAGAACTTCGGCCTCTATGAGACCAAGGAGAGCCCGGTTGATCGCTGGAAGGCGGTGATCGCCCCCAATCCGGACGTGCTGCTGGAGAGCTACGCCCTGTTCAAGGATTGGCTGGTATTGGAAGAGCGCAACAAGGGGCTGACCCGACTGCGCCAGATCAACTGGCAGAGCGGTGACGAGAAGGAGATCGCCTTCGACGATCCCGCCTATGTCACCTGGCTCGCCTACAACCCAGAGCCGGATACCAGCGCCCTGCGTTATGGCTACTCCTCCATGACCACCCCCGCCTCTACCTATGAGCTGGATATGGCGAGCGGCAAGCGCACCCTGCTCAAGCAGCAGCCGGTGGCAGGCTTCAAGGCCGACCAGTACGCCAGCGAGCGGCTCTGGGTGACCGCCCGCGACGGTGTATCGGTGCCGGTGTCGCTGGTCTATCGCAAGGACAAGTTCAAGAAAGAGCAGGCCGATGCGCCCAAGAATCCGCTGCTGGTCTATGGCTATGGATCCTACGGCGCCAGCATGGATCCCGACTTCAGCAGCTCGCGCCTGAGCCTTCTGGACAGAGGCTTCGTCTACGCCATCGCCCATATCCGGGGTGGTGAAGAGCTGGGCCGTCACTGGTACGAAGATGGCAAGTTGCTGAAAAAGCAGAACACCTTCAATGACTTTATCGATGTCACCAAGGCGCTGGTGGAGCAAGGCTACGGTGCCAGGGATCAGGTCTACGCCATGGGCGGCAGCGCCGGTGGTCTGCTGATGGGGGCGGTCATCAATCAGGCGCCCGAACTCTATCGCGGCGTGGTGGCGCAGGTGCCGTTCGTCGATGTGGTCACCACCATGCTGGACGAGTCCATTCCCCTCACCACCGGGGAGTATGACGAGTGGGGCAACCCGAACCAGAAGCGCTACTACGACTACATGAAGAGCTACAGCCCCTACGATCAGGTGAAGGCGCAAGCCTATCCCAACCTGCTGGTCACCACCGGGCTGCACGACTCGCAAGTGCAGTATTGGGAGCCCGCCAAGTGGGTCGCCAAGCTGCGCGAACTGAAGACGGATGATAACAAGTTGTTACTGAACACCGACATGGATGCCGGCCACGGCGGCAAGTCGGGCCGCTTCAAAGCCTACGAGGATATCGCGCTGGAATACGCCTTTATCCTGGATCTGGCCACCCCGGCCAACTGATCTCTCATGACTCCGGCCCTTGTCATTCAAGGGCCGCATAAGAATCCTCTCGTAGTTTTTCCCTCTTCCATTTCCCTCCATATCAAATTAATCTTCGGCAAGAAAATGAATGATCGAGGTCATGTTTCTCAAGATTTAACTCCGCTATTTTGCCATTTCGTTTGATTTATGTTGGGTGAATGTGCTTAATCGGAGTGCTTGCAACTTTTTATTTGGCCCCTCAGGGGCCAATTTATCTTCGACCGACAGGAGGTCGGTAGCCTCACCACAGGATGAGGGTGACTGCCGGAAAAGGGGGGAATCAACTCCCCCCGCTTTCGCGCAACGAGAAGAGCGGGCAAGCCCGGCGCAGAACGGGATTGCCATCATTTATCCGGGGATCGGATAAACAAAATCAAAGAAAAGGGAGAAAAAATGAAAGGATTAACTTTGGCATGCGCCCTGTCGGCGGCTCTGGTCGGTGTTTCATTCGGTGGTCCGGTACAAGCGCAGGAGCGCTTCGTGACCATAGGCACCGGCGGTCAGACCGGCGTCTACTATGTCGCTGGCCAGTCCATCTGCCGCTTCCTCAATCGCGGCGCCGCCGATCACCAGATCAAGTGCAACGCCCCGGCCAGTGGCGGCGGTGTTGCCAACGTCAACGGCATCCGCAGCGGTGAATTCAACTTCGGCATCATGCAATCCGACCACCAGTTCAAGGCGATGAAGGGGCTGCCGCCGTTCCAGGCCGAAGGAGCCATGGACGACATGCGCGCCGTCTTCTCCCTGCAGAGCGAGGTGTTCACCATCCTGGCTCGCCGCGATGCCAAGATCGCCAGCTTCGACGATCTGAAGGGCAAGCGCGTCAACATCGGCAACCCGGGCTCCGGCCAGCGTGACACCATGGAAGAGATCATGGCGGTCAAAGGCTGGAAGAAGGGTGACTTCGGTCTGGTCTCCGAGCTGAAGCCGGCCGAACAGGCCTCCGCCCTCGGTGACAACAACATCGACGCCATGAGCTACTTCGTGGGTCACCCGAACGGCGCCATTCAGGAAGCCTCCACCACCACAGATGCGGTACTGGTCCCTGTGACCGGCGCCGACATCGACAAGCTGCTGGCCGAGAAGAGCTACTACAGCAAGGCCGAGATCCCGGGCGGCATCTACAAGGGCAGCGACAAGCCGACCCCCTCCATCGGTGGCAAAGCGGTGCTCTCCACCAGCGCCAAAACCGATCCGGAAGTGGTCTATCAGCTGGTCAAGTCGGTGTTTGACAACCTGGATCGCTTCAAGCGCCTGCACCCTGCCTTTGCCGACCTGAAAGAGGCCGACATGATCAAGGTGGGTCTCTCTGCACCGCTGCATGAAGGAGCTGCCCGCTACTACAAAGAGCGCGGCTGGCTCTGATTGAAGGCCCCGGGGCCTTTGTCACTCTCTTCGACACCCGTCTGCCGCCTGATTGCGGGGGCGGGTGTCGCTCTTGTTGTACTCGTTGGCACAAGTTAACCCTATGCAAGATAAACAACTCTCTACCGAGGAACTGATCGCCCAGGATGTGGGCGCTCGCCTGCCGCTGGGCATCATGGGCTGGCTCATCACAGCACTGGCGCTGGCCTGGTCGCTGTTCCAGCTCTGGATCGCCTCGCCACTCCCCTTCATGGTGGGGTTTGGCGTACTCAATGACACCGAAACCCGCTCCATTCACCTCACCTTTGCCCTGTTGCTCGCTTTTCTGGTGTTCCCTGCATTTCGTTCCTCGCCGCGGGATCGGGTTCCCCTCGGTGATATCGCCCTCGGCCTGATCGCTGCTGGCGCCGCCTCTTACCTGTTCGTGATGTATGAAGCGCTGGCGCTGCGTCCCGGCACCCTCACCACCGCCGATCTGGTGACCGCCTGCATCGGCATTCCGCTGCTGCTGGAAGCGGCGCGCCGCGCCCTGGGGCCGGCACTGGCGGTCATCGCCATCGTCTTTCTGATCTACAGCCTAGCGGGCCCCTGGATGCCGGGACTGCTGGCACATCGCGGAGTAGGCTTTACCGCGCTGGCCAACCACCAGTGGATCACCACCGAAGGGGTGTTCGGCATCGCCCTTGGCGTCTCCACCAGCTTCGTGTTCCTGTTCGTGCTGTTCGGCGCCCTGCTGGAACGGGCCGGTGCCGGTCACTACTTTATCCAGCTCGCTTTCAGCCTGCTCGGTCACTTGCGCGGCGGCCCGGCCAAGGCGGCAGTGGTCGCCTCTGGCCTGACCGGCCTGATCTCCGGCTCGTCGATTGCCAACGTGGTGACCACCGGCACCTTCACCATCCCGATGATGAAGAAGGTGGGCTTCAGTTCAGAGAAAGCGGGGGCGGTGGAAGTGGCCTCCTCGGTCAACGGCCAGATCATGCCGCCGGTGATGGGGGCTGCGGCTTTCCTGATGGTCGAATACGTGGGTATCCCCTATGTGGAGATCATCAAACACGCCTTCCTGCCTGCCGCCATCTCCTACATAGCGCTGCTCTACATCGTCCATCTGGAGGCACTGAAACTGGGCATGCAGCCCATCGGCAACCATCAACCCAAACCCTGGCTGCGTCGCCTGACCGGTTTTGCCTTTGGCGCGGCCCTCATCAGCGGCCTGTCACTGGCGGTCTACTATGGCCTCGGCTGGCTCAAACCTGCACTGGGTGAGTACGCACTGCCGGGGATCTCGGTACTGCTGGCTGCCACCTATGTGGCCCTGTTGAAGATCGCCGCCAGCAATGAACCGCTGCCTGCCGAAGATCCCGACAAGCCGCTCACCGAGTTGCCCAACACCCGCGCCGTGCTGCTCTCCGGCCTGCACTTCCTGCTGCCGGTGGTAGTACTGGTATGGTGCCTGATGGTGGAGCGCCTCTCGCCGGGGCTGTCAGCCTTCTGGGGGACCGTGATGCTGGTGATCATCCTGCTGACCCAGCGCCCGCTGCTCAACTGGCTGCGCAAGGACGGCAAGCACGACTACGGCACCGTTGCTGACGGCGTGGTGGATCTGCGGGAAGGGCTGGTCGCCGGTGCCCGCAACATGATCGGTATCGGCATTGCCACTGCCACCGCGGGGATTATCGTGGGTGCGGTCTCCCAGACCGGGGTTGGTCTGGTGCTGGCGGATCTGGTGGAGTTCCTCTCCATGGGCAACCTGCTGCTGATGCTGCTGCTCACCGCACTGCTGAGCCTGATCCTCGGCATGGGGCTGCCGACCACGGCCAACTACATCGTCGTCTCCAGCCTGCTGGCGCCAGTGGTGGTAACGCTGGGGCAGCAAAACGGGCTGATCGTGCCGCTGATCGCGGTGCACCTGTTCGTCTTCTACTTCGGCATCATGGCGGATGTGACGCCGCCGGTGGGGCTGGCCTCCTTCGCGGCTGCCGCTGTCTCCAAGGGCGATCCCATCAAGACCGGGATCACGGCGTTTTACTACAGCCTGCGTACCGCGGCGCTGCCGTTCCTGTTTATCTTCAACACCGATCTGCTGCTGATCGACGTGGACTTCGCCCACGGCGTGCTGATCTTCATCGTGGCGACCATCGCCATGCTGATCTTCGCCGCCGCCACCCAAGGCTGGTTCCTGGTGAAGAGCCGCTGGTACGAGAGCATGCTGCTGTTGCTGGTCGCCTTTACCCTGTTCCGCCCGGGTTTCTGGATGGACATGGTGCACGACCCCTATCGCGAGACCCCGCCTGCCCAGCTGGCCCAAACCATGGGTGAAGTGGAGGCGGAGAGCACCCTGCGGCTGCGGATCCTCGGTGAAGATGCAGTGGGCAAGCCACGCAAGTTCACCCTGCTGGTCGCCGTACCGGATGGGGCAAATGGCGAAGAGAGGCTGGCCAATCTGGGGCTGAGCCTCTATGAACAGGATGGCAAGACGCTGATCGACAACGTCGCCTTTGGCAGCCCGGCCGCCACCATGGGACTGGAGTTCGATCAGGAGATCCTCACCGTCAAGGCGCCGACCGAGCGCTGGACCAAGGAGTGGATGTGGATCCCGGGCTTCCTGCTGTTCGGGGCGATCGTCTGGCTGCAGCGTCGCCGCAGCGTCAAGGCCGGTTAACCCACCGGGCAGATGAGACCGAGGGCCGCTATTGCGGCCCTCTTTTTATTGCCTTGCCCTCTGCGGCTCTTGCGATGAGCGACAGTCATGGAAAGGGTAAGCGGTGGCGAGCGGCCAAAAAAGTGGGGTGACATGTCCATGTCACCCCCTCGCAAATAGCATGTTCCATATTGGAGTCCGGCCACGCCGGGTCTCTGTTTCACTTTCCGATAGTTCGCGACCCATCTGAAGTGAGCGCCAATTGCAGCGATGCAACTGGCCAGCTACCCGTTACAACCTTCGTCCACACGGCAGACAAGCCGCCGTGTTTGTCCTTGCAACTGAAATATTACGCATAAAAACAAAATAAAAAACGTTTTTATGCTAATTCCATTCACATCAGAGTACAAAAAACAGCCTTATCATCACCACTAAATTGTTATAAAACAGCAAGATAGATTCATGCATGGTTATTCACCCGCAAAGGGTATCAGCAATGGCTTACAAGGCTTTGCGAGATCTCGCACAAAAAATGGCCGCCTCACAGCCAACGGCGCAGGGGCAACCAGTCACTCAGGCGTGCTATCAGTCGCCTTGACCACCCTTCGGGTTTGCGCGGCAATCCACCCGCCTGCTCCTGCCAGCGAGCCAGCCACATTCGCAGCGCCTCGCAGATCGGCGGGCAGTGCAGATGCAGCATCAGCTCGGTATTGAGAAAGAGCGAGCGGGGATCGAGGTTGAGGCTGCCAAACAGCGCCCGCTCCTCCCCCAGCAGGATCAGCTTGGCGTGCAGGCTGCCGTGGTCATGGTCAAACTCGGCGACCCGGATCCCGCGGCGCAGCAACCAGCCGAGATAGCGTTGGTAAGCGCCATAGACCAGCGGCACATCAGTGCTGGCCAGCGAGTTGGTGAGAATGTCGATGGCGACCCCCTGCTGGCGCAGCCGCGCCAGACGTTGCCGGAACCCGAGAGTAAGGATGAGGTAAGGGGTCACCAACCCCAGCGAGCCGGGATTGTCAGCCAGCTGGCGCCACAGCTGACGGGCAGTGGTGGGACGGGAGATTAGCCCCTTGCCGGGACGGTCGAACCACACCTCGGCCCGCCCCTCATGCCATTGCAGCGGCACATCGCGCTCGTCAAACAGTGCCGCGGGCAGATCGTAGACCGTCGCTACCGCCGGATCCGTCATGGTGAACAGGAAGTCGTTGACCACCTCTATTTCGGCGGGCAGCAGCTCGCGGCGCAGCAGATGGCGGATGGGGTGACTCCAGCGGCTGTGCCAGAACTGCTCGAACCCCTGCACCATCTGCTGGCACAGCCCCCCCTGACAGGCGAGATCGAGATCCACGAAGGGAGCCTGCGGATCCAGACCGAAGTAGCGATCGCCGATGTTGCGCCCGCCGATCAGCGCCAGCTTGCCATCCACCAGCAGCAGCTTGTTGTGCATCCGGTGGTTGATGCGGCGAAAGCTGAGCAGCCCCTCCAGCAGCAGTGCCAGCGGGCGCCAGCCCCGCAGCCAGAAGGGGTTGAACAGCCGTACCTCGATCCCCGGGTAGTGAGCCACCATCTCCAGAAAGCGGTTGTCACCGGCATAGAGATCATCCACCAGCAGTTGTACCTTGACGCCACGCCGGGCGGCGTGAAGCAGCTCGCTCAGCAGCAGCTTGCCGCTGCTGTCCTCCTCCCAGCTGTAGTACTGCGCCTGGATCCGCTCGCGGGCATGGCGGATCCAGTGGCAGCGTACCTTGAGCGCCAGCAGGGGATCATCGATCAGGGCAAAGGATCCGGGGATCATGGTGTCATCCTGCTGTCATGGCCGGGTGTCATAACGCTGGCGAGCCTCTTCACATATTCAAAAGGAGTTGCTGATGGAACTGCATGATACCCCGATGTTGCGCTATCTGGGCCAGCTCAGCCAGCCAGATCTCATCCCGGCCACCGGCCCTGCTCACTGGTTTTTGCAACACAGGGACGGTGGCTGGCAATTGCCGACCGTGCAGGCGACCCTGCCGGTCAACCGGCTCAGGGCTGAGCCGCTTCGATAGCGGCAGCCTTGCCCTCGATCTGGGGCAGGCTGAAACGATAGGCCACGTAGTACTTGTAGATGGTGCCGACATAGTTGATCGGCCCCTGTCCGACTTCGTTGGCCACCAGCTGATCCACGTTGCCGAACCAGACGTTGGGATCGAGCCCCAGCTTCTCCGCCTTGCCTCGCAGCGCCTGCACCCGGTTCGGCCCGGCGTTGTAGGCGGCGAGGGCAAACAGGTGGCGGTTGAGCCGATCCAGCTTGGGATCATTGAAGTAGGTATCGAGGATCAACCGCATGTAGCGGCAGGCGGCCTCCACATTGCCCTCCAGCGTGGTGAGTCTGGCGCCGTTGATGCCGACCTCCCGCCCCGTACTGGGCAGCAGCTGCATGAGGCCCACGGCCCCCTTGGGCGAACGCGCCTTGGGATTGAGGCCGGACTCCTTGTAGCCGAGCGCCGCCAGCATCAGCCAGTCGAGATCGTATTGATTGGCGTACTTCTCCAGCACTTTGCGAATGGTCGCGAGGCGCCCCATGGGATCCGGCGCCAGGATATTGCTCATCTGATCGCTGCGAATCAGCAACCGGCGCAGGGTCATGTCACTGTAAAGGCTGTTGCGGCTGACACTCGCCAGATAGCCATTGACCGCCTTGAGCAGCTCGGGGCTGTTCTTGCGCAGCGCCCAGGCACTGGTGCCGTTGCTGCGCAGGGGGATCAGCTTGTGGGCCTTGAGGCCGGAGATCATGCCACCCAGCCAGATCCGCCCCTTGTAGCTGTCGGTCACCGTCAGGGGAATAATGCCAGCGGCCACCATCTCCAGCAGATCGCCATCCTGCAGGTATTCGGGCACCGTTTCGATATAGACGGGGGGCAACCCCAGCTCGCGAAACAGCCAGTTGAGCTGGCGCAGACTCTCGTAGTAGCTGGAGCTGGCACGCACCCAGACCCGCCTGCCGGAGAGCTGGGTAATGCGGCTGAAGGCGGGCAGGCTCTGCTGGCTCACCACCCACTCCTCGATGGATGAAATGAGCGGCCGGGAGAAGGCCACCTGTTCACGCCGGGTCGGGGTCACCGTCATGGTCGCCGCCACCAGATCGCCACGCCCCTCGGTCAGATAGTCCAGCAGCTTGTCCTGACGCACCGGGATGTAGACCACCTTGAGTTTGACCTTCTCTTTGGCGAGATAGGTCTTGTTCAGCCAGCGCTCGAACCCTTGCAGCTGATTGACCAGAATGCCGTACTGGGCGCCGCGATCGAGAAAGTAGAAGCCGCGCTCATAGACCACCAGCGCCCTAAGTTCGCGCTTTTGCAGAATGCTTTCGAGATCCCCGGGTTGGGGCAGACGCTGTGGCTTGAGTTCAGCCGCGAGCAGGGGAAAACAGCAGAGGGCCAGCAGCGCCCAGATCCAGCGTCGCATCACGATGGCTGCCCCTGTGCTGAGGTCACGCCTGCTGCCTGTTGGCAGCACGGATCACGATAGAGGGTGGGATTGGGGGCAGAGATCCATCGCTGCGTCATGATGTTTGCGCCTTCTGTTGGCCGACTCGCGCCGGGCAAAACGTCTGTGGGATAGAGTAACTATAGAACGCCGACCCACAGCAGAAGGGTCAACACGGCAGGCAAACCTGCCGCGTTATCAGACAACTCAGATAGAGCGGGCCCGCATTTCGAAAATCAGTTTTTCGGCGGTGCAGGTGAATTGCAGGCGGGCTTTCAGGATCACGCCGTTGGCGCCCTGGGTCAGTTCACTGCTCACTTGAGCTTCGGCAGTGACCTGTTTGGCCAGAGCTTCATAGGCAGCCAGCTTGGCGCGGGCATCCGCCTCGGCAGCGGCTTCAATAACCAGATCCATCACATCGTCGCCTTCGCCGATGATGGTGCCGATCTCGGCAAAACAGCCGCAGCTGTCACAGGTTTCGTTCAGTTCAACTTTCTCGTCTACAGACATTTTCTACTCCTACTGCTTATTTCGGATGATTTGCGTCGTCACGCATCGCCTTGCGAAAATCTTTGATGGCGGTACCCAAATCCTCACCTGCACTGGCAAGACGCTTGCTGCCGAAGACCAGCACAACGACCAGCAAGAGGATCAACATATGCCAGATATGAATTCCACCGAGTCCCATAGGGATACTCCCTCACAAAGAGATATCTGTTACTTGTATCAAAATAGAGCGCAGGGATTGTTGGGCAAAATCAAGGCAGGTGCAAGTGAGCAAATAAATCATAGCCAAAAAATAGGGCGACCCTGAGGTCGCCATATTGATTGTGCTACATGTCCCCTCAACCGCTACATCCTGTACCAGTGGTTCATGCGAACCTGAGACCATTCGAGGATAAGATCGCCAAGATATGAAAACAAATGGTATAAATTCATCTTAGAATTGAAGAGGATTCATATCATGCTGCTGGAACAACTGGGTCGCATCGACCTCAATTTGCTGATTATCCTGCAGGTACTGCTGGAAGAGCGCAACGGCAGCAAGGCCGCACGCCGCCTTCATCTGAGCCAGTCCGCGGTCAGTAAAGCCCTCGGCCGTCTGCGCGATACCTTCAATGATCCCCTCTTCATCCGCTCTGCCTACGGGCTGGAACCCACCGGCCGTGCCCTTGCACTGCAGCAGCAGTTGCAACCCATCCTGCTGTCGCTGGATAACCTGATCCAGCCGCCCGAGTTCGACCCCGCCAGCTCGGAGCGGGAGTTCGTCATCGCCAGCATGGACAGCGCCTTCACCCTGTTTGCCCCGCTCTACCTGAGCGAGCTGAAGCGGCAGGCACCAAGGATCCGCTTGCGCTACGAGGAGTGGACCGAGAACAGCCTGACCGAGATGAGTCAGGGACAGGTGGACATCGCCTTCGCGGTGCGGGAGAACTGCATCAGCTCCGATTATCGGCTCGATACCCTGCCCGACAGCATCTGTCAGCGAGTGCTGGCGGTCGATGATCTCACCTGTCTGGTGCAGCAGCACCACCCCGCGCTGCGAGAGCCCAACTGGAATCTGGAGCACTACCTCAGTTATCCCCATGTGCAGACTTACTGCGAGGGACGAGACCGCTGGATGCTGGATCACAAGCTGGCAGAGCAGGATCTTTACCGGCGTATCGAGGCAACCGTGCCCTCCTTCGAGGCGGCGCTGCGGATGGGGATGCACTCCGACATGATAGTAACGCTCTCCCGGCTCTACGCACGCCACGCTACCCAGGTCTATCCGCTGTTGCAGCTACCGCTGCCCATCGGGTTGGACAGCATCTCCCATCTGCTCATCTGGCATCAGCGTCACCGCGAGGATCCGGGCCACCGCTGGCTGCGGGAATTGCTGCTCTCCCTCATCATGAGCAAACTGGAACCCGCTGCGACCACTCACGAGTGACTGCACGTCCTCTCGGTAGGAAACAAGAACGGGGCTCTGCGTAGCCCCGTTTCATTCACTTCAAGATGTAACTCACTCAGCCCTGACCGGTCACCGCCAGATAGTGATGTACCCCGTCCAGCAACATCTGGACCGAGATCATCACCAGCAGCATACCCATCAACCGCTCCACCGCAGTGAGCCCCCGCTCACCCAGCAGCTTGTTGAATACCTCGTAGAACATCAGGATCACCGCGCTGGCAGCCCAGGCCAGAAAGAGTGCCAGCGACCAGTCCACCATTCGGGTCGGCTCCTGATTGGCCAGCAGCATCAAAGAAGCCAAGATAGAAGGACCGGCGATCATCGGGATCGCCATCGGCACCAGGAAGGGCTCCTCGCCCGCCGCCAGCCCGGTCACGCCCCCCTCACTCGGGAAGATCATCTTGATGGCGATCAGGAACAGGATAATGCCCCCCGCAATGCTGACCGCCTCCTGCCGCAAGTTGAGGAAACCGAGGATCTGCTGACCGACGAACAGGAACAGCATCATGATGGCCAGCGAGAAGAGCAGCTCGCGCACCATCACCTTGCGGCGTCGCTTGGGATCGATATGACGCAGAATAGAGAGGAAGACCGGCAGGTTGCCCAGCGGGTCCATGATCAGAAACAGCATGACTGCGGCAGAAAAAGTATCCATACAACGCCCGGGCTACGCCCTGAATAGGGAAAAGAGAGGGGGCGAAATATAGCAAAGGGCGAAGAATTGAGCGAGCGCCATGATGCGCTCGCAGCGGGATTAACCGTGGTTGCAGATCTTGTCGGCGCGGGTCTGGAAACCCTCGGCGGAGTCGATGAATTTGCCGCGGGCAGCCAGAAAGTCGATCAGCGCCTCCGCATCCATCTCGTTGGCACTACAGGTATGAAAACGGGCCTCGGCACCGAACCGCTCGGCCATCGCCTGCTTCAGGCTGGCACGGGTAA
The DNA here is from genome assembly GCF_000820225.1 of Aeromonas veronii bv. veronii. GTDB lineage: Bacteria > Pseudomonadota > Gammaproteobacteria > Enterobacterales > Aeromonadaceae > Aeromonas > Aeromonas veronii. The sequence goes on from NZ_CDDK01000005.1 coordinate 75,530, forward strand.
ATTGCCCTCCTTGCGCCAGCATCATCTCCATCACTTCGTGACCATGAACCGATTGCGACATCTCTCACCTCAATAATGAACATATTTAATGCCAATTAAATATCTCCCCGCCCGAAGAGATCTTGATATAGGCCAATAAATTGCGCATTTCCTGGTCAGGGGAGTGGTCACCGCCACCGCTTTGTCGATAATGTGGCAACCCGCGTCAGGGATCGCTACACTGGCGCCCCTTTTTGGCCATCGCAGACAATGTATAAGGATATTGGCGTCATGCTGTTCCATGGAGAGGCTCTCAAGCCCTGGCAGATCTGGACCCGCCGACCACTCTGGCTCAAGACCCTGCTCGGCATGCTGACAGGGGTGGGTCTGGGTGTCGGCTTTGAAGAGCAAGCCCTGCTGCTCAAGCCCCTTGGTGTCTTGTTCGTCAACACCATCCAGATGCTGATGGTGCCCCTCATTTTCTGCTCGGTCATCGCCGGCCTCACCTCGCTGCTCAAGGGCAAGGCCCTCGATCGCATCGGCAGCAAAGCGATCTGCCTCTACTTCTGCTCGACCGCCATCGCCATCTGCATCGGCTTGATGATGGGCTGGCTGCTGGAGCCCGGCATGGGCGCCGACATGGGCCCCTATGAGCGGATCGGCATGTCGGAACCACCCACCCTGGCCAGCGTGCTGAGCCATCTGGTACCGAGCAATCCGGTACAGGCGATGGTGGATGGCAAGATCCTGCAAGTGATCGTCTTTGCGGTGGCGCTGGCGGTCGCCCTCAATGCCAGCGGTCGCCGTGGCCGCCCCGCCATCCTCTTCTTCACCTCGCTGGCCGAGGGGATGTTCAAGCTGACCCAGATGGTGATGGCGCTCGCCCCTTACGGTGTCTGCGCCCTGATGGCCTGGATGACCGGCAAGTACGGCCTCGACCTGCTGCTACCGCTGCTCAAGGTGATCGGCGCCGTCTACCTCGGCTGCCTGCTGCACGTGCTCGGGGTCTACAGCACCCTGCTGCTCCTGTTGGCACGGCTCAATCCGCTGCACTACTTCAAGAGCATCGTTGACGCCCAGGCGGTTGCGTTTACCAGCAGCTCCAGCAACTCCACCCTGCCCATCAGTCTGGCCTGCGCCGAGAAGCGGCTGGGAGTCTCCCCCGCCATCACCGCCAAGGTGCTGCCCATCGGCGCCACCATCAACATGGATGGCACCGCCCTCTATCAGGGAGTGACTGCGCTGTTCGTAGCTCAGGCATTCGGTGTGGATCTGCACATGGTCGATTACCTGACCATCATCAGCATCGCAACCCTGGCCAGTATCGGCACCGCAGGCACCCCGGGCACCGGGTTGATGCTGCTGACCCTGACCCTGACGGCGGTGGGCTTGCCGCTGGAAGGGGTGGCACTGATTGCAGGCATTGACCGGATCCTCGACATGGCGCGCACCACGGTCAACGTATCGGGGGATATTCTGGTGTCGGTGCTGATCGCCCGCAGCGAAAACGAGCTGGATCTGGCGACCTATCACGATGCCAGCGCAGGGGAAGATATCGAGTTCCCGCCGCGCTAGCAGAAGAAAGCTCAGCTGTCGTGAGGATCGTGGTGACAGCGCCAGCAGACGTCGAAGTTGGCGCCGTTCTCCTCCCCGCACTGGCCGCACAGCCAGCCATTACCCTGACGCTGCTGGTAACGCTCGATGACCCGTCCTGCCTTGCTGCGATCCTCGGCCCGCACCATCAGGGTCACCTGCAACATGTCGACCGGCAGTTCGCCAAGGGCGCCCGACAGCCCCTCGCCATTGAGGCGCACCAGCACCCCTTCCGCCTCCAGCGCCCCTTTCAACGCGTGTGCCTCCAGGGTGTGTGAGGCGCGATAGAGATTGATCCAGTTATCCATAGCTCCCCCTTACAACAACTTGTCGATGCCAAACTCGGCGCCGTTATCAATCATGAAATCGATGAATGCCCGCAACTTGCGCGGCATCAGTTGCCGCTCCGGAAACAGCAAATAAATCGGCACCCTGGGTTGCTGCCACTCTGGCAGCAGGATCACCAGCTCGCCGCTGGCCAGCTCATCCTGACAGAGCATAGCGGGTAACGAAGCCAACCCCAGCCCCGCCTTCGCCGCCTCCCGGGCACAGGTAATATTATTGACCCGAAAACGGGATGGGGGGTCAACCAGCACCTCTCTGCCATCCAGCTCGAAACACCAGTGAGAGGCGAGAAACCCGCTGCTCACCGTCACCCGCTCGTGGTTGGCCAGATCCTCCGGCCGCTCGATGACCGGGCTGCGGGCCAGATAGTCCGGGCTGGCACAGAGCAGCCTTCCGGTGCTCCAGAGTCGGCGCGCCGCCAGATTGGAGTCGCTCATGTCGCCAATCCGCACCAACGCATCCAGCCCTTCGCTGATGGGATCTACCACCCGGTTGGTCAGCTCCAGCTCCACCTGCAGGGCGGGATAGGCCTGCAAAAACTTGGCGACCAAGCGCCCGACCACCAGTTGCCCCGTCTCGATGGGCACCGCCAGTTTGAGAGTGCCGGTCACCTCCTGCTGGCTGGCGCTCAGCATCAGCTCGGCTTCGGTCAGGGCATCGACCGCCTTGCTACAGTGCAGGTAGTACTTCTCCCCCTCCTCGGTCAAAGTGAGCTGACGGGTGGAGCGATAGAGCAGACGCACTCCGAGCCGCTGTTCCAGTTCAGCGATGCGGCGGCTGACCATCGCCTTGGTCATTCCCAGCTCGCGGGCGGCCCCCGTAAACGAGCCCTTATCGACGATACGCACCAGAATTAACGCGGCATTGAGGTCCATTGTTGCACCAGTGAAACTGTATATCTCGTGAACCAATACTAATCGAAACAGTTGACCAGTGTTAGCCTGCGCCCCTTAAGTTCAGGAATCACAAAAATGAGTCAACACAAAAAAATTCCCCTGCTGGCAGCCATGATATTGGCGCTGCTCGGTCTGCTGTTCGCCGGTTACTGGTATCTTCACGGCCGCTATTTTGAAAGCACCGACAACGCCTATCTGCAAAGTGAAGTGACCGGGATCAGCTCCAAGCTACCCGGTTATATCCGCGAAGTGCTGGTCACCGACAACCAGCCGGTCAAAGCGGGCCAACTGATCGCTCGTCTCGATGATCGCGAATACAAAACCAGGGTCGCGGAGGCCGAAGCCGACCTGCGCCTCAATCAGGCGACGGCCGAAAATCTGGCCGCCACCCGCACCCAACAACTGAGCCTGATCCAGCAGGCCGAGGCCAAGGTCGCTTCCGCCAATGCCGAACAGCTGCGCGCCAGCCAGCAGGTCAACCGGATCAGTCAGCTCAACCAGCGCCACTACAGCTCGCAAGACAGTCTGGACGAGGTGCGTGCCGGCCTGCAGGTCAATCAGGCGCAAGCCCGGGAGGCCCAAGCCGCCCTGCAGGCGGCCCGTGAGCGACTGCTAGTACTGGATGCCGAGCGCAAACAGAATCTGGCCAAGCTGGCATTGAGCGAAGCACAACTGGAGCAGGCCAAGCTGGAGCTCGGCTACACCGAACTGCGGGCGCCTGCTGACGGCATCATTGGCAAGCGCAGTCTGCGGGAAGGCCTCTACGTCCAGTCCGGCATGCAGGTCGCCAGTTTGGTGCCGCTGCAGCAGGTGTGGGTCGAAGCCAACTTCAAGGAGACCCAGCTCGCCCATATGCAGCCGGGCCAGAAGGTCGAAGTGGTACTCGATGCCTACCCGGATCAACCGGTCGAGGGGATCATCGACAGCCTGGCCCCTGCGACCGGTGCCAAGTTCGCCCTGCTGCCACCGGAGAATGCCACTGGCAACTTCACCAAAATCGTGCAGCGGGTACCGGTGAAGATCCGCATCCCCGAGCCAGGCCCGCTGGCAGGCAAGCTGCTGCCGGGTCTCTCCACCGAAGTGATCGTGGATACCCGCACTCCTGATCCCGTGGTGGCTGCCAACTGATGGAACCCATTCCACGTCGTAACTGGATCGCGGTCATGGGGGGGCTTATCGGCGCCTTCATGGCCATCCTCGATATCCAGATCACCAATGCCTCCCTGAAGGATATTCAGGGGGCCCTGTCGGCCACCCTGAGCGAAAGCTCCTGGATCTCCACCTCCTATCTGGTGGCGGAGATGATCGCCATCCCCCTGAGCGGCTGGTTGAGCCGGGGGCTGAGCGTGCGCCGCTACCTGCTCTGGACCACAGGCGCGTTTATCGCTGCCTCCGTGCTCTGCTCGTTCAGCTGGAACCTCACCAGCATGATCGTCTTCCGGGCGCTACAGGGCTTCACCGGCGGGGCGCTGATCCCGATGGCCTTCTCTCTCATCGTCACCCTGTTGCCGCTACAAAAGCGGGCCACCGGCATGGCGCTGTTCGGTCTCTGTGCCACCTTCGCTCCTGCCATCGGTCCGACCCTCGGCGGCTGGCTCACCGAGCAGATGTCGTGGCACTACATCTTCTATCTCAACGTGCCGCCAGGATTGCTGGTGATGGCCATGCTGGCCCACGGGCTGGATAAAAAACCGGTGGACTGGGCCGTGATCAAGCGGGTAGACCTCATCGGCATCGTCACCATGGCGCTTGGCCTCGGCTTGCTGGAGGTGGTACTGGAAGAGGGCAACCGGGAAGACTGGTTCGGCTCAAGCTTCATCGTGCGACTGGCGGTCATCTCGGCGGTAGCGCTGGTGTTCTTCGTCATCAGCCAGCTGATCCGCCGTCACCCGCTGGTTAATCTGCGGCTGCTGCACAACCCGCGCTTCGCGCTGGCCTGCTTCGCCTATCTGATCCTCGGCATGGCGTTGATGGGATCTATCTATGTGTTGCCGCTCTACATGACCCAGATCCACAACTACAACGCGCTGGAAATCGGCGAAGTCCTGATGTGGATGGGGCTGCCGCAACTGCTGGTGCTGCCACTGGTGCCCAAACTGACCCACAAGATAGACCCGCGCTATCTGGTGAGCTTCGGCTTCCTGATCTTCGCCGTCAGCTGCTTTATGAACGTCAACATGAGTGCCGACTACGCCGGGCCGCAGCTGATCCAGTCGCTTATCGTGCGGGCGCTGGGGCAACCCTTCATCATGGTGCCGCTCTCCCTGGTCGCCACCGCCAGCCTGAGTCACGACGAGATCCCCTCCTCCTCGACCCTGCTCAACGTACTGCGCAACCTCGGTGGTGCGTTCGGTATCGCCATTATCTCGACCCTGCTCGACAACGATACCCGCACCCATGTGCTGCAGATTGGCAGCACTCTGCCCGCCAGCAGCATCGAGGGACAAACCTATCTGCTGCAGCTGGCCCAGAGCATGATGGCACAGGGTTCCGGCCCCGAGCTGGCCGAGCAGCAAGCCCACGCCATGCTAGCCAATACCATCAACCGGGAAGCGGCCATCATGGCCTACAACCAGGTGTTCTACATCATGGGGATCTTCTTGCTGATCGCCAGCGGCCTGATGCTGTTGCTCAAATCCCCCGCCCCACGGGCAGCGGATGCCGAACCGCTAGAAGCGTGAAAAACGCCGGGCATAAAACGAAAAACGGGCCAATGCCCGTTTTTCGTTATCTGTTACCTGCACTCAACCAGAAGACGTTATCCCGCCAGCGACCCTGCAATCAGGAATTGCGCCGCGAAGTAGCTGCTCATCACCCAGGCGCGGGCGTGGGGAAAGGGGCGGCGGAAGCGATCGAGCGCCAGCATGCTGTCGGAGAAGAGGAACATCAGCGCCCCCACCAGAGCGGCGGCAGAACCGGCAGTGAGAGAGGCGTGCCAGGCTCCGGCGGCCACCCAGGCCATGCCGATGATCACCAGCATGTAGCAAAAGACCGGGATCCGCATCTCCCCCAGCTTGCCCCACAGCAGGCCAAATACCATACCGGCGATCAGCAACAGCAGCAAACCATCCACCAGATTGAGCAACAACGGCCCTTGGGCAAAACCGACGATATAGCAGAGATGCGCGACAAGAAATGCCGCCAACCCCTGAATGAAGCGATCACTTGGCAGCATCAGCAGCACATCGCCCGCCAGCGAGAGACAAAGGCCGAGCAGGATCCAGGCGTGGGAACCGTCGTGGTCATAACTCTGGTAGCCGAACGCCAACGCGATGATAAGCAACATGGTCAGTGGCTTGCTGATATAGAACTGGCGGCTGTCTGAACCGTAGGCAGCACGGATGTGCCACCAACCTGAAGCGATGATCAAGAAACTCAATAACATGCCCTGCTCCTCACCTGTTGCTCGCAGTCATACGGCAACCGTTTTTATCATGGTGCAGGGTAACAAATTCCCTCCCCCAGTGGCAGGGGTGCTTATCAAATGGACGGACTAAGCCTAAAGTCTAATTGCCGCCCCGAGTGGTTCAGGGCATAAGTGACGGGTCTGGAGGATCACCATGGAAGAAGCTATGAAGAACTATCTGCCCGCCATCGATATCATGATGTGCCATCTGGGGATCAGCTTTGAGCAGGCCTGTGAACAACTGGGTCTTAGCCAGCAGGAGCAACAGGCACTGGATCAGCTGCAGCAACAGCAGAGCCAAGCCAACTAAGCCCTCCCGTTATTGGATATCATGATGCGCTATCTGGGGATCAGCTTTGAGCAGGCCTGCGAACAGCTGGGTCTTAGCCAGCAGGAGCAACAGGCACTGGATCAGTTGCAGCAACAGCAGAGCCAAGCCAACTAGCTTGAGTTGAATCATAAAAGAGAAGACCGCCAGCAGGCGGTCTTCTCTTTTAGTCTCTGTGATAACCGGACGGCATCATGCAATACCTGCCAGCAAACGACTCCAGTTGCGTTTACCAGCGATGAAGCCGTCACGCACGGCCCGGTACTCCAGTTGCAGCTTGAGGCGGTCATAGCGCGCCAGCGCCTTGCGCTTGCGCAGCTCCAGCAGCCGCTTGCGACTGGCGTAATAGTGTTGCAACTGCTGGCTCAGCTTGTCGTACTCCTCCTGCAGCAGCGCCTGCCACAGTTCGCGATCTTCCTGCTTGCGCAACTTGGCTTGTGCCCGTTTCAGCTGCATCTGCAGCCGGGCTTGTTCGATACGCTCCTCCGGCGAGGATCTGAGATCCCCCGCCAGACCACACCAGGAGGCGAGCCGGATCAACCACTTGGTCGGATCGAACTGCCACCAGTGAATGCCGTTGCGGTAATCATTCTCGAACAGGTGGTGAAAGTTGTGGTACCCCTCGCCAAAGGTGAAAAAAGCCAGAATGCCGTTATCGCGAGCGGTATTGCGATCGGTATAGGGCTGACTGCCCCAGATGTGGGCCAGCGAGTTGATGAAGAAGGTGGTGTGGTGAGTCATCACCATTCTCAGCACGCCTGCCAACAGCAACATGCCGAGCATATCCCCGTGCCATAGGCCTAGCAGCAGCGGCAGCCCCAGATTGGCCGCCAGCGCCAGCGTCAGATAGTGACGGTGCTGAAACGCGACCACCGGGTTGTTCTGCAGGTCACGCACATTATTGTAATCGCCATAGCGATCTCCCTGATGCTCCCGCAGCATCCAGCCGATGTGGGAATACCAGAAGCCGCGCCCCGCGCTATAGGGGTCTTTATCGTTGTCATCCACATGACGATGGTGACGGCGGTGATCGGCCGACCAGTGCAGGGCCGAATTCTGTAGCGCCAACGCACCGCCGATGGCAAACAACCACTGCAAAGCGAGGTGCGCCTTGTAGGCCTTGTGCGACCAGAGCCGGTGATAGCCTGCGGTGATGGAGAGACCACTAAGGCAGAACAACAACAGGAAACTGGCCCACTGCCAGAGATCGTAACCATGGCTCATGCCGTACCAGGGTACGACAATCAACGCCACTATCCCGGAGAGGGAAAACAGAAGGGTATTAGTCAAAATAATGGGGGGTCTGGCCATCTCATTGCATCCTTTCAGCGAACAGCTGTTAGCCATTTTCTATGGTGATTTCCTCACGGTCAATGGTAAAAAAGTAGGATACAAACCTGATCCTGAGGCGCCTTCGGGTTATCATTTGTCCTCGTTAAGCTGAAGGTGACTGATTTCGTGGGTATTCGCGCTCAACAAAAAGAAAAAACCCGGCGTACATTGATCGATGCTGCATTCAGCCAACTGTGCGCCAATCGGAGTTTCTCCAATCTCAGCCTGCGGGAAGTCGCTCGCGAAGCGGGCATCGCCCCAACCTCTTTCTATCGCCACTTTCGCGATATGGAGGAGCTGGGCCTGACCCTGGTTGACGAAGGAGGTCTCACTCTGCGCCAACTGATGCGCCAGGCACGCCAGCGCATTGCCGGTGGTGGCAGTGTCATCAGCACCTCGGTGCAAACCTTTATGGAGTTTGTCGAGAACAACCCCAACATCTTCCGGCTGCTGCTGCGGGAACGCTCCGGCACCTCGGCCGCCTTTCGTCAGGCGGTGGCTCGCGAAATCCAGCACTTTATCGCAGAGCTGACCGATTATCTGGAAGCCACCACAGAAGCACCACGGGAAGATGCCTACATCCAGGCAGAAGCCATGGTCACCATCGTCTTCAGTGCCGGTGCCGATGCGCTCGACATGACCAGCGAAGAGTGCCGGGCACTCTCCGATCGCACTATTCGCCAACTGCGGATGATCGCCATGGGCGCCGAGGTACAAAACCAGAAGCGCCGTGAACCTCACCCATGACCACAGGATGGAGAACGACATGCCTGAACAGCTTATGATCCCGAAAAAACCGCTCGCCATGGCCATGCTGATTGGTATCTGTGGCGATGCCTCTCTGGCCGTACTGACCAACTCGGTCGTGCCCTTCTCCTTCTTCCCGCTGATTGCCCTCTGGCTGGCGGCCTATCAGCTGTTCCAGCACTATCGCCATGAACCCATGGTGGGCAACACCCCCATCTGCACCCTGCTCTGCTTCTTTATCGGTGTCTTCGGCCACTCCGCGCTGCTCAAGGTGCAATACCCGGAGCTTGGCAGCAACTTTTTCTCCCTGATCATGATGCTGCTGTTACTGGCGGCCCTCTCCATCAAGCTCGGCCTGAGCATTGGCAACAAAGAGAAGCGCTGATAAATCGACCGAGTGATGGTAATCAGTTGATAGATAAAGCAAAGAGGCCTTCCCGTCGGGAAGGCCTCTTTGCTTGAACGGTACCTGATTAATCCGGCAATCTCGGTATTCCCAACCTAGCCAAACGGCTTGGCTTCAAGATCGACGTGCAAATGGAAGAGGGGGTGGTCAATATGGAGCTGCCCTGTAGTCAGCAGGCAGCAGAAGCCTGATTTGGCCGCCTCTAGACTCGCTCAAATGGCTGTGAATGAAACTGATAGGGCTCGGATATAGCCAGAAAATGATGGAAATAACCGGCTATCTGGCACTCTTACTTGTCAGGGAAAAGCCAGATATTGGTGG
>NZ_CDDK01000006.1:0-14256 GCF_000820225.1 Aeromonas veronii bv. veronii
GGATTTAGTTGACCACTACATCCCTTTAAAAAACACATAGCAAAGTGTTCAGGCCAAATCTGGGACACCCACCTTTTTGCCGTTTGCAGAGCGGCTTTTAGGCAAGGTATGAGGAACAAAAGTAGAGGTGCAATTTCATTGCACCCTACGGCACTATTGACCGCTACGCGGCGCTCAGAAAGGTGGGTGTCCCATTTTTCAGTCGATGTCCTAGATTTCGGGACATAAGAAGAATCGGGGCGCAGATCGCCCCTTTGGTTGCCTTGGCAAGACATGGCGCTTAGCCACACCACCCCAGCGGATTAACAAAACACGTAGGGTGCAATAAGCGCAGCGCATTGCACCGTTTTCAGAGCGGCGTGTGTGCAAGGTATTGAGGAAGAAAAGTAGAGGTGCAATTTCATTGCACCCTACGGCATGGCTCCGAATAATTTTGCATACACTTGCTCAACTGTTTCGAATTTTTCGAATTTTCCTTTCGGGACTTCACGAATTTCTGGCCTCTCAGCCTTCACTCCCTCTGCATTTGCCTTGGTGTGTTTGGCCGTGTGCATTCCTTCCAAACTCGGCAAAGGTTGTCCCGCTGAGCTGCCAAAAAACAAAAAAGGACCTAATTCCAGTGTGTCCTCATTAAAGTAAACCCACAGCACACAGCCAGATGGCTTGCTCGCTAATGCGATATGAACTTTTTGTTTTGCCGCTTTGGCATGCAAATGTGCAGCCTTTAACTGGATGTGCCGTATCACTCCATTTTCTTCGGCTATAAGATCGTAACCTTGGTTGTCAACTTCTGGCTTTGCCACTTCCAAGCTACAGCGATCACTACTCCAAGAGAGCTTAAGCATTTCGCCAATAAACAAATGCTCAATGAGCTTCTCACGAAACGAAGATTTTAAGTAATGTTTGTCCATTTTACGCATAGCTCCCTGTTACATTTTCACTCCAAAAATCCCAAAGCACTACTTCCATTAAATTTACAACATTTCCAAAAAACACCGATTATCGGTGCAGTTTAATTCCGCCCTAATAAATACTTATGTTTTTTAGTGTGTAATATTAACTTACTAATCATTTTTTAAAAACCATTCACTATATTTTTGCATAACAACACAGAACACATGTCGTGAATCTAGACCATCAATTGTATAGTAGAGTTGGTCAAGCGAGTCAGTGCACGGGCTACCAACATGAAAGCCTCTAGAAGTAGTTAGCTCGTATGGTAAGCTTACAGATATATGTTTGCTTTTATTACACAATAACCTGACCAAGTTAAACTCACTTAACGTACCTATTTCTAGTAAGAAAACCTCTCCATCGCTGAGTTCTTTCCCTGCTTTTGATTTATCATAAACCTCTTTAGCACCGTTTCCAGCAATCCACTCTCTTAAGTGATTAAGAGAAAATACTATAAACAGAAAAAGCCTGCTATTAGGTTTTCTGTTGTACTCTGTAAGCGCACTTTGAATTTCTTCAAAAAGACTTCTTGGACTCTCTAGCTCGAACATAATGTAAACCTCATTGTCGCTAACAGTGAATCTGATGGAATGAATATGGTACTAATTCGATACGATAGCAAAACACCCCTTATAAGTCCGGCTGCTTTAATTGCCGAATAGCCTCCAGCTTGCTGCTATTTATCTATGGCATTACTTTGATTTTAAACAGTAATCACTCAAACTGTTGCTAAACGAAAATCATAGCAAGCTGAAGAGACAAGGAAATAGTGAGATGACAGTTTCCTGAGCAAGATCAACAAATTAATCAATAAGTATAAATACCGACCACATATCAGCAGTGCCGGAGCATAGATAAAAGAAAAGACGCCCTAAGGCGTCTTTTCTTTTATCTGGAGTCTGAAGCAAACCGGTTAGGAGATTTCCCCCTCCCCACCCTGCCCATAACCCTATCAGATCGGGGTAATGGAGGTGATATGGGCATCCCCGTCCAGTGATTTGAAGATCTGTACCACGGCTTCGCCATGGATCGGTTTGGCAAGCGGCACAGTGCTCTTGCACTTGAAGCGGTAGTTGGTGCCAGCCACCACTTGAGTGGAGACTTCAAAGGGTACGTACTGCACCCCGACAAATCCTTTCAGCGCCTGATCAAATACCGCCTGATCCTCGGCGGTCAGCTTGTGATATGCGGTCCATCCACCCACCAACACTGCTTGTTCTGACATATCAAACTCTCCGTGCTCTATGATCCCGACCCGTTTGGCCGTTCGGGCTGCGCCCCGTTGATTCAAGTGGTTTCCGGTCTCCACCGGGGTATCGTCACTGCCGGTTGGCGCGATGACGATGGGCAAATTTGCGCAGCTATCTGCAACTGGATCAGCCCTCCCCCCAGCCACAAGCCGCTGTTGACAGCGGGCTCAATTGTCATGAGAGAGCCTAGTGCGGGATGGCAAAAATGCCCCTGTCACATATGACAGGGGCAAAGTGGCAAAAAAGCTGCTCTAAAAAAGAAGATGTGTTGCGCAAACGATTGAGAAAAGAAAAGACGCCTCAAGGGCGTCTTTTTGCATTTTTATGCTCGAAGGGCAGAAGGGCGCGCGCCGCTTATTCCCATTCGATGGTTGCGGGCGGCTTGCCGGAGACGTCGTACACCACGCGGGAGATACCGTTGATCTCGTTGATGATGCGGTTCGATACGTGACCGAGGAAGTCGTACGGCAGGTGAGCCCAGTGGGCGGTCATAAAGTCGATGGTTTCAACAGCGCGCAGGGCAATCACCCAGTCATATTTGCGGCCATCGCCCATCACGCCAACGGAGCGCACCGGCAGGAACACGGCGAACGCCTGGCTGACCTGGTTGTAGAGGTCAGCTTTGCGCAGCTCTTCGATAAAGACCGCATCGGCGCGGCGCAGAATATCGCAGTACTCTTTCTTCACTTCGCCAAGGACGCGCACGCCAAGACCCGGGCCCGGGAACGGGTGACGGTAGAGCATGTCGTAGGGCAGACCCAGCTCGAGGCCAACGCGGCGCACTTCATCTTTGAACAGCTCGCGCAGCGGCTCGACCAGACCCATCTTCATCTCTTCCGGCAGGCCGCCGACGTTGTGGTGAGACTTGATGACGTGGGCCTTGCCGGTCTTGCTGGCAGCAGATTCGATAACGTCCGGATAGATGGTGCCTTGTGCCAGCCACTTGGCGTTTTTCAGCTTTTTCGCTTCATCGTCGAACACTTCGACGAAGACGCGGCCGATGATCTTGCGCTTGGCTTCCGGCTCGTCAACACCGGCCAGGGCAGAGAGGAAGCGCTCTTCCGCTTCAACCTTGATGATGTTCAGACCAAAGTGGTCACCAAACATCTCCATCACCTGCTCGCCTTCGTTCAGACGCAGCAGACCGTTGTCAACGAAGACGCAGGTCAGGCGATCGCCGATGGCGCGCTGTACCAGCATGGCAACCACGGAGGAGTCGACACCGCCGGAAAGAGCCAAGATAACTTCATCGTCACCCACCTGCTCACGAATGCGGGCAACGGCGTCGTCAATGATGGTGGCCGGGGTCCAGAGGCATTCGCAGCCGCAGATATCTTTGACGAAGTGCTCCAGCATGCGGGCACCCTGACGGGTGTGGGTTACTTCCGGGTGGAACTGCACGCCGTAGAAGCGCTTGGCTTCGTTGGCCATGGCTGCGTGCGGGCAGGTCGGGGTCTGGGCGATGGTGGTGAAGTCGGCCGGAATGGTGGTGACCTTGTCACCGTGGCTCATCCAGACATCCAGCAGGGCATTGCCGTTGTCGGCGATGGCATCTTCGATGTTGCGCAAAAGCGCGCTGCTCTTGCCAGCTTCGCCAAGCACTTCCACCTTGGCGTAACCGAATTCACGCTCGGTAGAGGATTGCACCTTGCCACCCAGCTGCTCGGCCATGGTCTGCATGCCGTAGCAGATACCGAACACAGGGACACCGGCGTTGAACACATACTCGGGGGCGCGCGGGCTGCCCGCTTCGGTGACGGACTCGGGGCCGCCGGAGAGGATGATGCCGCTGGGATTGAATTCGCGGATCTGCTCTTCGGTTACGTCCCAGGCCCACAGTTCGCAGTAAACGCCGATTTCGCGCACGCGGCGGGCGATCAGCTGGGTGTACTGGGAACCGAAGTCGAGGATAAGGATACGGTGCTGGTGAATGTCTTTAGTCATTTTATTCCTGCATCAGGCTGATGTTGTCACAAAGGGCACGGGATAAAAAAAGGGTGGAAAAACGGGGCGCAGGGCCCCGTTTTATCAGCCCATCCGATAGTTGGGGGCTTCTTTGGTAATGGTCACATCGTGGACGTGGGACTCTTTCATCCCGGCGCCGGAGATGCGCACAAATTCAGCTTTAGTGCGCATGTCGTCGATGGTGGCGCTGCCGGTCAGGCCCATGGAGGAGCGCAGGCCGCCCATCTGCTGGTGGATGATCTCTTTGAGGCGGCCCTTGTACGGCACGCGACCTTCGATGCCTTCCGGCACCAGCTTGTCGGCGGCGTTGTCGGTCTGGAAGTAGCGGTCGCTGGAGCCTTTGGACATGGCGCCCAGGGAACCCATACCACGGTAGGATTTGAAGGAGCGACCCTGATAGAGCTCGATCTCGCCCGGCGCTTCTTCAGTACCGGCGAACATGGAGCCCACCATGACGCAGCTGGCGCCCGCGGCAATGGCCTTGGCGATGTCGCCGGAGAAGCGGATACCGCCATCGGCAATCACCGGAATACCGGTGCCTTCCAGCGCGTCAACGGCGTCGGAGATGGCGGTGATCTGGGGAACGCCCACGCCGGTCACGATACGGGTAGTACAGATGGAGCCCGGGCCGATACCGACCTTGACCGCATTGACACCGGCAGCAGCCAGCGCCTTGGCGCCTGCGGCGGTCGCCACGTTGCCACCGATGATCTGCAGATCCGGATAGGCGTCGCGAGTGGCCTTGATGCGATCCAGTACGCCCTGGGAGTGGCCGTGGGAGGAGTCGATCAGCAGTACGTCAACACCGGCTTCCACCAGCGCAGCGACGCGCTCTTCGTTACCGGCACCGGCACCGACCGCAGCACCGACCCGCAGACGACCTTTGTCATCTTTACAGGCGTGCGGCTTGCGCTCGGCTTTCTGGAAATCTTTAACGGTGATCATGCCCTTGAGTTTGAAGTCTCCGTTCACCACCAGCACTTTTTCGATACGGTGCTTTTGCATCAGGGCAACCACCTCTTCGCGAGGGGCACCTTCACGCACGGTGACCAGACGATCTTTCTGGGTCATGATCTGTTCAACGGTCTGGGAGAGGTCAATCACGAAGCGCACGTCACGGCCGGTGATGATACCGACCAGCTGATTGCCGTCAGTCACCACGGGGTAACCGGCGAAGCCATTCTTGTGGCTCAGCTCCTTGATTTGGGCGATGGTCATGTCAGGGCGCACGGTGACGGGGTCGGTGACCACGCCGCTCTCGTACTTCTTGACCTTGCGCACTTCGGCAGCCTGCTGCTCGATGGACATGTTCTTGTGGATAAAGCCGATACCGCCTTCCTGGGCCAGTGCGATAGCCAGACGGGCTTCGGTCACTGTGTCCATTGCAGCGGAGATCATCGGGATGTTCAAGCTGATGGCGGAGGTCAGCTTGGTACGCAGATCGGCAGTATTGGGAAGAACTTCGGAGTGGGCGGGAACCAACAGTACATCGTCGAAGGTTAACGCTTCTTTGGCAATCCTGAGCATGGCAATATCTCACCGTTGAGGAAGTGGGGGTGTAAAATATTGCCGACGAAGTTTACTCACGCATTGGTCACTGGTAAAGAAGTTTTTTGAATTTTTTATGGCATAGCCCTCTTTTAGGCGGCCAAAACGCCAAAAAACCAAGATTATCAGTACGAAAAGCGCCATTTCGGGGCAAAAGAGTTGGCTAACCGGTGATTTATGCAAAACCGGTAGGTGCCGACGCAGCGCAACCCCCATGCAACGGGATGATCGACAGGGGCTCAGGGGGCAAGCGGCCTCTGACCACCCTCCCCTTGTTTTGTGTCCTTGTATTGTCTCTTGCCCTCGCGGCGACCACTCGCACCGGTATCATTCTCTTCTCAATGTCCTTTGCTCGGTCTGGATAATAAATTCCGCCCGCTGCCAATATATATTTCCCGGCACAAAAAAGGTTGCCTCTCTTTATTATTTTCGCCCCACCATCCGCAGCAAGGTATTATCTTTATCCAGCAGATGATGTTTCAACGCCCCGACAATATGCACCAGCAAAAATGCCAGCATGATATATGGCAAATATATATGGACTGTGTGAGCAATATCCCGAACGGATTCACTGAATGGAATCACATTGTCCGGATCATGGATATCTGGATTCATCGGAATAATAGACCAGCCAAATATCGCGACTCCTCGGCCAGCCGCAGCAGAATAACAGAGACCGGACACTGGAATAAGCAGCGTTGAAATCAGCAAACCCCAGTGGATCGCCCTGGCTGCCAATGCCTCGTACACAGGATATTGACGCACAGGCTCAGGCCACCCTTTAACAAGGCGGAGAATGGCGCGGGGCAGAATCAAGATCAGTGCAATCACCCCCAGGGATTTATGCAGGGCATAGAGATCCCATATTTCAAATTTAACCATCAGATAACCCACAAGGGTCAGGCCAATCATCAGCAAGGCAACCGACCAGTGCAGCAAACGGGTCGTCAAACTTAAACGGGTTGAGGGATTCATAAGCTACTCCAAACAGGGGGCGAGTGAACGCTGGTCAAGATGGTGGCGCCGTGAACATCAGCAGCACCTGAGATATCAACGGCATCTAGGCAAGCTGCAACGCGGCCAGATGCGGGCAAGCGCGAGGGCTTTTATCGGGAGCCATACTGCCTGCCCGGATAAACGGCAGCGTTTCCAATCTTGCTTTTCTGCTACTGACGCCTCCTGCTTAGCGCCCTCCCCCTGTTTCGGGTTAAGATAGCGGTCATCGTTTTATCCCGGCCACGCCGGAGCAGACCACAGGTACGCCATTGAACCGATTTACCCCATCCAGTGCGGCGAACGGCCGCGAGCAGCAGGTCTTTACCGTCACCCGCCTCAACAGCGCCGTGCGCATGATCCTGGAGCAGGATCTGGGGCTGGTGTGGCTGACCGGCGAGCTCTCCAATCTGGCGATGCCAAGCTCCGGCCACTGGTACTTCTCCCTCAAGGACATGTCGGCGCAGGTGCGCTGCGCCATGTTCAAGGGCAACAACCGGCGGGTGGCGTTTCGCCCGCAGGATGGCATGCAGGTGCTGGTGCAGGCGCGGGTCTCCCTCTATGAGCCGCGCGGCGACTACCAGCTGATCATCGAGTCGATGCAGCCGGCGGGTGACGGCGTATTGGCCCTGCGTTTTGAAGAGCTCAAACGCCGCCTCGGTGCCGAGGGGCTGTTTGACGAAAGCCGCAAACGGCCGCTGCCCCGCGAACCACGGGCGGTGGGACTGGTCACCTCTTCTACCGGCGCAGCCCTGCACGATATGCTGACGGTGCTCAAACGGCGTGCGCCGGATCTGCCGGTCTTTATCTACCCAACTCAGGTGCAGGGGAGCGCCGCCATCAGCCAGATCGTCGCGGCGATCGCCAAAGCGAACCAGCGCGCCGAGGTGGATGTGCTGATCGTTGGCCGTGGTGGCGGGTCGCTTGAAGATCTCTGGTGCTTTAACGAAGAGGCGGTGGCCCGCGCCATTGCCCACTCAGCCATACCAGTGGTGAGCGCGGTGGGCCACGAGGTGGATGTCACCATCAGCGATTTTGCCGCCGACTTGCGCGCCCCTACCCCATCGGCTGCCGCCGAGCTGGTGGCGCCGGATCAGAGCGCCCGTGCCCAGCGTCTGGTTCACCTCAAGCAGCGGCTGCTGCAGGCGATGAGCCGCCAGCAGACCGCCGCCCGCCACGATTTCATCCTGCTGCAAAAGCGGCTCGACCATCAGGATCCGAAGCGGCGGCTGGAGCAGCAGTCCCAGCGCCTCGACGAGCTCTCCAGCCGTTTGCAGCAGCTATTGCGCCAGCGGCTGCATCAGGGTGAGCGGCGCCTCACCAACCTTGAGCTGCGCCTGCAGGGCAAGAGTCCGGAGCGCCTCCTTGCAGCCGGCAAGCGCCGCCACCAGCTGGCCGAGGAGCGGCTTCATGCCCTGATTGCCAAGCGGCAAGACCTTGCCAGTCACCGCCTCGCCATGCTCACCGCCCGCCTCGACGGGGTGAGCCCGCTTGCTACTCTCGGTCGCGGCTACTCCATCACCCGTACTGCGCGTGGTGAAGTCATCAGCCGCGCCGATCAGGTCAACAGTGGCGATCAGCTCGTCACCACCCTGGCGCAAGGGAGCCTGCAGGTGCGGGTCGAGGAAGTTATCAAAGACTCTGCGCAGTAGAACGGCTACATCAAACCACCAGCCAATCTGCCATGCAGCCCGGCAATCTGCCAAAAACAAAGGCCACCACCGCATACAGGGTGGTGGCCTTTTTTATCTCGGGTGCTGTCGCCTGCTCACCCCTTGGCGCGGCGCGCGACCAGGGTGAACTTGTAATCATCGCTCTTGAAGAAGTTGCGACTGAATTCGAACACGGTGCCATCTTGCAAAAAGCCACGGGAGACCTTCTCGATAATGGGTTTGGCGGGATCGATACCGAGCGCCTCCACTACCTGCGCCGAGGGGAGCACCGGAATGATCTCCTGCTCGCTGCGGTCAATCACCAGCTGCTTCACCTCTTCGATGTAGTGGTACTTGGAGCCCTGCATCACCGCATAGCTGAGGTCGGGGAAGAGGGCGAGCGGCATCCAGGTCTCCTCCAGCGTTACCGCGATCTGGCGAATAAAGCGAACCCGCTTGACGTAGTAGACCAGCGCCCCTTCCAGCAGATTGAGCCGCTCGGCCAACTCACTGCTCGCCTTGATCACCTCGAAGGCGAGAATGTCACTGTGGGTCTCGGCCGCCGGATCGGTCACCTTCTCATAGAGGCTGGTGAGCTGATAGATGTCGTAGTTCACCTTCTCCTGCCGCACATAGCTGCCGCTGCCCTGAATGCTCTCGATGACGTTGAGTTCGGTCAGCTGCTTGAGGGCCTGACGCACCGTCACACGGCTCACCCCGAACTGCTCACGCAGCTCGGCTTCGGTGGGCAGGGCATCGCCGGGAGCCAGCTCCCCTTGCGCAATCCACTGCTGGATGGTGTCGGCTATCTGGCGATACATGGGTTTTTTCGACACGAAAGGCCACCTCGTCGGCTCTGCGCCATGATAAATGGAAGAGGCGCCATTCTACCCCAGTTGCCCGGCAGACAAAACGGCTTAGCCTCATTTGACCTAACAAATCCCCTTGACCAAACAATACAAAAACAATACAAATAACGAATTGTATGATACCAATCACAAAAATCAGTCGGCCGGTTTGTTAGCATCGCTGTCACTTTCACCATGACGGCTTGCTGGCAAGCCAACCTGACAGAGGATCATCATGAATCTGACCAGTCTTACCGGCCCCCATCTCATCACGTTGCAAACCCGGTTTGCCGATCGGGATGCGGCCATTCATGCCCTGGCTGATCGGCTCGATCAGGCCGGCAAGCTGCACGACAAGGCTGCCTTTCTGGCGGCGGTCATGGCCCGCGAGGCGCAGGGCCCCACAGCCCTGGGCGAAGGGCTTGCGGTACCTCACGGCAAGTGCGATGCGGTGCGCGAAGCGGCCTTTGCCGTCGCTACCCTGAGCGAGGAGCTGGGCTGGGAGGGGATCGACGGCCCCGAGCCGGTCAACCTGATCTTCATGCTGGCGATCCCGACCGATCAGGCGGGCTCCACCCATATGCAGCTGCTCACCACCCTCACCACTGCCCTGGTGGATGACGATACCCGCGAGGCGGTGCTGGCGGCCCAGAGTGCCGAGCAGCTGATGGCGCTGCTTGATGGTGAAGAGGATGGCGACAAGCAACCAGCAAAAGAAGACAACTTAAATACAAATCAACCCACAGTGGTCTGTGTCACCGCCTGTCCGGCGGGGATCGCCCACACCTATATGGCTGCCGAGTATCTGGAAAAGGCGGGGCGCAAACTGGGCATTCGGGTAATGGTCGAGAAGCAGGGTGCCAACGGCATCGAGGATCGCTTG
The DNA here is from genome assembly GCF_000820225.1 of Aeromonas veronii bv. veronii. Taxonomy (GTDB): domain Bacteria; phylum Pseudomonadota; class Gammaproteobacteria; order Enterobacterales; family Aeromonadaceae; genus Aeromonas; species Aeromonas veronii. The sequence continues at coordinate 10,094 of NZ_CDDK01000006.1, forward strand.
CCGCAAGAGGCGCTCGATGCTGCGGTGGCCTGCATCTTCGCCGCCGAGGTGGCCATCAAGGAGCAGGAGCGTTTTGCTGGCATCCCCCGGATCGAGACGCCGGTGGCCGAGCCCATTCGCCATGCCGAGCGGATCCTGAATGATGCGCTGGACGCGGCCAAGGCCGGTCGCACTGCCCCGACCCCCAGCACCAGCCAGAGCGATGCGCCGACCGGCAAAAAGGTGAGCCTCAAGACCGAGCTCAAGCAGGCGCTGCTGAGCGGTATCTCCTTTGCCGTGCCGCTCATCGTGGCGGGCGGTACCGTGCTCGCCGTCTCTGTGCTGCTGGCCCAGATCTTCGGCCTGCAACATCTGTTTGATACCGAGAACTCCTGGCTCTGGATGTACCGAAAACTCGGCGGTGGCATGCTGGGCACCCTGATGGTGCCGGTGCTGGCGGCCTATACCGCCTATTCGCTGGCGGACAAACCGGCGCTGGGCCCGGGCTTTGCAGCGGGACTGGCCGCCAACATGATTGGCTCCGGTTTTCTCGGCGGCGTGGTCGGCGGTCTTATCGCCGGTTACCTGATGCGCTGGGTCAAGCAGCATGTGCGCCTTAGCCCCAACTTCAACGGCTTTCTCACCTTTTACCTCTATCCGGTGATCGGCACTCTGGTGGCGGGCAGCCTGATGCTGTTTGTCATCGGTCAGCCGGTGGCCTGGCTCAACAACAGCCTCACCGAGTGGCTCAACGGCCTCTCCGGCACCAATGCGCTGGTGCTGGGTGCCCTGCTCGGCTTTATGTGCTCGTTTGATCTGGGTGGCCCGGTCAACAAAGCGGCCTACGCCTTCTGCCTCGGCGCCATGGCCAACGGGGTTTACGGCCCCTACGCCATCTTCGGTGCGGTCAAGATGGTCTCGGCCTTTACCGTCACCTTCTCCACCCTGCTGGCGCCACGCCTGTTCCAGACCTTCGAGATAGAGACCGGCAAATCGACCTGGCTGCTGGGGCTGGCGGGGATCACCGAGGGCGCCATTCCGATGGCCATCGAAGATCCGATCCGGGTGATCGGCTCCTTCCTCGCAGGCTCGGTGGTCACCGGCGCCATGGTAGGAGCCATGGGGATTGGTCTCTCCACCCCGGGGGCCGGCATCTTCTCCCTGTTCCTGCTCCACGATGGCGGCCACGGCGCCCTGATGGCTGCCGCCGTCTGGCTCGGTGCGGCGCTGGTGGGCACCCTTATCTCCACTGTGGTGCTGATCGGCTGGCGCCGTCACGCCATGCAGCGCGGCACCTATCAGGTGGTTGCCGCAGAGTAAGGCTCATCTTCACCACCGCTTTTTCAACAGACTATTTTTCCGCACGGCAGGCAAGGGCCGCCGTGCGTCAGCAAAGGATCATTGTCATGACAGTTTCACGAGTTCACATCACGCCGCACATGCACTGGGATCGGGAGTGGTACTTCACCACCGAGGAGTCCCGCATCCTGCTGGTCAACAACATGGCTGAGATCCTGGCGCGTCTTGAATCCGACCCCGACTACAAGTTCTATGTGCTGGACGGCCAGACTGCGGTGCTGGAGGATTACTTCGCCATCCAGCCCGAAAACAAGGCCCGGGTGAAGGCACTGGTGGAAGCGGGCAAGCTCATCATCGGCCCCTGGTACACCCAGACCGACACCATGCAGGTGAGCGGCGAGTCCATCCTGCGCAACCTGCTCTACGGGATGCGCGATTGCCTGAGCCTTGGCGAGCCGATGAAGATCGGTTACCTGCCCGACTCGTTCGGCATGTCCTCCCAGTTGCCCCACATCTTCAACGGCTTCGGGATCGATCGGGCCATGTTCTGGCGCGGCTGCTCCGAGCGCCACGGTACCGACAAGACCGAGTTTCTCTGGCAGAGCAACGACGGCAGCGAGGTGACCGCCCAGGTACTGCCGCTCGGCTACGCCATCGGCAAGTACCTGCCGGAAGATGAAGCGGGCCTGCGCAAACGGCTCGAATCCTACTTCGAGGTGCTGGAGAAGGCCTCAGTGACCAAGGATATCCTGCTGCCCAACGGCCACGACCAGATGCCGCTGCAGCAGAACATCTTCGCCATTATCGACAAGCTGCGGGAGATCTACCCCCAGCGTGAATTCCACATGAGCCGCTTCGAGCAGGTCTTCGAGCGCATCGAGGCGTGCCGCGACCAGCTGGCCACCCTCAAGGGGGAGTTCAACGACGGCAAATACATGCGGGTACACCGCACCATCTCCTCCACCCGGATGGACATCAAGCTGGCCCACGCCGCCATCGAGAACAAGATCGTCAACATCCTCGAGCCGCTGGCAAGCATCGCCTGGGCACTCGGCTTCGAGTACCACCATGGGCTTTTGGAGAAGATGTGGAAGGAGATCATGAAGAACCACGCCCACGACAGCATCGGCTGCTGCTGTAGCGACAAGGTGCATCAGGAGGTGATGACCCGTTTCATTCTGGCCGACGACATGGCCGAGAACCTGATCCGCTTCTACATGCGCAAGATTGTCGACAACATGCCGGTGGCGCTCTGCGAAGACGGCGTGCAGGTGGCCGACAAACTCTGCCTGTTCAACCTGATGCCTTTCCCCCGTCAGGAGGTGATCAATACCAGTATCCGTATTCGCGCCCAATCCTTTGCCCTGCGCGATGAAGCGGGCCAGCCGGTCCCCTACTTCATCCGCGCCAGACGCGAGATTGACCCGGGACTGGTGGACAGACAGATCGTGCACTATGGCAACTACGACCCCTTTATGGAGTACGACATCCAGCTCTGCCATCCTCTGCCAGCCATGGGCTACTGCACTCTCCATATCGAGGGCAACCAGCCGGGACTGGAGCAGCCGGTGACGGCCAGCGGCGAGCTGCTGGAGAACGATTTTTATCGCATCGCCCTCAATGACAACGGCACCCTGCAGATCCTGGACAAGCTGCGCGGCACCACCTTTGATCAGGTGCTCACGCTGGAAGAGGGCTCCGATGATGGTGACGAGTATGACTACTCGCCGTCGCGGGACGAGTGGCTGCGCTACTCCACCGAGTTTGCGGTGACCCGCAAGGTCACCCATCAGGCGTGGCAGAGCATCGCCACTCTCAAACTGCGCATGGCCTTGCCGGCCAACCTCGCCGAGCGGGCCAGCCGCCAGTGCAGCGGTCACCTCGATGTCACCTGCCGTATCACGCTGGCGCATCAGAGCCCGCGCATCGACATCGAACTGGAGCTCGACAATCAGGCCGACGATCACAGAGTGCGGGTGCTGATCCCCACCCCCTTCCCGAGCGACACAGTGGTCTCCGACAACCAGTTTGGCTGCATCACCCGCCCCACCCGCGACAGCGCCATGGCTAACTGGGAAGCGGAGGGGTGGAAAGAGGCCCCCATTCCGGTCTGGCAGCTGATGAACTTCGTCGCCCTGCAAGATGGCAAGCAGGGGCTAGCGGTGCTGAGTGACGGTCTGCGCGAGTTTGAAGTGATCGGCGAGCAGTGCGACACCCTGGCGCTCACCCTGCTGCGCGGGGTCGGCGTGCTCGGTAAAGAGGAGCTGCTGCTACGCCCGGGCCGCCCCTCCGGCATCAAGCTGCCCACCCCGGACTCCCAGGTGCGCGGCAAGCTCAGCAGCCGTTTCAGCCTGCTGGCGTTTGCCGGCGATCACATCAGCGCCAATGTGATGCAGGCGGCGCGCAGCTACCTCACCCCAGTGCGCTGCTACAACAAGATCCCGTTCGATGCCATGAAGCTCAACAAGGCAAGCTTCACTACCCCGCTGCACTTCAGTCTGCTCACCATGGATCCCTCCGGTCCGGTGCTGAGCGCCCTAAAGAAAGCCGAAGATGAAGAGGCGCTGGTGATCCGGGTCTACAACCCGAGCGAGCAGGCGGTACTGGAGGGTGGCAAAATGAGCAGCGAACACGCCCTGAGCGACTGGCAAGCGGTGCGGATGGACGAACAGCCCCTGCCCCTTGAACTGGCCGCTGGCGAGTTTGGCGAGCTGGCGCCGTGCCACTCCCGCAGCGTGCGCTTTCGGGTGGCTCGCGGCTAACCGCCGGTAACACCCACAGGTAGCAACAGGCGGGGAAGAGTCATCCCCTCCCCGCCTGTTTATCCCTTCAGCTGGCCTGCCCCGCTTGATAAAGACATAAAAAATCCCCGCCGATTGGCGGGG
>NZ_CDDK01000006.1:14532-14792 GCF_000820225.1 Aeromonas veronii bv. veronii
CCCCCGCCGATTGGCGGGGATTTTTTATTGGGTTCTGCTTCATCCCGCGAGCGGGAGAGCGCGCTTAGCTGGCCTTGCGCAGGATCTGCTCAAGGTAGTCAGAGAAGCGGTGACCGTGATGCTCCAGCAGTTTCGGGAACATGGAGATGGAGGTCATGCCCGGGAAGGTGTTGATTTCATTCAGCAGGATCTCCCCCTCCTCAGTCAGGAAGAAGTCGATGCGCGAGAGATGGGTCAGTTTCAGCTGACGGAACGCCTTG
>NZ_CDDK01000006.1:15031-138146 GCF_000820225.1 Aeromonas veronii bv. veronii
TCAGCTGACGGAACGCCTTGAGAGCATACTCGTGGATCGCATCGGCCTGCGCCTGGGTCAGCCCCTCGGCACGCAGTGCGGTCTCGGTATGGCTGGCGCTGCTGTACTTCTCTTCATAGGTGTAGAACTTGTCCTGCGGCACGCAGATCTCGCCCGGATAGGTGGCCACCAGCTCGTCACCATACTGGTAAACCGCCACTTCCAGCTCACGCGGCTTGACCGCTTTCTCGATCAGAACCTGTTCGGAGTAACCAAATGCATCGGCAATGCCCTTCACCAGATCCGCTTCGTTGCTGGCGGAGTAGCAGCCAACGGAAGAGCCCTGGGAAGCGGCCTTGATAAAGACCTTGCCCCACTTGGCCAGCGCGGCTTTGGCCTCGGCCAGCGCCGCCTCATTTTGCTCGGTCAGGAATAGGTACGGGGTGTTGGGAATGCCGATGGCGGAGAGCCACAGCTTGGTGCTGATCTTGTTGAAGCAGATCTTGCTCGCCTCGGCATCGCAACCGAGATAAGGCAATCCGGCCAGTTCGAGGAAGGATTGCAGATCGCCGGTCTCACCCGGGTAGCCGTGGATGCAGGGCACCACGTAATCCACCGGACGGGCCACGCTGTCGAACGAAAGCAGCTTGTCGAGCCCCAGCTTGCACTCGCGGCCATCGGCACTGAGCCAGCGATCGGCGAACATCTCGACGCGGGTCACTTCGACACCGGACAGAAGGCCCAGTTGTTGCTCGAGGAAATTGGCGCTGCGCAGAGAAACCTCGTGCTCGGAGCCACCGCCGCCGCACAGCAGCAAGACATGCATGTTCTTCATTAGATGTGATCCCTTGGGAAAAGCGGCCTCGTCATGACCATTTGATAAGCCAACCACCATAACAACCGGACGAAGCCAGATACGAACATAAGTGCGCGCCAGTGTAGCAAGGGAGATCAACCCTTGTCAGCTGATGGGAGACCCATGACCCCACTTCTTGCAGTGAAAAGTCTCCCCTGTGTCAAAATCGGGACACATTGCCCCTCAGCGCGGGGGATCGACCCTTCCCATGCCGTTGCCATTAACCCGAAACCAGCCGGCGATGCTGTAGCGCTCGCGATTGGCAGGCAGCACCTCATGGGGAAACTCCTCGGAGAGAAACATGACCAGCCGCCCCCCCTTGGGGCTGACATCCATCAGAAACTGCTCCTTGTCGTCATACATGCGCAGCACTCCACCCGCTTCGGGCAGCCAGTCGTTGTTGAGGTAAAACACGGTGGTAAGACGGCGGTTGGAGCGACCGGCAAAGGCATCCCGATGGGTGGCGTAAAAATCCCCGCTGCGATAGCGGGCGAAGTGGGCCTCGTAGTCGAACAATCCCAGCATCAGCATCCGGTTGGCGGCAAGACGCAGGGACTCCATCCGGGCGAGGTAGTCAGCCACCGGCGCACCGAGGGAGGGCTCCAGCCAGTGGATCTGGTCACGGCGAATATCGGGATTGCCCTGGTGCAGGGCGTTACGGCCGATCCCGGCCGGTTGCCATTCGCTTGGCAAACAGGCTTTGAGGGCATCCACCTCGGCGGCGGTCAAAAAATCATCCACTATCACCCATCCCCGGGTGTAAATGGCATCCATGGCAGCTTGATAGTCCAAGATTGGCTCACAATGAGTGGAAAGAGGGCGCTTTGTAGCGACTTACCGGCAAAGTCACAAACCGGTTTGCTTCTCTTGAGAAGTCCCAACATCAATACGCGAGTTGCAGCCCGCCTCCCCGCATTTTTGTCGCCAGTTGTGATCCCGCTCCGCCAACAGGCGTATTGGCTGTCGAAACTGTGATGGCCCTTGCAATCGGGACGAGGAGGCGCCGCGGCCTCCTTGCGGTGCCAAGAGCCAGCCGATACCGTATCCGCATCGCCATGTTGCTGTTCATCCTGCGCTTGTCTCTGTCACCGACCGAACTACTCACGGCACAACCCGCGCATCACCCACGAAAGGATCTTCTCATGCCTCTGCCCGATCTCACTTTGCAACGACTGGATGGTACCCCCTACCCGCTAACTCAACTGGCGGGCAAGGTAGTGCTGGTGGTCAACGTGGCCAGTCGCTGCGGCTTTACTCCCCAATATGAAGGGCTGGAAACGCTCTATCGGGAGCTAGGCCCCAAGGGGCTGGTGATTTTGGGCTTCCCCTGCAACCAGTTCGGTCAGCAGGAGCCGGGGGATGCGGACGAGATCGCCCGCTTCTGCTCCCTCGACTATCCGGTCACCTTTCCCATCATGGCCAAGTGCGATGTCAACGGTGAGCATGCCCACCCCTTCTACCAGTGGCTCAAGCAACAGAAACCGGGCTTTCTTGGGCTGGAAAACGTCAAATGGAACTTCACCAAGTTCCTGATCGACTGCAATGGCAAGGTGGTTGACCGCTTTGCTCCCACCACCAAGCCGGAGAGTCTGGCCGAGCAGATCAGCGAGATGCTCTGATGCTCCCGCACCGTTTTACGCCACTGCGTTGAACGATTGTATGGCGGCCGGTGCGACAGCTACTGCGCATCGGCCGCTCTTTTGCTATATTACGGCCCCGTTATCATTTCCATATCGTGGCTGGCCCCAACATGCTGGCTGCCCGTTGAGCCAAAGGCTCATCTCAGGAGTTTCTCTCGAACATGTCATTCAACGAACTGGGTCTGTCTCCGCATATTCTGCGGGCCGTCAAGGAGCTGGGTTACGAACAGCCAACCCCCATCCAGCAGCAAGCGATTCCGGCCATTCTGGCCGGTCAGGATGTGCTCGGCGGCGCTCAGACAGGCACAGGCAAAACGGCCGGTTTCACCCTGCCGATGTTGCAGCGTCTGCTGGCCAACCACGGTCGTGGCCGTCGTCAGGTGCGCGCACTGGTACTGACCCCGACCCGCGAACTGGCGGCACAGGTGGGCGAAAGCATCATCAAGTATGCCCACCACCTGCCATTCAAGACTCTGATCGCCTATGGCGGTGTCAGCATCAAGCCCAATCTGGACGCCATCAAGCTGGGTGTGGACATTCTGGTCGCCACCCCGGGCCGTCTGCTGGATCTGCTGACCCAGGGCGCCCTGACCCTGAGCCAGCTGGAAGTGCTGGTGCTGGATGAAGCGGATCGCATGCTCGACATGGGCTTTATCGTCGACATCCGCCGCATCATGAAGGCGCTGCCTGCAGAGCGGCAAACCCTGCTCTTCTCTGCCACCTTCTCAAACGACATCAAGGCGCTGGCGGACGATCTGCTGAACGACCCCACCCTGATCGAGGTGGACCCCAGCAATACTGCCGCCGAGCAGGTGACCCAGCGCATCATTCAGGTGGATCGGGAACGCCGCCGCGAGCTGCTATCCCACATGATTGGCCGTGGCAACTGGCAGCGGGTGCTGGTGTTTGTCCGCACCAAGCAGATCGCCGACCGCCTCGCCCAGCAGATGCAAAAAGATGGTCTCAATACCGTGGCGATCCACGGTGACAAGAGCCAGGGAGCCCGCAACCGGGCGCTGGCCGATTTTCGCAGTGGCGAGGTGCGGGTGCTGGTGGCGACCGATATCGCCGCCCGCGGTCTCGATATCGATCAACTGCCCTACGTGATCAACTTTGAACTGCCCCAGATGGCGGAGGATTACATCCACCGTATCGGCCGTACCGGCCGCGCCGGTCGTGGCGGCGAGGCCATCTCGCTGGTCAGCCAGGACGAGCTGGGTCAGCTCAAGGCTATCGAAGCCCTGATCGGCCAATCCCTGTCCGTGGAGATCCTGGAAGGGTATGAGCCCAGCGGCAAGCCGAGTCGCCAGACTCTGCCGGGCAGCAAGCCGGTGCAGAACCCGCCTCGGGCTCGCGGTCATGCTAACGCCAAGAGCAGCAATGCCAAGGGCAAGCCAGCCGCGGGCAAGGGCAAAGCCAAGGGTGACGCCAGCAAAAAAACTGCACCGGCCCGCAAGCGGGAAGTGGTGGGCGAGGATATCGGCTTTGCGCCAATGCGCCGCCTGCCCAAGGCGCAGCGTGACAGCTATCAGGAGAGCAGCGACGAGTAAGCTCGCGCGACGCTAACTGCCAAGCCAAAAGAGGGAGCCTGCAAGGCTCCCTCTTTCGTTATGGATCGCTCGGAGCCATGCAAGTGCTCCGTGCAAATGCTCCGCTCGGGCTCAAACCAGCGAATGGCGCACCGCGGCGGTACCATGGCTGGGCGGCGCTGAACCATCGAGCGGATTGTGCTGCAAGAACTCGAACAAGCCAGCCTGCATATTGACGTTCCAGAAGCGTCCGGCGAGGGTGAGTTGCAACCGTGCGTTCTCGATCTCGGCCAGCCCGTGCTGCTGCCAGGCGGCAAAAAGCGGCATCAGATGGGTCAGCAAAGGCGTTGGCAGACGATCCAGCGCCAGCACACCGCTGTCGAGGGCGCCACGCAGCAGACCGTCCATCCTTGCATTGGGATTGCGTCCCATCACCATCCCGGGCGCCCGCTTGCCACTGGCCAGCGCGTCGTGCCAGGGGGCCAGATCCCGCCCATACATCAAGCCGTGGCCAAGAATGCTGCCCCCTGCCCCGGCACCAAAGGGGAGGATCTCCGCACCGCGCTTGGCCATCTGGTTATAACGACTCTGCTCGGCCGGACTGCGCCGCCAGTGGCTGCAAGAGAGACGTTCCCAGCCGTGAGCTTCCAGTTGCGCCCCGCCATAGGCATACATGGCCGCCCGCTGCTGGCCATCGGCGAGCCAATCCAGGGTGCCCTTCTCCTGCGCCCGCTCCAGATTGGTGCCCTGCATGGCGATGAGCTGGTAGAGATCGACCCCGTGTACACCGCTCGCCATCACATCGCGGATATCCTGCTGCCACACGGCATCATCCTGACCGGGCAGACCAAAGATAAGATCCGCCACGATCACAGCCGCATCATCCCGGGTCAGCTCACCCAGACGGGTCAGCAAGGTCTCCCTGTCATCGAAGCGGGCCGCCTGCTGACGCACCCGGGTATCAAAGCTTTGCACCCCGAATGAGAAGCGGTTGAAGCCCCCCGCCAGCGCAACCTGCCATTTCTCATCATCAAAGCCGTTGAGACGCCCCTCCAGCGTCACCTCGGCATCGGCCGCCAATGGGAAACGGCGGATCACGGCGGCCAGCATGGCCAGCTCGTCGGCGCTCATGTCGGTCGGCGTACCGCCCCCCACATAGACGGCTGAAAATGGCATGCTCTGCGCCAGCGGGGTGTCAGCCGCCTGCGCAAGAGAGGTACAGAGGGCGTTGACATAGCGGTTGATCCGCGCCGGGTTGGCGCCATTTTCAAAGAAATTGCAGAAGCTGCAGCGCTTTCGGCAAAACGGAATATGGATGTAGAGGGCGCACTCCTCAGCTTCACTCTCTCGCTGCCACCAGCTCTGCCAGCCAGCCTCATCCAGCGGGAAGGGGCGCATCCCTCCCCGACTGGCGTGAGCCGAGGTCTTGGCGCTAAAAGCAAACTTGAGGGGATCCGGCGTGGCAATACCGGTCATGGAAGGGGTCAGATTCATGATGGTCACTATTATCAGCAAATAATGACAATGATAACGATTATCGTTACTGACAATTTGTTCTGGATCAACCCGAGGAGCAGCCCCCTCCCGAAAGGCATTTTGGCAACCTGCATTACCGATCTGCTTAACAGATTATTTACTCAAGAGTGGTTATCGTGTGCCGATAGAGAACCATCTCCCGCCGTTTCTTCGTCTACGATCAAGATGATACGGGATCACATAACAACACCAAGCGCATGGAACTTGCCCAAAATGCATAACCTCTCCTTGAACTGGAAAATATTCCTCCCTCTTGCGCTGGTCATCAGCACCACCTTTGGCCTCTGCTTCGAACTCTCCGCCTGGCTGCAACGGGATCTCGCCATCCGGCTGGCAGAGGAGAAAGTTGAGAGCATGGCCAACACCTATATGGATCAGGTGAACGTGCTGATGATGACAGGTGGCATGGCCAACCGGCAGATAGTGCAGACCAAACTCAAGAGTGAAGCGGGCATCGTTGAGGCCCGTCTGGTGCGCGCACCAGCAGTAAGCAACCTGTTTGGCCCGGGTCATCCGGATCAGAAAGTGCAGGATCCCCTCGATGAGCGTGCCATCAATCAGGGCGAAGCCATCCTGGAGCAGCAGGGCAACCGGCTCACCCTGATCAAACCGTTCAAAGCCTACAAGGAGTATCGCGGCACCCAGTGCCTCACCTGTCATCAGGTCAATGAGGGGACCGTGATGGGGGCTGTGCGGATCAGTTATGACCTCAGCCACACCTTCGGCGAGATCCGCCACAACAACCTGATCCTGAGCGGCAGCCTGGCCGCCGTCTTTAGCCTCGGCTTCGGCTTGCTCTGGTGGGTATTGCAACGCTACGTGAAACACCCTTTGCGCCAGCTGCAGCTCACCATGATCCGAATGGCCAAAGAGCGCGACCTCGCCCTCCCCCTGGTCAATCACAGCCGGGATGAACTGGGCCAGATGACCCGCGCCGTCAATGACATGGTGCAGGGATTCCGCCACAGCCTGCAGGAAGTGGAAGGGGCAACCCACCAGCTCTATCAGGAATCAAACCAGATCCGTCAGGTCGCGACCCAGACCGAAAACTCGGCCCGTCAGCAAGAGGGGATGACCACCCAGGTCGCCGCCGCCGTCAGCGAACTGGCCGCCAGCTCTCATGAAGTGCGCGAACATGCCCGCCACAGCGCCGAGCTCTCCGCCCTCACCAATCAGGATGCCGCTGACACCAGTCGCCTCGCCCAGCACTCCATCACCGATATGGGCGAGATGTCGGCAGAGATCGATCGGGTGGACCAGGTGATCCAGCAACTCGACAGCCGTTGCCTGGCGGTTGACGGTGTGCTCGAGGTGATCAAGGGGATTGCCGATCAGACCAACCTGCTGGCCCTCAACGCTGCGATTGAAGCGGCCCGGGCTGGTGAGCAAGGCCGTGGCTTTGCGGTGGTGGCCGATGAAGTGCGGGCCCTCTCCAACCGCAGCCGCGCCGCCAGCGAAGAGATCTCCCAGATGATCGCCGCCCTGCAAAATGAGGCCCAGAGCGCTGTTACGGTGATCGGGGATGCAAAAAGCAAAGCCGATGAGAGCATCAGCAAGACCGAAGCGACCCTGGCAGCCATGCAGAACATCATCGAGCGCATCGCCCGCATCAACGACCTCAACGCCCAGATGGCCCAGTCGGCCGAAGAGCAGGACAGGGTCTGCCATGAGGTAGACAGCTCGGTCAGCGATATTCGAAACACCTCCAACGACACCCTGGGTCAGGCGCACGCCGCCAACCTCGCCAGCATCCAGCTGGTGGAGCAGTGCCAGAAACTGGAGGCGCTGCTGAAAACCTACCGTTGGTAATCCACTTGACCAACGAAAAAGCGCGACCCAAGGGTCGCGCTTTTGCTTTATGGATCAGATTTGGCCGAGCGGCCGCGTTGCTATTCCAGCGGCGCTCTGACTATTAACAGCGCCGCCAAGATAGCTTTAACGGGCGTTACGGGTTGCGACGGCATCAGCCAGGTTGCGCAGCAGCACTTCGGTATCAGCCCAACCGATGCAGGCATCTGTGATGCTCTGGCCGACGGTGAGTTCACACCCTTCCACCAGATCCTGACGACCTTCCACCAGATGGCTCTCCACCATCACACCAAACACCGCCTTGCTGCCGGCACGCAGCTGACCGGCTACATCTTCGGCCACCACCATCTGGTTCTTGAACTGTTTGCTGCTGTTGGCGTGACTAAAGTCGATCATCACCTTCTGCGGCAGACCGGCCTTCTCCAGCCCCTTCACAACTTCGCTGACATGGGCAGCGCTGTAGTTCGGCTCACGACCACCACGCAGAATGATGTGACAGTCCGGGTTGCCGCGGGTCGCCACGATGGCGGAGTGACCGTATTTGGTGACCGACAGGAAGTGGTGCGGCGCACTGGCAGCGCCAATGGCATCGATGGCAACCTTGATGGTGCCGTCAGTGCCGTTCTTGAAGCCCACCGGGCAGGAGAGACCGGAGGCCAGCTCGCGGTGTACCTGGGATTCGGTAGTACGGGCACCGATAGCGCCCCAGCTCATCAGATCCGCCACATATTGCGGGGTGATCATGTCGAGGAACTCGGAGGCAGTCGGCAGCCCCATGTCGTTGAGATCCAGCAACAGCTTGCGACCGATGCGCAGACCGTCGTTGATCTTGCAGCTGTTGTCGAGGTACGGATCGTTGATCAGCCCCTTCCAGCCCACTGTGGTGCGCGGTTTTTCGAAGTAGACCCGCATCACGATCTCCAGCTGACCTTTCAGCTCGTCGCGCAACGCCTTGAGGCGCTTGCCATACTCCAGCGCGGCAACCGGATCATGGATGGAGCAAGGACCAATCACCACCAGCAGACGATCATCTTCGCCAGCCAGGATATTGTGAATGGCCTGACGGGATTCAAAAACGGTGGAAGAGGCCACCTCGGTAGCCGGAAACTTCTCAAGCACCGCAACCGGGGGTAATAACTCTTTGATTTCACTGATACGAACGTCGTCGGTTTGATGCTGCATGACAAGGCTTCCTGCTAGATGACTGCGATTAGGAAATCTCAACATAGCCCGCGACAGGGCATGTGTAAATAGGAAATTACAGCAATCACAAAACTATTTTATATATCAATCTTGCAAGTTATTGAAATGATGCTAGGCGAAATAGAAGTGCGGATGAGGAAGGCAAAAAGGCCCGCTCAGCGCGGGCCCGAAGCGTCGGTGATGACGGGTTTGTCAGTGATCAGCCACGCTGGCTGATACTGGCCAGCTTGTCGAAGTAATCCGGGAAGGTCTTCGACGTGCACTTGGGATCATTGATGGTGACCGGTGTATCCGACAGCGCCACCAGCGAGAAGCACATGGCGATACGGTGATCGTTGTAGGTATCGATCTCGGCATGCTTGAGCTGGGTCGGCGGGGTCACGGTGATAAAGTCATGCCCCTCCTCCACTTCGACGCCCAGCTTGCGCAACTCGGTCGCCATGGCGTGCAGACGATCGGTCTCCTTCACCCGCCAGTTGTAGATATTGCGAATGGAGGTCGGCCCCTCGGCAAACAGCGCGGCAACCGCGATGGTCATGGCCGCATCGGGAATATGGTTCATGTCCATATCCACTCCGTGCAGCGGCGCCTGCTCGGCCTCGATGAAGTCATCACCCCAGGTGATGCGCGCGCCCATCTTCTCCAGCACATCGGCGAAGTGAATATCACCCTGAATGCTGTGCTTGCCGATACCGGTGACCCGTACCTTGCCCTTGATGGCACCCGCCGCGAGGAAGTAGGAGGCGCTGGAGGCATCACCTTCCACCAGAAAGTCACCCGGGCTGATGTAGGTCTGGTTGCCCTTGATGTAGAACAGCTTGTAGTTGTCGTGCTCGATGACCACCCCGAACTGCTTCATGATGTGCAGAGTGATGTCGATGTAAGGCTTGGAGACCAGCTCCCCCTTGATGTGGATCCGGGTATCACCGGCCGCCATCGGCGCCGCCATCAAAAACGCGGTCAGGAACTGGCTGGAGACGGAGCCGTCGACATGCACATCGCCGCCCCACAGCCCCTTGGCATCCACCACCAGCGGCGGATAACCATCGTGTTTCAGGTACTGGATATGGGCACCCGCTTCACGCAGGGCATCCACCAGATGGCCGATGGGACGCTCTTCCATGCGCGGCTCGCCGCCCAGAGTATATTCACCTGAGCCGAGGCATAGCGCGGCGCAGAGCGGTCGCATGGCAGTACCGGCGTTGCCGAGGAACAGATTGACCGGCTCTTTCACCGCAAAGCTGCGGCCCAGACCCTGCACGGTACACTCGGTCTTGTCGGCAGAGAGCTTGTACTTGACCCCGAGCTGGGTCAGCGCAGCCAGCATGTGACGAATGTCATCGCTGTCGAGCAGGTTGGTCAAACGGGTGGTGCCACGAGCCAGCGCCGCCAACAGCAGCGCACGGTTAGAGACACTCTTGGAGCCGGGCAGATTGACCTCACCGGCCACACGAGAAATGGGTTCCAAACGCAACGAATTCATAGACTTCCTGTGCTATCTCAAAAATAAACGCCTGTCCGGACGTTAACAGCCTGCGTCCCGCTCGGCAAGGGCACTTTCAGGGGAAATCGCACGGCAAACGCCAGCGCGCTGGTTCTGTTGAAAAAAAGACGCCGGGGTATCCCCGGCGTCTTGAATCACTGCAATAGCTGGAAGCGGCTCACGGGTTGTCACGAGAGGCCACCAGCAAACACATAGGGGCTCTGTTCTCAGCCGTTGCGCTTGGCAAAGCCATCCATAAAGCTGACCAGGGCCTTCACTCCCTCCAGCGGCATGGCGTTGTAGATGCTGGCGCGCATGCCACCGACGATGCGGTGTCCTTTGAGGGCCAGCAGACCAGCCGCTTCCGATTCGGCCAGGAACTGCTTGTCCAGCTCGGCATTTTTCAGCTGGAACGGGATGTTCATCCGCGAACGGCAGCTGACATCCACCTGATTGCCATAGAAGCTCGACTGATCGAGATAGTCATACAGGAAGTCTGCCTTCTCCTTGTTGCGCGCTTCCATTGCCTCGAGGCCACCCTGTTCCTTGAGCCATTCGAATACCAGACCGGCCAGATACCAGGCGTAGGTGGGCGGCGTGTTGAACATGGAGTCGTTCTTGGCTGTGAGCTTGTAGTCAAAAATCGAGGGCACATCGGCTCTGGCCTGATCCAGCAGATCATCGCGCACGATGGCGATGGCAAGCCCGGACGGCCCGATATTTTTCTGGGCACCGGCATAGATAATGCCAAAGCGGCTCACATCGAGAGGACGGGAGAGAATAGTGGAGGAGAGATCCGCCACCAGCGGCACCTCGCCGGTAGCCGGGATGTCAAACATCTCGATGCCGTCAATGGTTTCGTTCGGGCAGTAGTGAACATAAGCCGCATCGGCGCGAAACGCCGGGGTCGGCAGCAGGTGAGAGACCCCCTGCTCGTTCTTGGCAACCCCCTGGAAGGTCTGGATATCGCCATACTTTTTGGCTTCATCCACCGCGCTCTGGGACCAGACGCCGGTCAGCAGGAAGTCCGCTTTCTTGTTGGCCCCGCCCAGCAGGTTCATGGGTACGGCGGAGAACTGACCGCGGCCGCCACCGTGCATGAAGAGCACCTTGTAGTTGTCCGGCACCGCCAGCAGTTCGCGCAGATCCGCTTCGGCCTTCTCGGCCACCGCCATGTAGGGCTTGCCGCGATGGGAAAGCTCCATGACCGAGGCTCCCAGCCCCTGAAAATTACAAAATTCGCGCTGGGCGCGCTCCATGACTTCAACCGGCAGCATGGCGGGGCCGGCGCAGAAGTTGTAAATCTGTTTGCTCATGACGCTTTCCGTGAGTGGATGAGAGTAATCGATGACTTGTCAGGTTTTACACAAGAGCAGCCAGCGGATCAAAGGCTTTTTGGGAGCTGGCTCAACCTTTTACCGTCACTCTGCATCCCCCTTGCAGGAGAAAAAGCCCTGAACGGGTCAGGGCTTGCAGGGAACATGCACAGAAATGGCGGGCAGAGCGCATAAACGACCACAGCTCAGCCATTTCTGACAAATTTACAGTTTGGCGGTGAGCTCCGGCAGCAGGGTGAAGAGATCCCCCACCAGTCCGTAGTCCGCCACCTGAAAGATGGGGGCATCGCTGTCCTTGTTGATGGCCACGATCACCTTCGACTCCTTCATCCCAGCCAGATGCTGGATGGCGCCCGAAATGCCGACCGCGATATAGAGCTCGGGCGCCACCACCTTGCCGGTCTGCCCCACCTGAAGATCGTTGGCGACATATCCCGCATCAACGGCGGCCCGCGATGCCCCCACCGCGCCGCCCAGCTTGTCGGCCAGCGCCTCAATCAGGGCAAATTGCGCCTTTGAGCCCAGCGCCCGACCACCGGAGACCACGACCCGAGCGGCTGTCAATTCGGGCCTGCTGGAGCGCACCGCGCGGCGCTCGACCAGCCGGGTACGGCCAGCGAATTCGGGCACGGCCAAGTGCTCGATGAGAGCCTGCCCGCCCGTCGCCGCCTTGGCAAACGCGGTGGCCCGCACTGTCATCAATTTGACGGGCGCCGAGCTTGCCACTCTGGCAATGGCATTGCCCGCATAGATGGGGCGCAGGAAGGTGTCGCGGCTCTCGATAGCCGTCACCTCGGAGAGCATCTCCACCCCGAGCCGGGCCGCCACCTGTGGCAGCAGCGCCTTGCCCATGGCACTAGCCGCCATCAGGCAGTGGCTGTAACCTTCGCACCAGCAGGCCAGCAGCTTGTCGACCCCATCCAGCAGCCCGTCGGCCAGCAGGGGATGTTCGGCAAGCAGAACCTTGTCGACACCGCTGAGGGCTGCCGCCTGTTCACCCGCCTCGGTCAGCCCCTGACCCAGCAACAGCAGGTCAACCTGACCGCCGATGGATCCGGCGGCGGTCACCAGTTGTGCCACGTTGTCGGCCAGATGGCCCTGATGATGTTCGGCAATGATCAGCACGCTCATGGCAGCACCTTCGCTTCGTGTTTGAGTTTGTCTACCAGCTCGTCCACCGAGCCCACCTTGATCCCGGCGCTGCGGGCTGGTGGCGCCATCACCCCGAGCAAACGGGTCTGGTTGGCCACCTCAACGGCGAGTGTCGAGAACGGGGCGCTATCAAGCGGCTTGCGCTTGGCCTTCATGATGTTGGGCAACGAAGCAAAGCGCGGTTCATTCAAACGCAGATCGGCGCTCACCACCGCAGGCAACGGCATGCCCAGGGTCTCGAGGCCACCGTCGATTTCGCGGGTCACCAGCAGTTCCCCCGCTTCCACCTTGAGGGCTGACGCACAGGTCGCCAGCGGCCAATCATTGAGGGCCGCCAGCATCTGTGCCACCTGATTGTTGTCTGAATCGATGGACTGCTTGCCGAGCAGCACCAGATCCGGCTGCTCCTGCTCACACACCTTGCGCAAGGCGCGGGCGACAGTCAGCGGGGTGAGCGTCTCATCGGTGACACTCTCACCGGTTATATAGTGCAGCGCCCGATCCGCCCCCAACGCCAGCCCATGGCGCAGTTGCTCGGCGGCAGCGTCAGGGCCGAAGGTCACCACCACCAGTTCGCTGGCAACCCCGGCTTCCCGCAGCCTGACCCCCTCCTCCACCGCAATTTCACAAAAGGGGTTGATCCCCATCTTCACATTGGCCAGCTCCACGTCGGAGCCGTCTCCCTTCACCCGGATCTTGACGTTGTAGTCGACTACCCGTTTGATTGCGACCAGCAGCTTCATGGGGTCATGCCTCGTCTCTTTGGATTGAATTCATTAGTGTGCCTCTGCGTTTGTTGCAGTACGTTCTTCCCTGATTTTTTGCTTTTTCTTGCTCAGTTTTGCTTACAACTGCTTTACGTTTACGTAAACTACCTGCATTACCCTAGGCCAACCAGAGCGCAGAGGCAAGATGGAACGGGAAGCAATGGAATTTGATGTCGTCATCGTCGGCGGCGGTCCGGCGGGGCTCAGTGCAGCCATCGCCCTGAAACAGCAGGATGCCACTCTCTCTGTCTGTCTGCTGGAGAAAGGGGCGGAAATTGGCGCCCATCTGCTCTCCGGCGCCCTGTTTGATCCCGTCGCCTTGCAAGAGCTGCTGCCGGATGGCTGGCAGCAAGCGCCGCTCGGCGTGCCGGTCAGCGACGATCAGGTTCATCTGCTGCAAAGCGAGCAACGTTCCCTGCAACTCCCCGCCTGGGCGGTGCCGCCCCGGATGCACAATGAGGGCTGTCACATCATCAGCCTCGGCAACCTTTGCCGCTGGCTTGGCCAACAGGCGGAAAAACTGGGAGTCGAAATATACCCGGGATTTACCGCCAGCGAACTTATCATGGAAGCGGGCCGGGTCAAGGGGGTCATCACCGGCGATCTGGGGCTGGATCGGGCGGGCAATCCGAAAGCAGATTATGTGCCCGGCATGGCACTGCTCGGTCGCTACACCCTCTTTGCCGAAGGGGCCCGCGGTCATCTCGGCAAGCAGCTGATCGCCGACTTCAACCTAGCAAGCCCTGCCCAGCCCCAGCACTATGCCATCGGCTTCAAGGAGCTGTGGCAACTGCCTGCTGGCCAAGGCAAAGCGGGACAGGTGCTGCACGGCAGTGGCTGGCCCCTTGGCAAGCAGGGGGGCGGCAATAGCCACGGTGGCTTCTATCTCTATCACATGGAGGGGGATCAGGTGGCAGTCGGGCTGATTGTCGATCTCAACTACCAGAATCCCTGGCTCAGCCCGTTCGACGAATTCCAGCGCCTCAAGCATCACCCGCTTATCGCCGGCGTGTTGCAAGGGGGTGAACGCATCAGTTACGGCGCCCGCGCCATCACCAAGGGGGGCTGGCACGCCCTGCCCCGCATGCACTTCCCGGGCGGCCTGCTGATCGGCTGCGATGCCGGCACCCTCGACTTTTCCCGCATCAAGGGGATCCACACCGCCATGAAATCGGGGATGCTGGCGGCAAAAACCGTCGCGATGGCGCTGCGGGGGGGCGATGAGGGAGGACGGGATCTGGCCCAGTATGGTGACGAGCTGCACCAGAGCTGGCTGGCCCGCGAACTCAAGGCAGCACGCAACTTCGGCGCGGCGCTTCACCGCTATGGTCCCTGGTTGGGCGGTGCCTTCAACTGGCTGGAGCAACGGCTGTTTGGCGCAAACTCGCCCTTCAAGCTGCTCGATAAAGCTCACGATTATCGTCAGCTGCGTGTGGCCAGCCGCTGCGAGCCCATCCATTATCCCAAACCCGATGGCAGACTGAGCTTTGACAAGCTCTCGTCTGTGTATCTGGCCAACACCAGTCACGACGAGGATCAACCTTGCCACCTCAAGCTGCAGGACGAGCGCATTCCGGTCGAGGTCAATCTGCCCACCTGGGCCGAACCCGCCCAACGCTACTGCCCGGCAGGGGTGTTTGAAGTGCTGGAAATGGAAGGCGCGGCCAAACTGCAAATCAACGCAGCCAACTGCATCCACTGCAAAACCTGCGATATCAAGGACCCCAGTCAAAACATTATCTGGACGCCGCCACAGGGGGGCTCCGGGCCCAATTATCCGAATATGTGATGAAGCGGGGCAGCGGCAACAAGCAGCCCCAGCTAGCCCTCCCCCAGCCAAAGGCTGGGTTCTACCCCGCATAGCCGCTCAGGTGATCCGACCTCGCTGTTTTTTTGAACAAACAAGCTGAATCCCTGATGAATAGCCCCTGACAAGCGCGGCCCGCCCCTGTATAGTTCGCCGCATTCAGGTTTTCCATCGGCCCGATCTGCTTATCCACGGGATCGCCTTCTGCAGCGATCTAAGGCCGCATGACCTGTGCAACCATCCCTGATTACCCATGACTTTTTAAGGGGGGACAGATGATCACCGCCTACATTCTCAATAACAAGGTGCTGGACATAGTCACGCTCGGGCCTGACGACATAGTACCTGACAACACGGTCTGGCTGGATGCCTACAAGCCGGACACGGCAGAGCGAGAATGGTTGACGGGCCTGTTCCTGGAAGAGGTCCCCGACAAGGAAGAGCTCGACGACATCGAAGCATCCGCCCGTTTTTACTGGGATACCGATGGTCTGCACATTCACTCCCTGTTTCCCCAGCGGATCGGTCGTGACACTAAGGGTGTCCACGTCTCCTTTACCCTGCGCAACAACCTGCTGATCAGCATTCGCGAAGATGACATCGGGCTGGTGCGCCTGCTGCGCCACTATATGCGCCAGGATCGGCTGGAGGTGGAGGATGCCCTCGATATCCTGCTGGAGGTGCAGAACCTCAAGGTGGAGTACCTCTCCGACCTTATCGAAGATGGTTACAAGACCTTGGAAAACACCGCCGATCAGATCTTCGAGCCGGATCAGATCAACCCCATGTTGAAAGAGTTGATGGCACAGGAAGAGGCCAACGGCCAGATCCGTCTCTCCCTGCACGATACTCGCCGCGCCCTGCGTTTCCTCAAACGCAGCCTGCGCCAGCGCATGAGCCTTGAGCAGAACAAGTGGATCGACGAGATGCTGCATGACGTGGAGTCCCTGTTGCCCCACACCCAGTTCCTGTTCGACAAGATCAACTTCCAGCTGGAGGCCTCCATGGGGGTGACCAATCTGGAGCAGAACAAGGTGATCAAGATCTTCTCGGTAGCCGCCGTGATCTTCCTGCCGCCGACCCTGATCGCCAGTATCTACGGCATGAACTTCGGCCGTATGCCGGAGCTCGCCTGGGAGTACGGTTATCCCATGTCACTGGTGCTGATGGTGATGTCATCGCTCGGCACCGGCCTCTTCTTCAAGCGCAAAGGCTGGCTGTAACGCCGCCGACGCGCACTGCGATATCTGAAGAAACGGATTGGGGGGCATTGCCCCCCGATTAATTTGCGCCACGCCCAACGCCTTGCAAAGGACGCTTCGTCGCCCCATATCCCTTCCATCACTCAATTCAAGTGGATAACGGGCAACCATGACCCTCTACCCCGAACACCGATATGACGATCACGGCCAGTTGCGCCCGCCTCTCTGGTTCTGGCCCATCGCCCTGTTGCTGACCCGCTCGGTCTGGCTCTTTCTGATGGCGGGAGTGACCCGCGAGAGCGGCAGCGAGATCCTGACCCTCTTCTATCCGGACAAGATCACCCTCTACATCAGCCTGCTGACCGACGTCCCCGCCATCCTGGCGTTGCTCGCCTGCGGGGGCACCTATCAGCAGACCCAGAGCATTCGCGCCAGACTCCGGCGCCATAGCCCGCTGCTGCTACTCTGCTCTGCCGTCAGCGGCCTGCTGATGCAACTGCACAGCCTCAATCTGCAAAAGTGGTCGTTCAGCTGGCCCACCGCACTGGTGCTGGTCGCCAGCCTCTGGGCGCTCTGGTATCTGCTGCGCAGTCGCCAGCTACGGGAATATGCCGCAGACCAGCCCCACTAACGGGGCTGACACCTATTGACGAGTGACCCGGATCTGCAGGGTCTGGCGCTCGCTCTGGCTGCCTCGCCCTCCCTGTAGCTGGGTGCCGAGGCTGCTTCCTTGATCCGCTGAGCTGGTCGAAAGCTCTCCCACCGTCAGCCACTGGCCCGGGGCCCCGCTCACCTCGGTAGCACTCTGCCCACGATTGATGGTGCCCTGATCCAGCCTCGCCTGTTCGCTGCTCAGCGCAATCTGCACCCGATCGCCAATCAAGGTGGCCGTGGCATAGAGGCCGTTCACCAGCGGCATCATCCCCACCACTGCCCCCCCGTTCCATTGGTAGAAAGTCACCGGCTGATAGGAGCCCATCTGCAGCAGCACGGGACGGCCAGACAGCCCGCGCACCTGCCAGCTGTCGTTCTGGCTGCGCTGGTACTGCTGGGCGTTGCCATCGACCAGCCACTGCCGCTTGGCCTCGTCGCGACTGATTGAGCCCCCCAGTTGCTGACCGCTGGCGGCACCATCGACCCGCCACTCGATAAGCAGGCTTTGCGGTGGCTGGTTGACCTGCGCCAGCGTGGCTTCGGCCTCCTGCAGCTGGGCTGGCGTCCCGCTCAGCACCAGCTGATTACCCATGGCACTCACCCCAAGCTGGGGATAGATCTCCTTGAGGGTCTGCACCGCCGCCTGCGCCTCGAAGACCGGGATCACTTTCACCTCAGCCCACAGCGACGGGCTCCACAGTCCCATCATGCAGCCAAGCCACAGCAGCGCCCTGCGGCCAACCTTGCCCATCCAAACCATTACGCTCTCCTCGTTCTCTGTGCTCTTCTCGCTCTCTGTTCTCGCGTAGACCCACACCCGCAGCCAACTGATCGGCCCTATTCCGCTCACCCATCGATGATGAACCCGACGGTTGCCAAAAAACAACCGGGAATGCAGCAACCCCGTGATTTCCCACGGTATGAGGCTCTCATTCCACGCCCGTTATCGCGTAAGATAGCGCCATCATAGTTGCCCAAGCGGAATCCATCATGTTGAAACAGCTGTTGTTACTCCTCCTCGCCCTGCTGCTGGGAGCCTGCTCCCTGACCCAGTACAACGTCAGCGAGGCCGAAATCAACCAGTACCTCAAAGATCAGGTCTCTTTTGAAAAACAGCTGGGGATCCCCGGCATCATGTCGAGCAAGATCCGTCTGGATGAGATGCAGAGCCGTATCGGCCGCAAACAAGCGGATCGCATCGAGCTGGACGCCGCTGGCGACCTGCAGGTGAGCAGCCCCCTTGGCAGCCAGCAGATGAAGATCCGCTTTGCTTTGAGCGCCCGTCCGGACTATGTAGCCGATCAAGGCGCCATCTATCTGCGCGACCTTGAGTTGGTCTCGGTCAAGACTGAGCCGGCCGATATCGGGGCCGCCCTCACCCCGCTGCTGCCTACCTTCAATCAGTCGCTCTCCCTGTTCCTGTCGCAAACGCCGGTCTATCGCCTCGACAGCAGCCGCAAGAACGAAGCCAGGATCAAGGAAAAGGTCGAAGCCCTCAAGGTAGAGCCGGGCCGTCTGGTCATCCCGTTCAAGCTGCTCTGATCGCCGCCGCACCGGCACGTTCAGCGCAATAAACAGATAACCGCCCTCTTCGACAGCACACGTCTGCTTTAACGTGCTACCGATCAGGGCGGTTTTTTACTTCTCAAGTCCCCCTCAACACAGCATAATGCAGACCATTCTCATTTAGATTCGTCATGAGAAGCGTCAATAATAAAACCAATGGTGAGAAGGGACATGAGAAAAACCGTACTGGTTCAGGCGATCGCCTGCGCACTGATCAGCGGCGCCGCACACGCTGCCGTCAAGGTCGAAGACAAGACATTCAATACCGCAGCCAACATGCTGGCCTATACCGAATTCGAGCTCTCCGGTGAGCCGCTGGCCGAAGCGCTGGGGCTGGATCTGGACGTGCTGGATGCCAACCGTGCCGATGAGCCGACCCCGTTCGACTTCGCTGCCGGCATCGAATCCTACGAATACTCCGAAGAGGCGATGTACGCCCTCAACTACCAATCCGGCATGGGCCCGCATCTGGTGAACGGGCCGCAAAACCTGGCCCGTGGCGGCACCATGGTCTCTCTGGGGCAACGGGTGCTGGCCATGGCCGACGCCGTTGGCTTCCCGGCTGATGAAGTGCCGCAGGGCATGTATCCCCTCTCCCTGCCCTATGCCTCAGCCAATCCGGAGTTTGCCCAGGCCGTCAACGCCACCCCGGTCAATGGCGACCAGATCACCATCAAAACCGCCAAAGGCACCGAAAAAACCGTCAAGACCCAGGTACCCGCCTACTTCCGCGACTACAGCACTCTGCGCTGGAGCGGCAGTGACAACCTGCTGGTGCCCGCAGCGGTGGGCGGCATCCTGCTCAAAGAGGTGATGTGGTCCCAGGACTTCCTCGGCGGCATGCACGTGGCCGAGAGCGATGAAGAGGTGGAAGCCGCGTCCGCCACCATGGATCAGGACGGCAAGCACAAGCTGGGCGTCTCTGCCGCCGACGGCTTCAACGGCATGATGCTGACCGAGCAATCCATCGACAAGCTGACCATCATGCAGAACCAGCTCGGCTTCGATGGCAAGCAACTGGGCGCCAAGATCACCCCGCAGTACGATCCGGCCAAGGGCGTTGTCTACTTCCCCCATCAGGTGAAAGTGACCGAAACCAGCAACAACGATGCCGGTGCCATCGGCAAGCTGGAGGTGGTGGATGGCTCCGCCCAGCTGCGCGATGCCTGGATGATGCTGTGGCCGCTCTCCGAGTTCTACGCTTTCAGCGATCAGCGCAGCGCCAACACCAACCAGAACCCGGCCTTCCACGCCGTGTTTGACGGTGCGCCGTTTGCCGCCGCACCGGCTGCCAACAAGACCAATGACCTGGGCAACGCCGTTGCGGGCAGCGATGCCTTCTCGCTGGCGATCAATCTCTCCAACCTCACCTTCAAGAACCTGGCTGCCCTGCACTTTGATGCCAAGTCTGGCACCCTGGTCGACAGCTGGCAGGCAAGCAAACAGGGCAAGCACGTCACCACCTTTGACGCCGCTTACGCACTGGTCGCCCTGCAGATTTTCCAGCGCGCTCAGGACGCGCTGCCGGTCGGTTACGCCGCCGGTGACAATGGCGAGCTGAACCTCAAGACCAGGCAGGGTCAGCAAGCGCTTGAGCTTATCCGCAAGCAGGCCGATTTCATCCTTGCCAACCTCAAGGGCAAAAATGGTCTGGTGCATGACGGCATCACGCTGGGTGGTAAGCTCGATGCCGGCCACTCCATCGATGCACAGTTCGCCGCCATCCGTGGTCTGACCGCTGCGTTCCTCGCTACCTCCGATGCCAAGTACCGCACTGCCGCCCGCGAGCTGTTTATCGCTGCCGACAAGGCCTACTTCAATGCCAAAGCGGGCACCTGGCTGGCGGGTAAACAGGGTGAATACACCCCCTGGACCCAGGCCGCCATCTCCGGCGCCCTGCGCTCTGCCATGCTGAACCTGCGCAACGAAGGGGCCGAGAAGGCGCCCGAGCTGGAGCTGGCCAAGCTGACAGGTCAGTACGTCAGCTGGTTCCGTGGCACCGTCAACGGTGGCATGCAGATGGCCGAGTGGATTGGTGACTCCGGCGAAAACATCATCGAAGGTGCCGGCAGCGACACCGATGAAGATGGCGTACCGCAAGTGACCGCCGCAGGTGGCAAGCACGGCACCGCCATGGTGATGGCCGCCAAAGCAGTGGTTAGCGAGTAATCCTCGCCATTCACCAGCATGAAAAAGGGAGCCAAATTGGCTCCCTTTGCATTACAGCGTCTGACACAGTTTCAAGGGGTTTCCTCAAACCAGCTTGTCCAGCATCTCCTTGGTCACCAGCACAATCCCCTGCTCGGAGCGGTAGAAGCGGCGGCTATCCTCATCGGCATTCTCGCCCACCACCAGCCCATCGGGCAGCACACATCCCTTGTCCACAACCACCCGGCGCAGACGGCAACCGGCGCCGATCTCTACCCCGGGGAAGATGATGGCCTGATCCAGGGTGCAGAAGGAGTGCACCCGCACATTGGTAAAGAGCACCGAGTTGAGCACAAACGACCCGCTGACGATGGTACCGCCCGAGAACATGGAGTTGATGGTCATGCCGTGCTGACCATTGCGGTCCTGCACAAACTTGGCAGGTGGCGTCAGGGTCTGGCTGGTCCAGATGGGCCAGTTCTGATCGTAGATATCGAGCTCGGGCAGCACGGAGGCGAGATCCATGTTCGCTTCCCAGAACGAGTCCAGCGTACCCACGTCACGCCAGTAAGGCTTTTGCCCCTCGCGCGCCCCGACACAGGACATGTTGAAGGGGTGAGCAAATGCCATCCCCTCCTCCACGATGCGGGGGATCACGTCCATCCCGAAGTCGTGTTTGGAGTCCTGATTGTGAATGTCCTCCTCCAGCAGTTGGTAGAGGTACTCCGCCTCGAAGATATAGATCCCCATGGAGGCCAGCGAGCGATCTTCGCAACCCGGCATGGCGGGCGGATTGGCCGGTTTTTCGACGAAGGCGCGGATCTTGCGCTGCTCGTCGATATCCATGATCCCGAAGGCGGATGCCTCGGCCCGCGGCACCTCGATACAAGCCACAGTCACCTTGGCGCCAAGGCGCACATGGTCGAGCAGCATGGCAGCGTAATCCATCTTGTAGATGTGATCCCCCGCCAGCACCACCAGGTATTTGGGGCCGTAGTCGCGGATGATATCGACGTTCTGATAGATGGCATCGGCGGTGCCGCGATACCAGTGCACCTCGTCCACCCGTTGCTGGGCAGGGAGCAGGTCGATGAATTCGTTCATCTGGTAACGCAGGAAGGACCAGCCCGATTGCAGGTGACGCAGCAGGCTGTGAGATTTGTATTGGGTGACTACACCAACGCGGCGGATCCCCGAGTTGATACAGTTGGAGAGCACAAAATCAATGATCCGGAATTTGCCACCGAAATGGACGGCAGGCTTGGCGCGGTTGTCAGTCAACTGCTTCAGGCGACTACCACGTCCACCCGCCAGCACCAGTGCCATACTCTGGTTCAATAATTGTCGTGCTTTGGCACTATTTTCGGGCTCTAACAACATGATTTACCTCTGCCTTGTTTGATCTATTTTCAACTCATCTTCGCCTGTTTCGGCACCTGTGAAAGTGGTTTCACTCACATTTAACCGATCTCAATTGACCCTTTTCGCCGAGTTGCGAGGAATAGCATGCTTTGCTCCGCCAGCTTGGTTAAAATTCCCCCACAAAGCAGCCACTTCAAGGATGACAAGATGGTTCACAAGCTCGGACGTACCCTCTTTCTGATCGCCACCATAGTGACCATACCCCTGCTGCTCCTGCAAGCAGTTTGGTTGGCCCTTCAGAGCACACCGCTCACTTTGGCCATTATTCTGGCCACCACACTGCTTGGCATGATCCTGCTGTTGATGTTGGCCATACGCACCATGGATGGCATGCTCCAGCATCAGGAGCTCATCTGGGTCAAGGCGATCAGGGGGCGGGATCCCTCACAACTCGATGAGCCCGCCTCCCAGGAGGTGCTGCAACAGCTGCTGGAACAGTTCGAAAGCGCCGAGCAGAGCGCTCATCGCCAGCTGACCGAGCTCAGCAATCTGGCCACCACAGACGAGCTGACTCAGCTACTCAACCGCCACGCGTTTCGCCGCGACATGACCGAGTTGCTGCAGCGGGATCAGGACACCCAGACCGCGACCCTGGTGCTGATCCGTGCCACCGAGCTTGGCAAGATCAACGCCCAGCGCGGCTTCCAGTCTGGTGATGCCTATATCAAGGACATGGCCGCTCTCATCAAGCGGGTGGTAAGCCGCTTCCCGGGCAATCAGGTCTACCGCATTTCGGGGGCTGATTTCGCCGTGCTGGTGCAACCGGTGGCCAATATTCCTCCCCATCTGCTGGGGCAGGATTTGAAGGTGGCCTTCGATCACTATCAGGATCAGCACGAGCTGGAGAGCACCGGTTACTCGGGGCTGACCAAGCTCAGCAGCGGCCAGAAAATTGAAGCCGTGCTGGCCAGAGCGGATCTGGCGCTGGCTCGCGCCCAGACCGAAACTATCAACGGCTGGGCCATCCAGCAGGATGACAGCGCCTCCGATCTGCAGGGGCAACACCACTGGCGCGACGTGCTGACCGAAGTGCTGGCGCAGGAGCGGCTCAGCTTTACCTATCAGCCAATCCAGCCCCTGCACCGCAGCATGCTGGCTTACAACGAGATCTACACCCGCTTCAGCGGCAATGACGGCACTGCCCTGCCCACCGACACCCTGTTTGCCATGGCCCAGCGGCTGGATATGGTGATGCGGCTGGAGCAGCTGGTCATTACCCACATCATGCGCCAGTACCGGGCCTTTGGTGCCAACCAGAGTCGCTGGGGGATCAACCTCTCCCCCAACTTGCTGCAAAACAGCGCCTTCCTGATCTGGCTTGACCGCCAGCTGCTCAAAGATCCCAATACCAGCGCCAATCTGGTGTTCGAACTGGATGAAGAGCATCTGGAGCGCAACCTGACCGGCGCCAAGCGGGTGTTTGAACTGCTGCGCCGCAACGGCAGCCGCTCGGCCATCGCCAATTTCGGCAAAGGGATCGGCTCCTTTACCCTGTTTCGCGAGCTCAAGCCCGACTATATCAAGCTGGACCCTGCCCTGATCACCGGGCTGGAGCAGGATCAGACCAACCAGCAGTTCGTGCGGATGATCGTCGATGTATCACATCGGATGGGGTGTCAGGTGATTGCAGAGGGGGTAGAACAGCTTGGCCAGAAACAGCTGCTGCAGGGGATGTACGTGGATGGTTTGCAGGGCTATCTGATCGCCCGGCCGCAACCGCTGCGACCGGATATCAGCCAGCTGGGGCTCTTTACTGAGGATGCTTCAGCTTCAAAAGGGTCAGAATGATGTCATTGAGCTGGCGATAACGCTCCAGCTCTTTCTGATCGTAACGGGTTGCCAGCGTGGTGGGGTTGTGGCGATTTTTGAGGTAACGGTTGATTTGCAGGCGATTGAACCCCGCCACCTGATAGACCTGGCCAAGCAGGGTATTGAGTTCATCGTGCTCCAGACCGGCTCTGGCCAGATAGTCCCCATCGGCGGGACTCTCGGTCTGGTGACTCCACTTGCCAATGCGACCGCTCTCTTGCAGATAGCTGAGCCACTGCTCGATATAGAGGGGTTTGCACCCCGCCAACAGATTGAAAAAGCCCACCGCGTCGCAACGACAACCGCTCAGGAGCACGACCGCCAGCTTATCATCATCGCATTGGAAGGTCACAGGTCCGACTTGCGCCCAATCCAGCGCCTGCACCCGAATGCTGGCCTTCTCACCCGCAGCTCCCGTTACGTCGAATACAAACATGGTGCTCCTCCCTTGGCAAAAGGTTGATGATGGACCATCCCCCTGACAGGTGCAAAGGCAAATCGGCTTTTAACTCATCAATCGGGCCATTCGACCATAAAAAAGACCGGCCCCCTCACGGGTGCCGGTCTTTGTCACGATGGCCTGTACGTTCAGGCCATCAATGGAGGCGCTTTCAGGCGTCCAGTTCAACCAGTGCCTTGGCCAGCTCGATGGGTTCGAGCTCCTGGCCTTCCAGATCGGCGTTCCAGTTCGGGCCGACCAGCACATCATCTTCATCCAGATCGTTGATCCAGATATCGAGAAACTCTTCCAGATCGATCACTTCCGGCTCGTAATCGGCCCACTCGTCGACGCAGTGCAGACGGGCGTCCTCTTCGGCAGACCAGAGCGGCATCACGTCGGCATCTTCAAATTCGGCGGAGCGGCAGACGACCCAGTCTTCCCCATAGCGCAGACCCCACACCTGACCCGACTCGCGGACTTGTTCGATAAACAGTTGGAAATTGGCGTCAAGGTTGTCGTTAAGCATGCTCATGGGATTCTCTCTTTCTTTCGGGTGCTGCGGCATTGTCGGGCGACAATACGATGGCCAAATGGTG
This sequence comes from Aeromonas veronii bv. veronii, assembly GCF_000820225.1. Taxonomy (GTDB): domain Bacteria; phylum Pseudomonadota; class Gammaproteobacteria; order Enterobacterales; family Aeromonadaceae; genus Aeromonas; species Aeromonas veronii. Next base: position 39,969 of record NZ_CDDK01000006.1, read on the forward strand.
TCGTAAAAGTGACATGGACTCAAGCATATTGGGGTTATTCCGGGAAAAAAGCCGGGATAACCCATATTTGCTTGCAAAAACGCCTCCCGATGGAGGCGTCTTGCAGATTCAGGAGATCAACGCTCCCAGTAAACCTCTTCCAGGCTGTCCTCTTTCTCCGGCAAACCGCGGGAGAGACGGGGGCTGCTCTGGGCCAACACCTCGTAGCTGACGCGGTTGGCGTATTTGCACACCTGGGCCAGTGAGGAGTAAGTCAGGAACTCGGAGATGTGCTTGGCGGAGTTGGGCACATTCATCCGGTGATAAGAGTTGGCCACCATGTCGTGCAGCACAGCGGAAAGGGCGCCATCCCCTGCCCCGTTGGTGTTCTTGATCTTCTCCGGGCCACCCATGTACGGGGAGATGTGGGAGTAGATGCGGGCCGGTTTACGGCACTTGGCGCGGGCCATCGGGCGGCTGAACTCATACATGTTGAACTCGGGGATAACGCCGGGCAACAGGGTATGAGTGGTCTCGCGCTTGTAGTCCTCATCGGTGTAGCTCGCCATGTAGAGGCCGATGGGGCCAGCAGTACAGAGCACCATGTCGGCCCAGTCGAGCGCCTTGTCGGCCGCACCGAGCGGATCAGCGATACCGGTCAGGGCTTCACCTTCGTCTTCGTTCATCGCCAGCACGGTCACGTTTTCGGCAATGAAGTCGCGCCACCACTGGGGATTTTCGTCGATGACGAAACGGGTGCCCAGGGTCAGCACCACGGGAATACCGGCCTCGCGGGCATAACGCACCGCGGTCATGGCCGCCTCTTTCATCGGATCACCATCGTCACCACGCACCAGATAGGCGGTGATCACCAGGGCAGATGCCCCTTTGATCACATCCTCCGGAATATGCTGCACATCCAGCTGGTTCATCTTGCCGGCGTTGATGCCGAAGCTGCGCTCGCCGCACTCGGTAATGAAAGTGAAGCAACGGCCGATGGGGCCATCAACTGGCTGCAGATAGTCCAGATTGACGCGGGAAGAGGTGTTGCACAGATAACGGTAGGCGTAGCAGCCGATGCGAATGTCCTGACTCATCACACCCAGCAGGATGGAGTGGGAATCGGCCAGTACCGAGTAGTTGTGTACCGTGTTGCCAATGGTGCCACCGGCAAACTCGCTCACCACCATGTTGTTGGCCTTGAGCTCGTCATAAATGCGTTCTGCCACGTCGTCGTTGATGACGACGGAGTGCCCCTTGCTCAGACCATAACGGGTCAGAAAGTCTTCATCCACATGGGCTTCGATATCAACCAGGGTCTGATCAATCCCGACCACGTAGGCTTTGCCCAGCTCGGTTAACAGGGGATTTTGCGGAACCAGGGGATCGCGTCTGTCGACAGGGAAGTAGTGTTTGGACTTGCGCTGACCGGGAAATTTCATGGCAATGTTCTGTGCTCTGGGGGAAAGAGGGGCGGGATTTTAACACAATCCGCCGCCCCGAAAAGTCGCCCTGTTTAAATAATGGAGTCAGTATAGACAAGGCTTGCAAGGAAAAACGTTTGCCTTTTCACCATAAAAAAACCACCCCGTGCGGGGTGGCTCCATAGCATAAAAAATCGCTAGTTTTCAGGCGGCCGCCATGCCCTGAAACAGGGCCAGCAGCGAGAAGAGGCCGAGGGCGAGCCAGAACAGCAAGGTCCCCAGAAAACGGGGCACATTGGGGGCTTTGGGGATCTGGATGCCGATGGCATGCAGGATGCGGCCAACCAGTAGCATGGCGCCACCGGTATGCAGCCAGAGCGCACCGGCACCGGAGAGCTCGCACAGCGCCATCAGCAGCAGGGTCAGCGGCACATACTCGGCAAAATTACCGTGGGCCCGGATCGCCGCCAGCAGCTCGGGGGCCTCCCCCTGCCCTATCATCACCCCGAACTGGGCGCGGCGTTTGACCACCCAGAAGGAGAGCCCCAAAAACAGCAGCCCCAGCAAGCCTGCGTAAATCAGCGTGATATGCACCATAAGACGACTCCTTGTTTGACTGGCTGCAGGTCACTCATGCCAATTCGCGGCAGATGAGTGAGACCATCATCCTGATGTGGGCCTGATCGCTGTTGAGGGCCGGAATATATTCAAACCGCTCGCCACCGGCCTCCATGAAGATCTCCCGGTTCTGTACCTGAATTTCCTCGAGGGTTTCGAGGCAATCGGCCGCAAAGGCAGGACAAATTACATCGAGCCGCTTGATGCCCGCAGCAGGCATACCGCCAATGGTCACGTCTGTGTAGGGCTTGAGCCACTCCTCCTTGCCAAAGCGAGACTGGAAACTGGCCGTCCACTGCCCGGCCTCCAGCCCGAGCGCCTCGGCCAGCAAGCTGGCGGTATGGCGACACTGGTGACCATAGGGGTCCCCTTCGTTCTCGTAGCGCTCGGGAATACCGTGGAACGACATCAGTAGGTGATCACCCTGACCGTGCTGCTCCCAGTGACGGCGCACGCTCATGGCCAGCGCCTGAATGTATTCGGGGTGGGCGTGATAATCACGAATGAGCCGTACCACCGGCAGATTGCGTTCTCTCTTCATCGCCTTGCCCCAGGCATCGAAGACCGAGGCGGTGGTACTGACCGAATATTGCGGATAGAGCGGCAACAGGATCACCCGGTTGACCCCTTTGGCCTTGAGCGCCTGCCAGCCATCATTCACTGACGGGGAACCATAGGTCATCGCCAGCTCCACCGGCACCTCAACCCCCTCCCGCTTGAGCTCCTGCTCCAGCGCAGCACGCTGCTGCTTGCTTATCACCATCAGCGGCGAGCCCTGCTCGGTCCAGACCTGCTGATAGAGCTTGGCCACTTTGGGCGAGCGCGTCGGCAAGATGATGAAGTGGAGCAGCGGGCACCAGAGGTAACGGGGCAGGTCCACCACACGGGGATCGTGCAGAAACTGGCTGAGGAACGCTTTGACGGCAGCGGTGGTCGGTGCGGCTGGGGTACCCAGATTGACCAGCAATATTCCGGTTTTCGTGGTCACGTTGGCTTCCTGTCTATCTGTCATTATGCAAAAAGGGCCCGACAGGGCCCTTCTCTTTATTTATCTGATGGCACGGGAAACAGTGCCGGCAGCAAAGATCAGCCCAGAATGGTGGCAAGCTGCTTGCTGACCAGATCAACCGGCTGGGTGCCGTCGATCTTGACGTAACGGGTGTGGCCCGCTTCCGCCTCTTTGCCGTAGAAACCGATCAGCGGCGCGGTCTGCTGATGATATACATCCAGACGCTTGCGTACTGTGGTCTCTTCGTCGTCGGCGCGGATCACCAGATCTTCACCGGTCACGTCATCCTTGCCTTCCACTTTCGGCGGGTTGAACACCACGTGGTAGGTACGGCCGGAGCCGGAGTGAACACGACGGCCGCTCATGCGCTTGACGATCTCTTCGTCCGGCACATCGAACTCCAGTACGAAATCAACCACGACACCGGCGTCCTTCATGGCTTGCGCCTGGGGAATGGTGCGCGGGAAACCGTCCAACAGGAAGCCTTTGGCGCAGTCCGGCTGAGCGATGCGCTCTTTCACCAGACCGATGATGATGTCGTCAGAGACCAGCTGACCTGCGTCCATCACAGCTTTGGCTTTCAGACCGAGCTCGGTGCCCGCTTTGATCGCCGCACGCAGCATGTCGCCGGTGGAGATCTGGGGAATACCGTGTTTTTCCATGATGAACTGAGCCTGGGTACCTTTGCCGGCGCCCGGAGCCCCCAACAGAACAATGCGCATACACGCTCCTATTGATTGGTTATTCAAATCTTGCGAAGGCAAAAAAGTACACGGTTTCGCCCGTTTCTACAAGGGTGAGCCACTTGAATGAGCACTTTATCACCACAATAACCGGCTGATCGAACAGGATTTCATCGCAAGGGGAAGACGCAAAAATAGCTAGGGATTCAGCATAGAGCGCCAAAAGCAGGAAGGAGGTACGACAGAAAAAAAGATCCCGGCTCAGGGCCGGGAATTGCGCTCAAAAGTAACTACTTGTCGCTCGTAGTAGGAACAGGGCAATAGTAGTTTGCCCCCTGTGCGTCAACAACTGTCAGATGTGACAGGCAGGCCGCTATGAAACCTGAACTGCGGATCCGGCGAGCAGATAAGCTCGGCTTCCAGCTTGCCAAAGAAGGCCACCCGCTCGCTGATATCCTCCCCTGCGTACTGTTCGGCCAGGCTCAGGTAATCCTGATAGTGGCGCGCCTCGGAGCGCAGCAAAGAGATGTAGAAGCGGCTCAGCTCTTCATCCAGATGGGGCGCCAACTTGGCAAAACGCTCGCAGGAGCGGGCCTCGATATAGGCGCCGATGATCATCTTGTCGACTATGGTGGCCGGTTCATGGGTGCGCACATGCTGCATCAACTGGCGGGCATAGCGGGAGGCCGTCACCGGCCCGTATTCGATGCCGCGGGCCTGCATGATCTCCAGCACCTGCTCGAAGTGATGCAGCTCCTCCTGAATGAGCCGCACCATGGGAAACAGCAGTGGATTGCGCTCCAGCTCGGCAAAGACGGTGCGATCAGACTCCCCCATGCTGCGTTTGCCCAGGATCTCGGCCTTCTCCGGAATGGCATCCAGCTCGCGATAGAACTCCAGCTTGGGCAGCAGATGGCGCTTGCCCTTGGGCAGGCAGTAGCGGCGCACCAGACTGTGGGCAGTGAGTGCGGCCTTGGTCTCGCAGTTGGCGTGATCGATAAGCAGGGTCGGTAAACGGGCCGGATCCCGCGCCATCTCTACCCACTCATCCGGGGTCTCGCACTGCAAAAACTGGCGCACTGGGGCTAGCAGATCATCCATCTGAACTCTCGTCTCTTAAAAGCGTATCGATCATATATATTGCCGCCTATGCTAGCGGATCCCGCTGGCCATGCCCATATCCGGCAAGATAAACGGATGTTTTTCAGACAGATACACCCTACCCCTTCTGGCGGTGCGAGGTAGAAACGACAATGGGGGCCACTGGCCCCCATCTCGCTATCCCATCCGGCAAAACCGCAAACGTTTAACTGCCTTCGTTAAAAATTTCCAGATTGCTGGTGCCTTCCTGCCATTCACGCACCGCTTTGGTGTCATCGTTGCGCAGGGCGTTGAGGTGATCCAGATAGGACTGGTCCACATCGGAGGTGACGTAGTGGCCATTGAACACCGAGGTCTCGAAGTGACGCAGATCCGGGTTGATCTCCCGCACGGCGGCTTCCAGATCTTCCAGATCCTGGAAAATCAGACCGTCAGCGCCAATCAGCTTGCACACTTCTTCCACTTCGCGACCGTGGGCGATCAGCTCGTTGGCGGTGGGCATGTCGATGCCATAGACGTTGGGGAAACGAATTTCCGGCGCCGCCGAGGCGAAGTAGACCTTGGCTGCCCCCGCTTCACGGGCCATCTGGATGATCTGCTCGGACGTGGTACCACGCACGATGGAATCATCCACCAGCAACACCTTCTTGCCCTTGAATTCGGAGCTGATGGCGTTGAGTTTGCGGCGCACTGACTTCTTGCGCTGGGTCTGGCCCGGCATGATGAAGGTACGGCCGATGTAGCGGTTCTTCACGAAGCCCTGACGGTATGGCAGATCCAGGGTGTGAGCGATCTCCAGCGCCACGTCACAGGAGGTCTCGGGGATGGGGATAACCACATCGACGTCGAGATCTTCCCACTCGCGGGCAATCTTCTGACCCAGCTTGCGACCCATGTTGAGGCGGGCGGCGTAGACCGAGACCTTGTCGATGCACGAATCGGGACGAGCGAAGTAGACGTATTCGAAGATGCAGGAGCTCATCTGCGGGTTCTCCGCACACTGCTCGGAGAAGAGCTGGCCCTGCTCGGTGATGTAGATGGCTTCACCCGGCGCAATATCCCGCACAGTTTCGAAACCGATGGCGTCGAGCGCCACGCTCTCGGAGGCGAGCATGTACTCCACCTGGCCCTGCTCGTCCTGACGACGACCGAGGATCAGTGGGCGAATGCCGTTGGGATCACGAAAACCGATGAGACCATGGCCAATCACCAGCGAGACCACCGCATAAGCACCGCGGATCTGCTGATGGGTTCTGCGCACCGCGGCGAAGATATCTTCGGGGCGCAGGGCCATCTTGTCACAGCGATCCAGCTCGTGGGCCAGCACGTTCAGCAACACTTCCGAATCGGAGGTGGTGTTGATGTGACGACGGGCGACCTTGAACTGCTGCTCCTTGAGCTCCTTGGCGTTGGTGAGGTTGCCGTTATGGGCCAGCACCATGCCGTAGGGCGAGTTCACATAAAAAGGTTGGGCTTCAGCGGCACTTGAGCTACCTGCGGTGGGGTATCTGACATGACCTATGCCGATGTTCCCTTGCAGACGCTGCATGTGGCGCACTTCAAACACGTCCTTCACCAGGCCATTGGCCTTGCGTTGCCGGAAGTTTCCACTATCTATGGTCACGATCCCGGCGGCATCCTGTCCCCTGTGCTGCAACACCGTCAAGGCGTCGTAGAGGGCCTGATTGACGGGGGTGGTGCCAACTATACCGACAATACCACACATGTCTTTGCTACCTCGAAGTCACTATACCTGTTTAAGAAAACTGGATGAGTTCAACATGAACCCGAAAAACCACTGGATCACCGGCTTGAACTCCGGCACCAGCTTGGACGCCACCCACCAGTCGCTCTGGGAGAGGCTGGTGAAGGTATCCATGAAAAAAAGCAGGGCACTGACGATCAGCACCCCGCGAATTGCACCGAAGCAGACCCCCAGCACCCGATCGGTACCGGAGAGACCCGTCTTGTCCACCAACAGGCCCACCACATAGTTGACCACACTGCCGAGGATCAGGGTCGCCACAAACAGCGCCGCGATGGCCAGACCGTTGCGAACCAGCGCGTCGGAGAAGGAGGTGAAATAGACGGCGAGATCGGGATAGAAATGGCTGGCAATAAAGAAGGCAACGAACCAGGTGACAAGAGACATGGCCTCCTTGACGAAGCCGCGCACCAGGCTGATGAGAGCAGAGAAACCGACGATGCCGATGATGGCGTAATCAATCCAGACCATAGAAAAAGATGTCCTGCGAAATTGCGGCGCAGTCTAACAAAAACGATTGCGCATTGCTTGATAAAAATGTGTTAACTGTTCAAAGCGACGCCGAAAAGCCGCATTTTTTCAGCACTAAAACGGTTGATCGGCGCCAGAATGCACAACGCCATGGCAATGCCATGGCGTTGTGGTCTGCGGTGTGAGCTTACCCGATGTGGGTCAGGCCACCCATGTAGGATTGCAGCGCAGCCGGGATGGCGATGCGGCCATCTTCCTGCTGGTAGTTCTCCATCACGGCAACCAGGGTACGACCCACCGCCAGACCGGAGCCGTTCAGGGTGTGCAGCAGCTGCGGCTTGCCGTCGATGCGCACGCGAGCCTGCATGCGGCGCGCCTGGAAGTCGGTGCAGTTGGAGACAGAGGAGATCTCACGGTAAGTATTCTGGGCCGGCAGCCACACTTCCAGATCGTAGGTCTTGGAAGCGCAGAAGCCCATGTCACCGGTAGAGAGCGCCATCACGCGATACGGCAGCTCCAGCAGTTGCAGCACCTTCTCGGCGTGACCGACCATCTCTTCCAGTGCATCCCAGGATTTCTCCGGGTGAACCAGCTGAACCATTTCAACCTTGTCGAACTGGTGCATACGGATGAGGCCACGGGTATCACGACCGTAGGAACCGGCTTCGGAGCGGAAGCAGGGGCTGTGGGCGGTCATCTTGATCGGCAGTTCTTGCGCGTCAAAAATCTCGTCACGGGCCATGTTGGTGAGCGGCACTTCGGAGGTCGGGATCAGGGAGAACTTGCGCAGTTTGCCCTCTTCTTCCCCTTCGCCTTCGATACCGGTGTTGAACAGGTCCTGAGCAAATTTCGGCAACTGACCGGTGCCATAGAGGCTGTCCGGGTTCACCAGATAGGGCACGTAGCACTCGGTGTAACCATGCTGCTGGGTGTGCAGATCCAGCATGAACTGAGCCAGGGCACGGTGCAGACGGGCAATCTGACCCTTCATCACCACAAAACGGGTACCGGAGAGCTTGACGCCGTTTTTGAAGTCAACGCCCTTGGCCGCTTCGCCCAGATCGATGTGATCGCGTACCGGGAAGCTGAACTCGCGCGGGGTCCCCCAGCGGCGCACTTCCACGTTGTCGTTCTCGTCACGGCCTACCGGGGTGGTCTCGCTCGGCAGGTTGGGGATGGCGTCGGCAATGGCTTTCAGCTGGGCCAGCAGGGCATCCAGCTCGACCTTGCTGGTTTCCAGCTCGTCGTTGATCTTGGTCACTTCGGCCTTGAGCGGGGCAACATCTTCACCACGACGGGCAGCTTCACCGATGGATTTGGAGCGGGCGTTGCGCTCGGCCTGCAGCTCCTGGGTACGGGACTGCAGATCCTTGCGTTTCTCTTCCAGAGCGTTGACAGCCGCTACGTCCAGAACGTAGCCACGTGTCGCCAGACGAGCGGCAGCCTCTTCGATATCGCTGCGCAGATATTTGGGATCCAGCATGGTTTACCTACTTTTTTAAAATGGGATCTGGGCCTGAGTCGTCATGACGGGCTGGGAAACAGATCCGGAAGTTAACATCGGTTGGCGCACCCCAATCGTCTTCAGAATCGGGCCTCAACTATCAGGCCTTCGAGATCAAGAAGATGGCGCAAGGCCAAGACAAGCGGGGTCAGACGGGCAGTGTAGCAGACCGCCCCCCCGCCCGAACAGGGACTATTTGTGTCGTTTTTACCGACTTTGGCACGCAAACCGTCCTGCATATTCAAACGCCTGACCAATTTTCAGCCACGCGGGGTAACAAAGGGGCTATTTGCCCCGTTGCTGCGGACTTTGCCTGTCCAGTTCATGGAGGTAATCGAGCTTCTGGCCAATCTGCTTTTCAAGGCCGCGATCGGTGGGCTGGTAGTACTGCTTGCCCGCCAGCTCGGGCGGGAAATACTGCTCGCCTGCGGCATAGGCGCCCGGCTCATCATGGGCGTAGCGATACTCGGCGCCATAGCCCAGATCGCTCATCAGTTTGGTCGGCGCATTGCGCAGATGTACCGGCACCTCGAAGTCAGGGAGGTTTTTTGCATCATGAAGCGCCGCCTTCCAGGCGGTATAGACCGCATTGCTTTTCGGGGCGCAGGCGAGATAGACGATCGCCTGGGCGATGGCCCGCTCCCCTTCCGCCGGCCCGATCCGATGGAAACAATCCCAGGCCGACAGGGCGACCTGCATGGCGCGCGGATCGGCATTGCCCACATCTTCCGAGGCAATCGCCAGCAAGCGGCGGGCAATATAGAGGGGATCGCAACCGGCGCTCACCATACGGGCGTACCAATAGAGCGCCGCATCCGGCGCCGAACCGCGAATGGATTTGTGCACCGCCGAGATGAGGTCGTAGAAGTGATCCCCCCCCTTGTCGAAGCGGGCCACGTGCTCCCCCACCACGGCGGCGAGCAGGGCACTGTCGATCACCCGCGCCCCTGCGCTGTCGGTTTCGGCCATGTCGGCCAACAGCTCCAGATAGTTGAGGGATTTTCGCCCGTCCCCATCAACTGCCTTAGCCAACGCCTCTTTGACGCCGGGGGCAAAGGTGAGTGCCGGATCATTGAGACCACGGGGATCGGTCATCGCCTGATCGAGCATGGCGAGAATATCGCTCTCCTCCAGTCGCTTGAGCAGATAGACCCGGGCTCGTGAGAGCAGTGCGTTGTTGAGTTCGAACGAGGGGTTTTCGGTGGTGGCACCGATAAAGGTGATGGTGCCATCTTCGATGTGGGGCAGGAACACATCCTGCTGGCTCTTGTTGAAGCGGTGCACCTCATCCACAAACAGAATGGTACGCACCCCGCGCCAGCTGTTCTCCTTCGCCTTGTCGATAGCGGCGCGGATCTCCTTGATACCGGAGGTGACCGCAGAGAGTCGTTCCACTTCCGCCTGACAGTAGTGAGCCATCAGCTCCGCCAGCGTGGTCTTGCCGGTCCCGGGTGGCCCCCACAGGATCATCGAGTGGCAGTGACCCGCCAGAATGGCTTTGCGCAGGGGCTTGTCAGCCCCCAGGATATGTTGCTGACCGATATACTGGTCGAGGTTTTGCGGCCGCATCCGGGCCGCCAGCGGACGAAAGTCCGATGAGAAATCCAGCGACAAGTTGCTCATCTGTATTGACCACCCAACGTCACGCCACTCGCCTTTGACTGGCGCAGTGGCGAGCAATCCAACGACCGCTTGCTCATTAGCGCTGGTCGTCCAGCTCGACCCCCTTCGGGATCTTAAAAACAAATTCGTTGCCCTTGAGCACCGGCTTGCGGTTGAAGCTGCTCAGGGTGAATTCACTCCACTGCCCTTGCGCCTCTTTCACATCGAAACGACTGATGTTGTCTTGTCTGTCGAAGGTGACACGGAAGGAGGCAATCAGCTCATCCTTGTTGCGGCTGGTGACGGTGTAGACATCCCCCTCCTTAGTCACGTCATAGTTCTTCCAGAACTTGTCGTCATTGCCAGCGATCAGAATAAAGGGGGTGTTGAGCACCGCATCTTTCAGCTTGAGGGCGGTAACCTGCTCGACGAAGGGATCATAGACCCAGACATCCTGACCATCGGCAACGATCAGGCTCTCGTCCGGCGAGGTGGTGTGCCAGTTGAAACGGTTTGGCCGCTGCACCAGCAGATCGCCGCTGGCCTTTTGCAGCTCCTTGCCCTTGCTGTCATAGACGGTCTGGGCAAATTTGGCGGAGAAGAGGCTCACTCCCGCCAGCTTCTGTTTGAGATCGCTGGCCGCATCGGCCCACACCTGGCTGCTGGCCATCAGCAGCACGGTACCCATCAACAGTTGTTTTTTCATCACGCTCTTCATAAAGACGCTCTCGATAAAAGGCCACGCCCACGGAGGGCATGGCCAGGGATAGTAAGAAACGGTGAGGCTTAGTCCCGCACCGGCGGCGGTGCCAGCACGTCGCGCTGACCATTGCCACCCGGTGAGCTGACGATGCCCTGATTCTCCATCTGCTCGATGAGACGGGCTGCCCGGTTGTAACCAATCTTGAACTTGCGCTGGACGCTGGAGGTCGAGCCACGGCGGGACTCCACCACAAAAGCGACAGCCTCATCGAACAGGGGGTCGAGCTCTTCATCGCCACCACCGCCATATTCGCCGCTGCCACCTTCGCCACCCGACTCACCGGAGAGGATCTCCTCGATGTAGTTCGGCTCGCCGCGCAGTTTCCAGTCCGCCACCACCTTGTGCACTTCGTGATCATCGACGAACGCACCGTGTACCCGGGTCGGGTTGGAGGTCCCGGCTGGCATGTAGAGCATGTCGCCCATACCGAGCAGAGATTCGGCGCCGCCCTGATCGATGATGGTGCGCGAGTCGATCTTGCTCGACACCTGGAACGAGATACGGGTCGGGATGTTGGCCTTGATAAGACCGGTAATGACATCCACCGACGGACGCTGGGTCGCCAGAATAAGGTGAATACCTGCGGCCCGCGCCTTCTGGGCGATACGGGCGATCAGCTCTTCCACCTTCTTGCCGACGATCATCATCATGTCGGCAAACTCGTCCACCACCACCACGATGTGGGGCAGTTTCTCCAGCTCCGGCGGCATCTGATCCATGGAGTCACCCGGGCGCCACAACGGATCCAGCAGGGGTTCCCCCTCCTCGATGGCGGCCAGCACCTTGTCGTTGTAGCCCTTGAGGTTGCGCACCCCGACTGCCGACATCAGCTTGTAACGGCGTTCCATCTCGCCCACACACCAGCGCAGGGCGTTGGCGGCGTCCTTCATGTCGGTCACCACCTCGGTCAGCAGATGCGGGATCCCTTCGTAGACGGAGAGTTCCAGCATCTTGGGGTCAATCATGATGAAACGCAGATCATCGGGGGATGACTTGTAGAGCATCGAGATGATCATGGTGTTCACCCCCACCGACTTACCGGAACCTGTGGTACCAGCCACCAGCAGGTGCGGCATCTTGGCCAGGTTCACCACCACCGGCTCGCCGGCGATGTCCTGACCCAGGCCCATGGTGAGCGGGTTGCGGCTATCGCGGAAGGCATCGCAGTCGAGGGTTTCGCGCAGGTAAACGGTCTGACGCACCCGGTTGGGCAGCTCGATCCCCACATAGGTCTTGCCCGGGATCACCTCAACCACCCGCACGCTGCTGGCAGACAAGGAGCGGGCCAGATCGCGCGAGAGGTTGGTGATCTTGCTCGCCTTCATGCCCGGCGCCAGATCCAGCTCGAAACGGGTAATAACCGGACCCGGATAGACACCCACCACCTTGGCCTGCACGTTGTAGTCGGCAAGCTTTGCCTCCACCAGACGGCCCATGCGATCCAGCTCATCCTTGCTCATCATCTGAGTCTTGGCTGGCGGTCTGTCCAGCAGTTCGATACTCGGTAACGGCGGCATTGTTGACTGCGGACGACGCTTGGGTTTGGTCGGTGCGACTGCAACAGGTGCGGCGACCTCATCGTCCCCTTCGGCCCACGGCAGATCCAGATCGTCCTCATCATCGTCATCGGCCACAGCCAGTACCGGCTGACGGCGACCATTGGCGGCCGCCACCGCACGTTTCGGCTTGGCAGCCGGAGCCGACTCATCATCTTCATCATCAAACTGAGGATCGAACTCGAAGGTATCGTCGTCGAGTTCCGGCAGCCACTCTTCGGCGGCAGCCTTCTGGTTCTTGGCCTTGGGCTTGCGAGTCCAGCTGGTGTGCGGCTCATCTTCCTCGTCATCAAACGCGATGGCCCCTACCCCGCCTTCCAGCAAGGGATCCGGCCCCTCGTTACGGGGTTGACGCCAGCCACCGGTCAGCCAGCGGCCGAGGGTGGTCGGGAAGTGGTAAACAGCGCTGACCGAACCGGTACAGGCCGCGCCGATCTGCTCGACGATGGTGAGCCAGGACCAGCCGGTAAACAGGGTGATGCCGGTTGCCACGAAGCAGAGCAGCATCAGGTTGGCCCCGACGCCGCCAAACAGCGGCACCACCGCGGAAGCGATCACATCCCCCACCAGACCACCGGCGGAGAAGTTTTGCATATCGTTGAAGTTCATGCTGGCAATGGCCGACATGCCGAGCACGGTCAGGATAAAGCCGATGATCCGCACCCCCAGGGTGAGGTAATCCACATCGAGCAGACGGCTCGGGCGCCAGAACAGACTCCAGCCCAGCAGCACCACCAGCGGCGGCACCAGATAGGAGAAGGCACCAAAGGTAAACATGGTGATATCGGCGAGCCAGGCACCGGCACTACCGGCGAGGTTCTTTACCTCCCCTTGCCAGGAGGTCTGGGACCAGCCGGGATCAGCGGGATGATAGGACAACAGGGCAAGCAGAAGATAAGCAGCCATCAGGGTGATGGCGATCAAGACGGCTTCGAAGATCCGTTGTGTACCTGATAAAGGAGTAAACAGCTTTTTATCGGCCAAACTCCGGCTCCTTTCTGAAAACATGTAATGCAGGAAATAAGGGGGCCTAGTATCCCCGAAAAGCCCATCGATTGTCAGCCAGAGCCTGATGGGACGGGGCCATATTTGCAATTATCTTTACAAGAAGAAACGAGCGGACCGGCCGCTCGTTTCTGACTGTCATGGTGTCTCATATGGAAAAGATACCACGGCATAACCTGCTTTATCGGGTGCTGATCACCAGACGACTGCTCTGCTTGACCTCTTCCATCACCACGTAGGTGCGGGTGTCATTGACACCGGGCAGACGCAGCAGGGTTTCCCCCAACAGACGGCGGTAAGCCGACATGTCGCTGACTCGGGTCTTGAGCAGATAGTCGAAGTCACCGGAAACCAGATGACACTCCTGGATCTCTTCGAGCACCTGAACAGCCTTGTTGAACTGTTCAAACACATCAGGCGCCCCGCGATTGAGGGTTATCTCTACAAACACCAGCAGAGATGCGTCCAGATAATGAGGGTTCAGAATAGCGGCATATCCTTCGATATAACCTTGTCGCTCGAGGCGACGAACCCGTTCCAGACACGGTGTAGGACTCAGGCCAACTCGCTTGGACAACTCAACATTCGAAATCCTGCCATCCTTTTGCAGTTCATTAAGAATGTTGCGGTCAATCCTGTCCAAATCCTTTAGCCGACTCTTAGCTTCCATCATTTTATTCCATCCTTTGGCTATTTTTTGGTAAGAATCACCAGTCATTTTATAATTATGGTCACAAATCCTGTCAATACCTGAATATACTAGGCGCAAATGTTGGTTAACATTTTGGCAACATGAAACACCAATCTATAGACGAGGGATAGCATGATTATCGGTGTACCTAAAGAGATAAAAAACCATGAATACCGCGTAGGCATGGTTCCGGCCAGTGTACGTGAACTGACAGCACGAAACCATACTGTTTTCGTCCAAAGCGGTGCTGGAAACGGCATTGGCTTCAGCGATGCAGATTATATCGCTGTTGGAGCCGAAATTTTGGCCTCTGCAGCAGAGGTTTTCGCCAAAGCCGAGATGATCGTCAAGGTCAAGGAACCTCAGCCTGTCGAATGTGCCATGCTGCGTCCGGGTCAAACCCTGTTCACCTATCTGCATCTGGCGCCAGACTTGCCCCAGACCGAAGCCCTGCTGAAAAGCGGTGCCATCTGTATCGCCTATGAAACCGTCACCGACGGCCGTGGCGGCCTGCCCCTGCTGGCCCCCATGTCGGAAGTGGCCGGACGCATGTCTATTCAGGCGGGTGCCCAGGCGCTGGAAAAATCGCGCGGTGGTAGCGGTGTACTGCTCGGCGGCGTACCCGGTGTCGAACCGGCCAAGGTGGTGATCATCGGCGGCGGCGTGGTCGGCTCCAATGCAGCCCGCATGGCCATTGGCCTGCGCGCGGATGTGACCATCCTCGACAACAACGTCGATACCCTGCGCCGTCTCGATAACGAGTTCCAGGGAGCGGCCAAGGTGGTCTACTCCAACAGCGAGACACTGGAGCGTCATCTGCTGGCGGCCGATCTGGTCATCGGCGGCGTGCTGGTACCGGGCGCCACTGCGCCAAAACTTGTCCGCCGTGACCACATTGCGCGCATGAAGCCGGGTTCTGCCATCGTCGATGTGGCCATCGATCAGGGCGGATGTGTGGAAACCTCCCACGCCACCACCCACCAGGATCCGACCTATATTGTCGATGAGGTGGTGCACTACTGTGTCGCCAACATGCCGGGGGCGGTGGCCCGCACCTCGACCGTGGCGCTCAACAATGCCACCCTCCCCTTTATCATCAAGCTGGCCCAGCAAGGGTATCGTCAGGCACTGCTGAACGATCCCAACCTGCTGCACGGGCTCAACGTGATGGAGGGCAAGCTCACCTGCAAGGAAGTGGCCGTGGCGCATGGCCTTGCCTACACGGATCCCCTGACCCTGCTGAACTGATCTGCGCTGGCCTGCGCCAGTTGGAGATGAGTGAAAATCCGCCCGCGATGGGCGGTTTTTTTATTCCTTTATTTTGCATGTCACCCCTTGTGAACACGATTAATGCAATCGACTCACCAGCCTTTGACCCCGGATCACGAATTACCTACAATCGCGCAAACTCATCACATCCCGGAAATGACATCATGAGCCAAGTCACTCACAGCAAATTGCTGATCTTAGGGTCAGGCCCGGCCGGTTACACCGCGGCCGTCTATGCCGCCCGCGCCAACCTCAATCCCCTGCTCATCACCGGCATGCAGCAAGGGGGTCAGCTGACCACCACCACCGAAGTAGAAAACTGGCCAGGTGATCCGGAAGGCCTGACCGGCCCTGCCCTGATGGAGCGCATGAAAGAGCATGCAGAGAAGTTCGACACCCGCATCCTGTTTGATCACATTAACAGTGTCGAACTGACTCAGCGCCCGTTCCGTCTCAAGGGCGACAACGGCGAGTACACCTGCGATGCCCTGATCATCGCGACCGGCGCCTCCGCCAAGTATCTGGGTTTGCCCTCCGAAGAGGCCTTCAAGGGGCGCGGCGTCTCTGCCTGTGCCACCTGTGACGGTTTCTTCTACCGCAATCAGGAAGTGGCGGTGATCGGCGGCGGCAACACCGCCGTTGAAGAGGCCTTGTATCTGGCCAACATCGCCAAGAAGGTGCACCTGATCCACCGCCGCGACGAGTTCCGTGCCGAGAAGATCCTGATCAAGCGTCTGCACGACAAGATCGAAAGCGGCAATATCGTGCTGCACACCCACCAGACCCTGGACGAAGTGCTGGGCGATCAGATGGGGGTCACCGGTGTGCGCCTGCGCAACACTCAGGACAACAGCACCAGCGAGCTGCCGCTGATGGGCGTCTTCATCGCCATCGGCCATCAGCCCAATACCCAGATCTTTGATGGCCAGCTGGAGATGCAAAACGGCTATCTGAAGGTACGTGGCGGCCTCGACGGTTTTGCCACCCAGACCAGCATTGAAGGTGTCTTCGCTGCCGGCGACGTGGCCGACCACAACTACCGTCAGGCGATCACCTCTGCCGGTACCGGCTGCATGGCCGCCCTCGATGCCGAACGCTACCTCGACGCGCAATAAACAAGCGCAGTTGTGATATAAGGCATACCAGTCGGTATGCCTTTTTTATTTAAAGGAGTCTAATGAAACAGAAGATATTGATTGTCGAAGATAGCCTGACCATCCGCCGTATGCTGACTCAGGCCATTGCCCAGCAGACAGGCCTCGAGATTGACGCCTTCGATACCCTCGAAGGAGCCCGTCACTGTCGGGGCGAGGAGTATGTGGTCGCGCTGGTGGACCTGACCTTGCCGGATGCGCCCCGTGGCGAAGCGGTCAACGAGCTGCTGGCTCGAGGTTTGCCGGTGGTGATCCTCACCGCCGACATCAGCGAGGATAAACGTGCCGCCTGGCTGGAAACCGGC
Organism: Aeromonas veronii bv. veronii; assembly: GCF_000820225.1. Classification (GTDB taxonomy): domain Bacteria; phylum Pseudomonadota; class Gammaproteobacteria; order Enterobacterales; family Aeromonadaceae; genus Aeromonas; species Aeromonas veronii. Next base: position 56,868 of record NZ_CDDK01000006.1, read on the forward strand.
GTGCTGGACTATGTGATGAAGGATTCGCGCCACTCGCTGCAATATGCCGTCAGTCTGGTGCACCGCCTCTATCTCAACCAGTCGATCGAAGTGCTGGTGGTCGACGACTCACGCACCTCCCGTCACCGCACCATGGCCCAGTTGCGCAAGCAGTTGTTGCAGGTGCATGAGGCCAGTCATGCCCGTGAAGCGATGGCGATGCTGGAGCAACACCCGGACATCCGGCTGGCACTGGTCGACTACTATATGCCGGATATCGATGGCATCAGTCTGGTGCGGATGCTGAGAGAGCGTTACAGCAAGCAGCAGCTCGCGATTATCGGGATCTCTGTCTCGGACAAGCGAGGTCTCTCTGCTCGCTATCTCAAGCAGGGCGCCAACGACTTTCTCAACCAGCCGTTCGAGCCGGAAGAGCTGCAGTGTCGGGTCAGCCACAATCTGGAAGCCCTCGAGCAGTTCAACAGCATTCAGGAGTCAGCCAATCGTGACTACCTGACCGGTCTCTACAACCGGCGCTACTGGTTCAACGAAGGGCAAAAATGGTTTGAAGAGCATCAGCGCCAGCAGACGCCTCTTGCACTCTGTGTGCTCGATGTGGATCACTTCAAGCAGGTCAACGATCACTGGGGCCATGCCATCGGCGATCAACTGCTCTGCCATCTGACCCGGTTACTGACCCAGTTCTTCCCCGATGCCATGATCGCCCGCTTTGGCGGAGAGGAGTTTGCCATGATGGTGCCTCACTGTACCGTCCCCGTGTTGATCAAGCGTCTTGAAGGGCTGCGTCAGCAGCTGCGCCAGCAACCTTTGTCACCGGAAACCCCGCTCTTTGTTCGCGCCAGTTACGGCGTGATCAGCGTCGGGCGGATATCCATGGACGAGGCGCTGAGCGTAGCGGATCGGCTGCTCTATCAGGCAAAGAACACCGGTCGCGACAAGATAGTCTCTCAAGAGACAGCTATCTGAATCCTCAGGGCATCAGTCCCGTGTATTACCGCCCGACAGACTTTCCAGCAGGAGAGTCTGCGGGTTCCTTCCCTGCCACAGTCTCCCCATCACCGAGACTATCGAAAGTCAGTAAGTCTTGTCGACCCGCACCCCATCATCGAAGTAGAGAATGCGCACCTTGTCCCCATTGGCAAAGACCATGGCGGGATCATAATCCTGGATTACGTTGATAAGGGCATTTTGCTCGTTGCGGATCAGCAACTCCACCAACTTGTTTTCCACCACGGTTCCCCCGGACTGGTATTGCTGCGCAGCCGCAGCACCTGCGAGCGCGCCGACGGCGGTGGCGATTTCACGGCCATGACCGCCACCAAACTGGTTGCCAAGCAGACCGCCCAACACGGCACCACCCAGCGTCTTCCAGCCAGAGTGCTCGGACTCCAGGATCTGGCGCTGGGTAATATTGCGCACCGTTTCGACCTGACCAAACACCACCTGATTGACTGGCCGCGCGGTATTGCGCTGGTAGACCTCCGCCCCGGCGGGCGCCGTGACAAAGCAGAGCAAGCTGGATACTATCAGGATAATGGCCTTCATCTATGAACCTCGTTGCCTTATGTCTCGCTATCTTACCCAACTGGATGATGAGCTTTGCTGGTTTCCCGACCCCAGCCATGCGCTGGAAGAACCCAACGGCTTGCTGGCGATCGGCGGGGATCTCTCCCCTGCCAGATTGCTGGCAGCTTACCACAAGGGGATCTTCCCGTGGAATGAACCCCACCAACCGACCCTGTGGTGGTCACCGGATCCCCGCGGAGTGATCCGCCCAGACCAACTCCATGTGGGACGGACACTGCAGAAGATTATCCGCCGTACCCCATTCGATATTTCCGTCAATCGCGCCTTTAATGAAGTCATTACCGCCTGCGCCGCCCCTCGTCGCACTGCCGATGGCACCTGGATCAGCCAACCCATGATCGAGACCTACCAGCAGTTGCACCGGCTGGGTCATGCCCACTCTATCGAGATCTGGCAGGAGGGAGAGCTGCAAGCGGGACTGTATGGCCTCTCTATCGGCCGACTGTTTTGCGGTGAATCCATGTTCAGCCGGATTGATAACGGCGCCAAACTTGCCATGGTGGCACTCTGTCGCCACTTCGCCCGCCATCACGGCGCTCTCATCGATTGCCAGATGCAGAACCCGTTTCTGGCGACCCTGGGTATCGAGGAGTGGCCAAGGGCCCGTTTTCTGGCCGAGCTGGCGCGCCTTGGCCATCAACCACTGTTGGCTTCCTGCTGGCAAGAGGGGGAGATCAGCTTATGACTGAAGAAGTGATCCTCAAAGTAGGGCTGACTCCCAAGCATCCCTGCAGTTATCTGGATCATGAACAGGAGCAGTTGCTGGTGCTGATGGATCACAATCTGCTCAACGCCAACGGTTACGAGCGATTGTTGACTGCCGGTTTTCGCCGCAGTGGCAACGACATCTATCGTCCCCACTGCCCGGCGTGCCATGCCTGCCAATCCCTTCGTATTCACAGTGAACACTTTCGTCCCAGCCGCGGCCAGAAGCGGATCCGCCAGCTCAACAGGGATATCGAGATCGTCCTGAGCTACGATGACAAACCCGAGTATTACCTGCTCTACGAACGTTATATCCGCGAACGACATCACGATGGCAGCATGTATCCCCCCAACCGCAGCCAGTATCGCGGGTTTCTCCATTGTGACTGGATGCCGCCACTCTATCTGGAGATGCGCAAGGAGGGTCGTCTTATCGGTGTGGCCACCACAGACCTGCTACCCCACTCCTTGAGCGCCATGTACACCTTCTTCGACCCCGATTATGCCGATCGCTCCCTGGGCACCTTTGCCATCCTCTGCCAGCTCGATCTGGCCAGGCGAACCGGGCGAAGCTGGCTCTATCTTGGCTATCTGGTGGAGGCGTGCCGCAAGATGAATTACAAGCGCAATTATCTCCCTCACGAGCTGTTAATTCAGGGGGAATGGAAAAATATCGACACCAAGCCCGAGTAAACTTTACACATAGCCTTAAATCCGGCATGATCCAGCGGTTTTTTGTTGTGGCTTATCAAGAGGATTCAATGGCTAAAGAAGACAGTATTGAGATGCAGGGCACTATTCTCGAAACCCTGCCCAATACCATGTTCCGTGTGGAACTGGAGAATGGTCACGTGGTTATCGCTCATATTTCAGGCAAGATGCGCAAAAACTACATTCGTATCCTGACTGGAGACAAAGTAACGGTAGCACTGACTCCCTACGATCTCTCCAAGGGACGTATTGTTTTCCGCTCTCGCTAAGCCAGGAATTCAGCAAAAAACCCCAACCTTTCGGTTGGGGTTTTTTGTCGTTTTCTGATCACTGACGCTTAGTGGGAAACAGCTTCAACATTGACCTGAAAATCAAAGCTGAGGCTGTCATTTACCAACTCAACCTTCACAATTCCCCCGTCAACCAGTGAGCCGAACAGGATCTCGTTGGCCAGGGGTTTCTTGAGGTGCTCCTGGATAACCCGACCCATCGGTCTGGCCCCCATGGCTCTGTCATATCCCTTCTCTGCCAACCAGTGGCGGGCACGTTCGGACACCTCGAGAGAGACTCCCTTCGCATCCAGTTGAACCTGCAATTCGACAATGAACTTGTCGACCACCTGATGGATCACCGTCATATCGAGATGGTTGAACCAGATGGTGTGATCAAGCCGGTTACGAAACTCCGGACTGAAGGTCTTGTTGATCACCGCCATGGCATCGTGGCTCAAATCCTGTTGCTGGAAGCCAATCGATTTGCGCTGAGTCTCCTGCACACCGGCGTTGGTAGTCATCACCAAAATGACGTTACGGAAATCCGCCTTGCGTCCATTGTTATCGGTCAGGGTACCGTTGTCCATCACCTGCAACAGCAGATTGAATACGTCCGGGTGAGCTTTCTCAATTTCGTCAAGCAACACAACGGAATGAGGATGCTTGATCACCGCATCAGTCAGCAGACCACCCTGCTCAAAACCAACATAGCCGGGAGGCGCACCAATCAGACGTGAGACGGTGTGACGTTCCATGTACTCGGACATATCAAAGCGCAGCATCTCGACACCCAATGCCTTGCCCAACTGCTGGGTAACCTCGGTCTTGCCCACCCCGGTCGGGCCAGCGAAGAGGAAGCAACCTACCGGGCGACGCTCGTTACCCAAACCTGAACGAGAGAGACGAATCGCATCGGTCAGCACCTCGATGGCTTTATCCTGACCAAAGACCACCATCTTCAGATTGCGCTCCAAGTTCTTCAGTACTTCTTTATCCGAGGAAGAAACTGATTTCTCCGGAATGCGGGCGATCTTGGCCACAATGGACTCAATTTCCTGCACATTGATCACTTTCTTGCGCTTGCTCGCAGGCAGCAACCGTTGACCGGCGCCCGCCTCGTCGATCACATCGATCGCCTTGTCGGGTAGGTGACGATCATTGATGTACTTGGCAGAGAGCTCGGCAGCTGCACGGATCGCCTTGGCGGTATAGCGTACGCCGTGGTGAGCTTCATAGCGACTCTTGAGCCCCATCAGGATGCGTGTGGTGTCATCGATAGTCGGCTCGACAATATCGATCTTCTGGAAGCGACGGGCCAGCGCACGGTCTTTCTCGAAGATCTGGGCGTACTCCTGATAAGTGGTGGAGCCCACACAGCGGAGCAAACCATTGGAGAGCAGCGGCTTGATCAGGTTGGCCGCATCCAGCTGACCACCGGATGCCGCACCGGCACCGATGATGGTATGGATCTCGTCGATAAAGAGGATGGCCCCTTCCTGACGCTCAATCTGCTTGAGCAGTACCTTGAGGCGCTTCTCGAAATCACCACGGTATTTGGTGCCCGCCAGCAGAGACCCCATATCCAGCGAATAGATAGTACTGCCCGCAATCACCTCGGGGACATCCCCCTTGACGATGCGATAGGCCAAGCCTTCGGCAATAGCAGTTTTGCCCACACCCGCTTCACCCACCAGCAGCGGGTTGTTCTTGCGACGACGGCAGAGCACCTGAATGGTACGATTGAGCTCCTGATCACGGCCAATCAGCGGATCGATGCGCCCTTCCAGCACCAGCTGGTTCAGGTTGGTGGCAAAGCTCTCGATCTGTGCGGTCGAAACATCATCATCAGACTCGGGATTGTTATTGCTGCCGAGATCCGGCTTGCTGTCCTTGCGCACCCCGTGGGAGAGGAAATTGACAACGTCGAGACGGCTGATCTCGGCTTTTTTCAGGAAATAGGCAGCTTGTGACTCCTGCTCACTGAAGATAGCGACCAGCACGTTGGCGCCGCTGACTTCGGTATTGCCGGAGGATTGCACATGGAAGACGGCACGCTGCAACACGCGCTGGAAGCCCAATGTCGGCTGGGTTTCACGATCTTCATCATCGCGCGGTATGAGCGGAGTAGTTTGGGTGATGAATGCGCGGATCTCCTTGCGCATCTGCTCAACATCGGCACCACAAGAGCTCAGCGCCTCATGGGCTGAACTGTTATCCAGAAGGGCTAACAACAGGTGCTCGACGGTCATGAATTCGTGGCGCTCGTCACGGGCCAGTTTGAAAGCCTCGTTCAGCGTCTTTTCTAGATCTTTATTCAACATAGGCACCTCCCCTAGTACAGCTACAATGTGGTGTCACACTCGCCATCAAGTCATCAGATTCAAGCCTTTTCCATAGTACAGAGCAGTGGATGTTCGTTGTTACGTGCATAGGTGTTGACTTGGACAACCTTGGTTTCGGCGATCTCTGCGGTAAACATGCCGCAGACACCCTTACCACTATAATGCACACTCAGCATGACCTGAGTCGCCTTGTCCAAATCCATACCAAAGAACTTTTGCAGCACCTCCACCACGAACTCCATCGGGGTGTAGTCATCGTTGTTCAACACAACCTTATACATGGGTGGCGGCTGCAGCTTTGTTTTCTCTGCTTCTGCAATCTCTTCATTAGCAAAGAGTTCTTTCTGCTTGCTCATAATCGCGCTTTGGTACCTCTAGATTACTACCGTCTAACACAAGGTTGTCAATAGACTTGTTAACCAGATCACATCAGCTGTTAACAACTTCTTGACTCGCTCAAAAGTTAGACTAGATTGGTTACTTGCTAATCTGTGCCCGTCTGCTATGGGCCCATGTCCCTAGTTATAAAGGGCTGGCGCAGGTTACTCAACGACTTCTGGGTAATCAATAAAAGGATGTAGAAGTATGGCAACCGGCACAGTTAAGTGGTTTAACAACGCAAAAGGATTTGGGTTTATCTGTCCGGAAGGGGGCGGTGAGGATATCTTCGCTCACTACTCCACGATTCAAATGGAGGGCTACAAGACCCTGAAAGCGGGTCAGGCTGTCAATTTTGAACTGCAACAGGGGCCGAAAGGAAATCACGCCTCTGTGATTGTGCCAAACGAAGCACAAAATATGTAAATAACACCCGTTGGATAAATAAAAAACCGGTTCCTCTCTGAGCAACCGGTTTTTTATTGTCAGATTTCTGGCGAATCCTGCCTCCTCACGGGATCACAGGTTATCACCAGTCATGATCAGTCGTGATATTCACTACAGGCGATCAGGGTATTTTCCATAAGGCTGGCGACCGTCATCGGGCCCACGCCACCGGGTACCGGGGTAATGAAGGAGGCATGGCTGCGCGCCGTCTCAAACTCCACATCCCCGACCAGCGAGCCATCAGCCAGACGGTTGATGCCCACATCGATCACCAGTGCCCCCGGTTTGATCCACTCCCCTGGGATGAAGTTGGGCTTGCCGACTGCGACAACCAGCAGATCGGCACGGCGTACCTGATCTTCCAGATCCCGGGTAAAGCGGTGACAGGTCGTGGTTGTGCAGCCCGCCAGCAGCAATTCGAGAGTCATGGGACGCCCCACTATGTTGGACGCTCCCACCACGACAGCATGCAGACCGTGCGTCTTCACGCCGGTGGTCTCGATCAGCGTCATGATCCCTTTCGGAGTGCAGGGGCGCAGCGCCGGAATACGTTGGGCCAGACGACCGACGTTATACGGGTGAAATCCATCTACATCCTTGTCAGGCTGGATCCGCTCCAGCACCTGAGTGGTATCAAAGTGATCCGGCAACGGCAGCTGAACCAGAATGCCATCTACGTGGTTATCCGCATTCAACTGGTCGATCAGCGCCAGCAGCTCTTCCTGACTGGCGGTTGCACTCAGATCATAGGAGCGGGAGAGAAAACCCACCTCCTCGCACGCCCGACGTTTGCTGCCGACATAGACCTGAGAGGCGGGATCCGCCCCCACCAGAATGACTGCCAGCCCTGGAGCCCGTTTCCCTGCCGCCAACCGCTGTTGGACTTGCGCCGCGACCTGGCTGCGAATCGTTTGCGCAACCTGTTTTCCATCTATGATTTTGGCAGACATCGTTCTCCACTCACCATGTGTTCAACTGCCGCGCATTGTCGCATTTTTTTAGCCGGGATGTTAGCGGCAGACGCACGCCATACCTGTAGCGGGCAATAAGTAGGCACTTGAATTTACTGGGGGAAAAAGTCGTTGACGCTGCCCCTTACGCTTGGCTATGATGCCCGCCCGTTGCCCAGTACGACTCATGTCGATATGCTGGTCAGGGATTTTCGGTGATTAGCGCAGTCCGGTAGCGCATCTGGTTTGGGACCAGAGGGTCAAAGGTTCGAATCCTTTATCACCGACCATGTTCATCGACTCGTCCTCAAAACGTGTTGGTACAAAGCGCCCTTAGCTCAGTTGGATAGTAGCAAAACTAACCCCCAAAGTGTTACCACTTTTTGAGGTGAGTAGAGCAGGCAAGGGCTGGAGAGATGGTAAGGTTACCTAGTAAAGCCTTGCTGTTACTCCTTACAAAAAAGAGTTACCATTTTGCATAGCTCTTAAGATGTTGTTGATTTGTAAAATTTGTCCCGTTAGCTCAGTCGGATAGAGCATCCGCCTTTAAGTTATTAGGAGCCTGTACAGGGAAACCTATACAGTGGAGAGGGTGAATTCAAGGAAGCCTCAGCGCGTAATGGCGGTGGTAATCTTGAGCCAAGCTCTACAAGCGTGTAGAGAAGGTGCAGAGACTAGATGGTGCAATGCGATCTCATTGCGGAATACATCATTAGCGCCCTCCACCCAAACAGATAATGCTGTGGGTGAAGATATAGTCCAGACCACAAACACCCTCGGGTGGCAGTGAAAGCTGTAGTGGTAAGCTAAGCGGATGGTCGCAGGTTCGAATCCTGCACGGGACGCCATTTTCAGAAATAAAAAAGCCAGCATTAGCTGGCTTTTTTATTTCTATAACCTCTCAATTAAATCCCCCCCCTCCCCCATTGGACAACCAATGACGACCTTATTGGTCTTTGGATGAGTACGCACTCATCACCTCCTCCACAGCAAAGTGTTGGCTCATGACAACCTTATCGATCGGATCTATGTGTGTATGGCTCTGAGCAAGATAGCGGTCTGTTTTATGACAGCCAACGGGCGTGGCATTGATGTCGCCAAGCGCCTGCTGGAGTAGGAGTTGGCTGGTGTATTGTATTGGTGGCGGGCCTGTATGCTGGCTACCGGTTTATCTGCACGAGTCTGCGCCTGCTTTGCTGGGCCCATGTACTGCGCAACGTAGCTGTTTCGTCAACGCTTACTTTCGTTGGTTGAGACGACCAAACGCTTGGGACATTGACCCCAAGAGTGACTGCATACCATTATCCGAGCCCGCATCGAGAAAACGGATTACCCCATTCACTCCGAACTGTGTGCATCAATCCCCTGACGCTGAACGGTTACATCAAGAGCCGCTTCTAAACGCCATCAACCCCCTCAAAAGCCTCTCCACGGCTTCCAGCCTGCCCCGCAAATCGCGACTTTCTGCAACGGTATGGTTGATGGCCCTTTCAATCGCTAGATCCAATATGGAGAAGTCGGTTCTTAACTCTTGGTACTCAGTGAGCATTGAATCACATTCCTGCAACGCTTGACGGTAGTGCTGTGCTCTCGCACTCAGCCCCTCCAATACGGATTCATACGTTTCCGGCTCGCGCTCCTTACCCGATTCCGTTACAAGCGCATCCGGCCCAATAAATTCCTCTTTGAAATGCACTTCATCGAACTTGGGAGTCCTGATGAAATGAGAAAAGCGCCTCCCATCATCAACGTTCTTCCTTTTTAGAAGTCCCTGATTTACGAGCTTGATCAGATGCCGATAAATGAAGGTATAACGCCGCTTACGTATCTGCGATTCTGCTTTTTCACCAAAAATGGCATTTACAAATCCTATCGCAGTGAAGTCATCCATCTGCAATCGGATGAGTGCGGTGTAGAGCGCGGTTGGTAACCACACAGTCTGGGAGCTCATAAGTAATCCTTGGTCTCGAACGAAAACACTTAGTGGAAATCTAAACTCGATTGCGGATTATAATCCGTGGTCGTTAGCCAGACAACCAGAGATAGTGCTCGCCAGTGAGAGGCGAGACATGCAAGATCTAGCAAAAAAATTTGGTGATGCTGTACGTAATAGACGGCTTCAATTGGGCGTATCGCAAGATGCACTCGCATATGCGGCCGAAATTGATAGAAGCTACGTAGGACGAATTGAGCGTGGTGAGGTTAATATCACCCTGGAAAAGGCTTATCGTCTTGCCAGAGTAATGGGGTGTGACATTCGCGAGTTGCTGCCATAGATATATTTTCCAAATAATTATATCTTCACCCAGATAAAACTATATTTCCCTATAATTATTCACAGTGATGGTAATTAGCCTCATTGCCAGCTTTAGCATTTTCCTATTAGCTATTCCCCCCCCCTGTAGCCTATCTATAGAAAGCGTCACAAACTGCCGTTTTCAGAAAATGCCTACATGGTCTCGATTGGCGCATTGATGATAAAGTGATCCTATCACTACTCTTCATCGAGCCCTCTATACATGCAAAAACCAGACCTCAGAGACATCAGCCAACTTACCAAGGACGAGTTCAAGCGCATTCTAGGCCCTGTGGCTGGAAGCCTTGATGACGGGTCGAAGGTCATATTGGGGATGCAATCTGATGTGTTTGCTTGCTGCACTATCCAGGGAGATCAAATCTCGGTGAGGGGAACACCAAAGTTTGAGCAGGCCATCAAGTCAGCATATGCCCAGGCCAAGCCGACAATGTGGTTCGGTTCGGCAGAGAAAGAGCGCCCGAAGGCAGAAACCATTCCTCCTGCTCTCAAGCCAAAAACCGATACAACATCAGCCACAACCTATCGTGTACCAGTGCTCATCTACAAGTCGAAACGTGAGCCAGGTAAGAACGTTGATGGCAGCCCCGCCGAAGATATGACCTACGGCAAAATGACGGCAGAGCAGATCAAGGCTATCCCCATGTTCGTAGGGAAGATGGGAGATGACGGCTTTATTGGTGATCTCGAAAAGACTGACCCCAAGGTGTTCTTTAGTAGCTTCCGCAACATGGCCACATTGTTTGTGACTGGCGACTTGAAGATGAACATTCTGGCAATGATCGCCAAGTTCGAGAAATCCGAGGGGGGTGAATATCGGAACCAAGCGTTGACGAGAGCAGCGCGAGCTCACCCGACCACGATCAAGTTCTCAGATACCCTTATCAAGGAAGTGAAGGCAAAGCTGGCCGAAGTTGATGGTGATGTGAATAAGCTTGTTCTGAGTGACTTGATGCAGCAATACAGCAAGACCTCCGGCTTTCGGTTACCCATCTTCAACTCTGCGGTAGATAAGGTGCAGGGCCTCACAATTGCGGTTAACGATGTATGGGCAGGCAAGGCGGAAATCACGACATACGAAAAGTTTGGCGATTTCTACAAGGGCACGATCAAAGTAACGCTATATGACCACTTCGGTCTCGATTATCCTGACATTGGGCCTGACCCCACGACCGGAAGAGTCAAGTTCTACGGCCTAGCGTCCGGTTTCAGAAGCTGGTTTGTTCTTCAACACTACAAGCGCTTTGCCTACAAGCCATTTTTGACCGTTATTGAACTCAGCTATCCATTCCAAGGGGAACTAAAGTGAGCGCAGCAGTGAAGACAGAGAGGACATGGGTATTTGTTTTGTTCATGCTCTATCACCTCTTGAATGCATCGATCCTGTTCATTCAGCCTGTCTATGACTGGTTTAACGATGAATACTCACTGACTGGCCTATATGTACTGCTCATGCCCTATCTCTGGGGCCTGATAACGATACTGGGGGCGATTTTGTTCTTGTCAGACCGCTCTTGGAAATACTTGGCAGGCAATTTACTCGGTGGTTCGATCCTTCTTATCTGGTGGCTCAGATTAGCATCCCAATATTAGTGAGTATCATCAGGCATATGAATGAGCAGACCAGACGGCATCTGCGTGTGCGTGGCTTCATGCAGCGCAAGCTGAAAGCTCACAAGAACCATTCGAAACGAAAACGAGCTTCCCGCCTCGTCTATCTACTGGTTGCAGTAGCTCCACCCAGCAGCAATAAATCCAGTTTTTCATCAGCTCCGGTCTGAGATTTTCAGCCTGTATCTCCATCCTCATTACCAGCTCTGCTGTTCTGCTGCATGTGTTATATTCGGCTCAAACATTGAGCCGAATGATGGGCTGGGTCGGCTCATTATTGAGACCCTAGCACGTTGGATGAGGAAATAATGGAACCATTTTGGATTTGGCAACAAGCAGATTGGCCCCATTTTCGTTGGCAGGATAGCGAGGTATTGCCCAGATTACGGCAGGTTCAACGCAGGCTGGGAATGCTAATAGGTAGCCATTCCAGGTTGGGGAACCCCGACCAAACGTTGGACACGTTATTGGCTAACATCATCGCCTCGTCCGCTATCGAAGGCGAACGTCTCAATGCCCAATCCGTGCGATCTTCCCTGGCTAGGCGGTTAGGGAGCTCACAAACTCAGTCCTATCCAGTATCAGAGCGCTCAGAGGGGCTCGCGGCCATGATGCTGGATGCCATCGACAACCATGAACAACTACTGACAATTGAACGACTTTACCAATGGCATCGTTGGCTGTTCCCCGCCAACGAATGGTCGGTGCAGCCAGTGAACGTAGGGCAGTTGCGAGGAGATGAGCCGATGCAGGTTGTCTCTGGGTGTGTTGATCGCCCCACCGTGCATTTTGAGGCTCCACCCAGAGCAGTTCTGGACGATCAACTGGCCGAGTTCATGCTCTGGTTTAACCAGACTCGACATGACCCCACGATGGATCCCCTTCTTCGTGCGGCAATCATCCATTTCTGGTTCGTGACCCTGCATCCCGTTGATGATGGTAATGGGCGGCTCACGCGGGCATTGACCGATCTCGCGCTGTCACAGGCTGACAGCCACAGTATCCGGCTCTATGCCATGTCAGTTGCGATTCTAGAACGGCGGGCAGACTACTATCGGGCATTGGGGTCAGCACAGAAGGGCTCGTTGGATATTACCTCCTGGATTTGTTGGTTCCTCGACACACTGGATTACGCCATAGAGCTGGCATTACAGAGTATTGCTCGTGGCCTTGCCAAGGCATCTTTCTGGCAGCGGCACTGTCATGACGGTCTGAGCCCAGAGCAAACCAAGGTGGTTAACCGTTTATTGGATGGCGGCCAAGAAGGTTTTGAAAATGGCATCAATGCAAGCCAGTATCAAAAAGTGGCAAGAGTCAGCAAGGCGACCGCTACACGCCATCTTGCGCAACTGGTGGATAGGGGGTGCATTGAGAAATTACCTGGTGGCGGGCGCAATACACGCTATCAGATCCGCTTGCACACCGAGGGAGTTTGAAAAAGCATCGCCATGGGGCGTTAATTTCATCTGGTAGATGAGAGCTGCGATTGGTGTACAAATGACGCTATTTAGTTAAATGTTGACGCCATGATGTGTGCCGTCAGGCATATGAACGAATAGACTTAACCGACAGTCATGGCTCTCAACTAATCTTTTGAGTGATAACAAACTATCGAGAACATCGGGATCTATTGCAGGAACATCACCAGGCTCGAGATTTGAAAGCAGTTTGGTCACACTGAGACGTACCAGTTGCTCTTCGGCAAGAGCCTTGGCTCTCTGGACAACCTCGGGTGATTCGGATGAAATCATATCCTCCAATGTCCTCCCCATACGGTGCTCCTACTACAATCTGCTATGAAACTATGTAGCCAAAAATTAAATCTAGGTGGTAGTGAGCGTTGAGACCACCTCACCAGATGAGCCGATGAACGATCTTGTTCGGCTCACGAAATGAGCCGATAGGACAATATCATTGGCTCACAGAATGAGTCGATGATAGGAAATAGTTCTCTCCACACAAACTCGAATATGGGAGCATATCATTCATATTATTTCCCTATTAGAATAATCACGCCCAAATGTGTCTGGGTTTGCAGCCTCATAGTCATCGTCAAACATATGATCTCCGCGATGCATCTCCCTCACTGTTGCGAGTGTGCCGAAAAAGCACATTTCACACAGATGCACCTTATAACGTTCACCATCGTGACGGGAACCATAGCCAAAATCCGCCGATAACGAGCCGTATTGGTTGGTTCCAACAGTTGTTTTTGTACTACGACCACAGACATCACAGAGGACATCGACAACTTGCTCTGTTGGCACAATTTCTTTTACGAGCATGCTAAGCTCCTTATTTAAGGCTTTATGAAACTATAATTTTTCTGCTTTTGATGTGGGAGTAACCTGGGCTGGCTATTTATCACTGCCATAACCAGCATTGAACTCTCATTTGTTATTTTTGGATGTCTTTGCACTCAAATTTTGGAGGTGTTTTCCAACCTGTAACGCGCCCGCTGCGTTTGTTGACCCTGCGGTATTCATTACCCAACAGGATTTCCCATTCAGAGCCGTTCTCCGATAGAACCTGAAAAGTAGTCCCAGGCTCAATGCCTAAACCTGGTTCAGTACAGACCAACTCGGCCATCAGCTCTCCTCAATGCAGGGGCATTCTGCTGTGAATCTTCCACTCAAAGCGACAGTTTGGAGTAGGATAGCTCATGAGAGGTCGTGTTTGTACAATGAGGAATGCTACATGATGCCCTATGCAACCTATCATCCTAGTAGTGACGCAGCAGCTACTGCGAACTTTCTCCTGGAAGCCCTTGGTATTCCTTGTGACCCACTAGGAGCACATCAATGGATCGTGGCTGGCGTAGCACCGGACATACTCTATCGGCTCGCTGAATTGATGAAGACGGATGTGGGAACGGTTTGCCAATGGGCTGGTATTAGCCGGAGTACACTGGCCCGCAAGCAGCGGATTGCAGTCCCCCTATCAATATCGCAGGGTGCCAGGGTATACGGGGTTGCACAGGCCCTCGATGCGGTTCTCGACTTTCACAGGAACGATACCGTCAAGACACTGTCGTGGTTAAACCGCACCGCCTGGGGCCTCGGTGGCGTAGCCCCAGTTAAGTTGTTGGCTACACCAATGGGGGGTCAGGCTGTTGTCGATCTAGTGGGACGGATTCGGCATGGGGTGTGCCTATAAATTTAGGCAGCCTGCGGCCTCATCTTTCAGTTCAAAAAAACATCACGATAGTTTTTTTTCAAATTTTTTCATTTTAGCCACTTGAAAAACTCTGAAAACTGTCCATTTACTAATTATGAGAACAAAATATTTTTTTAAACATTCCGCTGCTTCGCAGCGAAGATAAACCAGCTTTTATTTTAAGCTACCAATTTTTATTGATCGAACCTATCGTGTTTTACTGAGCGATTGACGTAATATAACTGTACATATCAAAATTCTTGATAACTACAGGCAAATTTTATTAATTGATGTCGCCTCGCTGAGTTATTAAATGTAAATTCCATTTCTTCAGCAATAACACACACTAATAAATACAAACCAATAATCAATTTTAATGGGTGGCTAAAATATATGAAAAATCAACAAGTGAAGATATTGCGCAGTGGGTAAGCTTGGAATTTAAATACTAAGATTTGAATGGAAGTGATTTAAAGGTTATAGAAGCCCATTCAAGTCTAGAACACGCATCCATGTTATGCAAATCGACCAATAAATTTAAATTATAACTATTTTCATCCCTACCAGATGCATCGCCTATACTGCAAGCGTGGTTACGAAATACCTTATCTCCACCTCGTGACACAAAGCCTTATGTTGGGCGTCCTTACAATTTCAAGCGGCTGCTCGTCAGCCGCTTTTTTTGTTGTAAATTAATCATTTTTGATTTTCATCTGACGCTCTTGCTATCAGCAATTCTATTGCCTACACATTTATCCTGTAAGGAAGTCATTCACCATTGAGGTAAACACCATGGATTGGTTAAGAACGATATCAATAAAGCTTCGCTTGAGCCTCTTGCTTGCCGCGTTGCTTGCAACCATGTTTGGTATGGGATTGAGCCAAAAGCAATCTGCCGACACTATCAATGACATGTTAAACAACATGTATCTCAATCAACTTGTTCCTATTACCGATGTGGCAAATGCAAACATGCAAGCCATCTATCACCACCGTGAAGTTTTCAACTACGTTATCGAACCCAAGCAGTCAGAAATGGACCGCATTGCTGGTGTCATGGATAAATATGAAACCCAAATGATGGCATTACTCAATAAGTATCGCGCTACCGAGCTGACGCCTGACGAGACGCGTTTGCTGGCTGACTTTGACCGCGACTGGCCACCTTATAAGGTTGTAGCCAAAAAAGCGATGGATGCCTCATACCGAAACGATAATGAGGCCGCCATGCAGCTGATGAAATCAGAGGTCTCTGCTGCATTTCAGCGGGTAGATGACGAGCTCTCCGCGATTGTAAATAAGAACGTTGAGTTGGGTAAGACAGCCTATGACGACAGCGATGTCGTGGTTGCTCAATTAGGGCAGGAGTTTGTAATAACAATGGGATTGGTGCTGGTGATCGCCGCCATTGCCGGGGTGCTTATTATACGTAGCATCCTCGCACCATTAGCTCAAACAGTTACTGAGCTTTCCCAGATTGCCAAGGGTAACCTCGTAGATACTGCTCCGCCCTCTGGTAATGATGAGCTTACCAACCTACAACACTCGATGGCATCTACTCGTAAGTCACTTAAAGAAACCATTAACACCGTTCTGCATATCTCCGAAGAACTGGGCTCCTCTGCGGCCCAGCTATCCAGTGCTGCGCAGCAAGTTATGACCAGCTCCGAGATGCAAGCCCAGGCGACAGCAAGCTCTGCTGCCTCCATTGAAGAGATGTCTACCTCGATAGCACAACTTTCTCACTCCGCTAATAGTGCAAATGAGCAAGCCATGAATTCAGGTAATTTGGCGCAGCAAGGTGAGCATCAAGTGGAGGGTGTATCGCGGGAAGTTCGTGCAGTGACCGATGCCATCAATCAATCAACCGCACAAATTCGTCAGCTGGCTGATGATGTCACCAAGGTGGGGCAAATCACCGTCATGATTAAAGGGGTGGCAGATCAAACCAACTTGCTGGCACTTAACGCTGCCATTGAGGCGGCCCGGGCAGGTGATATGGGGCGTGGATTTGCCGTGGTTGCCGATGAAGTGCGTCAATTGGCGGAGAGAACAACCAAAGCTACCCAAGAAATCGACAGTATGATTAGCGGTGTGCAATCCACCGCCATGGAGACAGTCAATACCATGGATAGATATGTACAGAGCATCGAAAACGTTCGTCTCAATACAGCGCAAGCAAGCGACTTGATGGCCAAGGTTGATCAAAGCTCTCAGGCGGTGGTCGGGCTGATGGGAGAAATCAACGTCATGCTGCATGAACAATCATCTGCCAGCCAACTGATTGCTCAGTCTGTTGAAGAGGTGAACAACATGTCACAGGAAAACGTCTCTGCCTCAGAGTGTGTTAATGGTGAAGCTGTGCACCTTACCCAAGTTGTAGGGGAGCTTAAAAAGAGCGTCTCTATCTTTAAATTGAGCTAATTGCGGCGATGTAAGTGCTCGTGCATGACTATCACTGCCGACCAGCGTGTTAGTCAGCATCAACAACCAGGGAAAATGTGACGGTGATACTCATAGAATATCACCGTCACATTGTGGGTAAGTAGACGCCTTACAGGATGGAATATGAAGTCTATTTTGGTGGTAGATGATGCGGGCAGCATCCGATTTGCCCTCAATACATTACTGACGGATGCTGGTTTTCATGTGGTTGAGGCGGAAGATGGCCAAGATGGATTGGCCCAGCTATCGCAGCATCGCATTCACCTGATTATTTCTGACCTCAATATGCCCGTCATGGATGGCCTAGCCTTTCTTCGTGAGGTCAAAGCCCACCCTGGATTCCGCTATATCCCTTTCGTCATGCTAACGACCGAAAATACACCAGAGCTACGGCTGCAAGGTGCAGAGGCTGGTGCGAAGGTGTGGCTGACCAAACCGTTCGAACCGCAATCACTACTCGACAATTTGGCCAAGGTTATTCAGCCATAAGGGAGGTTGTGATGGGTATCACTATCGACAGCAGCGGAGTTAAGACATGCGCCGTGATTGAGGGGGAGCTCAGTATCATGACTGTCGCACAGGAGCAAGACAGCCTCTTGGGTTTGCTCAACTACCCCTCAGTTGTCGTATCACTTGATGCCATCACTCTGCTGGATGGATGTGGCGCACAACTGCTGAGCTTGCTGCAACAAGAAGCCACTTCACTGGGTAAGTCTATGACGTATGTCCTTGACCCGGACAGCCTAGCAGCAGAGACATTTCGAGCGATGGGGCTCTGGGCCCACCTGACCATCGAGGGCTGCCATGGACATCAATAAAGCGAGGATGCTTTTCTTTGAAGAGGCCTACGAGCAGTGTGACAACCTTGAACAAGCGTTGCTAGATAGGATCCGCCACCCCTTGGGAGCAGACACCTATAATCAGATGTTTCGAACTGCGCACACTATTAAAGGCTCTGCCAGCATGCTCGGTCTTGAATTGCTGGTTCGTTTTACCCATAGCATGGAGAATATCCTGGCACGCTTGCGCAGTGGTGATCTAGACCTTGATGAACCACTCACACAACTCTTGCTTCACTGCAACGACCAACTGCGTGATTTATTGCAAAGCGCCGAGCACAATCCAGAACTGAAACAGGTCGAGACTCAGCAAATATTGGCGTTGATGTCTCAAATGCAAGGCTTTCAGAGCTTGCCGTCAATGACCATGGCGGACAGGTCGGTTATGCCAGAAAAAGAACCTGCTGTTCCCATCGTATCTGAGCATTGGCATCTGTCGGTTCGCTTTTATTCCGGTTTGTTTCGCGATGGTTTTGACGTACTGGCATTGCTTAAATATCTGGGGAAGCAGGGCACAATCCATTACATCATGCCTGTGTGGCATCCCTTGCCTCCTTTGCAATTACTTGATGGCACTGATTGCTTCCTAGGTTACGAGATAGTCATTGAAAGTGCTTGTGGCGTGGAGAAACTTCGTAGCGCCTTCGACTTCGTTGCATCGCAAAGCGTCATCACCCTACTGCCTGTACACGGTGATCTTGCCCTCTACCGGGCAGCCGCCCCGGCGCTGTGTGCATGGCAAGATGAAGACGTCAGTGCACAGTATGCAAGGTGGGAGCGGGCGGGCTCACTCACATCGGCAGACATTCAGGTATTGCTTCAGCCTGCACCTCTGACAGCTCCATCTACAACGACTCAACTCGTAACCGACACACCAGAACCGGTAAGCTCTTCGCGCAAAAACCTCATTCGTAGTGACAGTCATTACATTCGCATTGATGCAGCCAAATTGGACCAGTTGATCAATCGAGTTGGAGAGCTGGTCATTGCCGCTTCAGCGACCACGTTACAAGCCCATCAAGCGGGTAATGTTGAGATGATTGAATCCGTGGCGGTGGTTAATGGGCTGGTCGAGGGCATTCGGGATGACGCATTGACACTGCGGATGGTGCCAATCCATGAAATCTTCAATCGCTTCCCACGCGTAGTGCATGAACTGTCCCTGCAAACAGGGAAGTCGGTCACCCTCAATATTCAAAATGCGGACACCGATATCGATAAGTCCATGGTGGAAAAGCTCACTGACCCATTACTGCATCTGGTACGCAATGCTATAGACCATGGTATTGAACCGCCCGCGGTGCGCCGGGAAAAAGGAAAACCCGAGCAGGGGAATATCACACTCAATGCCTATCATGATGCTGGCGCAGTGGTGGTTGAGGTAAATGATGATGGCGATGGCATATCTCGCGAGAAAGTATTGGCCAAGGCGCTGCAAGCCGGGTTGGTGAGCGATACCAAAGCAATGAGTGATAACGATGTTTATCAGTTGCTCTTTGCGCCAGGCTTTTCAACCAACAGCGAAGTGAACGAGTTGTCAGGTCGTGGTGTGGGCCTCGATGTCGTTCGCCGAAACCTGGATGCCTTACGTGGTGATGTCACGGTTGAAAGCAAACAGGGGGTCGGTACTACGTTTCGTCTTCGTTTACCTTTGACTCTTGCCATCATTGACGGGTTTCGGGTGCAAGTGGCTGACACCGCGTTCGTCATTCCATTGGAAATGATGACTGAGTGCCTGGAACTTCCTGATAGCGAAGAAGATCTGACCGTACAGCAACTGCATTTACGAGGAGAGTGGCTGCCTTACGTGCATCTGCGAGCCCTGTTTGGCCTCCCTCCCGCGCAAAGTAATGAGTTTGTAGTGGTGGTTCATCACGGCGATCGCAGAGCTGGTCTGGTAGTTGACCACTTAATTGGTGAATTACAAACCGTGATTAAGCCGCTTGGGGAGTTGTTTCGCCCCTTGCGGGGCATCAGCGGCTCCACCATTTTGGGCAATGGCCATCCGGCTTTGATTTTGGATATACCCCAACTGTTGGCGCAAGTCACGCAGTGGGAGCAACAGCGGATACTGCACACCCTCAATGAGGGGCATTTCTCCGCACCCTGTCGTCACGCTGAAGGAATATAACCATGGACTGGTTTCATCGCCTACAAGTCAGAACCAAACTGGCTGTGTCATTCGCTACCTTATTGTTGTTGCTGATAACACTAGCGGTCACCAGCTATGTGTCGATAAAAACGATGGCGGAGTTGGTAGAGAGCATGCACGCCAATCAACTGGTGCCAGTTCGAGATCTGGCTAACGCCAACATGCAAGCGATTTACCATAATCGTGCCCTCTATCGTTATATCGGTGAAATGGACCTTCAGGTTCGCCAGCAAACTGTCGACAACATGGCCACCTATGAAAACAAGATGAACGAGTTGCTAGATCGCTATCGTAATACCTATCTCACGCCCCCAGAAAAGGAAGCGCTCGCTCGTTTTGATAAATCATGGCCGGATTACAAACGCTACGCCGATGAGATTGTGAGTATTGCCCGCTCTGATAACGGGGATGATGTGAACAACAAACGCGCCATGGCTTTGATGAGCGAAAAAGGCAGGCCTGCATTCAATATCTCTGATGATATTTTAACTGAACTCGTCAATCTTAATGACAAACTGGCGGCCGGAGCACTACAAGACAGTCGCGATGTATACAGCAGTAATATCCGCAGCATGTTGATGATTGCCATCTCTGCATTTGTTATTTGCGGCATCCTGGCAATGGTTGTAACCCGCAGTATTTTACGCCAGCTAGGTGCCGATCCTTCTTATACCGTACAGGTGGTTGAACGCGTTGCAGATGGTGATTTGGCGACAGTCATCACCTTGCGCAATGGTGATCAGGGGAGTTTGCTTAGTACGGTTAATGACATGTCGCAGCGCTTGTCTGAAACGTTAAGCGAGGTGAGTGCGATTGCCGATGCGATTGGCTCTGCGTCTGAACAGGTGGCTGCTACAGCGAATTCCTTATCACAAACCTCGTCGGAGCTGGCTTCGAGCGTTGAGCAGACCAGCGCATCTGTCGAAGAGATGGCGGCCACAGTAAGTCAGAATGCTGACAATGCCAAAGTCACCGAAGGGATCGCAGTCAAATCAGCTGAGAATGCCACCGCCAGTGGGCGTGCCGTTGGTGATATGGTGCACGCCATGAAAGAGATTGCCTCGCGCATCACTGTTATCAATGATATCGCCAACAAGACAGATTTACTGGCCATCAATGCGGCCATTGAGGCCGCAAGAGCGGGAGAGCATGGCAAAGGGTTCGCAACGGTGGCCGCGGAAGTCCGCAAGCTGGCTGAGCGTTCGCAAACCGCAGCCAAGGAGATAGGTGAGCTTGCCAGCCGCTCGGTGGGGGTCGCTGAGCAGGCAGGTACGTTACTGCGGGAGATGTTACCGGGCATAGACCAGACCGCCACCCTGGTTCAGGAAATTGCAGCTGCATCGCGTGAGCAACGCGCCAGTATTGGCCAAATCAACGTTGCGGTCATGCAAATCAGCGAAGGGATGCAATCCTCTGCGGCCTCAGCTGAAGAGCTGAGCTCAACATCAGAAGAACTCAGTTCAACGGCGTTGCAGCTACAAGAGCTGATGCGTCAATTTATGCTCCGCGACTCAGCCAAAGCCAATGCGACCCGTCAATTGAGCAGAACAGTGTTGCACCATCCAACGGCACCCACTAAGAAAGTACCACTTGGTGCTCTCCATGCACATGATGCATTACAGGAGGGGGAAGATGGCAAATTCACCAACTACTGAGCTTGTGCAAAGCGAGGTATTTCACTGTGTCACTTTCATGCTGGGTGGTGAGCGCTATGGTATTGATATCACTTACATGCGAGAGATCATTGAGTATGAAGGGATAACGACAGTGCCGATGATGCCCTCGTTTGTGCGTGGGATCATCAATCTGCGTGGGGCGGTTGTCCCGGTAATTGATTTACAAGTGCGCTTTGGCCAAGGCATGACGACTCTGCAATCCACCACAGGCATTGCTATTTTGGCATTACCCACATCGCTCGATTTCTACCAGGATGTGGGCATCTTGCTTGACTCGGTGTGTGATGTGTTGGAATTGCGGCGCGATGCTATTGAGCCACCTCCCCATTTTGGCGTGGCACTGCGAGGCGACTTTATTGCAGGCATTGTGACCGTTAATGATGAGTTTGTGGTACTGCTCGATGTGACGCGGGTCTTGTCACTGTCCGAGCTCAGCGCCCTAGTGGAGAGTAAGGTGAGCAGTCACCACCTTGAGATCAAGGGCACAGAATGAATGACGGAAAACAGACCTACAGCGAACAAGTGCCCCAACTGAGCATGCAGGAGTTTGCGCTATTCAAATCGTTTCTGCTCACACAAGCGGGGATTGATTTAGCTGACAGCAAGCGAGCGTTGGTTCAGTCCCGTCTGGCCAAGCGCTTGCGTCAGCTGAATATGGGTAGCTTTCACGCCTATTGGCAACGGTTATCTCGCCCTGGCGAAGAACAGGAACGGCAATGTGCAATAAACTTGCTATCTACCAATGAGACCTACTTCTTTAGGGAAGAGGCGCATTTTGAGTGGCTACACAGCTACATTCAAGTGCAAGACACGCCCCCCAAGGTGTGGTCCGCAGCATGCTCCAGCGGTGAGGAGCCATACACGATTGCTATGATATTTGCTGAGCAATTTGGCTTGGGCTCTCCTTGGCGGGTATGGGGCACGGATATCAATACCAATGTCATTGCTCATGCTCGCAAAGGGATTTATTCGCTGGAGCGAGTGCAGCGCGTCCCCCCCCACCTCTGGTTGCGCTACCTCCAGCGCGGGCATGAGGAGTTTCACGGGTGTGTGCGTGTTCATCCTGCGTTGACAAAGCATGTGGCGCTTTCACAGTTGAATTTATTAGATGTCGCTCAGTTTGGGGAGAGGGCACTGGATGTTATTTTTTTACGCAACGTACTCATTTATTTCAATGCGGCGACCAAGCACCAAGTATTAAGTCAAGTATGTCAGCGCCTCAAGCCCGGTGGATATTTACTGGTAGGGCACTCAGAAATGATCCGCGATGCAGAACTCCCCTTAGTACAGGAAGCACCTTCACGCTATCGGCGGATTGAACGTGATCAGATAAAGCCCAAGGAGGTTATATGACGATCAAGGTGATGGTGATTGATGATTCTGCATTGGTGCGCGAGATGCTGACTCAGGGCCTTGCCAAGGCCCCTGACATAGAGGTTATTGCTACCGCACTTGACCCACTGTACGCCATCTCGCAGATGAAGTTGCGCTGGCCCGATGTCATCATTCTCGATATTGAGATGCCCCGTATGGATGGTTTGACATTCTTGCGAAAAATAATGAGTGAGCGCCCAACACCTGTGATTATCTGCTCATCTTTAGCGACCAATGGGGCAGCCGTCACCCTTGAGGCGCTTTCGTTGGGGGCGGTATCCATCATCACCAAGCCGACGCTTAATGTGAAAGATTTCCTCAGTGCCTCGACACAAGACCTCATTCAAGAAATCCGGGCTGCCGCACAGGCTAAGCTTGCCAATATCCTTCCCTCTTCTACCAATACTGCAACCAATCTTGGCGAGCGCGCTTTGCACAGTGCGGATGTGATGATATCGGCCCCCACCTCTCGTTCAACCTATCAGACAACCGATAGGGTGATTGCGCTGGGCACCTCAACTGGAGGCACCCAAGCATTAGAGTTTTTGTTGACCCGTTTACCAGCGACCTTGCCAGGGATTGCCATCGTTCAACATATGCCTGAAATGTTTACTGCCGCCTTTGCTCAAAGGCTAAACGGCGTTTCTCGGCTAGACGTCAAAGAAGCGAAGACTGGGGACAGGCTTGTTCGGGGTTCTGCATTGATTGCTCCGGGTGGCAAGCATCTGCTGGTACAACGCAGTGGTGCACAATACTACGCTGAAGTGAAAGACGGGCCTTTGGTATCACGCCATAAACCCTCAGTAGATGTGTTGTTTCGCTCGGTAGCGGTAAATGCGGGGCGCAATGCCATCGGCGTGATTATGACCGGTATGGGTGATGATGGGGCTAGAGGCATGCGAGAGTTGCACGATACTGGAGCTAGAACAGTCGCTCAGGATGAAGCGAGCAGCGTAGTCTTTGGGATGCCCAAAGAGGCGATTGCTCATGGTGGTGTTGATGAAGTGATGTCGTTACAGCATATCAGCCAATACCTGGCTGCGCTGGCATAGAGGGTTACACCATGTCACTGGACAAATGGAAGGGACGATCGGCGTTGGTGGTTGATGACTCGCGTTTACAGCGATATGAAGTCACCTGCCTGCTCCAGGAGCTGGGGTTTGAGTTGGTGTACGGTGCAGAAGACGGTCGTGATGCTCTGGCGCAGTTGCAACAGCTCAACCAGATAGATTTGGTGCTCACAGATCTGAACATGCCTGGGATGGATGGTGTTGAACTCATCGCTCAGCTGGAAAAAATAGTGACCAGTCCGTTGTTTGTTGCGGTCATGAGTGCGGCAGACCGGGATGTCCTAGACGTGATCCACATGATCGCTGATGCCAGCCCATTGGAGGTGATTGCTATATTAGAAAAGCCAGTTACCAAAGATGCATTGTCAGCGATGTTATTACAATCTAATCCTGACATGCACAAACACCAACGAGCCAAGCACACCCTGGAGCTCAGTGAGGGGGACGTCAGACTGGCCTTAGCAAAAGGGGAATTGGTGCCATTTCTTCAGCCTAAAGTGATCATGAGGGATGGCCACTTGTTTGGATTTGAAGCGTTGGTGCGCTGGCTACATCCCGAGCATGGCACCTTACCTCCTGTGAGTTTCGTGCATCACCTTGAGCAAGGGGAATTGGCATTACAATTTTTCTACGATTTTTTGAAAGCAAGTTGTGATGCCTTGTGCCGCCTTGATGCATTAGCCCCCTCGCTAACATGTTCTATTAATATGCCTGTTGCCTTGTTATTGTCAGATAAACTGGTCGATAACATGGTTGAGATCGTAGAGAATACGGGGCTTGTTTGTAACAAAATAATTATTGAAGTGACTGAAACCACTTTCATGTCAAATCTATCCGCCTCTCTAGGTACGCTAGCTCGCCTTAGATTACGGGGCTTTGGTATAGCAATGGATGACTATGGCACAGGCTATTCATCTATGCAGCAATTATCACGCTGCCCATTTACAGAGATAAAGATTGATAAGGAGTTTGTGCGAGATGCCTATTTGAGCCAAAAAAAATTGGCCATCCTCACATCCGCAATAGCAATGAGCCAAAAATTAGGTCTAAAAACAGTGGCAGAAGGTGTGGAGAGTGAGCAAGACTGGGTTCAGTTAACTCAACTAGGGTGTGAAATTGCCCAAGGATATTATATCAGCAAACCAATTCCTATTGACCAAATACCAGCTTGGTATGCCAAATGGTGTGATAGTGAACTGCTGAATAACTAATACCCATTTACGATATTTAATATATCATTGTACGGTGAGATGAGGTTGACAAGAGTGAGAGAGCAGGTGTGATAATTAAGTAGAGTTAGTAACTAGTGGCGCGAGTGACCATGGAATATTGATGAGTAACTACTAGGTGTAACACTGTAATTTTCATTTAATAGTCAGTGGAGGCCGAGCAATACTGGGCCAAGGAGAAAAGAATGTCACTACCCGATTTCGATTCATTAAAAGCGATGGCTGAACGCAATGAGGGTGAACTTGAGGCACTCCTTAAATCAGAGGTTGATATTATTTTGCAAGGGCTTCCACCAGAGCAAAGACGTAGGTTATTAGGCTTGCAATTTCAAATAAATTGTCAAAAAGATCTCTCCCATAACCCGATGGATTGCTGTATACGATTGAGTAATATGCTATATCTACATTATCGACAATTCAGATGGATTTTAGAAGAATTTAAGGAGACTGGAACAGTCCCAACTTGCCTTGATGCCAATCCCAAAAAAGGGAGTATCGTGCAGTTGCATTCCTCATTAGATAACGATATCAAAAACTAGCAGCCATTCTTTCGTATGAAAACGCATAAAGTAACCAAAATCATATTGACATCAGACTGAGTTTTTCGGTGGCGCGTCTCAGGATGGCAGTTTATTTATAGTGTTCACATACGTAACTATTTTTCATACCTAATAGTATATTTTTTTCAGAATTATTTTCACGCAAGTAATGTCTTAGATTCATACATTGCCGTATCTGCCAGTAAGTGACACCAGTATCTCGATATCTTCTTACTGTATACTAGCTCATCCTTTCGTCTCATCAGCACTACCTCATTTTTGGGGAGCCCTTTATCAATACCCATGCTCTTGTTAGGTATAATACAGGCAATCGTCCTTTTGTGTGCTATCAGCTGATGAGGGGCTACCATCGGCACTATACACATAAACACGTACTGGTGTTGGGCCGTACCGCGGTTTCTCGGCTCTGTGTTTTCTGACTTTCCACTTACCTTCACCCAAGCACCATCAGGTTAGTCGAGTAGATAACCTGGCGCTAATACGCACTTAGAAAGTGCAATTGCTACCATGCTGGCTGAAGACATAGTTGTATTCGTGCTCCAAAAAGTGGTGCCTTCATCAGTTCGAGCAGGGAGTCGAATCCCCCCTGAGTTGCTTGAACATCAGGAAAATACAGATGGTCTGATCTGTGCGCTTAAAGGGCGTGGTAGGGAATAAATCTATATGTCCTCATTGGGATCTCTTCAAGTAACTTCGATTTGGGGAAGCACGCCCTAAATAAGTTACTATTTGGAACAGTTTTTATAGAAAATCCCCAGTATCTACTATACTTAGATTTAGTCCTGAATAATAAATTTTAAAAATTACGGGCTCTGTAGTTACATGCAGTTAGCAGGAGCTTACTTATGCAGTTAAATAAATTAGTTAGTTCATTAGCTCTGTTTTTTTTCTCTTCAGCCCAAGCTTCTGTTGAGATTCGTCTTCAGGAATGGGGCTATTTACCTGATAGCTTTGAGGAAGAGTTTCATAGATATGCTCAGACAAGAGGGATCGATGCAAATGTTATAATAATTGAGCCACTTATAACCGATTTTGAAAGTATTTATAAAGCAATACGTACTAATGCAGCAGACGTTGTAATCCCAACAAGCTATTTTTATAAGGCTCACCATCAGCCATTATTTAAACTGCTATTGCCAATGGATTTCGAGAGATTAAGAAACTACAGTGAGCTTAAAAGCTTCATGAAAAACACAGAGTATGACAAACAAGCTGGCCATAATTACTCTGTGCCGCTTCTTTATGGTATGTTTAGCCTTGCATATGATAGTAAGAAAATTCAAGAGCCTGATAGTTGGAGTGTCTTACTCCAAGATAAATATAAAGACACCTTCACAGAGTTTTGTGATCAATTCGAACCTCTTTTATTATCTACTCTATTGTCTTATCATCGGTCACCAGCCTTATTTTCAAGTGGTGAAATACTTGAAGACAAACAACTTCTAACTGTATTAGAAGAAAAGTTGACCAAAAGACTTATAAACACTAGTGGCTTTTGGTTTAATCAGATGAATAGCTGTGCTGCCCTCCAGAAACAGCAGTTAGCTACAACGTGGGGTATTGAATTAGTAAAGTGCAACAGAGAAAACAAACAAGATTGGAAGATTGCAAATGTTAAGGAGGGCGCTATATATGGTTTAGATGCAATATCAATTGTACGTACAGTGTCTAAAGATCCACAAAAGCTCACTGCGGCATATGTGCTGGTTGACTTTTTATTGAGCTCTTCACTACAGAGGCATTTCACTACACCAACATTTCGTGGTAGTAACAAAAACTCAATGCCAGAACTTAGCGTCGAAGAAATGAACATTATCCCCCAAGGGAACTTCATTGATTTTGATGAGAGACTCCTTATCCCTGCTTTACCTGCAAATATTAAGAACAGATATAAGAGAATGGTTAATCAAGCTATACTTGCTAGTGGGAAATCTGACTTGTCAAATAAATGCACTTGGGACTTAAACAATTAAGCTATTCATCATCAATAAAAGTACGCTAGTTAATGAACATTTCATACTTAGTTCAATAAAGGTAGTGTGCAATGTCACCTTGTAAAATTTTAAACAGTCTATTGGGGGGGCGAACTAATCAATATGCAAACAATTAAATTTCACAAGCAAAAGTATGGTTGATAATGAATTCTTGTTGTGATGAGTGGGGGAAGAAAATGCAAATCAGTCCATTAAACACTACTTATGGCCTATGAATATATTAATTAATTTTCTTCTTGTTTCATCACTAACTGGTCATGGTCCAATCCTGGGCAGCCCATATCTTCGCTTTGGATACAGTGAGGCTTGTCCTCACATGTGTCCCAATGAGATTAACAAAGGTTTTGTCACTGATATAGTGCGGGTGATTTATGAAAGTAAAGGCTATAAAGTAACATTTGTTTCGCTGCCTTGGGCACGGGCCACTTCTTACGTTTTACATGGGCAACTTGATGGCATGCTATCAGCAAGCAAATTAGAAGTGCCGCAAATGGTCTTCCCAAACCTTGAAGTAGCCATGCAAAATGATTGTTTCATAGGTCGTTATAGTGATGCTTGGCAACCCAGCGATTTATCGTCATTTATTGGCAGGCGAACATTGGTCTTTAAAGGTTGGTTTCATGAAACAAATTATATAAACGCACTCGGAAAAGAAAAGTATCGTAAGTTATTCATTTCTATCCCTCTAGATCCCCGCTATCCATCACGAGCAGTGAGAATGATTCAACGTCAACGAGTGGACTCTTTTTGGATGGATGAGAACGTTTACGAGTATTACCAAAAAAATTTACCTATAATGCAGAAGAGTAAACTGAAAAATCTCGGCTGCATAGCACAGCAAAAATTATATCTTGCGATATCCCCAGCAGACCATGGGCATGCGAAAATTCTTGCACAACAATTTGACCAAGGAATGACAGAAATTAGGATAACAGGTAAGTTAGCCACTATATTGGCTCGTTATGGATTGCATGATTGGATTATTCGGGGGGAATTCCAGGAAATATTAAAATCCTATACCACGCAAAAATAAACCCACTGATACTTAAGCCTCTTGAATTTAATTGATTAACTACAGCTGCTTGTAGATTACATAGACGTAGATAATGTTAATTTCAACCAGTTGGTCAATGTAATCATGGGACATCAAGGTTATTTCTAAATTCGTTGTTAATGGCTCTATGGCTACGCAACTGATTCACTCCGACCAAGATAGCCATCATGGTAACCATGATGGGAAAAATTTCTGAAAACTCACGGTTTAGAGGGATGCATGATTCGTCTTGGCAATTGTCATCACGTTACGGTAGTAGGGATTTTTTCAATAGTTTATATGAGATCTAATCAAAAAGACGATTTTTGCAACAATGGATGAGGATAGGAGTGATCTATTTGACTATGTTGAGCTTATTTACAACAGCAAACACAAGCATAGTTCCAATGACATGTTGAGTCCGGTAAGGTTCTAGAGCCTCTAGCTAGAACGATTGGGAAGTGTTTAGGTCACTTGTGGCGATTCGCTATCTATTGTAGTAGACATTCAGTACATCAAATGTAGAAACACACAGTATATGTTGGCAGCATAGCCAGTCCCCCACACAACAAGGAGATGTTGATGCAAAGCCCTGTAGTACCGGATAACGAACGGCTCCGCCTAGATGCATTGCGCCGTTTGGCGATTCTTGATAGTCCCGCAGAGGAGCGTTTTGACCGGATCACTAGGATGGCTCGCAACATGTTTGAGGTGCCTATCGCACTAGTATCATTGGTTGACGAAAACAGGCAGTGGTTCAAATCATGCTGCGGGCTATCAGCTTTGGAGACGCCACGGGACATTTCCTTCTGTGGGCACGCAATTCTTGGTGAAGAACTGTTTGTCGTTGAAGACGCAGCCCAAGATCCACGATTTTCTGACAATCCCTTAGTCACAGGAGAACCACACATACGCTTCTATGCAGGCCATCCACTAGAAGTGGGCAATGGCCTGAAACTCGGCACATTGTGCATCATAGACTCTAAACCAAGAGTGTTTAGCCCACGAGATCAAGCATTGTTAGCCGACTTGGCCTCCATGGTTGAGAGTGAGCTACGAGCAGTTCAAATGGCGACAATAGATGAGTTAACGGGGATAACTAACCGTAGAGGATTCATGTTGTTAGCTGAGAAAAGTTTGAAATATGCATTTCGTATAAAAGCTCCTGCTACATTATTATTTTTAGACCTGAATCACTTCAAAATGATTAACGATAAGTTTGGTCATGATACTGGTGATGATGCCTTGCAGCAAATGGCAGAGTTATTATGTCGAGTATTTAGAGATGCTGATATATTTGCCCGTCTTGGTGGGGATGAGTTTGTCGTTCTTTTGCCTAGCACTGATAGAGAACATTGGCAGAGAATTAAAGAAAGGCTGAATAATGTATTGAGTGATTTCAATAAGCATAGTGGGAAGCCATATCAACTTTCATGTTCCTTAGGAATTGTTACTTACGATGCCAGTATGCCACCTGATTTAGATAAACTACTCCGGCAAGCAGATGAAGATATGTATGCACGCAAAGTGCAGCGATGAGGGGGGCTACGAGCAATAATGGTTATTCAGTCATCGTCGGGGGGGATGTACACCATTTGGACGGGATGAGACGATCGTCTCTTTTTCCTGTTCGGTGAACTGTTATCCCTTGCGAACGTTACTCAGTGCCCATTAATTGCTCTGTGATTGGATTTCATTATGAAAATCTGACACTTAACTAGTATCACTATACAGGGACGTGTAAAAAATGAGCTTGATTGGCTTGGTACTGGCGTTGATCGCCATCCTTGGCGGCAACATTATCGAGGGGGGGCATCCCAGTGCGCTACTCGATCTGCCCGCATTCCTTATCGTAATCGGCGGCACCATTGGTGCTGCTTTGACCCAGTTCCCCTTCTCCGTCGTCGGCAGCACCATGAAGCGTTTCAAATGGCTGCTCTCTCCCCTAAAGCTCGACATGCATGAACAAGCCCAGTTACTGGAGACCCTTGCAGGCAACGCCCGCCGCAGCGGCATGCTGGCGTTGGAAGGGATGATCGAGGAGATCAAGGATCCCTTCCTGAAGAAAGGGGTACAAATGATGGTCGATGGTTACGAGAAAACCAAGATACACGAGGTTCTGGAGAACGAGATCGAGTTTGAGCAGGAAGATCTCGAACAGACGATCAAATTCTATGAAGCGATGGGAGGCTACTGCCCGACCATGGGGATCGTCGGCGCAGTATTTGGCCTGATCCACGCCATGGGTCTGCTAGATGCCCCTGACAAGCTGGGTGGTGCCATTGCGGTGGCCTTTATCGCTACCATCTACGGGGTATCCGCCGCTAACCTGATCTTCTTGCCATTTGGCAACCGCTACAAAGGGTTTGCTCACCAGATCCGTCACTACAAAGAGATGACCCTGACTGGCATTCTCTGCATCGTGGATGGCGAGTCACAGGCACGCCTGCAAGTTACCCTTGAACCTTACCTGGGAGGTCACGGTGGCCAAAAAGAAAAAGGCTGAAGCGCCGGAGAACCACGAGCGCTGGCTGGTCTCCTATGCCGACTTCATGACCCTACTGTTCGCCCTGTTTGTGGTGCTCTACTCCTTTGCCATGGCCAAGCAGTCCGAAACCCGGGTGCTTATCCAGGGCTTTATCGAGTCGCTGGGTAAAATCGGCCTCATTTCCCCTCCTGCCGGCTCACCCTTGATGCAGGGGGGCACAGGTATTCTCGAACCGGAGTCGAAAACTACCCCAAGTAGCCCGAAAAAAGAGACTGTACTGGAAAAAGATGCCCCCATGGCGGCATCGGATCCCTTCAACGAGACCATAGGTGCCTCGGAAAAACCGAGCGCTACCGAATCATGGCCCCACAAGACTAAGGAGCAGGAGTGGGTGCAGGTGACCAAGCAGAAGCTGGAGCAGCAACTCAAGGCTCAGATCGAATCGAAGGATCTGGAGGTCGAGCAACTCGGCAGTCAGTTGGTGATCCGTATCGGCGAGAAGGCGCTGTTCCCCGCCGATTCTGCATTCCTCCAACCCCAGTTCATCCCGCTGGTCAACAAGATCTCCGGCATTTTGGCCAACATTCCTGGACAGGTGGTGGTCACTGGTCATACCGATAACTCCCAGGCACCAGTGGAGCTCTATCGCAACAACTGGGAGCTCTCGGTGCTGAGGGCCTCCTCCATCGTGCAGACCATGCTGACCAACCCCCAGCTGGATGCCAGACGAGTCATTGCCCAGGGTGTTGCAGATACACAACCCCGTTTTGCTAATGACACCACAGAGCATCGCCAGGCGAACCGCCGGGTCGATATCACGCTCTCTCAAGGCAAGGCAGCAGAAGAATCGCTGCAACTGCTCAAGCCCTAGCCATCCCACTCTCGAAACAGAATGCTATGACAGAAGTAACAGTTTACGAGAGTGGTGTATTGGGATCATATTCACCTGACAGTTAGCTTCACAATCACAAACCACAACTTCGATTCAGCTCGGTGTGATCGCTCTCTCATCTAGTTTTCTCTACTCATAGGTTTGTGACCAACCCACTCGTGTAATCTGTTACGATACCACTCATTTGGCACCACAACTTGTGGGCAAGTAAATAAGTCGCATGACGCATTAATTAGAGAGTTGTTAATGAATGATTCCATAGCCAAGCTATCATTTAACTTCATTGGAAAAATCCTTGGCTCAGATACTATTGTTGTGCAGGGAGATAATTTAGTATCCTCCAAAAAAGATACTATTTTAGAAAATGACTCTGCATCCGACTTCACCAGTTTTGCAACTTTTGAAAGAAGATTCCTAGGCGGGATACTTACCTACAAAATTGGAAGTAAGACTAAAAAACACAAATTTATTAGATGTGCTGATTCAGATAGCTTCGTTGAATCGCTAAATACTTTAATAGCAAAACATATTACAACAACAATAGAGCAGAAAGTTACAGAGTTTAATATTCTTGCTTTTGACGAGTATCCAAGAGACTCTTGGGTGAACAATCTTGCTCAAATATGTACGTCATTAACCCACGACTATCAGGCCCAGAGCGAACAATGGGAAAGATATTTAAATTCTGAACTAATAGAGAAGGTGAAAAATCTAATATCATATCATCCTCTTAATATTGACCACATACGCGAGCAGCACGAAGCGTCTCAACTTATAAAAAGAAAAGAGTTCTTTGATGTCGTAGAGTCAAATCCATTAACTAATGAACAGCGTTTGGGCGTATTACGCTCCAATGATAGGAATATGGTGCTTGCAGCAGCTGGTACTGGAAAAACATCTGTCATGGTTGCTAAGGCCCTCGATTTGATAGACCGAGGATTAGCGAAGCCATCGGA
This sequence comes from Aeromonas veronii bv. veronii, assembly GCF_000820225.1. Classification (GTDB taxonomy): domain Bacteria; phylum Pseudomonadota; class Gammaproteobacteria; order Enterobacterales; family Aeromonadaceae; genus Aeromonas; species Aeromonas veronii. The sequence goes on from NZ_CDDK01000006.1 coordinate 90,049, forward strand.
GATCTTGGTTCTTGCATATAACAATGCCGCTGCAAACGAACTCCGTGAACGCCTCGCAGATAAAGCTAAGAAGTCTAATATTGAGCTAGAATCGACTCCAGAGATTGCTACTTTCCATGCGTTAGGCAGGATGATTCTACGTAATTCAAATGTTGATACCAACATATCTATTTTTACTGAGGATGACGTAAAGCTAAAACTATGGGTCACCTCATGGCTTGAAGAATATTTATCATCAGATATCGATAGGATTTATGACTTTATAAACATGTTCCCAGAACCCGTTAACCCTTTTGATTTTAAGTCAAAATCAGAATATGAAGCGTATATCAGGGACAACGAATTTAGAACCCTCAATAGTGATCTCGTTAAGGGCTATCAGGAACTCCTTATAGCAAATTTCCTTTATGAGAATGGTGTTGAGTATAAGTATGAGTCTCCATATGTGACCAAACGGCGCATTGATATTGGTTTTGACTATCGCCCAGACTTTAAAATCATAGAACCTGAACTTTATATTGAGCATTTTGGTATAGACCGTCATGGAAGAACCAGGCCAGATATAGATCGTGTTTCTTATAATCAGTCCATTAATAATAAAAGAATGCTGCATAATGAGTGTGAAACTGTTTTAATTGAGACATTCCATTATGAATGGATAGAGGCGGTCTTACTGGAAAACCTCAAGAAAAAGCTGTTAGATAATGGTGTCGTTCTAAATCCATTATCTCCTGATGAACTGTTCAACAAGCTGCGTGATATGGGTCATATCACAGGCTGGGGTGAACTTTTGACAAAAGCCCTCCAATCCATTCGAGTTGAACGCCTCACGAAAGAGTCCATACAGAGTAGGTTCGATACTACTGGAGTGCATCATTCCAAGAAGCTCTCAGAAATCTTGGATTTGCTTCATCATGCATATATCAGTGAGCTCAGAGAACAGAATGCAATTGACTTTGATGACATGATAATCAGAGCGATTCAGGAGGTGAATGCTGGCAAATATATTCCTGAATGGCGATACATACTGGTTGATGAGTTCCAGGATATATCAACAGCTCGAATGGAGTTCATTCAGACCATCATTAAAAATGGGCCACAGCCATCACTAACTGTCGTTGGTGATGATTGGCAGTCAATTTATAGATTTAATGGTGGAAAGTTAGAGCTAACAACTCGCTTTGGTGAAATCGTTGGTAGCTACACGCTTACTAAGCTACAAAAGACCTTCCGCTATAACAATAGTATTGCTGATACTGCTGGTCAGTTCATTATGGAAAATCCTGAACAGTATAAAAAGTATATAGAAACGCATACTGTGGTTGAGGATTCACAGATTTATCTGCTTGATGACAAATCCCCAGAAAAAGGAGGTTTAAATAAAAGAGTCGCTGAGGTTGTTCAAAAGATTAGAGAGAATGATGCGACTGGAAGTATCGCCATTATTGCTCGTTATAACTATCTTTTAAATGAGGCTAAGAGTGCATTAAAACAGACTAATAGTTTACGCAATGTTAACCTCTGGAGCTTCCATAAATCTAAGGGGTTAGAGGCAGACTATGGAATTTTGATCGGCTTTTTTCAAGGAAAGATGGGATTCCCTAATGAAAATAAAGACAACCTTATAGTTGAAGCCCTGCTGCCGTCTTTAGACCCATATCCTCACTCTGAGGAAAGGCGTCTCCTCTATGTAGGTATTACCCGAGCAAGGAAGAAAGTCTATATTATTGCCAATCCTACAGCACCATCCGATTTTGTGACGGAGTTACTCTCACCAAAATACAAGATAAATGTAGTTTCAAAAGCATTCAGTGAGGAATCCAAAAAAAAGTTCAAGTGCCCACACTGTACAGATGGCTATCTAAGGTTGATCAAGGGGCCGTATAGTGAATTCTATGCATGCAGTACAGGTTTTGGCTGTCCTGTAGGAAAGGCTAGAGTGTGTGAGAAATGCCACTCCCCCTCAATTGACACAAGGAACGAGAGCGTTTGTAATAATTCTCATTGTGGTTGCAAAATTAAAATATGCCCTGAGTGCGGACGACCAATGAAAATCCGTAATGGTCAGTATGGTGACTTTTGGGGATGTACTGGTTATGGGATTAAGGATGACCAGTGCAAGGTTACCATCAAGGTCAAGGCAGGCTTACGATAGCTAACTACGTGAGTTAAGGTAGAGGAACATATGGATACGTATTCCGAAATAATAAATGAATTTAATAGCTCGTTTTCAACCAATGCCAGCCTGTGTGAAGATTTAAAGGTTGGGTGGGATCTGGGAGATTGTAAGTCTTTTGCTTTATACCAGTTAGTAGAAGACCAACGTAGCGCCCCCTTTGGTACGGTTCTATACCACCATATCGGCAGCTACAACACTGGTGAGGTATACGAAGCAGAGGGGACAGCTGGCTTCAGGCTCAGCTCACGGCTCGATAGTATTGAAAAATTTTTCCCTTTGTCTTCAAACGAGGCGACTCGTAGATTAGATATTGGGTATCGGTCACCCTGGCTTGGCGGTAGTTGTGCATTTTCCTCTATTCCGTTTAAGCGGTGGTGGGTTGATTCATTTAAAACATTGTGTGCAAATGTTCCTGCCCAGGCTGAGCTGGTTAACTCATTCTTGACGCGAGAGATAGAAGTTCTTGCGGACAAAGCTAGAAAAAATAACGATAAAAGTGGCTCAGTTTACAAGTGCTTCGTAGAACGGTTGGAGTACCTATCACTTCGTGTAAATCAACAATTTCTTGATTCAACAAACTACATTCTTCATCCTGAACTGTTTTTTAATGTAGTTTCAAATAATTTGGTTAGTTTGAATGAACAAGAGAAAAGGGAGTTGATGAACAAGGCAAGGAGAGATAGCCATTTTGATGACCCACTTAAGAAGTGGTGGTAATCAGCTGATGGCAATCAGCAGTTCTACGCAATCATCAGACTTATGTAAGCAACCGCTGGCTCGACAGTTTGCTCGGTTACAAAGGGGATATCAATTTCTCCCTAACTAGGCGAACTCATTGAACTTTAGAGTATCCGTAGGAGCGGGTTGACCATGATGCTGGATGATGGAAGGGCTATCCCCTACAGCACGTTGAATATGCTCTGAAATTGATACCAATGGCAGTATACCCGAAAGTAGCCAAAACAAGACACCGGTCTGAGATCGGTGTCTTGTGATAACTAGAACTGTACAAGTCATTTCTGCTTATAGTCTAAATCTTGACTGTCCAGAATTGCTTCCAACGCCTCTGCTAATCCTGGATCTGAAAGTATTGTTCCTGCTGGAATCGGCCGCTTAGCTATCAGACACCCATCACTGTTGAAAGACAAACTCGGGATAGATTGATTGAGCAGGTTTGAGATAACTTCCCGATTCAACTCACTCAATATTGTTGCTACCAAATTAGTAGTCCCTATCTCCATAGATACAACTGGTAATTTCTCGATGTTTCTCAATGCGTCATTTTGAGCCTTTAGCGAGCGGACTTGGCCAATGAATATCATCATTTTATGCTGAAGAACTGGATCACTAATTTTTGCTAGATCTTGTTCATCAATTTGGATTAGTCCATTATCAATTGTCTCCGTAATCTTAACCTTCTTCGCAGCCAGAACCTCTATCCAAGCATCGATTAAAATGGGATAAGGATTTTGGCCATTACGCTTGTTGTAAATAGTTCTAGTCGATATCTTATACCCTTGTGTTCCTAATATTTTTACTACAGATGCAGCAGAAGGTGTTGAACCTTGTTTTACCAGTTTTGCACAAACCTCATGGATATGTGCAAGCATTTTCCTTTGGTCTGCTTTTCTATTTTTAGACAACTCCTGATACAAATCCTCTACTTGGCTAATTGTTACGGGTGTCATTGATTATTTTCCTTGTGCAAAATCTGACTAGATAACTGTAGTCTTGCCATTTCACGCGGCATACTAGGGGTAAAGCCAAGATCTTCCAGGGTCACATTACCTGATTGCAATGCTACTATTTCCTCTCCTGTAGCTCTAGTTACAAGGAGTTTTGCCAGGCTATCTGCGACTCTCCGTTTTTCATCTATTGTCAGCGGTAGCATCATGAGCGGCTTATATCCGTTATTTAGAAGGATAATATTCATCACCTCATCACGCTCTCGCTCATAGTTTTCATCACGGTCATTGATATAAATTCTGCTAGCCTGAACAACAAGATCTAGTGTTTTGAAATTGCTAGGTGACTCAGCATATTCTATATCGAAGTGGCTTTGTGAGTGCACAACAAGATCAATCCCCCCTTCAGGACTTCCATCTGGTATCTGACGAATTTTACTGATGAGATTATGAGTCGCATGAAGCGAACGGATCAGAGTATCTGTTTCATTACTAAGGCGCTCAATTATTGAGTGTAATTTGTTAATATCAGTCCTCAATTTTGCATCAGGCTTTTCTCCAGCCTTCACGGCTGTTCTCAAATTAACCTGAAGTTTATTCACATTTTCGGTGGCATCTTGAGTTGCCTTTATCTTTTTCTCTATCTCAAGTAGTAATTTGTTTCCGTGTACTATCAACTCCATTTTCCAAGGAGAACCGGTAATGAAATGACGGCAATTAATACAGTCTTTATCTGAAACTGCTCCATAAGTATTAGTTTTCCCATTTTTACGAATAACTTCTCCACCATCGTAACACCTCGTACCACCGTATGGGCAAATTCCTAGATGGGTTGCATTCCAAATACCGACAATGGCAGTACAATTTCTGCTTAATGCGATTGCAGCATCTTCACTATTATATACTGCATATTTTTTCACCTCATCCCACGAAGAACTCTTAATCCACCGAGCAAAGTCCTCCTGTTCACTTAGCAGGATATTGTGACTGGCCTCATTCAGTATTTCTGTGACGTGAGCTACCGAATGTTTTATGTAATAGAGGGTCATGGTCAAGCTTTTGTGCCCAGCAACAAGCTTACTAAGCACCTCAATTGGAACCCCTTGTTCTGCCAGTGAGGTTAGTCCCGCAACCCTTAATCCGTGAGGTGTAAAGAATACTAATTGGGGTTGTCCAACCTCATTCCAATTAAGAACAAGTTGGATATCCAGTCCCTCTTCATTAAGCTGTTTTTCCAGTTCAGCCATTGCCAGATTCCAATACTGAACCAGAGAACGCTCAGTTGGAGGGACCATGCTAGTTGCAGCACTTCGTTTCGAGTTTATGCCCGAACGGAAAAGATAAAAACGGTCAGGAATACTATCTGCGATAGCCTGATTGGCTGTTTGAGGAAATACAGAATCTGGAATTTCTCTGGCAGAGACAGGATTGTAACACGGATTATACTTTTCCTGCCATGCTCTTAACTCTGTTGCCAGACGGATTATTTCTGGATGCTTCCAAGGAATTTCATAACCAGAAAATTCACTAAACCCCACATCTTTGTCTGCTGTTTTATTGGAGTTTATGTAAAGAACCAGATTCTGGTCACTTTCTTCAAATGAGCGAGATTCTCTCAGTAAACCACGGTCATAAACTCTAGCTTTAGGATCGTTTTTCCAAAAATTAGCGGTACTAGATTTATTTGCAATCCATTTATTTAACTCTGGTGAGAATTGCTTAGTATCGCCCTCTCCAGAATCACACCGTAGCAACTGGATACGCCGAACTGGAATTTCTAACATCATCAGGTAGATATATGTAACTGAAGGCAACCAGAGAGGCTCACCTAGTTCGTTTGTTAAATGGTCACTATATTCACTACTTAATGTTTTTGGCCATGCATAATCTTCTCCTGAGAGCAAATCCCTTAACCTCATTCTAAGCCATAATGGCATAACCTCCTTGGTAGAAGATCCTGGCACATCCAAATCACTTTTATGCGAATTAAAAAAAGATTTAAGTGCTTGCGGACGAACTAATGGGTATGCGGCAGAAAATTTATCACCATTTTCTTCGGTGTCAGATAAATAGGTTTCGATAAACCAGTTGGAAAAATTCGTGTTGTATCTTACAAAATCGCAGAGAGCGGCCTCACTGGAAAATAACTTTTCATGAAACTTTGCTTCCGACCATGCTATGAAATCTACTGGTGGTTGTGAGCTAAAGAACTCTTCTGGCGATGGTATTTGGGTGCCAAAATAGACATCTTCCAAGAAGATACGAAATCTATGAAATGCAGTATGATAAGTTTTTAGCGTATAGTTACGAGTTGATTCAATATAGTGGTTCCAACGCTCAACCCATGAAACAAGATGCTCAGGAGGCTTAGCCAGAAGATCCTCGCCTTTGTTGACTTTATCTGAGCGTTTTACGTGAATCGCCTTAGAGAAGTTATACCCTTTTACCATTAAAGTTAGTAGTTGAGCTACCCCCTTTAAACCTGCTATATCATGAATGCCTAGATCATTAATATACCGGTCACCGTCAGCTGTTCTTATAGGAGCTAAAAACTCCTCCCAGTCCTCCATAGTGACGTCATTAAGATATTTCCTCTCCATCAGAAAAAGAAGTTCACTCGCAGCAGTGATAATATTATTGACGAGAGTGGCTCTTGCTCGCTCGCTTTTTGGGCTATTAGCAACCCCATGAGAGGCTATATCCTTTTCAAGCCTATCTACTATTGACTTTGGGACAAGTAGCCTTCTTAAATTTTTGGGTATGTACGACTGCCCATACCTAGCGTAAAAAAATTCAGACGTTATCATCCATTTACATGTTTTGTAGTTTTTTATCAAACGCTCCAAAGCATTTTCAGCCTCTCTTGAAACCTTGGATGCAGCAAAAGGGGAAATGACCATCACAGATAGGGCTATTTCATCATTTTGTTCAATTGCGTTGCCATTTCTTGCACTGATACCGCGCAATTTCATTTGACCATTCCTATATTGTTTAGTTGTGAGCTAAGTGTGTAACTGGCCAAGATCTTCTGAACCTTATCTGGTGGTAGTTTTTTGTATACTTCTTGAGCATCAATGGTTCGATGGTGCATTACATCCTTAATTATCTGGGGCTCAACTCCAGCTTCGGCCATTACATGTCCAACGTGGTGCCGTAACGCATGCGGATTGAGTCCATAATCTCGACCACGCGGCAACTTCCGCCCAAGTTTTTTCTCCAACCGCCCTAGAGCCCTCTCAAAAGATTTATCGAATGCAGCCATTGAGTAAGGAGCACCTCGATAGCTGATGCCTGCCCCACGATCTTCACCATTAGATACAAATAAAAATGGATGTTCGGTTCCGTGATTAGCCTTGTAGCTCTCCATTAGTAATGGACGATAACGGTTCATGTAGAGTAAATACATTTCCCAAAACAAGAACGAGTACGACTCATGTATGAAATAAACAGGCGCTGACAGCGTTTTTTTATCTACGGCCAGAGATTTCCAGGTAGCATGGTGACTTTTGCTAGCACTACTCCGATTTCTAGGTAACATTTTCCTCTGTGCCAAGTACTGTTCTCTGGTTTGTTTGTTGCCTCTAAATCCTGTTTTTGCGCCTGATGGATGAAATAAGGTAACTGTGCATCCTTTCGCTGGTTCAGGCATGACATCATTAAACCAGAGATGAAATGGCTCCCCTTTTCGAAGCCCACCGCCCGCAAGCAATATAGTGATCATTTTGGCCGTCATGTCCTCTCGTTCAAATGGATCTGTTGCATGAGGATCACGAATGAAGCCGTGTGTTATTAGCTGAGGAATTAGCTCTGAAGGGAAGTCGTTGACAGTTCGAATGTTACCTATCAATTCTCGGGGATCATTACCCAATTCCATACCAAAAAAATGTCTCGCTTTATCCAACCCTTCCGCCAGCATTTTGACGTCCTTGGTGTGATACAGCATGGATTTACTGGCAATTTTGCTAGCTGTCAGCAGCCTTCTTAGGCTAGGTGGGACTTCTTCTAAATATCGAAGGAAAACCGGATCCTCTTTCCTGCTGGTTTCATCTTTCCAAGCGATAAACCTAGTTATGCTAGAGCACATTTTTTTTTGCACAGAAAGCGAACTAGGGGCCCAATAAAGACCAGTCTTGTCTTGAAAGGTCTCTCTATCAATAGTGCCGTTAAGAAGAGATAGCGAGAATCGACGGAAAAGCTCTTGTCTTGATAAACCTAAACTGGCAACAGCAACGGAGAAATCATATAGCAGGCCCAGCGCTCTAGATGTTTGCCTGGCCCACGACAAGCTAGTATTCGGACGAGCTTTGAGGTACTCCACGAGAGGCCAGAAAACAGAAAGCCCGTTTGGAGTAATCAAGTATAACATTGGTAGCTTCATGGTTGAGACATCAGCCAACTTCTGGATGACCACAACATGAGACCTACCTATAGGAGAATTCTCTTTCAACCTCAAAGCAACCACCATTTAACATTACATTCCATGTGTTAACTTGATGGTAAGATCTGTTAGGGGGTTGGTCAAATCAATAATCTATACAATTTTGTTGATTTACGAGATTAATCAGCCTATCATCCGCACCATAAAGCGCTTAGTAGTAACTTGTGGTAACATATGCAAAGGGGTTAGAAGAGCAACGGCCTTCTAAGCCGTGGGTCGCAGGTTCGAATCCTGCAGGGCGCGCCATTAATGCTCCCCTTTCCTTTTGGATTGGCGAGCGTTGATGAAAATTTCAGTGGTGGCTGTAGCTCAGTTGGTAGAGTCCCGGATTGTGATTCCGGTTGTCGTGGGTTCGAGCCCCATCAGCCACCCCATTATTCTGTCGATAATCGCCGCAAGGGGATGTCCATCGACTTGGTGCAGTGACCTTCTGGTCTACACCACAAAAAAACCGGCCTTGGCCGGTTTTTTTTGTTTTTACGCCCGACAGCGCCTTGCCTTGTCTACAAGGCCATCATCCTCTAGATCGATAAACGCGGCTCTGCCCATTTGTCACGATGTGCGCCTCCCCATCGATACACACAGCCACACTCCCCCACGCACCAGCCTGCCCGGTTCTTTTTCTGTATTTCCCAAGCGCCATTGATATGCTGATCGCTCTTCTTCTCTCCTGCTTTCCGTTGGAGCTTTTCTATGCAACGCATTCTTTTTGTCGAAGATGATCCCGAGATTGGCCAGCTCATCAGCAGTTGGCTCGGCCGCCACGATATGGAAGTGATCCTCGAGCCCAGAGGGGACATGGCGCTGGCCCGGATCGAGGCCGAACAGCCCGATCTGGTGCTGCTCGATATCATGTTGCCGGGGCAGGATGGCATGTCCCTCTGCCGGGATCTTCGGCCACGCTTCGACGGCCCCATCGTAATGCTCACCTCGCTGGACAGCGACATGAACCAGATCCTGAGTCTGGAGCTGGGCGCCAACGACTACATCCTTAAAACCACCCCGCCCCCCGTGCTACTGGCCCGACTTCGGGTGCAGTTTCGCCAGCAGCCGCAAGCATCAACCCAACCGGTAGCCACCAGCAGCGTTCCCCAGCAGCTGCAATTTGGTCGGCTGCGGGTGGATGGCCCGGGGCGAGATGTGCGGCTCGATGGCGAGAGCATTGCCCTCTCGACCGCCGACTTTGATCTGCTGTGGGAGCTCGCCTGCCACGCGGGCCAAATCTTGAGTCGGGAAGCCCTCTTTCGCAGCTTGCGCGGCCGGGAGTATGACGGTCAGGATCGCAGCATGGATGTGGCCATCTCCCGCCTGCGCCGCAAACTGGGTGATAACCCCGACAACCCGACTCGGATCAAGACGGTGCGCCAGAAAGGCTACCTCTTCGTCCCCCACGCCTGGGAATAATCCTTTTTCGGGAGCACCGCCATGCGCCGTCTCTTTATCCAGTTCTATCTGTTGCTGATCGGCTGCTTCACCCTGGCCATCCTGCTGGTGGGCGTGGTCTATCAGGTGACCGCCGAACGGGCGGGTGATCGCTATCTCGAACGCATGATGCAGGGCTCTCTTGGCCTGTTGACCGGCGAGTTGGCAAGAACCCCGCCAGAGCGCTGGCCCGATCGGCTGGCCGAGCAGAGCAGTCAGTTTACCCTCCCCCTCAAGATCGGTGAGCTGGTGCGCCAGCCCCTGGCCAGCGAGGATCAGGCCTTTCTGGCCGCCGGCAACATTGTCATCGTCGAGGAGGATGACACCTTCCTGCAGCGCATCCCCGATACCGATCGGGTGCTGATTGTCGGCCCGGTTCCCTATCTCTCCTACCTGCACGAGCTGCACTGGGTCGATGTGGGACTGCTGCTGGTGATCGGCCTCTCTCTCGGCCTACCCATCCTTCTGTGGCTGCGTCCCCACTGGCGCGGCTTGCAACAGTTGGAGCAAACCGCACGTCGCGTAGGTGATGGGGATCTCTCCTGCCGAACCAATCTGCCACCGGGCAGCAGTCTGGCCCGGGTGGGACGCACCTTCGATCAAATGGCGACCCAATTGCAGGCCATGATTGCCAGCCGCAAGCAACTGACCGATGCCATCGCCCACGAGTTGCGCACCCCGCTGGTCCGGTTGCGCTATCGGCTTGCCATGCTCGATCCTGCCCCTGCCGAGCAGGAGCAGCAGGCGCTGGAGCGAGATCTGGGAGCGCTGGACGCCCTGATCGAAGAGATGCTCACCTACGCCAAGCTGGACAGGCCGGAGCTGCCGTTGCAGCGCGACGAGCTGGAGCTCAGCCACTGGGCACAAGTGCATCTCGGCGACTGGCAAGCGCTGGCACCCGAAAAGAAGCTCACCCTCGATCTGCCGCCACGTCACATGCCCTGGTGCGGCGATCAGCGTCTGCTGACGCGCGCGGTGGAGAACCTGATCGGCAATGCTCTGCGCTACGCCGAGAGCGAGGTTACCCTCTCCATCTCGCGGCTGCAGGAGAACTATCTGCTGGAGGTGAGCGACGATGGGCCGGGGATCGATCCGGCGCTGGCGCCCCAGATCTTCGAACCATTCGTGCGCCTTGATCAGAGCCGGGATCGTCGCACCGGCGGCACCGGGTTGGGGCTGGCCATCGTGCGCAGCATTGCTCGTCATCACGGGGGCGATGTGGCGCTGCTGGCCAGTGACCACGGCGCCCGCTTCTGCCTCACCCTGCCTGTACATTTGGATACAAACCGTCACCAACCGCTCACTGAAGGGCCACCGCAACCGTCATAGGATGACTGTCATGGAGAACGCTCCATAACATCAACCCGAATAAGGAAATTGAACATGAAAAAGATCATTCCCCTGACCCTGGCAGCCGTCTTCGCCCTCACTTCCGGTTTCACCATGGCGGCCACCCCGACCAAGACAGCCACACCGCAGGCTACCCAGACCAAGGTGGTGAAAAAACACCATAAAGCCACCCACGCCAAGACCCCTGCCGTCAAAGTCGCGCCGAAAACCAAGTGATCCAACCGGTCACTTGATAGCACCAAGGGAGGCTGACGCCTCCCTTTCCATCTCTTCCCGAAATTTCCTGACGAGCGCCTCCCTCGTCCAAACCGGATCCACGACCCGGCTCCCCTTTTGCGGGAAACGGTCAATGACCACAGGAACATGGCATGTGGCGTCATCTGCTTAAATGGCTAGGCCCCTTGTGCAGCTTGCTGCTGCTCGGCACCGCACTGACCGTGCTGTATCACCTGACTCAGGCATGGCACTGGCACGATATTCGTGTGGCCATCTGGTCCCAACCCCTGCTGCGACTGGCGGGCGCCCTGTTGCTGACCCTGCTCAGTTATGGTTGCCTCTGCAGCTATGACATGCTGGCGCTCCATGCGCTGGGCAAGCGCCTTCCCTGGCAACAGGTCAGCATCACCTCCTTTATCGCCTACACCTTCTCCAACACCCTGGGATTTTCCCTGCTGACCGGCACCTCGGTACGCTATCGCCTCTACTCAGCATTGGGGCTCGCCACCGGGGAAGTGGCACGCGTGGTGCTGTTCTGCTCCATCACCTTTTTCCTCGGCCTGCTGGCGTGGGGAGGTGGCGCCCTACTGACCTGCGATGTATCACAGTTGCTGCCTGACTGGCCGCAATGGGCAGATACCCTGCTCAGGCTGGCGGGCGGCATGGCTCTGCTGTTGGTGGCCAGCTACCTCTGCTGGCCTACACACCGTCTCTCCTGGCGGAAACACACCCTGACCCTCCCGGGCTTTCGGATACGTCTGTTGCAACTGCTGGTCGCGCTGGCCGACTGGATGGCCGCCGCCGCCGTGCTGTTTGTGCTGTTGCCTGCAGATAGCGTCCCCTACCCTGTGCTGCTCAGTGCCTTCGTGCTGGCCAGCTTCCTCGGGGTACTGGCCCACGTGCCGGGCGGGATCGGCGTGTTCGAAGCGAGCATGAGCCTGCTGCTGGCCAACTACCTGCCGGCCGACAAGCTGCTCGCCTCGCTGCTGCTCTATCGCTGCATCTATTACCTGCTGCCTTTTCTCTGCGCCCTGCTGCTCTTTGCGAGTCAGGAGATGCTGCAACAAAAAGCGCGCTGGCAGCGGCTACAGGGGCTGATGAGCGCGGTGCACGAATTTCTGCCTGCCCTTATCAGCATGGGAACCTTTGCCGCCGGTAGCCTGCTGCTCTGCTCGGGGATGATCCCGACCATGCGCAGCCACATTGAAGTGTGGCTGCAGGTGTTGCCGCTCCATCTGCTGGAGCTCTCCCACGTGCTCGGCAGCGTGAGCGGTATCCTCCTGATCCTGCTGGCTCGCAGCCTCTATCGCCGTCACGACGCCGCGTTTCGCATCACCCAGCTGCTGCTGGCTCTGGGTATCGCCTTCTCCCTGCTCAAGGGGGGAGACTGGGAGTCAGCCCTGCTGCTCGGCAGCTTCCTGTTCATCATGACCCCCTGCCGCTCTCTCTTCTATCGCAAGGGGTCGCTGCTCTATCCCCAGTACACCCCGGGCTGGCTCATTTCAGTCGGCGCCGTGCTGCTGGGGGCGCTGTGGCTGCTGCTCTTCTCCTACCGTCAGGTGGAGTATGACCACGCCCTCTGGTTCCACTTCTCGCCCCACGGCGGGGCTGCCCGCGGCCTGCGCGCCATGGGGAGCGTGGTAGCCGTGCTGGCCGTTGCCGGGGTTGCCCAGCTGCTTGCACCGCTGCGCGTGGTCGGTGAAAAGCCGGACAAGAAGACGCTGGCGCGCGCCCACGAGCTGGTGGTGCGCGAAGGGGGGATCCACGGCTATCTGGCCCAGTTGCAGGACAAGTCCCTGCTGTTCCATCCCGCCGGCGACGCTTTCCTGATGTATGGCATCGAGGGCAGCAGCTGGATTGTGATGGGGGATCCCATCGGTCGCCCCGAGCAGATCGAAGAGCTGCTCTGGCAATTTCGCGAGCGGTGCGACGAGCACGACGCCAATCCGGTCTTTTATCAGGTCTCGGCCCGCTATCTTCCGCTCTATCTGGAGCTGGGGCTGATCCCCTTCAAGCTCGGTGAAGAGGCGATGGTCGATCTGGCTACCTTCGATCTGGCGGGCAGCCGGCTGCGCAACCTGCGCCAAAGCCACGCCAAGGGCAAACGGGAAGGACTGACCTTCGAGGTGGTCGAGGCAAGTGCCGTGGCCCCCCTGCTGCCCAGATTACAAACCGTCTCCGATACCTGGCTGCAGAGCAAGATGGGCAAGGAGAAGGGCTTCTCGATCGGCCACTTCGAGCCTGACTACATGACCCTAAGCCCGGCTGCGCTGGTATGGCACGAGGGGCAGATCGTCGGCTTTGCCAACCTCTGGGTGAGCGATAACAAGGAGACGCTCTCCATCGATCTGATGCGCTACAGCCTGGATACCGGCACCGCCCCCATCATGGATTTTCTCTTTGTCGAACTGCTGCTGTGGGGCAAGGCGCAAGGGTACGCCAGCTTCAATCTGGGGATGGCCCCCATGTCCGGCTTCAACGATCACCCGCTCAACAGCTACTGGGCCCGTCTTGGCAATACCCTGTTCGTCCGTGGCAGCCGCTTTTACAACTTCCAGGGGCTCAGACGCTACAAGGAGAAATTTTCGCCCCGCTGGGAACCCCGCTACCTGCTCTGCAGCAGCAAGCTGGTGCTGCCCAGAACCCTGACTCACCTGATCACCCTGATTAGCCGCGGCCCGCTGGGGCTGATCAAGAAATAGGAGCATGGCCAATGAGAGCCTTGATTTTGCTGTTACTCAGTCTCGTACTGCCCGTTTCGTCTTTTGCGGCGCACGCCGCCCCGGTCAAGGATGACCTGAGCCTGATTGAGCTGCCGGTCAAGCAGCCATCCGACGCCCCCATGGTGATCTTTCTCAGCGGCGATGGTGGCTGGGCGGCCCTCGACAAGGGGTTGAGCGCCCAGTTTCAGCTGCACGGCATGCCGGTCGTGGGCTGGAGCTCCCTCACCTATTACTGGAAGAAGAAAACCCCGGAGCAGGTGACCGCCGATCTGGAGCGGATCCTCGATGATTATCAGGCCCGCTGGCAGCGCCCTCACTGGCTACTGGTCGGTTTCTCGTTTGGTGCAGAGATTGCCCCCTTCGTCATCAACCGGTTGCCGGAGCACTATCGTCAGGGGCTGGTCGGGGCCGTGATGCTCTCCCCCTCTACCAGCTCGGATTTCGAGATCCACGTCAGCGACATGCTGACCCACAAGGCGCGGAGCTACCCGACCGAGCCGCAGGTGAAGACCATCCGCGACCTGCCGATGCTCTGTCTGCAAGGAGCCGATGACGATGACGGCGACCGCCTCTGCCCCCGTCTCAACCAACCCAACGTCACCAGCATCACCCTGCCGGGAGGACATCATTTTGACGATAACTACCCCCAGCTCTATCAGGCCATCACCAAGCATCTGAACCCGCCCCCAGATCCGCTGACTGTGGAGCATTAACCCGTATCACCACGGAATGCCTTTTAAGTACCGAGCAGGGCAAATCAGCGAGCAATGAAAAGGGCCTCTCTTGCGAGAGGCCCTTGTACTGAATTGGGCGGAAACGTTAAAAGGAGCGACCAATGGGTTGGCCGTGGCGTCAAAGTCACCGAGGCTTTTCACTACGATTGCCCAAGCGGTTCAGCCAGATGCTGGGCTACCAACAATGAGGATTTGCAGTCCTATGCTGACAACCGCTCGGGATTGCGCCATAAAACAAAAGCCCCGATGTTTCCATCAGGGCTTTGCAATGTGGCGGTGAGGGAGGGATTCGAACCCTCGATACGTTGCCGTATACACACTTTCCAGGCGTGCTCCTTCAGCCACTCGGACACCTCACCAAATTTTGGTCTGTGGTTTAACGTGTTCAGCCAACACGGTGTTCGCTACGCTGTTGCGCTGGAACGGGGCGTAATTTAGGGGAAAGCCCCGCCCGCGTCAACGACTTTTTTCACCTGGCGAACCGTTCGAACACTTAATGCACAGATTCCGGTGCAACCTGGATTTCCGGCAGGTTGAGGAAGCCGGAACGTTCGCATTCGGCAACCAGTTCGTGGGTAGCGGCGATGGTGCTTTGCACGAACAGCAGGAACTGCTCGACGCTGAGTCCGGCCTTGGTAAAGACGGTGTGGCCGACAACCAGCCGCGGCAGGTTGTCATCGATGATATCGAGGAACACCTTGAGGGAGGGGTACTGCATATTGAGTCGGCCCAGTTCGGCAACCAGCGGCAGCATTGCGGAGGGGCGCACTTCCAGCTCGGAGGAGAACAGCAGGCCTTCCTCTTCCACGAAGATCCGGCTCTCCTGAATACCATCGACCGACTGCAAAGAGACAATGTGGATACCGTGACACTGGTCGCAGACATAGTGCTCGATACGAGCCTGTTGCAACCAACGCATTATCATTTCGGAGCTGGGGATATTCATCATTTCCACGACAAGATTGGGATCAAGGGGCGCAGTCTAAACCAATTTGCTATCAACAAAAAGCACGCCAACCCGATAACCCTGCGGCTCGCTTCTTTTTGGCAAGCGCTATGCATATACTCAGCCAAATCCACGATGACGCTTGCCCCACAGGGGGCCCCATGACAATCCAAGAAAAGTATCGCCTTCATCTGAAATCACTCTCGGATGAGCTGCTCACCCTGCAAAAACCCATCCGCATTCTGGATGCCATCAAATGGCCACGCCATCTGCAGGATCGCTTTCTGACAAGCGGTGGCAGGGAGCTGCCCGCTATCGACAGGCACTTCTATGATGCCCTCCCCCTCGGCTTCGATCCGCGCAACAAGTATCTGGAGCTCAAGGAGCTGCGGGACAGGATCCGAAGAAAGTTGGGGCCGCAGGACGATCTTGGCCGGATCCTGCAAGAGACGGTCGATCAGTACATGGTGGTGATCGAGATGCTGCGCCAGCGCGGCCAACCCGATTTTCAGCGTTACAGCCAGCTGCTTTATGGCTCTGCCAGCGATCACCTGCGCGGGGATCGCAAGACCCTCAAGGAGCTGGGCGCCCGCCTGTGCGATATCTTCTCCCTGCCCGGCGCCCGCCATCTGGTGCGCCCCTACCCCAAGGAGTTCGAAGGAGAGGCCGCGGTCGCCAAACTGCAGGGCAAGCTGTCGAGCTACTTCAGTGACGGCACTGTGCAGGTGAAGCTGAGCGATGGCATCGTCTCCGATGCCGCTGCCGGTGGCGACTACATCAAGCTCAACTCCCACGCCCGTTTCTCCGAGCTGGATTTGCAGGTGCTGGAGGTACACGAGGGGTGGGTCCATGTCGGCACCACCCTCAACGGTCGCCAGCAGCCCTATGCCACTTGGCTGAGCGCCGGTTCACCGCGGATCACCGCCTGTCAGGAGGGGCTGGCTGTCCTGATAGAGACCCTCACCTTCAGCTCCTTTCCGGATCGGGCCAAGCGTATCTCCGATCGGGTGATGGCCATCGACATGGCCGAGCGCGGCGCCGATTTTATCGAGGTGTTTCAGCACTTCGTGCAGCAGGGCACCAGCGAGCACGACGCCTACAAGATCACCCAGCGGGTCTTTCGTGGCGGCATGGTGGGCGGCGGCGCCTGCTTTACCAAGGATCTCTCCTACGTGCGTGGCTATGTGGAGACGGTCAACTTTATCCGCAGCGCCGTGTTGGAAGGGGTGCCCGAGATCCTGCCGATGCTGTTTGTCGGCAAGGTGACACTGGATGACATTCCGGTGCTCTATCAGCACTATCTGGAGGGGCTGATTGCCGCTCCCCGCTATTTGCCGCCGATGTTTCGCGATCTCACCGGCCTCTATGTCTGGTTCGGTTTTGCCTCCGGCATGTCGCTGGTCGATATCGGCCGGGTACAGCACCATTTTCGCCAGCTATTTCAACGCCTGCCGGTGGCCGACCCCATCATTGCGCCGGTGGATATCGAGATAGACTGAACCACAGCGATACAAGTTGGGGAAAATAAAAAGGGCGCCAGATTGGCGCCCTGCTCGACGATTCAAATATCGCAGCCGAATTACTTGTAAGCCCGACCTTCGAGATAGTGTTTGCGACAGAGCGACACATAGCGATCGTTGCCGCCGATCTCCACCTGTTCGCCATCACGCATCACCTGCCCCGCTTCGTTGACCCGGGAGTTCATGTGAGCCTTGTTGCCACACCAGCAGATGCTCTTCAGCTCTTCAAACTTGTCGGCCAGACAGAGCAGATGGTAGGAGCCCGGGAACAGCTCGCCGCGAAAATCGGTCTTGAGGCCATAGGCCATCACCGGAATATCCTGCTCATCGACGATGCGGGCCAACTGGTAGACCTGCTCACGGGTCAGGAACTGGGCCTCGTCCACGATGAAAACATCGATATGTTTCTTCGCATGGCGCGCTTTCACCATTTCAAACAGATCGCAGCTGTCGCTGAACACGTCCACCTTCAGTTCAAGGCCAACCCGGGCACTGATCACCCCGACCCCGAAACGGTCATCGATGGCTGGCGTCATCGCCAGAGGATGCATGCCCCGCTCCAGATAGTTGAAGTGCGCCTGAATGAGCTGGGTGGATTTGCCTGAATTCATGGTGGCAAATTTGTAGTGCAGTGAAGCCATGATACTGTTCCGAAACTGAATTTATGGGGCGCATGCTAACCAAAGCCCCTGACAAAACCAAGGGGCCCGCGGGCCCCTTGCTCTATAAATGTTACGCGGTGGCCAACACTGGCCGCGCTTTGGCCTTTTTCAGGTGATAGCCGGTAAAGAGCACGAACCAGAGGGCACTGACACTGAAACCGGCCAGGCTGGAGTGCATCAAGCCCATCGCCAGGTAACCGATGGCCGCGCCGAAGGCGATGGCCAGTGCATAGGGCAGCTGGGTCATCACGTGATCGATGTGATGGCAACCGGCACCGGTAGCAGAGAGGATGCTGGTGCTGGAAATGGGTGAGCTGTGATCCCCGAACACGGAGCCGGCCAGTACCGCAGCCAGCATCGGCAGCATCAGGCTGATGTCGCTGGCGGCGGCCATGTCACCGGCCAGCGGCAGCATGATGCCGAAGGTACCCCAGCTGGTGCCGGTGGCAAACGCCATGGCACAGGAGAGGATAAAGACCACGGCAGGTAGCACTTCGATCGGCAGGTTGCCGTTAGCCAGCGAAGCCAGGTACTTGCCGGTCTCCACATCGCGCACCACGGCACCGATAGTCCATGCGAACAGCAGGATGTTGATGGCCGGCAGCATGGCCATGACACCTTGCGGCGCGGCCTTGATCCAGTTTTTGGCACCCAGCTTCAAGCGCATCGCCAGACCGATGGAGACCACCAGACTGCACAGGGCACCGTAAACCAGCGAGGAGCCGACGTTGGTATTTTCGAACGAGCCGAGCACGCTGAACGGCAGCCCCTTCTCGCTCAGCACCGCAGCACCAGAATCAATCATGAAATAGATGGTGGCAGCGGTCAGGGTCAGGATCGGCAG
Source organism: Aeromonas veronii bv. veronii (assembly GCF_000820225.1). Taxonomy (GTDB): domain Bacteria; phylum Pseudomonadota; class Gammaproteobacteria; order Enterobacterales; family Aeromonadaceae; genus Aeromonas; species Aeromonas veronii. Next base: position 108,768 of record NZ_CDDK01000006.1, read on the forward strand.
TACCATGTCGATCATGCCGCCGTTGCTCTCTTCCGGGCTCTCCATATCCAGACCGATGGGGCGGCCCTTGGACTCATCCCACAGTTTGCCTTCCAGCGCCCACGCTTCGTGCTGACGCATCGGGCCGATATCGAGCTGACAGGCGATCACCACCAGCACCATGATGAGGGTGAAGACGGCGTAGAGGTTCATCGGGATCATCTCGACAAACGCCGCGATGGGGCTCTGCTCGGTCAGACCGTGGGCCGCCATGATGCCGCCAACCAGAGCGATGATATAGGCGCCCCAGGAGGAGATGGGCATCAGCACGCAGACCGGCGCCGCGGTGGAGTCCAGCAGATAGGCCAGTTTGGCACGGGAAATCTGGAAGCGGTCGGTCACCGGACGGCAGATCGCCCCCACCGACAGGCTGTGGAAGAAGTCATCGATAAAGAAGGCAAACACCATCATGCCAGTCAGGGCTTTGGCGCCCTTGCGGGTCTTGGCTCGACGCTCGGCCCACTCGGCAAAGGCACGGGTCGCCCCGGAGACGCTCATCAGGCTGATGAGGCCACCCAGCAGCAGCATAAACAGGATCATGTTGACATTGTCACGATTGAGCGCGCCATCGACCCAGAAGATCTTGAGCACGGTATTCAACATGTAATGCAGGGATTCGAGGGGTGAAAACTGATTGAGCAGCAAACTGCCGGTGACGATGCCCACACCAAGGGACAGCAGCACGCGGCGGGTCATGATCGCCAGCGCGACAGCCAACAGGGGGGGAAGAACGGACCAACCGGAGTCGGCGAAATGACTAATGTCCATGATCTCTTTGCACCTAAAGATTACAGGTGGAGATCTACCGAGAGGATCTAAAGAAACAAAACCTATGGGGAGGTCATACTCCTCAGCCCCTTCAGGTAGCGCTCCATAGTGGATGACTATGGCAGTCCTGCACCTATTAGATGCAGAACCAGCAGCCCGGTATGATGGCCTGGCCACTTCGGCGCTGACTCCTTTCCTTGTGCATCACAGGCATCACCCTCCGCACAAATACTCATAGGCAGCGCGCCTCTACTTAAAGGTATTCGCCGCACATTTTATCGAGATGGCAGCTTATAGCAAGTTTTTTGATTAAATAGTCACGATAAACATATCAAGGTCGAAAAATGGTAGTCAAATGATGCAACAACGCCTGTTTTGACGCTATTTTCACCTACTGCGGTTTCATTGGCATCCAATCTCCAAGCCTATTGCAGGCCATATTAAATATCTGTATTGATGTTCCCCACGGATATTATATTTAACCCGGCTTGACTTATTTAAATCGCCAAGCAAGAATCAGCTAGAACATAATATTTTTCTCTGACTCGACGTGGTAACTCCTATGAATGAATTTTTAAAGGTACTGCTTAATATCCGCAGTCTGCGTGCGACCTGCCGCGAACTTTCTCTGGAACAACTTGAAGAGGCACTGGAAAAACTCTCTGCGATCGTTGCTGAGCGTCAGCAGGATGAAGCTGCCGAGCATCAGGCCCGTGAAGAGCATCTGCGGAAAATTAACGAATATAGCGAAATGCTGAAAGCCGCCGGTATTGACCCGGCAGAATTGGTAAGCGCTGTTGCTACCAACCCCGGCAAATCAGAAAAAGCCAAGCGGGCGCCACGTCCTGCCAAATATCGCTATCAGGATAATGGCGTAGAGAAAACCTGGACCGGCCAGGGCCGTATGCCTTCGGCTATTGCCAGCGCAGTGGCAGCAGGCAAATCACTGGAAGACTTTGCTATCTGATCTCAATTTTGTTGCTAATAAAAAACCTCGCCAAGGCGAGGTTTTTTATTGCCGCTTAAATGTGACATATCAGATAGCCGATTGCGGGCGATCTGCTGCCTTGACCCACAGCACTTCACGATCCCCTGCCACGCAGATGAGATAGCGGGCAACGGTAAAGAACCAGTCACTCATCCGGTTCAGATAGGGCAGCACCTCGGGATTGACCCGCTCTTCCCGGCTCAATGTCAGCAGCAAGCGCTCGCAATGACGCACCAGAGTACGCACCACATGTGCTTGCGCCGCGGCACGGGAACCACCGGGCAATATAAATTGGCGCAGCGGCGGCAATGGCTCACTATAACGATCTATCTGCTGTTCAAGGCGAGTGGTCCAGGCGGCATTAACTTGCCAAATTGATTCATTCTGGGCGTCGCTGGAGAATGCCAACTCCCCCCCCAGATCAAACAACTCCTGTTGCAACAGCTGTAAATCAGCCAATAAACCGATCTCTTGCGACGGCACATCACAAATCAGCAAGCCAATATGGGAGTTGAGCTCATCGATATAACCGTAGGTCTCGACCCGCAAATGATCCTTTGGCAACTGGATACCATCGGCCAGCCGGGTCATGCCCTTATCGCCCTGCCTCGTATATATTCTCATACCGACATCCTGTTAATAATGGGAATAATCATGGACTCAAGTCCATTGAGTTTGATTTCGTAAGCCAACGCCAGCGTCTGGCCCAATTTACCCGCCGGAAAACCGCTGCGCGCCATCCACACCAGATAGGGCTCTGGAATATCGATGATACGCCGCCCCTGATATTTACCGTAAGGCATCTTGTTGGTCAGGGTCAGCAGCACCTGTTCGTCGGATAGCCAATCCATATTAATCGATATCCAGATATTTATGAGTCTGGATTGAGAGTCGCCAGTTACGCGCGATACAGGTATCCATCGCCAATTGGGTGGCCCTTGGCTTCTGGCTGATCGGCTGCAAGGCAATGACCACATCAGGGCGCAGAGTAGCAGTAGCGAGCAGAGTATCCAGCTCTTCAATATGGTGCTCGGTGGCCACCGGATGCTTGATCTCGTTGGCCCGCTCCAGCGCCGAGACCAGCACAGGCAGCCCCCCTTTCATACCGATCTTGGGGGAGACTGTTACCCAGGTCTGCTCATGAGTCTTGATCTCGCTGGTGCCACTGGTTTCAATTTGCACCTGATAACCCGCCGCCAGTAATGCTGACGAGAGTTCGTGCAGATCGTAGAGGCAGGGTTCCCCACCGGTGATCACCACATGGCGCGCCTGATAACCCAGTTCGCCAAAGCTCTTGATAATCTGCGCGGTGCTGAGTTGGCTCCAGCAATCGGATTCGTTGGAACGATCCAGTACCGCCGCCTTACCCACTTCACGAGCCGGATCAACAACCCAGGTATGACGGGTATCGCACCAGGGGCAGCCCACCGGGCAACCCTGCAGGCGAACAAAGATGGCGGGCAGGCCGGTAAAGATGCCCTCCCCCTGGATGGTCTGGAAAATCTCGTTGATTGGGTAGTGCATCTCGATCACGGCTTGTTGCAAAAGTCGCGGATTATACCCCAAGCCACGGCAAGACGCAGGCTCACTCTGCGCTTTTCTCACCCAGCCCGGTTTTCTCAAACAGTCTGGCCATGATGCCCGCCTTGTCGGCCAGATAGTTGTTCAGGCCGCGACGGCGCAGTTCACACGCAGGACACGTGCCGCAACCGTCACCGGCAATGCCGTTGTAGCAGGTCAGGGTCTGCTGGCGCACCGTGTCAAGGTGACCATAGTGATCCGCCAGTGCCCAAGTCTCGGCCTTGTCGAGCCACATCAAGGGTGTTTCAAAACGGATGCCGCGATCCAGCCCAAGCGACACCGCCTGATTGAGGGCCTTGACGAACTCGTCACGGCAATCGGGATAGCCGGAGAAGTCAGTCTCGCACACACCGGTGATCACCGCTTCGGCACCCACCTGATAGGCATAGATGGAGGCCAGCGTCAGGAACAGGATATTGCGGCCCGGCACGAAGGTGTTGGGCAGCCCGTTATCCTGCAGCTCGCAGCTGACTGGAATGTCGTCACGGGTCAGGGCAGAGACCGCCAGCTCATTGAGCAGCGTCACATCCATCACCTTGTGGGCGGCAATCCCCAGTGCACTGCCCAGACGGCGCGCGGTGTCGATCTCTTCCCGATGGCGCTGGCCATAGTCAAAGGTGATGGCGTGCACTTCATCATACCGGGCCAATGCCTGCACCAGACAAGTAGTGCTGTCCTGACCACCGCTGAAAACCACGACTGCTTTTTTCATCTTGATAACTCCTTGAATTGTCACGCGCGGCGGCCTTCGGCAAAGTCCTGCCACTGGGTATTCAACCGATTGAACAGGGTCAGCAAGGGCGCATAGTGCTCCGGCCTCCCCTCCCACCGGGACAAGAGGTGATAGCCCGCCTCTATGGTAGAGAGGGCATCGGGAAAGGGTTTCTTGCGAATGGCATATTGACCGGCAATGGCACCAATGCCGATGCGGGGCAAGCGGGCCAGTGCCGGGTTGCTCTGCAACATGCGATAGGCTTTGCGCCAGGTGCCGTCGAGCAAGATAAAGGCGATGGACGTTTTGCCAGAGGATTCACTCTCCCGCTGTTGGCGAAGATCGGTCAGCGAAATGGCATCCTCATCCGGCCAGAGTAGATAGCAGCGACGGGAAGGATCTGCAAGCAACCCATTGAGCCACTCATCGCGGGAAAAGTCCTCCCCCACATGGATCTCGCACTGTTGCAAAGAGGCCGCCAGCAGCGCCGCAGTCCCCTTGGGATGTGCCACCTCGTTGGGGTGCTGCAAGATGTAGAGGGGCGTGTGATTGTCAACCGGCACAATATAATCGCACAGGCAGGCTTTGAGGGCTCGGGTGCAACGTGTACAGTATCGACTGTTCTTGTCGTTGGACTGTTTCATGTTGTCAGACAAATCTGGATTGCTCTGGGTTATCACGCTCTCTCTCACCAGCTTGCTACTCTTCTTTACCGTTCCCAATCTTCAGCTCTCCTTCGATCGGCCCTTGATCGCCGGGGGCGAAGGGTGGCGGATCATAACAGGCAATCTGGCTCATACCAATCTGTGGCACCTGCTGCTCAATCTGGGCGGCCTCGTCATCCTCTATAGCCTGTTTCGCGACTATCTGGGTGGGGCTCGCCTGCCGCTGCTGATGTTGCTGCTCTGGCTGGCAGTGGGCTTGGGGATCTGGTGGTGGTGCCCGCAGACCCAGTGGTACATGGGACTATCCGGCTCGCTGCATGGTCTGTTTGTCTGGGGGGCAATGCAGGACATCCGCCACGGACGCCGCACATCGGGCTGGCTACTGTTGGCAGGGATGGGGCTCAAGCTGGCGATGGACTTCTACAACGCAGGAGAGAGCCCGATATCCACCCTGATCAATGCCAAGGTACACATCGGCTCTCATCTTATCGGGGCCGGTGCAGGCCTGTTACTCGGCCTGCACCGCGTATCACTGAGTGAGCCTGTTACGCACCAGCCAGCTCGGCATTGATGCTGGCCAGCATGGCGGCCGGATCGGCAGCCTGCGTAATGGGACGACCGATAACCAGATAATCGGACCCCGCCTCGACCGCCGCTTTCGGTGTCATCACCCGGCGCTGATCCCCGGCCGCTGAACCGGTCGGGCGAATACCCGGGGTCACCAGCTTGAACTCATCACCCAGCAAGGCTTTAAGCTCATGGGCCTCGTTGGCAGAGCAGACAACCCCATCCAAGCCGGATGCCTTGGTCAAGGTAGCCAGCCGGATCACCTGCTCGGCAGGGCTCACATCCAGACCAAGAGGGATCATGTCGGACTGCTCCATGCTGGTCAGTACGGTCACCCCGATCAACAATGGCGCCTTGTCGCCATAAGGCAGCAGCGCCTCTTTGGCGGCACGCATCATCCGCTCACCACCACTGGCATGCACGTTGACCATCCAGACACCGAGCTCGGCACTGGCTGCCACGGCTTTGGCAACGGTATTGGGAATATCGTGAAATTTCAGATCCAGAAAGACATCGAATCCCTTGGCCACCAGCTGGCGTACAAACTGCGGGCCAAACAGGGTAAACATCTCCTTGCCTACCTTGAGACGGCACTGGGCCGGAGAGATACGTTCAACGAACGCTAAGGCATCTGCCTCGTGCTGATAATCCAGCGCTACCAGTACTTTGGGATCTTGCATCTCACATCCTATTGCTTGTTATTCACCGTCCAGACCACGGATCGGCTTGATGGAACCCCACTGGCGACAAGACGGGCACTGCCAGAACAGCGAGTGAGTGGCAAAGCCGCACTGCCGACACTTGTGGGTTGACTTGATTTTGATCTGCTCGCCGACCAGCTGTTGCAGCAGTTCGAGGCTCTCCTTGGCAGGCCCCTCTTCCGCACTGGCCAGTTGAAAACCCACCAGCTGGTAAAAACCTTTCATCGACGGATGACGACGCAGCTGACGCAACACCAGCGAACGGGCCTGGCTCAGGCCATCACGCTCTTCAACCAGCTTGGCAAGGGCCAGGGTCACGCTGACACCGGCGTGATCTTCCACTGCCTTCTCAAGCAGTGGGATCAACGCAGGCGTGCGCCCCAACTGCTGATAGCACTCGAGCAATTTGGGCATTGCCTCGGAGGCAAAGTCGATATCCTGCTCGAACACCCGCAGCAGCTCCTTGCTGGCCTGCTCATACTCCCCCTCTGCCATGGCGAGCTCAGCGAGGCGCAAACTGGCCCGGGCACATGCCGGATTGATACTGAGCGCCCGTTTGAGCTTGGCCAGCCCCTCCCCTTTATTGCCCTCACGCAGCGCGATCTCGGCTTGCTCGCAATAGAAATGGGAGATGGGGTCGGCCAGCTTCTTGCCCTGGAATTTTTGCAGACGAACCGCCACATCGATGGCCTTATCCCAGTCCCGCAACTGCTGATGGATGATCAACAGCTGTGCCAGCGCCGTCTCTTCAAAGTCGCTGTCATCACACAGCTCATTCCAGAGCGCTTCCGCTCGGTCCAGCAGACCAGCAGCCAAAAAGTCGCGCGCAAGCTCCTGCAGGGCAAGCTGTCGCTGCTCCCGGGTCAGCTGGCGGGTTACCAGGTTCTGGTGGATCTTGATGGCACGATCGACCTCCCCACGCTGGCGAAACAGGTTGCCGAGGGAGAGGTGTGTTTCGATGGTTTCACTGTCCACCTCAAGCAGCTGGATAAAGAGATCCACCGCCTTGTCGGATTCATCGGACAGCAAATAGTTGAGGCCCGCCACATACTGGCGGGAAAACTGGTTACTCTGTTTTTGGGTGTCCTGGCGAACACTCCTGCGACCCATGTACCAGCCATAACCGGCGGCGATGGGCAACAGCAGGAAAAGCAGTTCAAGCATTGAGGAACATTATTCCTTACCCGGTGACCGGGCCAGCTCCAACTCGCGGGATTGACGACGCATGGTGCGGTTGAGGGTGCGGTTTTGCATTTTCAGGCGCAGGAACAGCAGGCCGAATACCAGCCAGCCCAGCAAAAAACCGCCAGCGAAGAAGAAGCCCAACAGCATGGCAAGCGAAAACTCACCCTGAGCGATCAGGTAATTGAACTGAACCAGCTGGCCATTTTGTGAGCCCAGCGCCAAGGTCAGAACAAACACCAGCACCAGCGGAATGAGGGCCAAAATACGCTTCATAAGAGCTCCCTGTCAGTATCTAATGAGAGGCTGATTATCCTTAAAATCGCAGGCAGACTCTAGAGTGAATGGGAAAAGAGTTTAAGAAACAAGACGATTGGCACAGGAATCGGTGCCAAAAAGAAAAAAGGCATACCCGAGGTATGCCCATTTCTGCATTATTCAATGATGTTGACGCGCTCGCGCAACTCTTTACCAGGTTTGAAGTGCGGGACATATTTCCCGGTCAGTTCAACCTTGTCCCCAGTCTTGGGGTTGCGGCCCACACGGGGCGCACGATAGTGCAGTGAAAAACTGCCAAATCCGCGGATTTCAATCCGGTCGCCGTTTTGCAAGGTCGACGCCATCTGCTCAAGGATCTCCTTGATGGCGGCTTCGACATCCTTGGCCGGCATATGCATGCGGCTGGCTGCCAGTTGTTCGATGAGATCTGATTTGGTCATAACGTTAAATCTCCTTCCCCGATCACATGCAATATTCATTTTGCCAGGATAAAAAAGGGCGGCGCAATGCCGCCCTTTTCTTGCATCAAGGATTACTCACCCTTGGCGGCTTTGAACGCTTCCATCATAGCATTGCTGAACACAACTTCTTCTTGCTGGTTCAGGTTATCGATAGCAACACGCTCATCAGCCTCGTCCTTAGCACGGACAGACAGGCTTACGGTGCGGTTCTTACGATCAACGCCCATGAATTTAGCTTCAACTTCGTCACCAACAGACAGCACCAGAGTGGCGTCTTCTACACGGTCACGAGCAGCGTCGGAGGCACGCAGGTAGCCTTCTACGCCATCAGCCAGTTCGATAATGGCACCTTTGGCATCAACCTCGGTAACCTTACCCTTCACGATAGCACCTTTCTTGTTGTCAGCCAGGTACTTGTTGAACGGGTCTTCTTCGATCTGCTTGACACCCAGGGAGATGCGCTCACGCTCCGGATCCACTTGCAGAACAACGGCTTCGATCTCGTCGCCTTTCTTGAATTCACGCACGGCTTCTTCGCCCTGGTTGTTCCAGGAGATGTCAGACAGGTGAACCAGGCCGTCGATGCCGCCATCCAGACCGATGAAGATACCGAAGTCAGTGATGGACTTGATCTTGCCGGAAACACGGTCGCCTTTGGCGTGAGTTTCGGCAAACAGCTGCCACGGGTTGGATTTGCACTGCTTCAGACCCAGGGAGATACGACGACGCTCTTCGTCGATGTCCAGAACCATCACGTCAACCACGTCGCCAACGTTAACAACTTTGGACGGGTGGATGTTCTTGTTGGTCCAATCCATCTCGGATACGTGTACCAGGCCTTCAACGCCTTCTTCGATTTCAACGAAGCAGCCGTAGTCGGTCAGGTTGGTCACGCGGCCAGACAGACGGGTGGTCTCCGGGTAACGCTTGGCGATAGCAACCCAGGGATCTTCGCCCAGCTGCTTCAGACCCAGGGATACACGGGTACGCTCGCGGTCGAACTTCAGAACCTTGACAGCGATCTCGTCGCCAACGTTGACGATTTCGGAAGGATGCTTAACGCGCTTCCACGCCATGTCGGTGATGTGCAGCAGGCCGTCAACACCGCCCAGATCTACGAATGCACCGTAGTCGGTCAGGTTCTTGACGATACCCTTAACTTCTTGACCTTCTTGCAGGTTAGCCAGCAGGCTTTCGCGCTCGGAGGTGTTCTCGGTCTCGATCACGGCACGACGGGAAACAACAACGTTGTTGCGCTTCTGGTCCAGCTTGATGACTTTGAACTCGAGTTCTTTGTTTTCCAGGTGAGCGGTGTCACGGATCGGACGCACGTCAACCAGAGAACCCGGCAGGAAGGCACGGATGCCGTTCAGTTCAACGGTGAAACCACCCTTGACCTTGCCGTTGATGATACCGATAACGGTAGCTTGCTCTTCGTAAGCCTTCTCAAGCTGCAGCCAAGCTTCGTGGCGCTTGGCTTTTTCGCGGGACAGCTTGGTTTCGCCGAAACCATCTTCGATAGAGTCCAGAGCCACGTCAACGGTGTCGCCGACGTTGATTTCCAGCTCGCCCATGGCGTTCTTGAATTCTTCAGCCGGGATAGCGGACTCGGATTTCAGACCGGCGTCAACCAGTACGAAACCGTTCTCGATAGCAACGACAGTACCCTTGACGATGGAACCTTGACGGGTTTCAACGGCGTTCAGGGACTCTTCAAAGAGTTGAGCAAAAGATTCGATCATTGTTTATGTCACAAATGAAACATCCACTTGCAATCCGGCACAAGCGGGGCTGTTTTAAATAATCTGCGCCATCCTTGGTGCAGACGACCGGATGTCAGCTTGCGCTGGCATCACCAAGTTGTTGCTCTGCATAAGCGAGTACTGTTGCCAGCACTTCATCTATGGTCATGGCGGTAGAATCTACCACCAGAGCATCTTCTGCCGGTTTCAGGGGTGCAGTAGCGCGATTTCTGTCGCGATCGTCACGTTCCCGAATCTCGGTTAAAAGACGCTCAAAGTTAACATCAAAGCCCTTATCTTGCAACTGCTTATAGCGACGCTGGGCCCGTTCTTCGGCACTGGCGTCTAGGAAAATCTTTACCTCGGCCTCGGGGAAAACAACTGTGCCCATGTCACGACCATCGGCAATCAGACCCGGGGCCTGACGAAATGCACGCTGACGGCGCAACAATGCTTCGCGCACCCGGGGGAAGGCGGCGATTTTACTGGCAGCATTACCCACTTCTTCGGTGCGGATGGTGCGGGAGACATCTTCCCCTTCCAGGATCACCCTGACCAGATCGCCCTCAACCTGAAATTGCACATCCAGATTGGCAGCCAGTGGCACCAGTGAGGCTTCACTGTCCAGCTCTACATCGTGATGCAGGGCGGCCAGGGACAACACCCGATAGATGGCGCCCGAGTCCAGCAAGTGCCAACCCAGCTTCTCAGCAAGCAGCTGACACAAGGTGCCTTTACCTGCACCACTGGGGCCATCAATTGTCATTACGGGGGCCATCTGAGGCATAACTTCTCTCCTGCACTGTGTTGCTCCCATCCCGAAGGGGTGGGTTAATGGGCGCCGATTATACCCGAATGTGGTGAGCCTGGCAGTCATCAATCCGCACAAAGGGCCAAAACCCCGCCGGACAGCTGTGCTTGTATCTCATTTGGATATTTCATTAAGCAATGCAGGGACTTGTTCTTATGGTCGTTCCTGACAAGGCGCGCTAAACTGGCCCCCTTTTTTGAGCCGTTAGTAGTAAGGAGCAACCTATGAGCAGCGTTACCCTCGTGGCCAAATCCAAATTGCCAACCCCCTGGGGCACCTTCACGCTGGTAGGTTTTCAGGAAACCGGCACAGGCAAAGACCACGCCGCACTGGTGATGGGCGACATTACCGGTGACGAGCCCGTGCTGGGCCGGATCCACTCAGAGTGCCTGACCGGCGACGCCCTGTTCAGCCTGCGTTGTGACTGCGGTTTCCAGTTGCAGGCGGCCATGGAGAATATCGCCAAAGCCGGTCGTGGCGTGTTGCTGTATGTGCGTCAAGAGGGCCGTGGCATCGGCTTGCTCAACAAGATCCGCGCCTATCACCTGCAGGATCAGGGGGCCGATACCGTGGAGGCCAACGTAGCCCTTGGTTTCGCCGCCGATATGCGCGATTACACCATCTGCGCCGACATGCTCAAGCAGCTTGAAGTCAAGTCTCTCAAACTGATGACCAACAACCCGCGCAAGATGAAAGCGATGGAATCCTTCGGTATTCCGGTGGCCGAACGGGTTCCGTTGCAGGAAGGACGCAATCCCCACAACGAGTTCTATCTGTCGACCAAGGCCAACAAGCTGGATCATATGCTGAAGAAGTGAGCCTGCATTGACGAATTACAGATAGTCAAACGCCTCCCATTGGGAGGCGTTTTTCTTGGGATGACCACACATCAACCCAGGCTATCTAAGTGGTACGGTCAGATTGGCCAACAGTTCTTCAAGCTCTTCGCCAGTGCGGGCAGCACAGTATTGTTCGACCCGCTCGCGGGTCAATTGCGGCGCGAGACGTTCAATCAGATCGTAGAGATAGCCGCATAAAAATGCCCCTCTGCGCAACCCGATAGTGGCCACACCGCCTGGTAGCCAGGGCGCCGTTTTGAGCACCAGATCGCCATCGCGCTGGGGCTCCCAAGCAAAAGTTGCCATCACCCCGATGCCCATTCCTTGTCTGACATAGGTCTTGAGCACATCACTGTCGCTCGCACAGCAGGCGATCCGGCTCTCGGCATGAGCACAATCAGTGCCATGTGCAGCAGAGAGCGCCCTTCCATCGGTCACCAATGTAAACTCCACCAGCTCGGCCGGGGTCAGCGATGTTGCTTTGGCCAACGGATGATCCTTGGGCAGCACCAAGCCCCGTTGCCACTGAAAAGAGGGGAGCATGAGCAGATCGCTCCCCTCCTCCGGTTCATCCGCCAGCAGCAGATCGGCAGTGCCATCATGCACGGCTACGCGGCACTGCGCCGCACTCCCCTGCATCACAGTTACGGCAACTTTGGGGAAGCGGGCCATAAAACCCTTGAGGATGGCGGGCAGAATATAACGGGCTTGCAGATGAGTAGCCGCAATGGTGAGGGTTCCCTGCTCCGGATGCACATGCTGCCTGGCCATTACCTTGATGGTGGCGACCTTGTCCAGCACCTCCGCGGCCACTTTGATCACATCCCGACCTATGGGGGTGATCTGGGTCAAGTGTTTGCCGCTGCGCTCGAAGATCTGGATCCCCAGCTCATCCTCCAGCATCCGCACCTGTTTGCTGATCCCGGGCTGGGAGGTGAATAGGCTCTCGGCGGTGGCCGACAGATTCAGCCTGTGGTTCGCCACCTCGACGATATAGCGCAATTGCTGCAATTTCATGGTGTAGCCCTCAAGCGAACCCACCGTTAATAGTAACAAACTTTCAGCAATGGCCCTCCGCCATCAGGCCGGGCGCTCCTTGAGTAGAAAATCACGCAAGGCACGGTTGGCCATGGATAGCGGATCGCCACGCCGCCACGCCACACAGAGGTCGAGGTAGATGGGCGGGTCGAAGGGCACGCCACTCAGATCCGGCTCCTCTTCCAGTACCATTCGCAAGAAGGTGGTCACCGCAAAACCTTGCCGCACCACCGCCTTGAGCAGAGGGATAAGATTGCTCTCGAAGGCGATATCGGGTTCAACGCCCAGGCTCTGGGCCAGCGCCTCCATATGCTCCCGGTGGTAAAAACCACGGCGAAACAGCGCCAGCTCCTGAGCGAAAAACTGCGAGAGGGTGACGGCCGATGCGCCACGCAAGGGGTGATCGTCCCCCACCACCATCAACATCTCTTCGCTCAGCAGATGCGCTCCCTCGATGGCGGGGGGGAGATCACTGGTGATGAGAATGGCCAGATCGAGGGAGCCATCCACCATCCGGCTGAGCAGCTCACGGGTGCCGGCCTCTTCGACCCGGATCTTGAGGCCGGGATAGCGATGCTTGAAGGCCATCAGACGAGGGGGGAAATAGTAGGAGCCCATCATGTAGGGGATCCCGATCCGCACCTCCCCCCGCTCCAACCCCTTGAGCTCGGCCATCTCGGCCTCGGCCTGATGCATCTGCAGCAACAAGCGCTCGGCATGGCGACAGAGCACCTCTCCCTCTGGGGTGAGCCGTACCGCCCGGTCCTGTCGATCAAACAGCCGCAATTCGAGCTGCTGCTCCAGCTTGGCGATGGCCATGCTGATGGCCGGCTGTGCCACATGCAGACTGTTGGCTGCCTTGGTAAATGAGCCGGCATCCCTGACCGCCAGCAGATAGGTGAGCTGTTTCAGATCCATGTATCAATTCATCTTATGAGATGGATAACTTAAATATATTATATTTATAACCGCAAGGACTCTACCCTGACCAAAAGTAGTCAGGACAATACGCAATGATTGAAGTTGGAAGTCGCGAGTGGATACGTGCAACCCTAGCCCTCAGCCTGGGCTCTTTTCTGGTGTTTCTGAACCTCTACCAGACCCATCCCCTGTTACCCCTGATTGCCGAGGTCTTCTCGGTCAACTCCCTCTCGGCCAGCTGGACCCTGGCAGGATGCACTGCTGGCCTCGCCGCCTCCCTGCTGATCTGCGCCAGACTGGCGGATCGCCATGGCCGTCGGCAAGTCATGCTGGGGACACTCACCCTGGCGATCCTGCTCTCACTGTTAATCCCGCTGGTTGAGCAGTTTGGTTCCCTGCTGTTGCTGCGCATCCTGCAGGGCGCGCTGCTGGCAGGGCTGCCCGCGACCGCGATTGCCTATATGGGGGAAGAGTTCAGCAAACGGGCGCTGCTCTCGGCGGTGGGGGTCTATATTGCCGCCAACTCCCTCGGTGGCATTGCCGGTCGGGTGGTAGGCGGCCTGCTGGCGGGCTGGTTTGGCGACTGGCAGCATACCTTTCTGGGGATCGGAGTGATCAGCCTGTTACTGCTGCCGCTGGTCTTCTGGCTGCTGCCCCACCAAACCCGCTTTGTGGCGAGCGCCCCGGTTCGCGGCCAATTTGCTCGCGCCTTGCAGCAACACCTGACCAATCCCTTGCTGGTAGGGGCTTACCTTATCGGGGGGCTCAACTTTATGGTGTTTCTGAACCAGTTCAGCTATCTCACCTTCCTGCTGGCCAAGCCCCCCTTCTCCCTGCCCACGCAGTGGCTCGGCATGCTGTTTCTCACCTATCTCTCGGGGACTGTAGCCTCCTCCTTGAGCGGCCGCTTTGCCAACCGCTGGGGGGCACAACGGATGCTGCTAGTCGGGATCGCGCTGATGGCTATCGGCAGTCTGTGGCTGCTGCAAGGAAGCCTGCCCGGGATCCTGAGTGGCTTGCTGATCTCCAGCTTCGGCTTTTTCCTGGCTCACGCCTGCGCCAGTGCCTGGGTCGGTCATCATGTCGAACACAACCGCGCCCTCGCCTCCTCTCTCTATCTGGTAGCCTACTATCTGGGAGCCAGTCTGGGTGGGCTTTACCTGCACCCCTTCTGGGAGCAAGGCGAGCTGGGCGGTCTGGTCATGGGGATTGAACTGGTCCTCATCCTGACGGCGGGCTTGAGCCTCTGGCTCGGCCGTCTCAAGCAGCGAAGCCAATCGCCACTGCCCGCCCAGCAACCCCACCGACACGGGTAACAGGCTCAGCACAACAGGGTCACCCACGAGCAGATGGCGATCTCGCAACCCAGCACCGCCAGATAACAAAAGGGGTCACACCGGTGACCCCTTTTGCTGCGTTATTCAAGAGCCTGTCAGGCTCGCACCGCATTTAGAGCAGGATCACTCCTGATCGAAATAATCCGCAGGCACCGCGACCACAGCACCGGTCGCCACCTCTTCGGCGATCACCTCAGCCAGCGGGCGCAGATGAAACTTGATCTGTCCGGAGGGCAACATCAGGCCAATATCGGGGTTGCGGGTATCCTGCATGTTGCCGGTTTTGAATGGCAGCTCGGGATAGCGCGCTACCAGATCTTGCAGTGAAGTGACCACCAGCTCGATATGTTCCAACCCCGCCTGATGGACGCGACCCGGTTTCGGTGCAGCCAGCTCGATACAGGGTACCTGTACCTCACCAACCAACAGAGGCTGATGCAACTGATAAGTGGCGATGGGACGTCCGCCAATCATCCCCTCCACCAACAAGGTACCTGCCTCAGCCAGCACAGCACATAGCGCGCAGTACTCCTGCAGGGTAGCCGCCCGATAACAGAGGTGATCGACCGTTGGCCGGGAAATGGTGACGCCAGTGGCGGCCAGTTCGGCCAACAGCTGAGAAACAAATGGGGCCATTGGCCCCAGTGTGGAATCGAGTGGGTGGGACATGCTTACCATTTCTTCTTGGGTTGAAACAGGACATCAAGCTCGTCGGCTTCCTTGTCCTTGATGTTTTGCAGATCCTGCGCGCTGTTTTGCTGCTGCAGCTCTTCAAGCTCCTTGAGCCCCTGACGCATATCTTCTTCACGGGCCAGCAGATAGGGATCCTTGTCGCCCACGCTCGCCATGGCCGACAGACCCTTGGTATAGAGCTGGCGGCATGTACCATATTGGCCCTGAATGCGGGCATCCATCGCCCGCTTGACCAGATTGGAGATGTTGATCTTGAGCTGCATCAGCTCGAGGCGGCGCTCTTCCTGGGCAAATCCCTGAGGGTCAATCTTGCCCTTGTTGTGCTCGACCCGCAGCACGGCCCGCATCTTCTTGACCAGCTGCAGCATCTGGATCGCCTGACGATCGGACTCCGGGGTCTTGAACTGCCCCTCATCCTGCACGCTGTAGTTCTCCTGCACATTCTTGATCTGGGTCTGCACATCAACGATGCGCTGCTTGATCTGATTGTTCGGCATCACCTGGGCGATGGCGCGATAGGCATCGAGGATCCGGTGCTGCAACAGCAACACCATGTTCTTGGAGAAAGGCACCAGATTGACGTTCAGCAGCACCTCTTCGGTCTCGTCGGCCACCGTCTTGTGTCTGGCAACGGCGTGACGCTTGTCCGCCTCTGCCTTCTGCTTATATTGCTGCACCACGTTATAGGCGATAACCAAAAACAGGAGTGCGCCAATAGACAGCAATACCAAAGTTAAAATCATAGGATGTCCAAACCCCTGTTCCTATCCAATTGCGTGATCCTACAACAGCTTACCCACTTAAGGTAGCCTGCAGATCCCCCCTTGCCCACGATTTGTCACCAAGCTGTGCCCCCGGTCTCAGGGAGAGATTGCAGGATCAGGGGATGATGACCATGACGGTCACCTCCCCATAGTATCGCCCATCAGCGCCATTACTTGAGGTTAAAGCCCCGCGATTGCAGGAATCCCAGCATGAAAGGGCGGGACTCCTTGCCCAGAATGGCGCGGATCTGTCCGCTCCAGGTCTGCTGCTTGTTATTGCTGCTGCGGGCCTGATAGTAGTCCGCGATCTGCTGATCGTACCGGGCCAGCAGGTCGCGATCCAGCTCGTGCTGGTAGCGCTCCTGATGCACCACCAATCCCCTGGGCAGACGGGGTTTCTGCTCCGGCTGCTGGGCAGGATGACCAAGGCAGAGGCCAAACAGCGGGATCACCTGATGGGGCAAGCCGAGCAGTTCGCTCACCTCGGCCGGATGGTTGCGAATGCCGCCGATATAGACCCCGCCCAGCCCCAGCGACTGCGCCGCCAGCAAGGCGTTTTGCGCCATCAGGGCGCCGTCGATGGCTCCGATCAGCAACTGCTCCGCATAGCCGGTCTGGGCCTCGGGCACGATCTGGGTGTGGCGGTGGTAATCGGCGCAGAACACCAGAAACTCGGCCGCCTGCACCACATAGGGTTGATTGCCCGCCAGCATGGCCAACTGCTGACGCGCCTCGGGCTCGCAGACTCGCACAATACTGGTCACCTGCAAAAAGCTCGAGGTTGAGGCGGACTGGGCGGCGGCGAGAATGGCATCCAGCTGCTGCGGGGCGATCGGCTCGGCAGTGAACTGACGAATGGAGCGATGGGAAAGGATAAGATCGATGGTCTGATTCATGGCACCTCCAAAATGAGGTAACACCATAGCGAAAAAAACGAGGGAGCCCAAGGCTCCCTCGCACACCCAGCTTAAGGGGCCGGATAGACGTAAGGGGCTTGCAACCCGAGCGGGAAGCCAAGCGCCCAGTAGAGCAGCAGGAAAATCGTCCAGCTCACCAGGAAGGCAAGCGAGTACGGCAGCATCATGGAGACCAGAGTACCGATCCCGGTGCTCTTCACATACTGCTGGCAATAGACCACCACCAGCGGGAAGAAGACCATCAGCGGGGTGATGATGTTGGAGGCAGAATCCCCGACCCGATAGGCCGCCTGGGTCAGCTCGGGGGAGATCCCCACCGCCATCAGCATGGGTACCAGGATCGGACTGATCAGCGCCCACTTGGCCGAAGCCGACCCCACCACCAGATTGACGCTGGCGGTGAGCAGGATCATCCCGACGATGGTCACTTCACCGGGCAGCGCCAGCGCATGAAGCACTTCGGCACCGGAGAGGGCCAGCAGGGTGCCCAGGTTGGAGTCACCAAACGCCTTGATAAAGAGCGCGCAGAAGAAGGCCATCACCATGTAGGAGCCCATCTTGTTCATGGTGGCCGACATGGCATCGATCACATCCTTGCCACTCTTGAAGCTGCCTGCGACAAAGCCGTAGACAATCCCGGGCAGGATAAAGAGCAAGAAGATGAGCGGCACGATGGACTTCATCACCGGCGCGGCGAAGGTGGTCAGGGAGCCATCGGCAGCACGCAGCGGTGAATCGCTCGGGGAGAGCGCCAGCGCCAGCAGCACGATAGCCGCCAGCATGGCAAACCCAGCCCAGTTGAAGGCCCGGCTCTCTTGCGCGCTGTAGCGCCCCATCTCGTCGGCACTCTCCAGATCCTCGTTGAGCGCCACGTGCTTGAGGCGCGGCTCCACCACCTTTTCGGTGATGAACCAGCCGACGCAGATGATCAGCAACGAAGAGGCACCGGTAAAGATGATGTTGCACAGGGTGTTGACCATGTAGTCAGGATCGAGCAACTGAGCAGCGGACTGGGTAAAACCCTGCAGCAGCGCATCCCCGCCGGAGGGCAGGAAGTTGGCGGCAAAACCGCCGGAAACGCCGGCAAAGGCAGCGGCGATCCCCGCCAACGGATGGCGTCCGGCAGCGTGGAAGATGATGCCACCGATGGGGATCACCAGCACATAGCCCGCATCTGCGGCGGTGTGGCTGACGATCGCTACCAGGATCAGCATGGGAGTGAGAAAACGGGCAGGCGTCACTTTCAGCAACTTTTTCAGACCGGTATTGATAAAACCGGACTGCTCGGCCACCCCGACCCCGAGCATGGCCACCAGCACGATCCCGAGCGGGGCAAAGCCGGTAAAGGTGGTCACCATGGTGGAGAGAAACTCGGCCAGACCGGCACCGGTCAGCAGGTTGTTGACCACTACCGCTTCCCCGGTACGGGGATTGACCAGATCAAACTGGAATTGTGACAACACCCAGGAGCCGACCCAGACGATCAGCAAGGCGTAGAGGAACAGCATGGCGGGGTCGGGTAATTTGTTCCCGGCTTTCTCGACGCCATTGAGGAAACGGTTCAACCAACCTTTGGGAGGGCTGGCCGGACGGTCATTGACAGCAGCATGACTCATTATTGCGATACTCCTTTCCCTAGAAACGAGGGCGCATGCTAGCAATTCCAGCCAATCCGTCTCATGACCGATCGCAAAAGAATGATTAATTTTGATTAAATATTGCGGAATAAAATCCCAAGTTGTGGCCTAACGCACACTTGTTACTCTGCCATTACGGCATCTAGCAGTGGATAACGCCCAACCTGGCACTCAACCACAAAACCGCTCGCCTCGACTTGCGCCACAGTCAGCGGCTTGCTGAACAGATATCCTTGGAACACATGGCACCCCTGGGTCTGCAGTGCGGCCAGCTCGTGAGGCTCCTCCACCCCTTCGGCCATGATCCCCAACCCCAGATTGGTGGCCATGGCCGCAGTCGCCCGGATCACCGGCAAGTTGAGACCGACCACGAAGGAGCGATCCAGCTTGATGTTGTTGATCGGCAACCGGTTGAGATAGGCCAGCGAGGAGTAGCCGGTACCGAAATCATCGATGGCAATCTTGATCCCCTGCTCGCTCAAATCATCGAGAATGCCGAGACACCCCTTCATATCGAGCATCAACACGGTTTCGGTCAGCTCCAGCGTCAACAGGGAGGCATCCACCCCGTGCAGCTCCAGCTGCTGGCGAACTTGCCCGGGCAGCGCCGACGAGAGCTGGAAACCGGAGAGGTTGACAGAGACCGGCACCCGCTGATGGAAGCGCTTCTGCCAGCTGGCTACCTGTGCCAGCGCGGTGGAGAGCACCCAGCTGCCGATCTCGCGGATCAGCCCCATCTCTTCGGCCAGCGGGATAAATTCCACCGGCGAGACATGGCCGAGCACCGGGTTGTACCAGCGCAGCAGCGCCTCGTAACCGATCAGACGCCGTTTGGCGGCATCGACCTGCGGCTGGTAACAGAGGCTCAGCTCCTGACGGCCGATGGCCTTGGCCAGAAACTGTTTGAGATTGAGCTTGCGCTGCAGGGTCTGCTGCATGCTGGGGGTGAAACGCTGCCAGCGCAGCCGCCCCATCTGCTTGGCCTGATACATGGCCATATCGGCACGGGTGATAAGGTTGTCCCCGTCATCCGCATCATCGGGATAGATGGCGATACCGATACTGCCACCGATGGTCACCTCCGGCAGCCCGCTCAGTTGCAGCGGCTTGGTCATCTGGGAGAGCATCTGATCGGCCACCTCTTGCGCCCGATCCCCCTGATTGCCCAGCGGCACCAGTGCTGTGAATTCATCGCCACCGAGGCGAGCCAGCTCCACATCCCGCGGGCAAATCTGTTTGAGGCGACCGGCGACCCGCTCCAGCAGGCGATCTCCCGCCTTGTGGCCGTAGTTGTCGTTGACCAGCTTGAAGTTGTCCAGATCCATGAACACCAACGCGAAACGCTCCCCCAGCCCGCAATAGGCCTCGAGGGATTTCATCAAGCCATACCGATTGAGCAGGCCGGTCAGGGAGTCGTGCCAGGCGAGGTGGCGATGCTCCAGCTCTTCTAGTTTGCGATCGGTAATATCGCGCATGGTGAGCAGAATGCGGGCCCCCTGCTGGATATAGCGGAACTGATACTGGAACCAGCGCATCCCCTTGAGGGTACGGCACTCCCCCTCGGTCACCACTTCATCGAGACGGGAGAGCTTCTGGTAGAAGCTGTCATCATTGCCGGAGAAAACCTGGGAGAGCTTGGCGATCTGGTGGCCGAAACACATTTCGAAGTGATAGTTGCCACTCTCGAACACACCATGGCTATCGAACAGGCAGGCAAGGGTATCGCCGGTTGCCAGCGAGGACTCCTGATAGAGGGTATCGGAGTCGAGCACCGCTTCGGTCATCATCATCAGCCGGCCAGCCAGTTGAATACCGGAGAGGCGCAGATAGATCTGCTTCTTGACCCCCTTTGGGGAGAGGGTCCACCACTCGTTGTAACTGCGCCCCTGCTGAAAATCACCCAGATAGCGCTGCAGCAGCAGATCGATGGCGGTTGCCATATCGGCAGAGAAGTCGCGGGAGCAGAGTTCGTCGAGAGACGTCGCCTCCCACACGGAGAGCGCGGCGCTGTTTGCCCAGAAAATATGGTGATGCTCGATGTCATAAACCCAGATCGGGGTATGCAGAACATCCATCGTCTTCAGTAACCGTTCGTCAAGCGTATTCATCTGGTCAAGGTCATTCATGCTGGATGGTCACTGGTTAACCGGAAAACAGATCTGGCAAACCGCTAGCTGCAGAATGCAAGGTGCAAATACCTCTCGGCCATTATCCCTTTTCACATAGCCAAGAGCGGACAAAACTATTTCAGATATCAACAACAGGGCAGCCTGTACGGCAATACTACAAAGGACTCAGCCAAGGACCCTGTTAATCCAGGCAAATCATATAGTCGATTTTTAACTTTTTTCCCCAGTAAAAACAAGCACTAAGAGCTATCCACTCGAGACCTTGAAAGAGCAATTGCATATTTGCTGCGACAAATTTGTTATTAACATTTAAATCAATGGTGGAAATAGTCATCACTCTCTGTCACAAAGCTTCCATTAATTAACCAAGCGGATGGATAAACAGCCAAAAAAACGCCAAAACGGACAAAAATAGTTCACTAAGGCGGAATTGATATACCCCAAATTCATTTTTCAACAGGCAATGAGCAAAACCCGAATATATGATCTGCATCACATTGGTTGTAGATGGAAAACCACCCCGGCTGAGTACGCAGAGCAACCCGGCGCCCTTCCATCAGGTTGCAATATCGGCCTTCGCCTGCGGTTATAGCGGAACAAATCAGGGAATATGGCAAGCATCACTGCCGCAGCACCATTTGGCATCGTGCCGGAATAATCACCAGCTCGGGGAAACTGAGATGACGGGCGGGTGGAGAACTGGTATCAACAGAAATCGAATCCAGATCAATTAAACGCTGAATTACCCTTGCCAACCCGGAACGCTCTTTTTATGGTTGCCCCCTTGTTACACCCAGAACAGCGTTTATGAAGCACATCGAAGAGTTCTACCTGTTCGTCAAGGTGGTGCAAGAGGGAGGATTCTCCCACGCTGCAGCCGCACTGGGCATGCCAACAGGCACCATCAGTCGACGCATTTCCCAGCTGGAAGAGCAACTGGGTTGCTCCCTGCTACATCGCTCTACCCGCAAGCTCCGCCTTACCGATGATGGCCTCAGATACTACGAACGTCTCTGCACGCCACTCGCACAAATCGAGCAGGCCACCAGCGAGATCCAGGGTCAAGAGGCCGATATCACAGGGCTTATCCGGATAGCTGCGCCGATCGCGCTCTCCAACACCATCCTCATCGATATGCTGGCCGAATTCGGACTGCACTATCCCGAGGTACAGTTCGATATCACCCAGACCAATGATCACCAGCACCTGTTCGACAATGATCGGGATCTGGTGTTCTTCAACGGTGAGCTGCCCCAGTCGCTGCCCAATGCGATCTGTCTCGGGCATATCGAGTACGGCCTGTTTGCCTCACCACTCTATTTGACCAAAAAGGGCACCCCCTCCCATCCCAACCAGCTGGAAGAGCACGATCTCATCTACTGCTGGCCTCACCAGCACTGGCAACTGACCGACAAGGATGGCCAGAGTGTCTGCATCAAACGCAGCGCCAAACTGACCGTCAACCAGACCCAGGCCGCGGTACGCGCAGCCCGGCGTCATCTGGGGATCGTCAACGCCCCGCTGCACTATCTGAGCAGCTTCCTCCATGACGAGCAGCTGGTGCCGGTACTGACCGACTGGCAAACCGGCAATCGCCCCTTCTACATGTTGTGTTGCCAGCACCAGTTCGCTCCGTTGCGTGTTAAGATGTTCGTTGAATTTGTTGAAAAATACTCAGCACGCTATCGCAATCGGCAGTGGGACAACCAATTTTCACAAGGTGATAGCCTCACCCATTGCATCTGACCGTTAGCGGGCCACACTTATAGCATCCCTTGCCAACAGAGCCTGCCTAACGCCATGAATGTATTGATATGTGATGACTCCGGGTTCGCCCGCAAACAGCTGGCGCGGGCGCTCCCGGCCGACTGGAAAGTCGATTTGCACTACGCAGCCAATGGTCTCGAAGGGATCGAACAGGTGCTGATGGGTCATGGCGATCTCATCTTCCTCGATCTGACCATGCCGGAAATGGACGGTTACGGCGTGCTGGAGACCCTCCAACGGGAGGGTCTACGCAGTAAGGTGATCGTGGTCTCCGGGGATATCCAACCAGAGGCCTATCAACGGGTCATGGGGCTGGGGGCGCTCGATTTCATCAAGAAACCCGCCGCCCCCGAGACCCTGCTCGCCCTGCTCAAAAAGCATGATTTCTGGAGCGCCGCCCCGAGCGGTCAACCAAGCGCCCCCGAGCAGCAGCCAAACGGCGTTGTAGCCGATGCAGGCGTCAAGATCACCCCCGAAATCCGCGATGTCTATCAGGAGCTGGCCAACGTCTCCATGGGTCAGGCAGCCGACTTGCTGGCTCGTCTGCTCAACGCCTTCGTGGTACTGCCTATCCCCAACGTCAACGTGCTGGAGGTCTCCGAGCTGCACATGGCCCTCTCGGCGGCTGCGGATTCGGATACCCTCTCCGCCGTCTGTCAGGGGTTTATCGGAGCGGGGATCGCCGGTGAAGCGCTGATCCTGTTCCATGACTCCAGCTTCAAAGATTTGGCCAAGCTGATGAACCATCAGGGGACGCTGGATCGCACCGCCGAACTGGAGCTGTTGATGGATACCGCCAACGTGCTGATCGGCGCCTTCCTGCGCGGCTACGCCAACCAGCTCGACACCCCCTTCAGTCAGGGGCACCCGGTGGTGCTCGGCCAGCACAGACCCATCAACGAGCTGATCAACACTAACAAGAGTCGCTGGCGCCGCACGCTCGCCATCGAGATCAACTACCGGATCCAGGATTACGCGGTGCAGTGTGATCTGCTGCTGCTGTTTACCGAAGATTCCATCGCCACCATGAACAACAAAATCATGCACATGCTCTAGGAGTGACTATGGAAATCCGTGAATTTCATTGGCTGATGAACATAGTCCAGAACCTGGACGTAGGCCTGGTAGTGCTCGACAAGGAGTACAAGGTACAGGTGTGGAACGGCTTTATGGAGAGCCACAGCGGCCGACTGGCCAGTGACGTGCGCGATGGCGTACTGTTCGAGCTCTTCCCCGATGTGGACAGAGCCTGGTTCGAGCGCAAGGCCAACATGGTCTTCAAGCTCAACAACCGCGCCTTCAGCACCTGGGAGCAGAAGCCCTATCTGCTACGTTTCTCCAACTATCGCCCCATTACCGGCTCTGCCCCCCATATGTTCCAGAACCTGACCCTGGTGCCACTGGCCGATTTCGGCGGTCAAGTAACCCATATCGCGGTGATGATCTACGACGCCACCGATGAGGCCATGCTGATGAGCGGCCAGCGGCAGGCTTGAGCTTGCAGCAAATAACAGAGGGCGCCGCGGCGCCCTCTGTTATTTCGGTATGAACAGGTCTTGGTATAACCTCTACCTCACCAGCCGTCTCAACGCGCTCCGAGATACTCGGTGAAGGCGTCGATCACCTCTTCAATATCGTCATCGTTGATTTGCAGATGGGTCACCAGCCGCAGCTCGCCGTAACCGGAGAAGAGGATCCCCCTCTCCTTCATAAAGGCCAGCAAAGGGGCAGACTCCCCCTCACGCAGCCGCAGGAACACCATGTTGCTCTGCACCAGCGAGAGGTCGAGCTCGATGCCCGGCAGTGCAGCTAACCCTTCGGCCAGCCGTTTGGCACGGCGGTGATCATCGGCCAGGCGGGTCACATGCTGCTCGAGGGCAAACAGACCGGCTTGCGCCAGAATCCCCGCCTGACGCATGCCACCTCCCAGCATCTTGCGTAGGCGGCGCGCACGGGCGATGAAATCGTGGCTGCCCACCAGCAGCGAGCCCACCGGTGCGCCCAACCCCTTGGAGAGACAAATCGAGATGCTATCAAATGGAGCGGCGATCACCTCGACCGGGGTCTCGCTGGCCACGGCGGCGTTAAAAAGCCGTGCGCCATCGAGATGGAGCTTCAAGCCGCGCTCGGCAACAAATGCCCCCATCTCCTGCAGATAGGAGAGCGGCAGCACCTTGCCGTTGTGGGTGTTCTCAAGGCAGATCAGGCGAGTCTGGACGAAGTGGGCATCATCAGGGGCCAGCGCAGCCTTGATATCATCGAATGCCAGCGTGCCATCGCGCTGCATCGGCAAGGGTTGCAGGGCTACGGAGCCCAGCACGGCACTCCCCTGCGCTTCATAGCGATAGATGTGAGCGGCGTTGCCGAGGATGGCCCCCTCACCGCGCTGACAGTGGCTCATCACCGCCAACAGATTGGACATGGTGCCGGACGGCACAAACAGCGCCGCCTGTTTGCCCAGCAATCTGGCACCAAAGGCCTCCAGCGCGTTGACGCCCGGATCTTCACCATAGACATCGTCACCGACTTCGGCGTGGAGCATGGCTTGACGCATGGCGTCAGTAGGCTGGGTGACGGTGTCACTTCGTAAATCGATATAGCGCATGAGATCCCTCCTGAAACAGGAGAGTGACGTTAGCCATGCGCCCCTCGCTTGGCAAGGGGCGCATGAGCAGAATGTGAAGCCAATAGACGTCCATAGAACCCGCAGGCGGGATTTACCAGGGCAGCGGCTGACCGTTGAGATCCAGTAGCTGACCCGATTGGGTCAACGATAACCCCTTGATGAGATTGAGCAGTTTCCCCGCCACCTCGGCAGGATCCTGCAATTGATCCGCGGGCAACTCGCTCAGAAAGGGAGCGTTCATCGGGGAGTCCATCAAGCCGGGCGCTACTGCCACCACCCCTGCTTGCGGGAAACGCTGCGCCCACTCAAGGGCCAGCGTTTTCACCCCCATGTCGAGGGCCGCCTTGCTCATCCGGTAGCTGTAACGTCCCCCCTCCAGATTGGAGGTGATGGAGCCCGCCAGATCGGAGATGGCACAGAGCCACAGCGGATGGTCACTGCCCATCAACCGACTGAAACGGGCAGCCAGCGCCAGTGTTGGCCAGGCATTGGCCAGCAGGCTGTCGCACAGCCACTTGGGGTGCACCTCTTCGACCCGTCGCTCCGGCATAAAGCTGACATCGTGCAACAGGCCGATGGTGTTGATCACCACAGTGGGGAGCGGATCGGTGTCGTAGAGGGTAAACAGGGCGTCGAACGAGATGGCATCCACCTCTTGCAGCGGGAAGAAGGCCCCCATCTCGATCCCTTTTGGATAGGTGCGCCCGGCCAGAAGGAAGGATTCCCCCCTTGCCATCAGCTCTCTTGCCAGCGCCGAGCCCAGCGCACCGCTTCCGAGGATCAAGTAGCTCATCGCCCATTCCATGGAGAGTTATCTTGCTTAGAGCGTATCAGAATAATCAACCGGCCGTGACACGACCAAAGGGTAATATGCCCCTCATCACGCTTCCCCCAGATGGCGACCAAACTCCCGCGCCAGCGCCAAGTCGAGAAAACCGTCCGCTTTCTTGTGGGTGCGCAAAAACTGGTAATAGGCGAGCAGGGTGACCAGTGCCTCCTCATCGGGCAGCCCCACCCCGGGTTGCTGCTCGCCCAGCAGTAGCTGCGCCGCTGCCAGCGCCTCCCTGTCTACCACTTCCGCCTGACGGTAGAGATAACCGCAGCCGGTTGCCAGCCACTCCAGCGAGCAGTTGGCCCCCATGGCGATCTGGTTGGCCCGCGCCAGGCCAGGCTCGGCTCCCTTCAAATATTTGCGGATCAGCGCTTCACTGAGCCCCACCTTGCGGGCAAACGCGCTCACGCTCATCTCCCCGATCAGGCTCTGCAAGCGCTCGGCAAATCCTTCCATCCAACTCTCTCTCCTACTCTGCGATCAGAACCAAAGTTCGAATCATGCCACTGCCCATTATTGCTTTGCCAGCCACATGAGGCCAAGATGCGCGCAGTCATCTATGTTGCACATCGTTTTCGCATCGTGTTTTTCAAGGAGTCAACCATGTCTGTATCCCGTGTCGCCCTGCATCCGCAAGGCCCCACCTTCTCTCGCCTCATCATGGGTTACTGGCGCCTGATGGAGTGGCAGCTCTCTCCGGCCGCTCTGCTCGATCTGATGAAATATCATCTGGATCTGGGGGTCACCACCATCGATCACGCCGATATCTATGGTGGCTACCAGTGCGAAGAGGCCTTTGGTCACGCCCTGCGCCTCGAGCCTTCCCTGCGCAGCCGGATGGAGATCGTCACCAAGTGCGGTATCGCCCTCACCGCCAAGCCGGAGCATGCTCTCAACCACTACAACACCGGCAAGGACCATATCATCGCCAGCGCCGAGGCCTCGCTGCGCAAGCTCGGCACCGACCATCTGGACCTGCTGCTGATCCACCGCCCGGACCCCCTGATGAACGCAGATGAAGTGGCCGACGCCTTTATCACCCTGAAACAGGCGGGCAAGATCAAGCACGCCGGGGTATCCAACTTCACCGCCCGTCAGTTCGAGCTACTGCAATCGCGCCTCCCCTTCCCGCTGGTCACCAACCAGCTGGAGATCTCGCCGCTTCATCAGGAAGGGACACTCGATGGTACCCTGGATCAGTGCCAGCAGCTTGGCATCAAGCCGATGGCCTGGTCATGTCTCGGCGGCGGCCGACTGTTCAGCGATGACGCCTGTGCCCCGCTGCGTGCCGAACTGGAGCAGATCCGTCAGGAAGTGGGCGCCCAGACTATCGAGCAGGTGGTCTACGCCTGGGTAATGATGCTGCCAAGCCAGCCGCTGCCATTGATTGGCTCCGGCAAACGGGAGCGGATTGCTGCCGCCGTGGCCACCGAATCCATCGTCCTCAATCGCCAGCAGTGGTTCCGCATCCGCAAGGCGGCGCTCGGTTACGACGTCCCCTGATAACAGCAAAACGTCCAGAAACAAAAACGGCATGGGGGAAACCCATGCCGTTTTTTTATTGCCGAGGCACCTTAGCGGTGGCGCTGTTGCGGGCGACCACGGGGAGCATCTGTCTTCGGTTTGGCTTGGTTGACGGTGATGGTACGGCCACCGACTTCTGTGCCATGCAGACCAGCGATGGCCTTTTCGGCATCACCATTGACCGGCATTTCAATAAAACCAAACCCCTTTGACTGGCCGGTATCGCGGTCGATGATGATATCAACCTTGTCGACCTGTCCAAACTGGCTGAACAGGGTTTTCAGTTCGTCGGCCGTCATCCGGTACGACAGATTTCCTACGTAAATCTTCATGCCATCCACTCTCGATTCAAGGTGCCTTCTCTATGCAATTCCCAGCATAACGGTAAGGGCACAACCCCTATGCCGGACCTGCCATGGCTTCATGCCGTGGCCTTCTCCACACTGTCGTCAAGTGATTGATCTCTTGGGTTAACAGTGCAGACAAGATCAATTCGAGTCACAGGCAGTATCTGAGCTTTGCCGGGAATTGTCGAGAAAATAGTCGACTCAGGCCGATTGCAGATCTGACAACCGTTGCGCCAGCATCCGGCGACCGTGCCAGGCCCGTTTAAAGCCGAAGCGATAGACAGACGGGCTCACCAGATGGAGCTCCCCCGCATTGAGATCCAGCAAGGCCATGGCCGCCGCCAGCTCCTCTTCACTCAATTGCAGATCGAGGCTGAAGTCGAGCCACTGGCCGTCGTGACCCACTCGCCGCTCTCGTTCGAGCGCCACCAACTGACTGCGGGGCAGTGCCAGCGCTTCATCCTTGTTGCCATTGAGCAAATAGATATGCTGTTCATCCCACCCCAGCTCCGCCAGGCGCCAGGGCTGCCAGCTGCGGGGCAGCGACACCATGATCCCGGTGATGCCACCAAAGACCACGCCCACCCAGTTGAGCAGCGCCATGGCGCCCCAACCATCCCACAAGGAGGCCGCCACCACGCCCCAACTCACCAGCAACAACAGAAAAATGACGCAGCGATAGCGAACCGCTGGCGGCATCAACAGCTGCACCTGGGAACCGGCAAGCAAGGATGTAATACGCATGAAAAGCTCCTGTCATCACGAAATGGCGCCATTGTGAATAGCCATCAGGATGCTGACAAGGGGGTTTTCTTTGTCATCCCCCTATAAAATCAATACCATGGCGTAAATGATTCTCAGTGGAACCCACTTCTTGACCAGTTCGCAACCCTGTGTGCGCTTTTGTGGCGTCGACAAATTCTATGGCGACTTTCAGGCTCTTCATCACATCGATCTCACCATTGAACGGGGAGAGAAGTGGGTCATCTGTGGCCCGTCAGGCTCGGGAAAATCAACCCTGATCCGCACCATCAACGGGCTGGAGGGGATCGACGACGGCCAGCTGTTCCTGTTTGGCGAGCAGGTGACCCCTTCCTACCTGCGCCGCCTGCAAGGTCGGGTTGGCATGGTGTTTCAGCAATTCAACCTCTTCCCCCATATGACGGTGCTGGAAAACCTGATGGTGGCGCCGGTGCATACCCTGGGGTTGCGCCCTCAGGAGGCCAAAGCCCGGGCGCTCGGGCTGCTCGAGCGGGTGCGCATTCAGGCACAGGCCGACAAGTACCCTCACCAGCTCTCCGGCGGCCAGCAGCAGCGGGTCGCCATCGCCCGCTCCCTCTGCATGCAACCCGAGCTGATGCTGTTTGACGAGCCCACCTCCGCCCTCGACCCCGAGATGATCCGCGAAGTGCTCGATGTGATCCGCGAGCTGGCTGACGAGGGGATGACCCTGATCTGCGTCACCCACGAGATGGGCTTTGCCCGTCAGGTGGCGGATCGGGTGCTCTTTAT
>NZ_CDDK01000007.1 GCF_000820225.1 Aeromonas veronii bv. veronii
TTCTGGGTATCAGCACCATTTTCAAGTTAGTTTTAAAAGCTTTTGCCTGACGGCAATAGCGCCGTGGAACCACCTGATCCCATGCCGAACTCAGAAGTGAAACGCGGTAGCGCCGATGGTAGTGTGGCATTCGCCATGCGAGAGTAGGACACTGTCAGGCAACTATTTAGAAGAGGCCTCCCATTCGGGAGGCCTTTTTGCATTTCTGTCTTCCAAAAATCTGCCATGCCACCGGGATTTTAGTAAAAGTGCTGGGCTATCAAGGGATTGCCCGTTACTCTTTAGCCGTTGCCGATTAACACGTGATGCTGCCAGCGAGGTATTGATGGCTACGTTGAAGGAAATTGCACAGGAAGCGGGAGTTTCTCTCGCCACGGTATCCCGGGTACTGAACGAGGATCCCAGCCTGAGCGTCAAGGAAGAGACCAAGCAGCGGATCTTCGAGATTGCCGAACGGCTGGAGTACAAGACCAGCAGCGCCCGCAAGGGGGTACACAAGAGCAAGCTGCACTTTCTGGTGGTCTATGCCTATCCCCAGAGTACCGAGGTCAACGACCCTTACTATCTCGCCATCCGTTATGGTATCGAGACCCAGAGTGCCCGCCTCAATATCGAGCTGACCCATCTCTACAACTGTGGTGAAGGGCGTGAATTGAGTGCCGTGGATGGCATTCTGGTGGTCGGCACCCTAACAGCCGAGCGTCTCGTCCAGCTAAGGGCTTGTTCCAGCCAGCTGGTGTTTGTCGACTGCTGTTCACAGGGAGAATTCGACTCGGTGGATGTGGATCTTGCCCTGATCAGCCAGCAAGTGGTTGATTACTTTATCGCGCAGGGGCATCAGCGCATCGGTTATATCGGTGGCCAGGATGAGAGTCCGGATCTGCGCGAAATGGCCTTCCGCGATTATGGCCAGCGGTTGGGGGTGGTGCAGGAGAGCGATCTCTATCGTGGCGACTTCTCCAGCGCCTCCGGCTACCAGTTGGCGAAGGAGATGCTGGCAGGGGATTGGCCCAAGGCGCTTTTCGTTGCCTCCGACTCCATCGCCATCGGTGTGCTGCGTGCCATTCATGAGAAGGGACTGGCGATTCCCCAGCAGATCGAGCTTATCAGCGTCAACGATATCCCGACCGCCAAGTTCACCTTCCCGCCGCTCTCTACGGTGCGGATCCACTCCGAGTTGATGGGCTCCCAGGGGGTCAATTTGCTGGTTGAGCGGCTGCGAGACGAGCGTGATATTCCACTCCGGGTGTTGGTACCGAGCAAGTTGACCCTGCGTGGTACCACCCGCTGATTTTAGTAAAATAAGTCACTTTTTAGTCGCGCCATCTTGCGGTGGTGCGACACCTCTCCCAAGCAAACCTCTTTCCCATATCATCCAGTAACTTCATATCATATTGTTTTATAGCTGATTTTATTGCAGTTCAGCCAACGGCTATCAACATCTATGCCACTCATCCATATCTTGCCCTCCTTTATCTCCCGCTTCTGATCTCGCTCACAAAACCATCTGTTCATTGTGATCAGGTTAAAACTTTACCAATCTAAAGCTGATATTTAGTAAATGTTTATCTAGAGTTTACCCAGTTAACATTGCCTTGTTCCGGGAGGACATGTGAATAACTGGGAAAACGTCCAATTCGTTGGTGAAAACAGGCTGGTCCCGCGTGCCTACTTCTTCTCTTATGCCGACCACGCGCTGGCGGCCACCATGCAGCGCGAGCTGAGCCGCCGTTTTCTGAGCCTTGGCGGCCAGTGGCAGTTCCACTACTTCGACCACCCCCTGCAGGTGCCGGAGGCCTTCTATCACAGCCCCATGAGCGAGTGGGGCCAGATCACCGTGCCCAACATGTGGCAGATGGAAGGACATGGCCAGCTGCAGTACACCGACGAAGGTTTTCCCTTCCCCATCGACGTGCCCTTCGTGCCGACCAACAACCCCACCGGCGCCTATCAGCGCAGCTTCACGCTGAGCCCGGCCTGGGACAGCGAGCAGGTGATCATCAAGTTTGACGGGGTGGAGACCTACTTCGAGGTCTATGTGAACGGCCACTACGTTGGCTTCAGCAAGGGCAGCCGTCTCACCGCCGAGTTCGATATCAGCGCCTACGCCAAGGTTGGCGAGAACCTGCTGTCGGTGCGGGTGATGCAGTGGGCCGACTCCACTTACATCGAAGATCAGGACATGTGGTGGATGGCGGGGATCTTCCGCGACGTCTATCTGGTGGGCAAACCGGCCGCCCATCTGCAGGACTTCTTCATCCGCACCGCGCTGGCCGATGACAATCAGAGCGCTACCCTGAGCTGCGATATCCAGCTGGAAAATCTGGGGGCTCCCGCCCGTGATCACCGTCTGGTCTGGTCCCTGCTGGATCAGGGCAGCGAGATCGCCAGTGGCACACTCGACCATCTCGTCATCGACGGCAAGTGTGATTGCCGCTTCACACTGGATCTGGTCAACCCCCATCTGTGGAGCGCCGAAGACCCTTACCTCTATCAGCTGCAACTCTCCCTCTACAACGGTCAGGGCGAGCTGCTGGAGGTGATCCCGCAGCGGGTCGGGGTGCGTGAAATTACCGTCAAGGATGGCCTCTTCCATGTCAACGGTCACTACCTCAAGCTGCACGGGGTGAACCGCCACGACAACGACCACCTCAAGAGCCGTGCGGTCGGCATGGATCGGGTAGAGCGCGATATCGTGCTGATGAAGCAGCACAACCTCAACTCGGTGCGCACCGCCCACTACCCGAACGACCCGCGTTTCTACGAGCTGTGCGACCAGTACGGCCTGTTCGTGATGGCGGAGACCGACGTGGAGACCCACGGCTTTGCCAACGTCGGCGATCTCAGCCGCATCACCGACGACCCCTTCTGGGAGCGGGTGTTCGTGGATCGCATCGAGCGCCACGTGCACGCCCAGAAGAACCACCCCTCCATCATTATCTGGTCGCTCGGCAACGAGTCCGGCTACGGCTGCAACATCAGAGCTATGTACCAGCGCTGCAAGGCGATCGACCCGACCCGGCTGGTGCACTACGAAGAGGATCGCGATGCCGAGGTGGTGGATGTGGTGAGTACCATGTACTCCCGGGTCTCCCAGATGAACTGCTTCGGCGAGTTCCCGATGGCGAAGCCGCGCATTATCTGCGAATACGCCCACGCCATGGGCAACGGCCCGGGTGGCCTCAGCGAATATCAGCAGGTGTTCGACCGTCATCCCCACATTCAGGGTCACTACATCTGGGAGTGGTGCGATCACGGCATTCTGGATCAGGACGAGCAGGGCCGCCCCGTTTACAAGTACGGTGGCGACTATGGCGACTACCCCAACAACTACAACTTCTGCATGGATGGGCTCATTTATCCGGATCAGACCCCGGGGCCGGGCCTGCGTGAATACAAGCAGGTGATCTGCCCGGTCAAGGTGCGCGCGCTGGATCTGGCGAGCGGCAAGCTGGAAGTGGAAAACCGCTACTGGTTCTCCACTCTCGACGACATCCGCCTGCTGGTCGAGGTGAAGGCCGAAGGCGAGCTGCTGGCCAGCCAGCAAATCCGGCTGGAAGGGGTTGCCCCCGGTGCCATCACCGAGTTGCAACTCGAACTGCCATCCCTCGATGGGCGGGAAGCCTTCGTCCAGCTGCGGGTCATCAAGGCCACCGCCACCCGTTACAGCGCGGCGGAGCACCAGCTGGGCCAGTACCAGTTCCAGCTGAAAGAGTCGACTCGCCAGCTGCAGCCCTTTGCCAATCCCAACGCCACCCCGCTGCAGATTGCCGATGAGCGCCTCGCGCTGACCTTGAGCGGCAGCGGCTTTGACCTGCGCTTCTCGCGCCTCGATGGCAAGCTGGTGAGCTGGCAGCAGGATGGCAATGAGCTGATAGAGCGGGCGCCACGCCTCACCTTCTTCAAGCCGATGATCGACAACCACAAGCAGGAGTACGAGAGCCTGTGGCACCCGAACCACCTGCAGATCATGCAGGAGCACTTCCGCACTCTGAGCTGGCGCCAGCTGGGGGAGGCGGTCGAGGTGACGGTCGAGAGCCTGATCGCGCCGCCGGTGTTCGATTTCGGTATGCGCTGCCGCTACGTCTACACCCTGAGCCCGAATGGCCAGCTGCATGTGGCCCTCTCCGGTCAGCCCTACGGCGGTTATGACGACATCATTCCCAAGATCGGCTTCGAGCTGGGCATTCGTCAGGATCTCGACCGGGTGAACTACTACGGCATGGGGCCGGGCGAAAACTATCAGGACAGCCGCCAGAGCAACTGGATCGACAACTTCCAGAGCACAGTCAGCGAGATGTGGGAGCACTACCCGTTCCCGCAGGACAACGGCAACCGCCAGCAGGTGCGCTGGGCGACCCTGACCAACCGCCACGGTGCCGGTCTCTACGTGCGGCCCGATGCTCCCATCAACCTGAGCGTCTGGCCCTACAGCTGGGAGCATATCCACGCGGCGCAGCACATCAATGAGCTGGAGCCGAGCGGTTATCTCACCCTCAATCTGGATCACAAGGTGCTGGGGCTGGGCTCCAACTCCTGGGGCTCCGAGGTGCTGGACTCCTGGCGGGTGCGCTTCGAGCCATTCAGCTTCGGCCTGACCCTGCTGCCCATCGCCCGCGGCAACCTCAATCCGGCTGCGCTGGCCGGGCTCGATCTCACCATCAACGGCGGGAGGAACCTCGCATGATCACCCTGGACAACCTGACCCTGTTCAAAAACATCTACCGGGAGGGCAAGAAGTGGGGCCGCTGCGTGGAGGCCATCAACAACCTGCCAAACCTCAAGCCCGGCATCTGCCACTCCATCGGTGACTCTCTCACCTACCGCTTGCAGGAGGGGGCCAGCCCGGCCACCTCCCTGTTCGAGGGGCAGCGCCGCTACTTCGACGTTCATTACTACCTGGAAGGGGAAGAGACAGTGGAGTGGGCAGCCAAGTCGGAGTTGCAGGTCGAGCAGGTTTATGACGACACCACCGACCGCGAGTGGCTGGCCGGCGAGGTGCGTGAGCGCCAGAAAGTCGGCAACGGTCAGGTGGTGATCTTCGAGAACGACGAGGCCTACCGCTTCGTCGGCGACGGGCCGGTGCGCAAGGTGATCATCAAGGTCACCGTCGAAGGCGGCTACTTCAAGAACAAATAACAAGCCGCCGGTTCTGCACTGACAAAAGCCGGAAGGGCGGGGTTCACCCTACAAATCATGCCCCGCCCTTTCGCTGCAATAACTACAGGTCTGGAGATGCACCATGTCTGATTCCAAACGCAATACGATAGGCAAGTTTGGTCTGCTGTCGCTCACCTTCGCGGCGGTATTCAGCTTCAACAACGTCATCAACAACAACATCTAGATCGGTCTGGCCTCGGCCCCGATGTTCTTTCTGGCTACCATTTTTTACTTCATTCCGTTCTGCCTGATCATTGCGGAGTTCGTGTCACTGAATAAGAACTCCGAAGCGGGCGTCTATGCCTGGGTGAAGAGCTCCCTCGGCGGTCGCTGGGCCTTTATCTCCGCCTACACCTACTGGTTCGTGAACCTGTTCTTCTTCACCTCGCTGCTGCCGCGGGTCATCGCCTACGCCTCCTATGCTTTCCTCGGTTACGAGTACATTCTCACCCCGGTGGCGACCACGGCATTGAGCATGGTGCTGTTCGCCTTTGCCACCTACGTCTCCACCAACGGCGCCAAGATGCTGGGGCCCATCACTTCGGTGACCTCGTCCCTGATGCTGTTGCTGACCCTCTCCTACATCCTGCTGGCAGGTGCGGCACTGGTGGGCGGCGTGCAGCCGGCTGACCCCATCACGGTAGAGGCGATGGTCCCCGATTTCAGCTGGGCCTTCCTCGGCATCACTACCTGGATCTTTATGGCAGCCGGTGGCGCCGAGTCGGTGGCGGTCTACGTCAATGACGTGAAAGGGGGCTCCAAGTCTTTCGTGAAGGTGATCATCATCGCCGGGATCTTTATCGGCGTGCTCTACTCCATCGCCTCGCTGTTGATCAACGTGTTCGTGCCGAGCGGTACCTTGAAATATACCGGCGGCTCGGTGCAGGTGTTTGAAGGGCTGGCAGCCTACTTCGGCCTGCCGGAGATCCTGATGAACCGCTTCGTCGGGCTGGTCTCCTTCACCGCCATGTTCGGCTCCCTGCTGATGTGGACGGCGACCCCGGTGAAGATCTTCTTCTCCGAGATCCCGGCCGGCATCTTCGGCAAGAAGACGGTCGAGCTGAACGAGAACGGCGTGCCTGCCCGTGCAGCCTGGATCCAGTACCTTATCGTGCTGCCGCTGATGGTGATCCCGACCCTGGGCTCCAACACAGCGCAGGATCTGATGAACACCGTCATCAACATGACCGCCGCCGCCTCCATGCTGCCGCCGCTGTTCATCATGCTGGCCTACCTCAATCTGCGCCTGAAGCTCGACCACCTGCCGCGGGAGTTCAAGATGGGTTCGCGTACCACCGGCATCGCCGTGGTCTCGGTGCTGATCGCCATCTTCTCGGTGGGCTTCCTCGCCTCCACCTTCCCGACCGGCGCCGACATCATGACCATCATCTTCTACAACGTCGGCGGGATCGTGATCTTCCTCGGCTTCGCCTGGTGGAAATACAACAGATACGAGGCCTCCCTCAGTGCCGAGGCGCGTGCGAAAGAGGCCCAGCCGACAGCGCAGGTTGCCATGCAGACGCCATAGGTACTGCATTGAATTCCAATCAAATCGGGTGGCCGTTGGCCACCCGCAAACCGTTGAACCAGAAAAGGAAAAGAGAATGAGCGAGACGATCGAGTTTGCCGAATTCAAGCGGGTCGAGATGAAGGTGGGCAAGGTACTGGAGGTGGTGCGTCACCCCGGGGCCGACAAACTCTACATCGTCCAGATCGACGTGGGTGGCGAGCGGCCGCTGCAGACCGTCACCAGTCTGGTGCCTTACTACAGCGAAGATGAGCTGATGGGCAGCGAGGTGGTGGTACTGACCAACCTCAAGCCCACCAAGATGCGCGGTGAGCGATCCGAGTGCATGTTGCTCTGCGCCGAGACCCCGGACGAGAGCCAGAGCGTACTGTTGCAGCCGCGGGAGCCGATGGCGCCGGGCACCCCGATCGTCTGAACGGTATTGCGAGCCGGTGCGGGAGACGGCACCGGTTCACCAGCGAGACCGTCCACGCGGCCCGATCATAACAAGAGAGTAAAGCGCGGGGCCGACAGACCCTTGCCAAACACATCACAGAGTCACAGCGCTCCCCGCAGGGAGCGCAAGTCCACTGGAGGACACCATGTCTGAATCCGTACGCGGCACCATAGGCAAGTTTGCCCTGTTGTCGATGACCTTTGCCGCCGTGTTCAATGTGCGCAACATCGTCAACAACAACATCGAGCTGGGGCTCAGCTCCGCCCCCATCTTCCTGCTGGCGACCATCGTCTACTTCATCCCGTTCGTCTTCATCATCGCCGAGTTCGTCTCGGCCAATAAAAACTCCGAGTCGGGGATGTACGACTGGCTGAAAAAGCCGCTCGGCACCCGGATGGCCTATCTGGGCTCGTTTCTCTACTGGTTCGTGAACCTGTTCTGGTTTGTCTCCCTGCTGCCCAACGTCATCGCCTACGCCTCCTACGCCATGCTGGGCTATGAGTACAGCTTCTCGCCCATGGTCACCTCGATCATCTCCATCGTGCTGTTTGCAGCGGCGACCCACATCTCCACCAAGGGGGCGAGCTGGCTCGGCAAGATTGCCGAAATAGTGGCCTACGGTGTATTTGCCCTGTTCGCCATCTATGTGCTGGGCGCCCTGATGGCTCTGAGTGGCGATCATGTGCCGGCCCAGCCCATCACGCTGGAGGCGATGACTCCCACCGTCAACTGGGCGACGCTCGGCATCATGTGCTGGATCTTCCAGGCGGCGGGCGGTGCCGAGACCGCAGCGGCCTATCTCAATGATGTGAAGGGCGGCCAGAAGTCCTTTATCAAGGTGATCATCAGCGCGGGTATCGTCATCGGTGCCATGTATGCGGTCGGCTCCCTGCTGGTGAACGTGTTCGTGCCGCGCGAGAGCCTCACCTATGCCGGCGGCATGGTGGAGATCTTCACCGGCATGGCCCAGTACTTCGGGCTCTCCGAGGCGCTGGTGGGCCGCTTCGTCGGCGTGGTGCTGTTTATCGCCATGTTCGGTTCCATGATGATGTGGACCTCGGCGCCGGTGAAGATCCACTTCTCCGAGATCCCGCAGGGGGTTTACGGCGAGAAGACCACCCAGCTCAACGAGCACGGCGTGCCGGTGCGCGCCGCCTGGTGGCAGTTTGTCTTCGTGTTCGCGATGCTGGTGGTCAACGGCTTCGGCTCCGAGTCGGTGCAGCAGATGATGAACACCGCCATCAACCTCACCGCCGGCACCGCCATGTTGCCGCCGATCTTCATCATGGTGGCCTACTTCGTGTTCCGCTGGAAACATGACGACACCCCGCGCGACTTCCGCATGGGGTCGCGCAAGTTCGGGATGGGCGTGGTGTCGGTGCTGATCGCCATCTTCGTGGTGAGCATGAGTGCCTCCGCCTTCCCGGCCGGGGTGGATCTGGTGCGTGCCTTCTTCATCAACGTCTTTATGACCGCGGTCTTCTCGGCGCTGGCCTACTGGTGGATCTCCCGCTTCGAGAAGCGGCAGGCCCGCAAGCTTGCCGGCAATGAGAAGAAAGGCGGCAACGGCAAGCTGGCCAGCCAGCGCTGATCGGCTGGGTGAGAAAGCGGAACGGGCGGCCTTGGTCGCCCGTTTTTTTATCCATTTTTAGCCGTTTGGGAGCTGTCAGGGCCGCTTTATCGTCAACTTTCGCTACTCGATATGGCGAAGGCGTTAAGCATTGATGAACAATTATTCGCCGCTCAACTTTGCGCCTCTCCGTTATCGGGGTAAGCTGGAGGTTCGCTTTAGCGGGAGGTGCCAGACATCTCCCGCTCTGTTTCTTGTCCTCCCCAATCCTGACTGTCGCCATGGCTGCAGGATGCCCTTCTGATGGAGACCTTTCGTGCGTCTG
The DNA here is from genome assembly GCF_000820225.1 of Aeromonas veronii bv. veronii. Classification (GTDB taxonomy): domain Bacteria; phylum Pseudomonadota; class Gammaproteobacteria; order Enterobacterales; family Aeromonadaceae; genus Aeromonas; species Aeromonas veronii. The sequence goes on from NZ_CDDK01000007.1 coordinate 9,020, forward strand.
GATCCCTTTACTGTTGTGCTGATTGCGGTGGTCACTCTGGCCTCCCTCTTTCCCTGCGAGGGGCAGGTGGCTGTCTGGTTCGGTCTGCTGACCAAGCTGGCGGTGGCGCTCTTGTTCTTCATGCATGGCGCCAAGCTGTCGCGCCAGAACCTGCTGGCAGGCCTCGGCCACTGGCGGCTCCATCTGGTGGTGATGCTCAGCACCTTCGTGCTGTTTCCGCTGCTCGGGCTGCTGCTCACCCCGCTGGTGCCGGGCTGGCTGAGCCCGGCCATCTACCTCGGCTTCCTCTATCTCTGCGCCCTGCCTGCCACCGTGCAGTCGGCCATCGCCTTCACCTCGATGGCGGGGGGCAATGTGTCGGCGGCGGTGTGCAGCGCCTCGGCCTCCAGCATCCTCGGTATCTTCCTCTCGCCGGTGCTGGTGGGGATGATGATCCACGTGCAAGGGGAGGGGATCGACACCTGGCACTCCATCCAGTCCATCATGATGCAGCTGATGCTGCCGTTCGTGGTCGGCCACCTGTCGCGTCCGCTCATCGGTCGCTGGGTCGACAGCCACCGTCCGATCATCGGCAAGCTGGATCAGAGCTCCATCCTGCTGGTGGTCTATGTGGCCTTCAGCGAGGCGGTGGTGCAGGGGATTTGGCACCAGGTCGGTTGGTATGATCTGGCCAGTATCGTGCTGCTGAGCTGCGTCTTGCTGGCGCTGGTGCTCTGCTGGAACGTCTGGATCAGCCGTCGTCTCGGCTTCGACAAGGCGGACGAGATCACCATCGTCTTCTGCGGTTCCAAGAAGAGTCTCGCCAACGGGGTGCCGATGGCCAACGTCATGTTCCCCGCCGCCAGCGTCGGGGTGATGGTGCTGCCGCTGATGATCTTCCACCAGATCCAGCTGATGGTCTGCGCCGTACTGGCGCGCCGCTATCACGAGCAGGGAGATTGATACTCGCGCCGTTTTTGCTGTCATAACAAGAGGGAGGCCCGTTGGCCTCCCTCTTCTCATCTGCATGTCGACCGGTGTGCTAGCGTTTGCGCCAGACGGTGAGCTGCGCCACCGTGTGCTGGTATTTGCGGGCGGTCTCGCGGATGACGAAAGGCACATCCCGCGGCGGGCAGTGCTCCTCGAACTCCGCCGCCAGCAGCCGTTGCAGTGCCTGATAGGTGGTGAGCGCCTCGCCGTTTTCGCGAATGCCGCCGAGCCAGTTGGCGGGCGGGGTATATTCCGCCAGCCAGGTATAGGGGCTGGTGAGCACCAGCAGGCCACCGCTGCGCAGCCGGGGAGCGATATCCCGCAGGAAGCGGGCGGGCTCCCGCAGCCGGTCGATCAGGTTGGAGGCGAGCACCAGATCGTAGTGGTCATATTTGGGCTTGAGGTTGCAGGCATCCCCCTGACTGAAGTGGATGCGCTCAGCCTGACTCGCCCCCAGCCCGTGGCTCGACAGGCGTGCCTCGCAATACTCCACCAGTTCACCCTCCAGCGGAATGGCATAGCGGAAACTGTCCTGGCTGGCGAGGGCCAGCGCCACATCGATGAAGCGGGCCGAGTAGTCCACCCCGTCCACATGCTGGAAGTGGCGGGCCAGTTCGAAGCTGGCGCGGCCGGTGGCACAGCCGATATCCAGCGCCCGCTGGTGGTTGCTGCACAGCTCGCCAGCAAGATCAGCAAGCGTCTTGGCGTAGTTGGCTACCCCGAAGTGGCTCGGGCCGTACTGGAAGTCGAGGTACTGAGCGACCAGCGTGTCGGTTTCATAGGGATTCACGATAACGGGTTCCTGATAACGGGAGACCAGATAGCGGAAACCCGCATGCTGGAAGAAGTGACGCCGGAAGGCGTAACGGGATGATTTGAGCGCTTCGTTACCTGTGCTGATCCAGCTGCCACCCTTGATCAGGGTGTGCTTGCCATCAAAGGTGGGGGTCGAGAAGTCGTCGTAGAGCGGGTGGATTTTAAAGCCGTCGAAGCCATCGATGGCGGTGCTGGTCCACTGCCAGACATTGCCCACCAGATCGAAGAACTCCCCTTGCGGGCAGGCATCCACCGGGCAGGAGGAGGCAAAACGGGCCAGATTGATATTGCCGGGGGCCTGTGTCCAGTCCGGCTGATCGCCGGGTAGCTGCTCGCGCAGCAGCATCCACTCCGCCTCGCTTGGCAGCTGGATGGGGAGTCCGGTCCGAGCCGCCTTCCAGCGACAGAAGGCAGCCGCTTCCAGCTGATTCACCTCGACCGGCCAGTCCCAGGGCATGGCGACCTGCTCGGTCATCAGCCGCAGCTGCAGTTGTTCGGGCTTGGTGGAATCACCCACCCAGAAGGTGGGCATCTGCGCCCAGGCATACTGACACCAACCCCAGCCTTCCTCATCCCACCACTGTTGCTGGCCGTAGCCGCCCGCCTGGACGAAGGCGAGGTACTCGGCATTGCTCACCAGCATGCGGCTGGCCTGAAACGGGGCCAGCTCGATATGGCGATCGCCATATTCGTTGTCCCAGCCGTAGGTAGCATCCTGCTTGCCCAGGCACACCTTGCCGCCGGCCACCGGCAGCAGGCTGTTGGCGGGCACCAGCTCAATCCGGTGGCGGGCTTCAGTGCAGGCGGGCCAATAAGGCTGCGGTCGCACCCAGGCGAGCGGCAACTGGCGGATGAGCACGCTGGAGGTTTCGAGGTGGATGCGCTCGTGCTCTATCCCCATCAGGATCACCCAGGCCGGGCTTTGCCAGTCGATGGGCAGGGTGAGCGGCATCTGGCGAATGAAGTCGCACACCAGCGAACGGACTTTGGCCCGATAGCTGCGCAGCTCGCTGGCCTTGGGCCAGTCGTAGTGGGTCTCGTCCAGATCGTCCCAGCTCATCTCGTCCACCCCGATGGCGACCATGGCCTCGATGCGGGCATCCAGCCGCTGATCGATCAGGCGTGCCGCCAGCAGCTTGTTGATAAAGAAGGCGGCGGTGTGGCCGTAGTAGAAGATGAGCGGGTGGCGCAGCGGGATCGCCTTGTTGAACCAGGCCCGCTCATCGGCCAGACAGTCGAACAGCGAGTCGTAGAGATCGAAGGTCTGGCAGAAGTAGGTGAGCAGCTCGCGCCGTTTCTGCTCGGGATCGCTGCCGGTCAGCAACGGGGTGCGAGTCGGCTCCGGCAGACCGGTGGCAGTGGCATAGAGAGGGCTTGCTTGGGTCACGCTCTGACTCCTTGTTGGCAGTGAAGACTGACAAGACAGTGGTAATGACATTACCGCAATGGAGAGCTTGGTACGCACGAAGTACCACTATTGGCTCAACAGGCCGGCAGGGCAATTAAAAACTTCCACGGGCTGTCAGCATAGTGACCGGCAGGACGACCCGCCAATCAGCCACAATCATATCCGTTCGAGAATGGTTATTTTCACCAAAATATGGTCTAAATGGCTCTCTAAATTCTTCTGTCTGTTCTGGTTGAAATGGTTATTTCCTTTTCAATCATCATGTTAATTTTTGGCTCACGCTTTGCAGAGCATGAAAACCAATTGGCCCTGGATGGCCAACACATAAGGAGGAGAGTAGTGATGAAATGGATGATGGTTGTCATGTTGATGGTTGGGCTCAGTGGGTGTCACTGGCTGGATCAGACCAGAGTGACCGGCGCGGGGGCTGTGGTCGAGCGCCAGCAGGGGCTCGGTGACGGGGTGACCCGGGTGCTGGCGGGGGTGCCTGCCACCCTCCATCTGGTAGCGGGGGAGCCGCGCGGTATCCTGATCAAGGGGCAGGAGAACCTGCTGCCCTATCTGGTGCTGACCGAGAGTGGCGACAAGCTGGAGATCGAGGTGAAGGAGGGTTACCGGCTCGATCCCACCGAGCCGCTGGAGCTGACCATCACCTTGCCGGTGCTGAACGAACTGGCATTGGCCGGGACCGGCAACGGCGATCTGAGCGGCTTCAAGGGGGATGAGCTGGTGCTGTCAGTGGCCGGTACCGGTGACATCGTTGCTAGTCAGCTGGAGCTGAAACGGCTGGAAGGGAATATCGCTGGCACCGGCAGTCTGGAACTGGGCAGCGGTTCGGCACAGGCCATCGAGCTGAACATTGCCGGATCTGGTGATGTGCTCGGGAGCGAGATGCGCGGCAACGAGGTAGAGGTCAATATCGCCGGCAGCGGTGATGTGGCGGTGCGGGCGCAGGAGACGCTGAAAGTCGGCATCGCCGGCTCAGGCAACATCGCCTACTGGGGTGATCCCAAGGTAGAGCAGCAGATCGCAGGCTCCGGCGGAGTGACCCGAGCGGGCAGTTGATATCAACCGATCACCACAACTGAAACAGGCCCGTTACGGGCCTGTGTTGATCAGAGGTGGCGGGCGTGAAAGCGCAGGTGCGCCTCGATAAAGCTCGCCACGAAGTAGTAGCTGTGGTCATAGCCTTCGTGGCGGTTGAGCTCCAGCGGCCACTCCTTGCTGGCTGCCACCTCGGCCAGCGCATCGATATGCAACTGCTCGGCGAGAAAGGGATCATCCAGCCCCACATCCACCAGGGTTGGCAGCGGCGTGACCGGCTGGTGGCGCAGCAGCTGGCAGGCATCCCACTCCTGCCACAGCAGAGGATTGCTGCCGAGGTAGGCGCCGAGCGCCTTTTGGCCCCAGGGGCAGCGACTTGGATGGCAGATCGGGCTGAACGCCGAGACCGAGCGGTAGCGACCGGGCTCTCGCAACGCGGCGATAAGCGCACCGTGACCGCCCATGGAGTGGCCGCTGATGGCGCGGCGGGTCGAGACCGGGAAGTGAGTCTCTATCAAGTCGGGCAGCTCGCGGGTGACGTAGTCATACATCTGGTAGTGCGCCTGCCAGGGGCTCTGGTTGGCGTTGACGTAAAAGCCTGCTCCCATGCCGAGGTCATAACCGGGATCGTCCGCTACGCCATCGCCGCGGGGGCTGGTGTCCGGCGCCACCAGGGCGATGCCGAGCTCGGCGGCGATGCGCTGGGCACCCGCCTTCTGCATGAAGTTCTCATCGGTGCAGGTGAGGCCGCTGAGCCAGTAGAGTACGGGCACCTTCTGGCCGGTGAGAGCCTGAGGTGGCAGATAGATGGCAAAATTCATCTCGCAGCCGAGCACGCTGGCGTGGTGGCGATAGCGCTTGTGCCAGCCGCCGAAGCTCTTGTTGCTGCTGATAATCTCCAGATTCATCGAAGGACTCCTGCACCCCGCCCACGATGGCGGGCGGGGTGATCATGCTCAGTAGTGGATGACGGTGCGGATGCTCTTGCCTTGGTGCATCAGCTCGAACGCCTCGTTGATCTGCTCAAGCCCCATGGTGTGGGTGATGAAGTCATCGAGGCGGAACTCACCCTGCATGTAGCGCTGTACATAGCTCGGCAGCTCGCTGCGACCGCGTACCCCGCCGAAGGCGCTGCCGCGCCAGACCCGACCGGTCACCAGTTGGAACGGACGGGTACTGATCTCCTGACCCGCTCCGGCGACGCCGATGATGACCGACTCGCCCCAACCCTTATGGCAGCACTCCAGCGCCGCACGCATCACCTTGACGTTGCCGATGCACTCGAAGGAGAAGTCGACGCCGCCATCGGTCAGCTCGACGATCACTTCCTGAATCGGTTTGTCGTAATCGTTCGGGTTGATGCAGTCGGTGGCACCCAGCTTGCGGGCCAGTTCGAACTTGCTCTCGTTGATGTCGATGGCGATGATGCGGCCGGCCTTGGCCAGACGGGCGCCGATCACCGCGGAGAGGCCGATGCCCCCCAGCCCGAAGATGGCGACGCTCTCACCCTCCTTCACCTTGGCGGTGTTCATCACGGCGCCGATGCCAGTGGTGACGCCACAACCGAGCAGACAGACCTCTTCCAGCGGGGCGGCCGGGTCCACCTTGGCGATGGAGATCTCCGGCAGTACCGTGTATTCGCTGAAGGTGGAGGTGCCCATGTAGTGATAGATGGGCTGGCCATCTTTCGAGAAGCGGGTGGTACCGTCCGGCATCAGCCCCTTGCCCTGGGTGGCGCGGATCTTCTGGCAGAGATTGGTCTTGCCGGATTTGCAGAACTTGCACTCGCCGCACTCGGGGGTGTAGAGCGGGATCACGTGATCGCCCACCTTGACGCTGGTGACCCCTTCGCCGACCGATTCGACGATGCCGCCCCCCTCGTGGCCGAGAATACAGGGGAAGACCCCTTCCGGATCTTCACCGGAGAGGGTGAAGGCATCGGTGTGGCAGACGCCGGTCGCGACGATGCGCACCCGCACTTCGCCCGCTTGCGGTGGCATGACCTCGACCTCTTCGATGGAGAGGGGCTGACCCGGACCCCAGGCGATGGCGGCCTTACACTTGATGCTTTGAACCTGTGCCATGAATGACATCCTTCTTGTTGAGCAGGGTGAACAGATATGAGTTCGGACATTCAGTGTAGTTTCCCGTCGATTTGGTGATAATGAGGGCAAATCTCAAATCACTTTTACACACAGGTAATAATGTTCGGCTGGGAAGGGATCTGTGAATTTGTCAGCGTGGCGGAGCAGGGGGGCTTTACCCCGGCTGCGCGCAAGCTGGGAGTGTCGGTGGCGCAAGTCAGCCGTCAGGTGGCACAGCTGGAAGATCGGCTGCAGGCCAAGTTGCTGCTGCGTACCACCCGTCAGGTGCGGCTCACCGAGCTTGGCGAGATCTACTATCGCCACTGCCGTCAGCTGCTGGACAACCTCTACGAGGCGGAGCTGGCGGTGGGGCGTCATCAGGCGGTGCCGCAGGGTACCCTGCGCATCACGGCCCCCGTCTCCTACGGCGAGAGCCGCATCGCCCCGCTGGTGAACGACTTCATGGTGCGTTTCCCCCAGCTGGAGGTGACCCTCAACCTCACCAACCAGCTGCTGGATCTGGTGCATGAGGGTTACGATCTGGCGCTGCGGCTCGGCCATCTCAAGGATTCGACGCTGGTGGCGCGCAAGCTGGCGCAGCGGGTGCCCTATGTGTGCGCCTCACCGGCCTATACCGCCCGCCACGGCATCCCCAACAGCCTCTCCGAGCTGACCCGCCACACCTGTCTGGTGGGCAACAGCGACGAGTGGCACTTCACCCTGGATGGCCGCCCCCACAGCGTGCGGGTGCGCGGCTTGCTGCAGTGCAACAGCGGCCACGCCCTGCTGGACGCGGCGCTCAAGGGGATCGGCATCATCCAGCTGCCGGACTACTACGTGAGCGACCATCTGGCCCGAGGGGAGCTGATCGAGTTGCTGCCTGAACTGCGGGCCCCGGCGGAGGGAATCTGGGCCCTCTATCCCCACAACCGCCACCTCTCCCCCAAGGTGCGGCTGCTGGTGGACTATCTGGCCGAGCGGCTGAGCGACCCTCACCAACCGACGCTGGTGATGCCGATAGGCTAGGGCTCTCCCCAGCCGTTGACTCACCGGCGGCGGGCGACAGGTGCGATGGCCTGAAAATAAAAGAGCCCTTGAGGAATCAAGGGCTCTTTTGCAGGTAACAACCGGATAGTCAGCGACCCATCATTCGATGTTCTGGATCTGCTCGCGCATCTGTTCGATAAGGACTTTCAGCTCGACGGCGGACTGGGTCACTTCGGCATTGATGGACTTGGAGCCGAGGGTGTTCGACTCGCGGTTGAACTCCTGCATCATAAAGTCGAGACGACGACCGCAGGCGCCACCCTTCTTCATGATTTTGTTGGTTTCGCTGATGTGCATCTCCAGACGATCCAGCTCTTCGGCCACGTCGATCTTCTGGGCCAGCAGCACGATCTCCTGCTCGATGCGAGCCGGATCCAGCTCCACCTTGGCTTCGGCCAGACGGTCGGTGAGCTTCTGGCGCTGCCATTCGATGATCTGTGGCAGGTGTTCGCGCACCTTCTTCACTTCCACCTGAATACCGGCCAGACGCTGCTCGATCAGCGCCTTGAGGTTGGCCCCTTCGCTGGCGCGGGAGGCGAGGAAATCTTCCATGGTCTGGTCAAAACCGCCAAGCAGCTCGGTGGCGACCGCGTCCATGTCCTGTTCGGCGGCAGCCATGACACCCGGCCAGCGCAGCACGTCGACCGGATTGAGCTGGCCCTGACCCGCCTCTTTCATTACCCAGCTGGCGCTGTCGATGATGAGCTTGGCCAGCTCTTCATTGATATGGAGCTGGCTGGCTGCGGCCTGAGCGGCCTCGAAGCGCAGGTTGCACTCCACCTTGCCGCGCTGCAGTTTGGCGCGGAAACGCTCACGCAGAACCGGCTCCAGGCTGCGCAGTTGCTCCGGCAGGCGAATGTAGGTTTCCAGATAGCGCTGGTTGACCGAACGAATTTCCCAAACGGCTGTGCCCCAGTCGCCCTTGAATTCCTTGCGGGCGTAGGCGGTCATGCTGTGAATCATTGATTGTTCCGGGCTTGATGAAGTGTGCGGCCAGTATACTCAGCCCGGCCCTGCTCGTCAGCCGATGCCGTGGTTTTAGCGGCTGATATTTGGGGCGGGATCACTTATAATTCCCCGCCAATTTGAGCCAGCCCAGAGGTCCGTTCCATGTCACGTCCAAGCGATCGCAGTGCCGCGCAACTTCGCCCGGTTACCATTACCCGCAATTTCACCAAACATGCAGAAGGCTCAGTGCTGGTGGAGTTCGGTAACACTCGCGTGCTCTGCACCGCCAGCGTTGACACCAGCGTGCCGCGCTTCCTGAAAGGGAAGAACCAGGGCTGGGTGACTGCCGAATACGGCATGCTGCCGCGCTCCACCCACTCCCGGATGAACCGCGAAGCGGCCTCCGGCAAGCAGAGTGGCCGTACTCTGGAGATCTCCCGTCTGATCGCCCGCTCCCTGCGCGCCGCGGTAGACCTGACTGCACTGGGCGAGCACTCCATCACAGTTGACTGTGACGTGCTGCAAGCCGATGGCGGCACCCGCACTGCTTCCATTACCGGTGCCTGCGTGGCGCTGGTGGATGCGCTGAACTGGATGGTCGAGAAGGGCATGATCAAGCAGAGCCCGCTCAAGCAGATGATCGCCGCCGTCTCCGTCGGCATGTATCAGGGCGAAGCCATCTGCGATCTGGAGTATATCGAAGACTCCGCCGCCGAGACCGACATGAACGTGGTGATGACCGAAGATGGTCGCATCATCGAGGTGCAGGGCACCGCGGAGGCCGAGCCCTTCACCCATGAAGAGCTGCTGGAGATGCTGGCGCTCGCCAAGGGCGGCATCGCCGACATCATTGCGCTGCAGAAGCAGTCGCTCTCCTGATACCAGGACCTGTTGATGTTTCGGCACAAGTCGCGTTGCAGTGTCAAAGGATGCCAGGCTAGGCGCAGGATGCCGCCAATGGTTATTCCCTTGGCAAGTCCTGCAACAACGCATGGCATCCTTTGCCACGCAACCCGTAGGGACGGGGCGGTTTTTGTGCATAACGTCGTTATTCGATGCCTCGTTTGGATTACCAAACTTCGCATCTCATGCCTAGTTCTGCGCAAAAACCGACTCCGTCGCGGCTGTGACGAAGCGTCAACAGATCCTGCAAACGCGGCATTGACCGCGTTTTTTTATACCCTCACACAAGACAACGACAAGCCAAGCAAGGAGCCAGAATGAAAGCCTACCAGCGTCAATTTATCGAGTTCGCCCTGGAGAAACAGGTCCTCAAATTCGGTGAATTTACCCTGAAATCCGGTCGTAAAAGCCCCTACTTCTTCAACGCCGGTCTGTTCAACAGCGGCCGCGATCTGGCCCGTCTCGGCCGCTTCTATGCCGCCGCCCTGATGGATGCCGGTATCGAGTTTGATGTGCTGTTTGGCCCGGCCTACAAGGGGATCCCCATCGCCTCCGCTACCGCCGTGCAGCTGGTGGAGCAGCACGATGTGGACGTGCCCTGGTGCTTCAACCGCAAGGAGGCCAAGGATCACGGCGAGGGCGGCAATCTGGTGGGCAGCCCGCTCAAAGGACGCATCATGCTGGTGGACGACGTCATCACCGCCGGTACAGCCATCCGCGAATCCATGGATCTGATCCAGGCCAACGGCGCCTCGCTGGCGGGTGTGCTGATCGCGCTGGATCGTCAGGAGAAGGGCAAGGGTGAGCTCTCCGCCATTCAGGAGGTGGAGCGTGACTACGGCGCCCACATCATCGCCATCATCCAGATGAGCGACCTGATTGCCTATCTGGAAGAGAAGCAGGCCGAGCAGCCGGAGCTGGCGGCGCAATTGGCTGCCATGAAGGCTTACCGCGCCCAGTACGGTATCTGAACTCCGCTCACACCGCGCAATAGCTGAATGCGGCGCCCGTTTGCTCTCTGGCAGCAAACGGGCGCCGTTTTTTTCATCTGCAAAAAGTGGATCATGTGGCTTGAGCTTGCCCTTACAGTAAAGGTTAGGGTTTGCCCGTCGGCGTTTTGTGGTGCCGACGGGTTCCGGGGAGGAACAACATGACCACTCATCTTCAATCACCCATTCATCTGCAGTTGCCGCTCAGCGGCATGAGCTGCGCCAACTGCGCAGGCCGCATCACGACCGCCCTCAACAAGCTTGAAGGGGTCGAGGCCACAGTCAACTTCGCGCTGGAGCAGGCGGCCATCGAGCTGGCCAGCCCCGATCGCCTGTCTGCGGTGCTCGACAGCATCAAGAGTCAGGGTTACGACTACGGCAGCGAGACCTTTTTGTTTCAAATTACCGGCATGACTTGTGCCGGTTGTTCGGCTCGACTGAACAAGATGCTGGCCGCGCTGCCCGGCGTTATCTCGGCCGAGGTCAACTTCTCCATCGAACAGGCCCGCATCGTGCTGGTCCCCGGGATGCAGACGCCAGCCGCTTTGCGCGAGCAGATCGAGGCGCTTGGCTTTGGCGCCCAACTGGCACAGGGTTCGGCCAGCGGCCGCCGCCAGCAGTTGCTGGAGCGGGAAGCGCAGGAGGCCGCCACAGCCCGTCAGGCTCAAACCCGGGTCATCGTCTCGGCTTGGCTGACCTTGCCGCTGCTAGTGGGGATGCTGGCCATGGCCGGACTGTTCCCCTGGCATCTGCCCGCCTGGCTGGAGCTGCTGCTCGCCACCCCGGTGCAGTTCTGGGTAGGCAGACGCTTCTATCGCGGTGCCTGGCTCGCCATCAAGAACCGCGCAGCCAATATGGATGTGCTGGTGGCAACCGGTACCAGCGCCGCCTACTTCTACAGCCTCTATCTGCTGCTGACGTTGGGGATGGCCGCCAGCGGCAAGCTTTATTTCGAGGCGAGCGCCATCATCATTACCCTGATTTCGTTGGGAAAACTGCTGGAGGCGAGAGCCCGCCGCAGCACCCAGTCCGCCATTCGCGAACTGATGGCGCTGCGGCCGGAAACCGCCACCGTCTGGCGTGGCGAGAGCTGGCAGAGCGTCGCCATTGACGAGGTGCTGCGCGGCGATCGGTTGCGGGTGTTGGTGGGTGAGCGGGTGCCGGTGGATGGCAAAATCGTGAGCGGCGCCAGCGAGCTGGACGAGTCGATCCTCACCGGCGAGAGCCTGCCGGTGCCGCGCAGTGTGGGCGACAAGGTGCTGGGCGGTGCAATCAACCGCTCCGGTGTGCTGGAGATCGAAGCCACTACCGTGGGGGAGGATTCCAGCCTCAGCAAGATCATCGCGCTGGTGGAGAGCGCCCAGATGGGCAAGGCGCCGCTGCAACAGCTGGTGGACAAGGTCTCCGCCGTGTTCGTACCGGTGGTGATGGCCATTGCCCTGTTCACCCTGCTGATGTGGTACGCCATCAGCAACGACTTCGGTCAGGCGCTGCTGGCAGCGGTGGCGGTGCTGGTGATCGCCTGTCCCTGTGCGCTGGGGCTGGCAACGCCTGCGGCCATTGTCACCGGTACTGGAGTCGCGGCGCGCCACGGCATCCTGATCAAAGACGTGGATACCCTGCAGAAGGCCCACGCCATCAAGGCGCTTATCTTCGACAAAACCGGCACGCTCACTCAAGGCAAGCCGGTGCTGGCGAGCTGGAGTGGCAACGACGAGCAGCTGCGCCTCGCTGCCGCCCTGCAGCAGGCGAGTGAACACCCGCTGGCGCTGGCGATGCGCGAGGCGGTCGACAAAGAGGCGGTGCTGCCCCAGCCGGAGGTGGTGGAGGTGCGGGTCGGTGCCGGTATTGTCGGTCAGGTCGCCGGTCACAGGGTCGCCATCGGTAATGGAGCACTGCTGGCCCAGCTCGGCATTGCAGTGCCACAACAGGATCAACAAGTCGCCGATGGCGCTACCCGGGTCTGGGTGGCCATCGATGGTGCGGTGGCTGGCATAGCTGCCTTGGCCGATACCCTGCGTCCCGAGAGTCCTGAAGCCATCGCCACCCTGCGCCAGCGCGGCATCGCCAGCTGGCTGGTGAGCGGCGATGCACCGGCGCCGGTGGCCCATATCGCCGCCAAGCTGGGGCTGGACGGGGCCTTCGACTCTGTACTGCCAGCCGGCAAGGTGGAGAAGGTCGCGGCGCTGCGGGCGCAAACCCGCGGGCTGGTGGCCATGGTGGGGGACGGGGTGAACGACGCCCCGGCGCTGGCGGCGGCGGATGTCGGCATTGCCATGGGCTCCGGCTCCGATGTGGCGATGGAGACCGCTTCCATCACCCTGATGCGATCCGACCCGCGGCTGGTGGCCGATGCCATCGACATCTCGGCGGCGACCTGGCGCACTATCCAGCAGAATCTGTTCTGGGCCTTCGTGTTCAACATCATCGGCATTCCGCTGGCGGCACTGGGTTATCTCAGCCCCGAGCTGGCGGGGGCGGCCATGGCCCTGAGCAGCATCACAGTTTTGAGCAATTCCCTGTTATTGAAACGCTGGCAGCCCAGGGCGGCGCACGGGCCAGCATCCAACCCGATCAATAAGGAGGCATAAATGAACATCAGCAAGGTTGCCAAGGCCACAGGGCTGACTGCCAAGACCATCCGTTATTACGAGAGCATTGGCCTCATCACAGCCCCGGTACGCAGTGACAACGGCTATCGCAGTTACACCGAGGGGGCGCTGCGCGAGCTGCGTTTCGTCAAGCGGGCGCGGGAGACCGGCTTCAATCTGGAGGAGTGTCAGGAGCTGCTGGCGCTCTATCGGGACGAGCACAGAACCAGTGCCCAGGTGAAGAAGCTGGCGCAGGAGAAGATCGTCGATCTGCGCGCCCGCATTGCCGGGCTGCAGGCCATGCTTACCTCCCTGGAAGGGTTGGTTTGCTGCTGCCACGGGGATGAAAATCCCGAGTGCCCGATCCTCGACGAATTGGAGAAGGGGTGAGCAAGGACTCACCTGCCAGCGCAGAAGAAATCGTTATTGATTGATTAACTTCTTAATAAGCGGCGCTTTATTGTTGCGGGTCAGGGGGTAATGGTAGACTGCTCGGCTCTTGTACAGGAGTACTCAGTTGACCCAGAGTGTGACACGCCAGGTTAAGCAGGCCATTATGGCCCAGCTCTATACCCATGCATCGTTCAGTCTCCCCTGTTTGGGCGTGTTGGCATTTGGCTGGAGTCTGCTGTTTCACGACTATCTACCCGCCATCGAAGCGCTCGGTTGGCTGGCAGGCACTTTCCTGTGGCTGCTGGGTCGGGGCTGGCACCTGCGCTGGCGTCGAGCCCGCCTGCACCAGACTCCGCTGCCGGTGTTGGAGCGGGAGCTCTTTATCGGAGCCACCATCACCTCCATCATCTGGGCCCTCGGGGTACTGCTCTACATGGACAAGCTGCCCGATACCTACCGGGCCGCCATGATGATGCTCTCCAGCCTCATTCTTACCGGCAGCGCCATCATGCTGTTTGGCAGCCGCCGTACCCTCTATGGTTCCGCCCTGCCGCTGGGCATGGCGATGCTGTTCGAGCTGGGCAATGGCAACGAGCAGGAGCGGATCGTCTCCTGCATGCTGGCGGGCTATCTGTTTGTCTTTCTGCCGACCCTGCTGCGCCGGATGCGGCGGGATCAGATCGCCTCGCTCCACCACCGTTTCTCCAACGCCGAGCTGGTTGCCGAACTGAAGGCGGTCTCCGAGCATTTGCGCCTCACCTCCCGCCTCGACGGACTGACCGGCATCGCCAACCGCGCCCATCTCGACGACTCTCTGGAGCGGGCCTGGCGGCGCTGTCACCGCGCCCGGGCGCCGTTGTCGCTGGTGCTGGTGGATGTGGATTACTTCAAGCAGTTCAACGATCTCTACGGCCATCAGCTGGGGGATGACTGCCTGCAACAGGTGGCGGGGCTGCTGGCCGAGGTGGAGCGGCGCGAGGACGATCTGGCGGCCCGTTACGGTGGCGAAGAGTTTGCATTGCTGCTGCCCTGCACCGGCATGCAGGGGGCACTGCAGGTGGCGGACAATGTGCGGCAGGCGCTCAAGGAGCTGGCCATCCCGCACCAGAAGTCACTGGTCTCCGGTCGGGTCACATGTAGTTTTGGTGTTGCGACACTGATACCGGACAACAGCATGAAAATCGCCGATTTGATCCAAAAAGCGGATGCGGCACTCTATCAGGCCAAGCATAATGGGCGGGATCGAATCGAAGTAGCCTTGATGGGTAAGGTTGCCTGAATTTAACGTGACAGATTAAAGAGGTTGTCTATGCAATGTCATCGTATCGAAGAGCTGCTGGAGTTGTTGCAGCCTGCCTGGATCAAGGAACAGGATCTCAGCCTGGTGCAGTTTGTTGCCAAACTGGCCCAAGAAGCGGGATTTGAAGGGCCTCTGTCCGAGCTGACCGACGACATGCTGATCTATCACCTCAAGATGCGGGAATCCGACAAGCAGGCGATGATCCCCGGTCTGGCCAAGGATCACGTGCCCGATTTCAAAGAGGCACTGCTCAAGGCCCGCGGAATCAAGTGAATCTTTAGCGGAAGCGCATCACCCCGGGGTGATGCGCTTTTTTGTTGCCGAAAATTGCGATCCAACCCCAATATTAGATACATCTAATCCACACAATTAGCATGCTGTTTAAGATATAATCCGCTCCATAACAAATAAGGGAGCGATGTCTTGCAATGGCCGACCACGATAAAATCGATATCAAGGACGTCACCGACAAGGGCGTAACCGGGACCTTCAACCCCAATACGTTCAAAGCCAGCGACGACAGATTCAACCCGGGTAACCGCATCTATGTGCGGGCCCAGAAAGGGTATTGGCAGCGGATGCGCAAGGCCATGGGCTGGTTCTTTGTGGCGCTGTTCGTGCTGCTGCCCTGGCTGCGTTACGACGGGCGACAGGCGGTGCTGTTCGACCTCGGTCACCAGCAGTTCCATATCTTTGGCGCCACCATCTGGCCGCAGGATCTGACCCTGCTCGCCTGGCTCTTCATGATCGCCGCCTTCGGACTCTTCTTTATTACCACCTTCCTCGGTCGGGTCTGGTGTGGCTATCTCTGCCCGCAGACAGTCTGGACCTTCATGTTCATCTGGTTTGAAGAGAAGCTGGAAGGGCCCGCCAACAAACGGCGCAAGCTGGACGAGGCGCCCTGGAGCGGCGAGAAGCTGGCTCGCAAGGGGGCCAAGCATCTGGCCTGGCTGGCGATCTCGCTGGTGACCGGCCTGACCTTCGTCGCCTACTTCCAGGATGTAACTGAACTGGTGCCGGACCTCTTCACCCTGCAGGCCAGCGGTTGGGTACTGTTCTGGGTGCTCTTCTTCACCATCATCACCTACGGCAATGCAGGCTGGATGCGTGCCATCATGTGTATCCACATGTGCCCCTATGCCCGCTTCCAGTCCGCCATGTTCGACAAGGACACCTTCATCGTCGGCTATGACACCAAGCGTGGCGAGACCCGTGGCGCCCGTTCCCGCAAGGCGGATCCCAAGGCGATGGGGCTGGGCGACTGTATCGACTGCGATCTTTGCGTGCAGGTCTGCCCGACCGGTATCGATATTCGCGACGGCCTGCAGTACGAGTGCATCAACTGCGGTGCCTGCGTCGATGCCTGCGACCAGACCATGGAGCGGATGGGCTACCCGAAAGGGCTTATCAGCTACACCACAGAGCACAAGCTGGCCAACGACTCCACCCATGTGGCGCGGCCCAAGCTGATAGGTTACGGCTTGGTGATGGCGGTGATGCTGGGGGTATTTGTCTACAACGCCATGTCCATCATGCCGATGGGGCTCGATATCCTGCGGGATCGCAACCAGCTGTTCCGCGAAAACAGCGAGGGGCTGATTGAGAACACCTACACCCTCAAGATCCTCAACAAGACCCTGCAGTCCCAGACCTACCAGCTGGATGTGGAGGGCTTGCCCGAGTATCAGTGGTTCGGCCCCCGTGAAGTGACCCTGAAGGCGGGCGAGATCTACACCCTGCCGGTCAGTCTGGCGGTCGATCCTTACAACCTGAAACGGCCGGCGCTGGATATCCAGTTCGTGCTGAAACGGGAGGGTGCGGCGCCCGATGACAGCAAGGGCAACCTGCGCCAGGGCAGCAAGTTTATCAGCCGGTTGTAACTGCGTGTGGCTGCGGGCGGGGCGTGACACCAGTCCGGTCACCAGCGAGCACGGCAATGCCGGTCAGTAGTGATAGAATGGGGCGCAACGGCGCCCCTTTCTTATGGTGGATGACATGCGTTTCAACTATTCCGACCTCAATCCCGACCTCATCATGGATGCGCTCGATCTCAGTGGCCTGCGGCTCGACTCCGGCCTTATCG
Source organism: Aeromonas veronii bv. veronii (assembly GCF_000820225.1). Taxonomy (GTDB): domain Bacteria; phylum Pseudomonadota; class Gammaproteobacteria; order Enterobacterales; family Aeromonadaceae; genus Aeromonas; species Aeromonas veronii. Next base: position 25,595 of record NZ_CDDK01000007.1, read on the forward strand.
AGCTCAACAGCTACGAAAACCGGGTCTACCAGTTTCAGGATGAGGATCGTCGCCGCTATGTGGTGAAGTTCTACCGTCCCGGCCGCTGGAGCCGGGCCCAGATCCTCGAGGAGCACGAGTTTGCCACCCGTCTCGCGGAGGCTGAGATCCCGGTCGCCGCACCGCTCGCCTTCGCGGGCGAGACCCTGCTGGAGCACGAGGGCTACCCCTTTGCCATCTGGCAGAGCGTCGGTGGCCGCCAGTTCGAAGTGGATAATCTCGATCAACTGGAGTGGGTGGGGCGTTTCCTCGGCCGCATTCATCAGATCGGCGCCAGCAAGCCGTTCCACCATCGGGTGCGACTCGATGTGGAGAGCATGCTGCATGAGCCGCGTCAGCTGCTGGCGTCTGGCGAGTGGCTGCCAAGCGGGCTGGCGAAGCAATTCTTCGGGGTACTCGACGAGCTGATCAAGCATGTCAGCGACGCCATGGCCCTGGATGTGGCGCAGATCTCCCTGCATGGCGATTGCCACCCGGGCAACATCCTCTGGCGCGATGGCCCCATGTTTGTCGACCTCGATGATTGCCGTACCGGCCCCGCGATTCAGGATCTCTGGATGATGCTGAGCGGCGAGCGCCACGAGCAGCAGATCCAGCTCGATACCCTGCTGGCAGGCTACGAGGAGTTTATGGAGTTCGACTCGCGGGAGCTGGCGCTGATCGAGCCGCTGCGGGCGATGCGCATCGTTCACTACATGGCGTGGCTGGCGCGGCGCTGGGAAGATCCCGCCTTCCCCCGTCACTTCCCCTGGTTCAATACCGATCACTACTGGCGTCAACAGATAGCGACCCTGCACGATCAGCTGGAGGCACTCAAGGCGCCACCGTTGAGCCTGATGCCAAACTGGTGAAATAGAAGGGATCTTGCGCGGCAAGGGGGACTCGATCTCCGGCCCTGACCATTGACGTCAGCATGGCGAAACAATAGGCTTGGCACTGCTTCGGTTCGCCGGGCGTGCCTCACAGTGATCCCTTAACAGGAAACATCATGAAAAAAGTTCTATTTTTCCTTGCTGCCATGCTGATGATCCCCATGGTTCACGCCGCCCCCGAGTTCAAGGAAGGCGTCAACTACGATGTGGTCAAACAGACTGGCAGTGCCCAGCCGGAAGTGATGGAGTTCTTCTCCTACTACTGCCCGCACTGCGCTACCTTCGAACCGATCGTTGAACAGTTGAAGGCCGGGTTGCCAGAGGGTGTGCCCCTCAAGAAGAACCCGGTTGCCTTCCTCGGTCGCGAGATGGGCCCCGAGATGCAGCGTGCCTACGCTGTTGCCAGCCTGCTCAATGCCGAAGCCAAGCTGACTCCGGCCATCTTCAACAAGATCCACACCCAGCGTCAGCCGCCGATGAGCCGTGATGACGTGAAGAAGATCTTCGTGGACAACGGCGTACCGGCTGAAGAGTTCGACGGTGCCGTCGACAGCTTTGCCGTCTCCGGCATGGTCTCCCAGTTCGATCGCAACACCGAGAGCTACAACATTCGCGGTGTACCGGCTTTCCTGGTGAACGGCAAGTACATGGTGAAGATTGAATCCATCACCTCTCAAGAGCAGTTCAACAAGCTGGTGCAGTTCCTGCTGGCCAAGAAAGACTGATACCCCTTGAGTCGATAAAAAGCCCGCCGGTGTGAACCGGCGGGCTTTTTGTTTTCTGGCAATCTGGCAGGTCAGACCCCGACGTGGAAGGCCTGCTTGAGGTTGCGGATAAACTCCGCATCCCGGCAGAGGGTCTTGCCCGGGCTGTCGGAGATCTTGGCAACCGGGCCGCCATTGCACTCGATCAGCTTGAAGACGATGTTCATCGGGCTGACGCCGGGCAGATCGCAGGTGAGCTTGGTGCCGATGCCGAAGCTGGTATTGATGCGGCCACGGAAGTGGCGGAACAGCTGCACCGCCTTGTCGAGGTTGAGCCCGTCGGAGAAGACCAGGGTCTTGTCGGTGGGGTCGATGCCGAGGCGCTGATAGTGGCTGATCGCCTTCTCGCCCCACACTACGGGATCGCCGGAGTCGTGGCGCAAGCCCTGGTAGCTGCTGGCCAGCTCGAAGTCGAAGTCCCGCAGGAAGGCATCCATGGTGATGCAGTCGGTCAGGGCGATGCCGAGATGGTCGGTGAACTCGTCCAGCCAGCTGGTGAGGGCGGCGCGCTGGCTGTGCTCCAGCGGGAAGCCGAGCTGCTGGTGCGCCTGGAACCACTCATGGGCCTGGGTGCCGACCGCGGGCAGCTTGTACTTCTGGGCCAGCATGTAGTTGCTGGTGCCGCGAAACGCCGGCAGCCGCTCCTTGAGGCGACCCACTACCGCATCCTGTACCGCGTGAGAGAAGCGGCGGCGGGTGCCGAAGTCGATGAGGTTGAACTCGCTCATCTCGTCGCTGCTCAGCTCCTTCTCCAGCTTGTCGATCTTCTGATCGAGCCGCTCCAGCGCGTGGCTGACGCCGAACTGGGGATAGCGGAAGCGGTTGCGCATCTCGCTGATGATGGCGAGCACCGGGATTTCCCACAGGATCACATCCTGCCAAGGGCCCTCGACCCGCACATTGATGCGGCCATCCTGCTCGAACACTTTGAGTAGCGAGGCGTCGAGCGGCTTGCGGCGCAGGTGGTCGAGGTAGTCAGGGGTGAAGAAGGGACGCTCGGCCAGAAAATCGAGCTCTGGCTTGGTCAGTCGCAGGGATCCGGCGAGGCGCAGTTGCTCCTCGATCTGCCCCATCATGGGCAGCAGATCCTCTTCATTGCGGCTGTGAAACTCGGCCACCACCTCGGCATCCGGATAGCGATGGAACACCGCCTGCTGCATATGCAACTTGTAGGCATCGGTGTCGAGCAGGCTGGTGAGGATTGGGGGCATATCAGGCTCCTCGCAGACTGGTGAGCACGATGGTGCTCCCCTGCCGCATATGTAACGTGCAGGCATCGGTGTCGAGCAGGCTGGTAAGAATCGGTGGCATATCAGGCGTCCAGCAGGCGTTGTACATCGATCAGGGTCTGGGCCAGTTCGGCCCCTGCCTCGATCATCTGGGTGTGGGCGCTGGCAACCGTCGCGGGGGCGATGCCACGGCAGGCATCGAGATGGACGATCACCCGGAAACCGGCGCGGCGCAGTTGCAGCACGCTGGTTTTGACACAGTAGTCGGTGGCGAGGCCGCCGACCAGTACGGTATCGACCTGGCGGGCTTGCAGGAATTCGATGAGTCCGGTGCTGCGCCGTTCAGCCAGGTCGTGGAAGCAGGTGCCGTAGGGATGCAGATCAGGCTCGACCCCCTTCCAGACGAAGAAGTCATAGTCGATGGGGGCGGGCAGGCCGTCGAGCAGCTCGAAGCCCTTGCTGCCCGGTACGCAGTGAACCGGCCAGGTGAGGTCGGCGTTGGGCAGATCCAGCGGCAGCAGCATACCTGCGGGGTCAGAAACGGCCCAGTCGGCATTGGCAGGGTGAGAGTCCTTGCTGCCGATCCGCAGCGTGGCGAGGGTGGCCTGAGCGTTTAGCGCAGCCACAATATCATCACCGCCCGCGACGGGCAGTTCGTTCGGGCAGAGGGGGGTAAAGCCCTTCTGCGCATCAATATCCAGGCTGGCGACGGTTCCCATGATTGGCTCCTGCACATACTATTCGTGTGATATTATCTACCAAACATTAATCGAAGGCGAGCAGGGCGATCGGCATGCTGAGAATGAGTCTGGATATGGTGGTGCTGCGGTTGCATGAGGAGCGGCTCGAACTGCTGCTCGAGACCCGCGATCGCCCCCCCTTTGCCCACTGCTGGCAACTGCCTGCGCTGCGCATCGACGAGACCCGGGATCGGGATCTGGATGCCGCCCAGCGCCGTCTTTTGGCGGAGTGGGGGCTCGGTCACTGCTACAGTGAGCAGGTCTGCACCCTCGGCAATCTGGAGCGGGATCCCCGCGGCTGGTCCACGACCCTGGTCTATCTCTGTCTGGTGGATCCGGAAGTGGAAGCGATCCACGGCTGCTGGCATCCGCTCGCCAACCTGCCGGGGCTGAGCCTCGCTTTCGACCATGTCCAGCTCATCGCCAAGGGGTTGGAGCGGCTGCGGATCAAGAGCCGCTACAGCACCCTGCCGCTGCAACTGCTGGGGCCCGAGTTCACCCTCTCCGAGGTGCAGCGCGCCTTCGAAATCATCCTGCAAACACCCATGAATACGGCGGCATTTCGCAAGCGGATCCATCGCGCCGACATTCTTGTAGACACCGGCCGCAAGCGCACCGGCAAACAGCGCCCCGCTATTCTCTACCGGTTGGAGAGTCCCTGCTGCGTGATGTTCGATCAGGTGATGCATGGAGCGGAAGCATGAGTGAGACCGGCGTGCACAAGGTGCTGGTGAGTGCCTGCTTGCTGGGTCAGCCGGTGCGTTACGACGGTCAGAGCAAGGGGATCGTCAGCGACTGGCTGAGTGCACTGGGTGCCGAGGGGCGGGCGCTGGCCTTCTGCCCCGAAGTGGCGGGCGGTCTGCCGACCCCGCGTCCTCCTGCCGAGCGGCAGGGCGAGCGTGTAGTGACGGCGAGCGGGCTGGATGTGACTGAAGAGTTTGATCGCGGCGCCGAGCTGGCGTTGGCTATTTGTCAGGCGCAGGGCATTCGCTTCGCCCTGCTGAAAGAGGGGAGCCCCTCATGTGGCAGCGGCCGTATCTATAACGGCCGCTTTGAAGGTGTTTCTGTAGCGGGCGAGGGCAAGACCACTGCCCTGCTGCGCCGCCACGGGATTGCAGTCTTTTCCGAAGATCAGTTGGCCGAGTTGGCTTCTGCGCTCTCTTTGGATTCTTCCCCGGATTTGGCGGCAACAGGCAGCGGCACCTGACCGCTCTGCCACCCCTCCAGCACCTCGTCCTTCTCCTGCCAGCGCTGGTTTAGCCACTCCTGAAAACCGCGCTTGAACTGCTTGTCGTTGAAGTAATCTCCTATCAGCTGTTCATTCACCGGCAGCTCCTCAATCCGCACCTGAATGCGTTTTACCCGTCCCATCAGGAAGTCCTTGAACGGGGTCTCGGCGTTGTCCGGATAGCGGATGGTGACGTTGATCAGGCTGTCGAACTGCTCGCCCATGGCTGCCAGCGTAAAGGCTAGCCCCGCCGCTTTGGGGGGCATCAGATGGCGGTAGCGGGAGCGGGCCGCATCCCGTTTCTGCTCGGTGAAGCGGGTTCCTTCCACGAAGTTGATGACGGTAGTGGGGATGTGGCGAAACTTCTCGCAGGCGTTGCGGGTGGTCTCGATATCCTTGCCGCGTAGGTGCGGATTTCTTAACAGAAATTCTCGCGAATAGCGGCGCATAAAGGGCATATCGAGCCCCCAGCAGGCGAGCCCCAGCAGCGGGATGTAGATCAGCTCGTGCTTCATGAAGAACTTGGGCACCGGCAACCTATCCCTGAACAGGTGACCGAGCACCACGATATCGGTCCAGCTCATGTGGTTGCTGATGATGAGATACCAGCCATCCTTGCGCAGCTTGGTATTGTCCTCCACCTGCCAGTCAATACGGGTGGTGAGGCGGATCACCAGCGCATTGCAGGCCAGCCACAGACGCATGAAGCGGTTGTTGAGCCGGCTGCAGGCGCGGCTAAAGGCCGGGATCGGCAGCAACAGTTTGGCCAGCGACACCAGCAGGATCAGACTGGCGCACAAGGCGGTGAAAAGGATGGTCAGGCCCGTGCTGATGATCAGCACCAGCGGGCCGGGAAGCAGGGATAGCATGAATGTTTACTGCGCCTTGGTTGCCAGCAGTTGGCTCAGGGTCTGGTCCTTTTCGTGCCAGATCCCGTTCAACCACTGTTGAAACTCTTGTTGGAACTCGGGGTCATTGAAGTAATCCCCCACCAGCTTGCGGTCGATCGGCAAATAGCGGACCTGAACCTTGATTTGCCCGACCCGGCCACACATGAAGTCCCAGTAGCTGGGAATGCCGTCCGGATAGGCGATGGTGACATCCACCAGTTGATGCAACTGATCACCCATGGCTGCCAGGGTAAAGGCGATGCCGCCTGCTTTCGGGTGGAGCAGGTGACGATAGGGCGAACCCTGCTTCTGATGTTTGCCCTTGGTGAAGCGGGTGCCTTCGACGAAGTTCATCACACTCACCGGAATGTGGCGGAACCTGGCACAGGCTTTACGGGTTGTTTCTATGTCTTTTCCCTTCAGATGGGGATGCTTTTCCAGAAATTTCCTGGAATATCGCCGCATGAAGGGGAAGTCGAGCGCCCACCATGCCAGACCGAGAAAAGGTACCCAAATCAGCTCTTTCTTGAGGAAAAACTTCAGGAAGGGGATTTTTTGGTTAAAAACCCGCTGCAGTACCAGTATGTCGACCCAGGATTGATGGTTGGCAATCACCATATACCACTCATTCCGGCGCCCTTTGTCCACTCCGACCACCTCGAAAGGGGTTTTGATGATGGTTTTCTGGATCAGATTGTTGAAACCGATCCAGCAGCTGGCACAGCCATCCAGCAGCCAGTTGCAGAGGGTGCGCCACCCCTTGAGGGGGAGCAGGAGCTTGAGCAGACCCAGCGAAAAGATGGGGACAAACCAGAAGAGGGTGTTGAAAAAATAGAGCAGGGTGGAGAGGCTGCCGCGCAGTCGCTCTGTCAGCTTGTTGGGCATGAGTCGGGTCCGTCTTGCTGTCGATAAAGGGCCATCAAGTGGTCAGATCTGTGGCCATAATATCAGCCGATTGCCCGTGAGACCATTCAGAGCCGTTACGGGGTCGGACTCACCCTTTCCCTTCTGTCAACTGCTGCGCAGTCGCGACAGCAGCCGGTCCATGGCGCGATAACCGAGCGCCTCGATAAGATGCTCCTTGCCGATGGCGGGTTGCCCGGCCAGATCGGCGATGGTGCGTGACACCCGCAGGATGCGATGCCAGGCCCGGATGCTGAGCCCCAGCTTCTGGATGGCGTTCTCCAAAAATTCGGCATCTTGCGGTGATAGGCGGCAAATATCCTCTATCTCACGGCTATCTAGCAGGTTGTTGAGCTTGCCGTTGCGACTCAGCATGCGCTCTCTCGCCACCAGTACCCGATCGCGGATCTGCTGACTAGACTCCCCCCGCTCCGCCTTGCCGGTCAAGCTCCCCTTGGGTAGCAGTGGCACTTCCACAGTCAGATCGAAGCGGTCGAGAAAGGGGCCGGAGAGCTTGCCGAGGTAGCGCAAGATCTGATCCGGGCTGGAGCGGGTCTGGCCGTCACCATAGTGGCCGCAGGGGCTGGGGTTCATGGCGCCGACCAGCTGGAAGCGAGCGGGAAAATCCACCTGACGGGCGGCCCGACTGATGGTGATGTGGCCCGTCTCCAGCGGCTCGCGCAGGGAGTCGAGCACCTTGCGCTCGAACTCGGGCAATTCATCCAGAAACAGCACCCCGTTGTGGGCCAGCGAAATTTCGCCGGGCCGCGGGTGGCTGCCGCCTCCCACCAGCGCCACTGCCGAGGCACTGTGGTGCGGCGTGCGGTATGGCCTGTGGTGCCAGTGACCAGCGCGCGGTGTGAGGCCACCGATGGAGTGGATGGCGGCGGTCTGCTGCGCCTCCTGTTCGCTCAGCGGCGGCAGAATGCCGGGCAGACGGCTCGCCAGCATGCTCTTGCCGGTGCCGGGTGGGCCGATGAACAGCAGGTTGTGGCTGCCAGCGGCGGCGATCTCCAGCGCCCGCTTGGCCTGTGACTGGCCGATCACATCCTGCAGGTCCGGCACATCTGGCAGGCTCTCCGCGCTTTGGGGAGCCGGCAGTGGCAGTTCGTACTGGCCTGCCAGCCAAGCTGTGACGGCCAGCAGCTGATGGGCGGTGCGCACCTCGGCATCCTGAATGAGAGAGGCTTCCGGGCCGTTCTCTCGCGGTACCAGCAGGGTGCGCCCCGCATCCCGGCAGGCGAGCACGGCGGGCAGCACCCCGAGCACAGGGCGGATCTCTCCGGTCAGGGCCAATTCCCCCAAAAATTCGTGATCGAGCAGATATTTTGCCGGTATCTGCTTGGAAGCAGCGAGAATACCGATGGCGATGGCCAGATCAAAACGGCCCCCCTCCTTGGGTAGATCGGCGGGAGCCAGATTGACGGTGATGTGTTTGCTCGGGAACTCGAAATTGCCGTTGAGCAGGGCGCTGCGGACCCGATCTCGCGACTCTTTCACCGAGGTTTCCGGCAGGCCGACCATATTGAAGGCGGGCAGGCCGTTGGAGAGGTGAACTTCCACCGTAACTTGCGGGGCCGCGATCCCGAGGCTGGCACGGCTATAAACCACAGCTAATGACATAAATCCCGTCCTTGAGTTGATATATGTTCTGACTAACTGCTTGTTGTTGGTTTTTTATTCCAGAGTTCCGGCTGGGGAATAGCCAAAATCAGTGGGTTGTCACAGAAAAAAGGCTTGCCCAATAAAAATCACCGTGCTAGTTCTAATAGCCATTCGCGGTAGAAACCGCCCCAATTTCACAGGATTTCCGGTTGTAACTATGAACATGGCCTCCCGTTTCGTCAGCATTATTGTGGTCCTAGTGGTGATTATTATCTCACCGCTCGGGGCTCGTTTAGCTGTACGGAACAAGGGATAGACCCACCACCGGACAGAACGAAACAAGCGACCCCCGAGCCTCACAGCTCGGGGGTTTTTTTTCGACCAAAGGACAGGATTTTCCACATGAACGGCGCGCAGTTTTTGGTACAGGCTCTCAAGAAACAGGGTGTGACCCAGGTGTTTGGTTACCCGGGCGGGGCCATCATGCCGGTCTACGATGCCCTGTATGACGGTGGTCTGGCCCATCAGCTCTGCCGCCATGAGCAGGGCGCCGCCATGGCGGCGGTGGGCTACGCCCGCGCCTCCGGTCAGGTGGGGGTCTGCATCGCCACCTCCGGCCCCGGCGCCACCAATCTGGTGACCGGTCTGGCAGAGGCGCTGCTCGATTCGGTGCCGCTGGTGGCCATCAGCGGTCAGGTGCCCTGTGCCGCCATCGGCACCGATGCGTTTCAGGAGGTCGACGTGCTCGGCATGTCCCTCTCCTGTACCAAGCACTCCTTCATGGTGACCGATGCCGCCGATCTGGGGCGCGTGCTGGCAGAAGCTTTCGCCATCGCCACCGAAGGTCGCCCCGGCCCTGTGCTGATCGATCTGCCCAAGGATGTGCAGTTGGCCGCGGTGCCTGCCCAGAGCCCGCTGTTTGCAGTGGAAGAGCCGGAGGTGCTCAACCCCTCGGAGTTGACTGCTGCCCGCTCCTTGCTAGCCGCTGCCGAGCGCCCGGTACTCTACGTCGGTGGCGGGGTGGGCATGGCCAATGCCGAGCAGCAGTTGCGTGACTTTGCTGCCGCAACCGGCATGCCTGCTGTCACCACCCTCAAGGGGATTGGCGCGCTCGACCCCGATAGTCCCGTTTACCTCGGTATGCTAGGCATGCACGGCACAAAGGCGGCCAACTACGCGGTGCAGCAGTGCGATCTGCTGCTGGTGGTGGGTGCCCGTTTCGACGACAGGGTGACCGGCAAGCTGGAGGAGTTCGCCCCCGAGGCCAAGGTGATCCATCTCGATGTGGATGCCGCCGAGTTCGGCAAGCGCCGCGCCGCCGAGGTGGGTATCACCACGGATCTCAAACAGGTGCTGCCGCGCCTCGCCATGACTCTCGACATCGCCCCCTGGCGTGAACACTGCGCCGCCATGGCTCGCGAATATGCGTTTCGCTACGACCACCCGGGTCAGGCCATCTATGCCCCGGCCTTGCTCAAGCAGCTTTCTGCCAAGTTGCCGGAGACCAGCGTGGTGGCTTGCGACGTGGGTCAGCATCAGATGTGGGTGGCCCAGCACATGCGCTTCACCAGCCCGCGCAACCACCTCTCCAGCGCCGGTCTCGGCACCATGGGGTTCGGTCTGCCGGCCGCCATCGGGGCCAAGATGTCGCGCCCGGAGGATGAAGTGGTGCTGGTGAGCGGTGATGGCTCTTTCATGATGAACGTGCAGGAGCTCGGCACCATCCGCCGGGCCCAGCTCAAGGTGAAGATGGTGCTGCTGGATAACCAGCGCCTCGGCATGGTGCGCCAGTGGCAGGAGCTGTTCTTCGACGGCCGCTACAGCGAGACCATCCTCTCCGACAACCCCGATTTCGTCGCCCTGGCTGCCGCTTTCGGCATTCCGGGCGAGACCATCACATGCAAGGAACAGATAGCCGGTGCCCTCGATCGCCTGCTGGCAAGCGAGAGTGCCTACCTGCTGCATGTGGCCATTTCAGAGGAAGAAAACGTCTGGCCCCTGGTTCCGCCGGGAGTCGCCAACCACCAGATGATGGAGCAACGCCCATGAATCCGCACACCCTTGCCCAGCCAGCATTTGCACAACACACCCTGCATATCCACGCCCAGCCCAGACCGGAAGTGATGGAGCGGGTGCTGCGGGTGGTGCGTCACCGCGGCTTCAATCTCTGCGCCCTTAATATGGAGCAGGATTGCCAACAGCTGCGGATCACGGTTACTGTCGAGTCGGTGCGTCCCATCCAGCAGTTGTGGAGCCAGCTGGTAAAGCTGGTGGACGTCTCCCGGGTCGATGCACTGGAACAGCAACCCCGGATCAGAGCTTAAGGAGCCAAGCCAATGTCACAGCCTTCCCAATCCGCCACTCACCCGCAATACATCTGGTTCAACGGCAAACTGGTGCCCTGGCAGGATGCCCAGGTGCACGTGATGAGCCACGCCCTGCACTATGGTTCCTCGGTGTTCGAGGGGGTGCGTGCCTACGATACCCCCAAAGGCACCTGCATTTTCCGTCTGCAGGAGCACACTCGCCGCCTGTTCGACTCCGCCAAGATCTACTGGATGGACGTCCCCTACAGCGAGTCCGAAGTGAATGAAGCCTGCCGCACCGTGGTGCGCGAGAACGGCCTGAAGAGCGGCTACCTGCGCCCGCTGGCCTTTGTCGGCAATGTGGGGCTGGGGCTGCATCCGCCGCTGGATGCCAAGGCCGACCTGATGGTGGCCGCCCTGCCGTGGGGTGCCTATCTGGGGGCAGAGGGGCTGAAAAACGGGGTGGATGTGTGCGTCACCTCCTGGAATCGGCTCGCTCCCAACACCATACCCACAGGCGCCAAGGCCGGGGGCAACTACCTGTCGTCCCAGCTGATCAGTCGCGAGGCCAAGCGCAACGGCTTTGCCGAGGGGCTGGCGCTGGATGTGAACGGCTATCTGAGCGAAGGGGCGGGGGAGAACCTGTTTCTGGTGAAGAACGGCGTACTGTTCACCCCGCCTGCTACCGCCGCCATCCTGCCCGGCATCACCCGCGACACCATCATGACGCTCGCGCGTGACTTGGGTTACGAGGTGCGCGAGCAGGCGCTGCCCCGTGAGGCGCTGTATGTCGCCGACGAAATCTTCATGACCGGCACCGCCGCCGAAGTGACCCCGGTGCGCTCCGTCGATCGGATGACGGTGGGCGCTGGCAGCCGTGGTCCGGTGACCGAGCAGCTACAAAACGCCTTCTTCGGCCTGTTTAACGGCAAGACCGAAGACAAGTGGGGCTGGCTGACCCCAGTCAACGACTGATGAGAGAGGGGAGGCGTCATGCCTCCCCGAGTCGCTTCCGGTGAGCGCTTCCCTGAGGAGTCTTCACCAGGATCGATTCCGATCCACTCGTATCATCACCGCATAACGCATCGAGCCCATATGGGCATTCAGGGAGTAGAGACATGCCGAAGTTGAGATCCGCCACCACCACCCACGGACGTAACATGGCCGGGGCCCGCGCCCTGTGGCGCGCCACCGGAATGACCGATCAGGATTTCGGCAAGCCCATCATCGCCGTGGTCAACTCCTTCACCCAGTTCGTGCCGGGCCACGTTCACCTCAAGGATCTGGGCCAGCTGGTGGCGCGCGAAATCGAAGCAGCGGGTGGTGTTGCCAAGGAGTTCAACACCATCGCCGTGGATGACGGCATCGCCATGGGCCACGGCGGCATGCTTTATTCCCTGCCATCGCGGGAGCTGATCGCCGATTCGGTGGAGTACATGGTCAACGCCCACTGCGCCGACGCCATGGTCTGCATCTCCAACTGCGACAAGATTACCCCGGGGATGCTGATGGCCGCCCTGCGCATCAACATTCCGGTGATCTTCGTCTCCGGCGGCCCGATGGAAGCGGGCAAGACCAAGCTCTCCGACCAGATCATCAAGCTGGATCTGGTAGACGCCATGATCCAGGGCGCCGACCCCAAGGTCTCCGATGCCCAGAGCGAACAGGTGGAACGCAGTGCTTGCCCCACCTGCGGCTCCTGCTCCGGCATGTTTACCGCCAACTCCATGAACTGCCTGACAGAGGCGCTTGGCCTCTCCCAGCCGGGCAACGGCTCAATGCTGGCAACCCACAGCGACCGCGAGCAACTGTTCAAGCTGGCGGGTCAGCGCATCGTGACTTTGGCCAAGCGCTGGTATGAGCAGGACGATGCCTCGGCACTGCCGCGCAATATCGCCACCAAGGCGGCATTTGAGAACGCCATGGCGCTCGATATCGCCATGGGCGGCTCCACCAATACCGTGCTGCACCTGCTGGCGGCGGCGCAGGAGGCAGGTGTCGACTTCACCATGGCCGATATCGACCGCATGTCCCGCAAGGTGCCGCAGCTCTGCAAGGTGGCGCCCTCCACCCAGAAATACCATATGGAAGATGTGCACCGCGCCGGCGGCGTGGTCGCCATTCTGGGCCAGCTGGAAAAAGCGGGTCTGGTGCATGGGGATACCCGTACCGTGCTGGGTTGCTCTCTCGTCGAGCAGCTCGATGAATATGACGTCAGCCGCCAGCCCAGTCAGGAGGTGGTGGACTTCTATCGCGCCGGGCCAGCCGGGATCCGCACCACCAAGGCGTTCAGCCAGGATTGCCGCTGGCCGGAGCTGGATCTGGACAGAGCCGAAGGCTGCATCCGCTCGCTGGACAACGCCTACAGCCTGGAAGGGGGCCTGGCCGTGCTCGCCGGCAACCTGGCGCTGAACGGTGCCATCGTCAAGACCGCCGGGGTGGATGAGGAGAACCTCACCTTCCGCGGCCCGGCCCGGGTATTCGAGAGCCAGGACACGGCGGTCGCCGGCATTCTGGATGGCACCGTCAAGGCCGGTGAAGTGGTGGTGATCCGCTACGAGGGCCCGAAAGGGGGCCCCGGCATGCAGGAGATGCTCTATCCCACCACCTATCTGAAATCCATGGGACTCGGCAAGGCATGCGCCCTGATCACCGATGGCCGCTTCTCCGGCGGCACCTCGGGCCTCTCCATCGGCCACGTTTCGCCGGAGGCGGCCTCCGGCGGCACTATCGGTCTGGTGGAGGATGGCGACATCATCAACATCGACATCCCGGCTCGCAGCATGGTGCTGGAGGTGGCCGACAGCGTGCTGGCTGCCCGCCGCGTCGCCGTCGAAGCCCGTGGCTGGAAGCCGCTCGATCGCCAGCGTCAGGTCTCCTTTGCCCTGCGCGCCTACGCCATGTTCGCCACCAGCGCCGATAAAGGTGCGGTGCGCGATCGTTCGATGCTGGGGGAATAAATCATGGTCTCTGCAGCGGATTATCTACGCAAGGTGCTGCTCTCCCCCGTCTACGAGGCGGCGCGGGTCACCCCCCTGCAAACCCTGAAGAAACTCTCCGAGCGGCTCGGCAATCACGTCAGCCTGAAGCGGGAGGACCTGCAACCGGTCCACTCCTTCAAGCTGCGCGGCGCCTACCACAAGATCGCCACTCTGACCGAGGAGCAGAAGGCGCGCGGCGTCATCGCCGCCTCCGCCGGCAACCACGCCCAGGGGGTCGCCCTGTCGGCCGCCAAGCTTGGCATCAAGGCGATCATCGTGATGCCCAAGACCACGCCGGACATCAAGATCGATGCGGTGCGCCGGCAGGGCGGCAACGTCATGCTGTTTGGCAACAGTTTCGACGAGGCCTATGGCGAGAGCCGCCGCCTCGCCATGCTTGAGGGCTACACCCTGATCCCGCCGTTTGACGACGTCGAGGTGATTGCCGGCCAGGGCACCATCGGCAAGGAGCTGCTGGAGCAGGATACCCATCTCACCCACGTGTTCGTGCCGGTGGGCGGCGGCGGACTGGCCGCCGGGGTGGCGGTCTACATCAAGCAGCTGCTGCCGGATGTGAAGGTGATCGGGGTGGAGGCGGAGGGCTCCGCCTGCCTCAAGGCCGCGCTGGCGGCCGGCGAGCCGGTTAATCTGGAGCGAGTCTCGCTGTTTGCGGACGGGGTGGCGGTCAAGCGCATCGGCGAGGAGACCTTCCGGCTGTGCAACCAGTATCTGGACGAAGTGGTGACCGTCTCCAACGACCAGATCTGCGCCGCGCTGAAAGACATCTTCGACGACTGCCGCGCCATTGCCGAGCCGTCGGGCGCCCTGTCGCTGGCGGGTCTGAAGGCCTACAGCGAGCGGGAGCAGGTCAAGGGTGGCCGGATGGCGGCCATTTTGTCCGGCGCCAACGTCAACTTCCACAGCCTGCGCTATGTGTCGGAGCGCTGCGAGATCGGCGAGAAGCGCGAGGGCATGCTGGCGGTGACCATCCCCGAGCGCAAGGGGGCCTTCCTCGACTTCTGTCGTCAGCTTGGGCCCCGCATGGTGACCGAGTTCAACTACCGTTATGCCGATGCCGAGCAGGCGTCGCTGTTCGTCTCGGTGCGCCTCACCGGCGGTGACGAGGAGCTGGGCCAGATCATCGATCAACTCGGCGGCAACGGTTATCCGGTGGTCAACATGACCGAGAGCGAGCTGGCCAAGAACCACGTACGTTACATGATTGGCGGCCGCCCGGCTCGGCCCCTCGGTGAACGCCTCTACAGCTTCAAGTTTCCGGAGCAGCCTGGCGCCCTGATGCGCTTTCTCGAGACCCTCGGCTGTCGCTGGAACATCAGCCTGTTCCACTACCGCAACCACGGCGCCGACTACGGCCGGGTGCTCTGTGCGTTCGAGCTGCCGGACGAGGACGTGGCCGCCTTCCACGACTACCTGCACGAGATTGGCTACGGCTGGAAAGAGGTGAGCGACGACCCCGCCTACCGGCTGTTTCTGGCCAGTTGAGTAAGGGGGCTTCAACAACTCATCAGGAGGGAGGCGTTATGCCTCCCTTTGCTATTGCTGCGTGTGGATAGGTCCACTCCGTACGACGCAACGTCATGGTTTAACTGGCAAAACAGTGTGAATAGGTACACAGGTGATTTTTACGCCGGATATTGCTGGCAAGCTCACACTCCTGATGGCTTGGTCATTTGAGGCTGCGTTCGGATGGGATACCCTGAATAGCGGAGAGGCCGCCTGACGGCTTCACACAGGGAAAGTGCGCACTCAGGCGCCCATAACGACTTATTGCAGAGGCGAAAATATGAATAAATCCATGCTTGCCGTATTGGTCAGTGGTTTGCTGGCGGCCGGAGCCGTGCAGGCCGCCGCTCAGGACAATACCTGGTATGTCGGTGGCAAGGCCGGTTGGTCCAATTACTATGGCGTTGACCACAACCAGTATGCCGAGTCGATTGCCCAGACGTTGGGTAATACCAGCGAGAACACGGATGATCTGGGTCTGGGCCTGTTCGCCGGTTACCAGCTCAACCCCAACCTGGGTTTCGAGCTGGGTTATGACTGGCTTGGCAAATACGACACCACTTCGGGCACTGGCGCCAATACCCTCAATACCGAAGCCAAGAGCCAGATGATTCAGGCCACCATGAAGATCAGCTTCCCGGCAACAAATGTGCTCGATCTTTATGGTCGACTGGGCGGCGCCTATGCCTGGACGGATAGCGAGATCAGCTTCGCCAATACCAGCGAGACCGGTAAAAAGCATGGCGCCGCCTTCGTTGGTGCGCTGGGTGCCGAATATGCCATCGATCGTGACTGGGCCGCCCGTCTGGAGTACCAGTACACCACGCCGCTGGGAGATGCCTCTCTCGATCGCTCCGGCATCGAGATGGATAACGGCCTGATCTCGTTCGGGATGCTCTATCGCTTCGGTCAGCAAGGTGGCGAGGTCGTAGCACCGGCGCCCGCTCCGGCCGCCGAACCGGCACCTGTAGCCGTGGTTGAGCCCAAGACCTTCAGTCTGAGTTCCGATGTGCTGTTCGAGTTCAACAAAGCGACCCTGAAACCGGCTGCCAATCAGGCGCTCGATGCCCTGTTCAGCCAGATTGTGGCGGCCAATCCGAAAGATGGTGTCGCAACTGTTATCGGTTATACCGACCGCATTGGTTCCGACAATTACAACCTGGCCCTCTCCGAGAAGCGGGCCCAGAGCGTGGCCAGCTATCTGGTATCCAAAGGCTTGTATGCCGACAAGGTACGAGTCGAGGGACGTGGCAAGGCCAATCCGGTCACTGGCAGCAGCTGTGCCAGCCGATCCAAGCAGGAGCTGATCGCCTGTCTGGCACCGGATCGCCGGGTAGAAATCCATCTGGAAGGGGTCTCCCAGCCTGTCCAATAAGCAGAGCAACGGGAGCAATAAATGTAAAAACGGGAGGCTTGGCCTCCCGTTTCTTATGGGGTGTTTACGATGTCGTGCCTCAGAGCCCGAACAGCGGGCGCAGGCGGATGCCGATCAGGCTGCCAGCGAGGGCCATCAGCATCCAGACCCAGCCGTGCAGGCTGCCGGACGCCGTGCCATCGAAGAAGCCGCCGAGGTTGCAGGCGGCGTACATGGCCCCCATCCCCATCAGCAGGCCGCCAATGATGGATGCCAGACTGTTGCCGATCCGCATCGGGGCGAAGTTACCGCCACCGCTCAGGCAGCGCGCCAGCATGGCCCCCAGAATGCCGAGCCAGAACATGCCGACCATGGGGTTGATAAAGAGCGGCTGGGCCAGTTTCGGGTTCCCCTCGAACAGGCCAAACAGGGAGGCTCCACGCAGCGCCATGTCATAGACGGCGCCGGTGATGGTCCAGGCCGAGCCGTGCAGAGCGACCACGGACGAGTTGAGCAGGGCGATGATGATGCCGCCGGTCAGCACGGTGAAGCGGCCATCGCGCCAGAACAGGTTGCCGCCGCTGAAGAGGGGCTTGAGTTCGCCGGTGCGCTTGAGTTCGCTGTTGCGAAACAGCAGGAACAGTGCGGCGACCAGCGCCAGATTGAGCAGCATGCCGCTCCAGATATTGCCGGTCAGATCCCGGGCCAATACCACATGGCTGGAGAAGGTGGCCTCCAGTTCGGGGCGGAACTGGTTGCTGATGAGGGTGCCGATGCCGTAGCAGATCAGCACCAGCCAGAAGCGGGGTTGTCCCTCGCCGCAGCAGTAAAGAGTGCCGGTGGCGCAGACGCCTGCCAGCTGCATGCCGATGCCGAACAGGAAGGCTCCGACGATGAAAGGAATGCCGATAGCCATCACGTTACCCACCATGGCATCGCCAAACAGGGCGTGGCTAAAGGAGAGGAAGGTGGTGAACAGCAGAATTTCGATGGCGATGGTGAGCAGGTGAACCCGCACGTAGTAGCTGTTGCGCTTGGTCAGCATTTCGCGCCAACCGAATACGATGCCGAAGCGACTGAAGGAGAGGGTGAAGCCGAAGCCGAATCCGATCAGGGCCATCAGAGCCCATTTCATACCAAAGGTGTTGCCAAGCCAGATTAACGCTCCCCCCGCGATTGCCACGATGGGGAGCGACCATTTTCGAGTCATGTCAGTTGATCCTTGCAGTTGGTTTTTAGAGGGGCGGATCCTATTCCCTCATGGAGTCTAATGCTACCCATTTAACCAGTGCAGAGAAAAAGGGGAGCGCTGACTCCCGTCAGCGCTGGGGATCAATGGCGGGTGGTGTCGAGATGGAAGTGGTGAGTCTGTCTGCTCAGGATGCGGGCGTGCTGGGCGACCATGGTCGCCTCTTCGGCGGCCTGACTGGCGCTCTGGTTGGCCTCGGCCGCCAACCGCGACATCTCCCCGACCTGATGGTGGATCCCTTGCACCAGCCGGGTCTCATCGCTCATCAACTGATCGACCTGAGCGATGCGCTGATTGATCTCCTCGCAGCTCTGCGCGATCCGGGCGACGCTCTGGCGCGCTGTCATCGTGTGAGTGACCGCCTGTTCGACCCGGGCCAGCTCGGTATCCATCTCGCTGGCGGCGCGCAGGCTGACATCCTGGATCTTGCCGATGATGGTGTTGATCTCGGTGGTGGCGCTGCCGGTGCGGGTCGCCAGCGAGCGTACTTCATCAGCTACCACGGCAAAACCGCGTCCCTGTTCACCTGCCCGCGCCGCTTCAATGGCGGCGTTCAGCGCCAGCAGATTGGTCTGATCCGCAATATCGTGAATGGCGCCCGCCAGCCCGGCAATCTGCTGCGAGAGGCCAGCCAGATCCGAAATGGTATGGGAGACCTGCTTCACGCCCGTGACTTGTTCCCCGATCACCTGTTCCACTGTGTGGATGGCGAGTGTCGCCTCTTGTGCCCGCTCTGCTGACTGCAGGGTTTGCTCCCCCACCTGATGCAGCTGGCTACCCGCCTGTTCAATGGAGTGGGTGAGCTGTTCGATGGCCTGTTCGATATGGTGGGCCGCCCCGACCTGAGCCTGACTGTCATCGGTGTGCCGTTGTGCCATGGCGGTCAGGCTGGTGGCGCGATCATCCAGCGTACTGGCGCTGCGCTGCAGGGACTCCACCAGGGTTGCCAGCTGGTCACGCATGGCCCCGATCTGGCGGATCAGCTCGCCGATGGCATCAAGCCCCGGCTCCGGCATGGGGCGGTTCAACTCCCCTTCGGCGATGGCGGCGGTGGCCTTGCCAGCGGCCAGCAGTCGCTGTTGGGTGGGGCGTCCCAGCCAGAAGATGAGCCCTGCCCCCAGCAGCGCAGCGCACAACAGCAGGGCGTAACAGAGTCGGGTGGTGTTGGCGAGATGGGCCATCTGCTCGGCGGCATACTGGTTGCCGCGGATGACGGTGGTGGCCACCCCTAGCCGGTGGGCGTTATAGAGGGTGTGCAGGCGTGCCGCAATCGCGCCCGCCTGCGCCAGATCCCCCGCCTTGATGGCGGGGACAAACTTGTCGTTGAGCAACTGCCAGAACAGTTCCCCCTGCACTTTTTGCTCCCCCAGCAGCAGCACCCTGAGGGGCTCGTTCAGGCTGCTCTCTTGCCAGAAACGGTTACGGCTCTCGAACTCTTGCTGCAGTCGGGCGAGGGTTTGCAGCAGGGGCTCCCGCTCCTCCGGTTTGGCATGGAGCAGGGTGTAGACCTGCAACTGGGATTCGATGAGGTAGAGGGGCGGCGGCAGAATATCGGCTACCACATCCTTCCCCTGTCCCATCTGATCGGCTGCGCTCCGGACCGAATAAAGCCCGAAAAAGCTGATGGAGATCAGCGTGATAATGACCATGATCCCCAGAATCTGACCAAAAAGCAGGGATCTGTCGTGAATGTGCTTGAGCATGTTGCCTCCATTCGGCTCCGTTCATGGATAGCATAGCTCTCTGGCGGGATAGTGAGACTCGGATGTGGTCTGTTGATGGCGAGTCGGCTCTGGAGAAGGGGAAGTCGCAGTCTGAAGGTCACTGGTGGCACGAAAAAGAACCCCGGCTGATGAGCCGGGGTCGATGGTGGTGAGTCGGTGTCAGGTTCGGCTTGGCGCGGCTTTGCCGCTGCGCAGCCCATCCAGACTGAACAGCACCAGCGCACTCCAGATGCAGGCAAAGGTGAGCAGTTTGTCCATCGCCAGCGCTTCCCCATAGAGGGTGACCGCGAGGATGAACATCAGGCTGGGGCCTATGTACTGGAAGAAGCCCAGGGTGGAGAGCTTGAGCCTGGTCGCGGCGGCGGTGAAGCAGAGCAGGGGGGCCGTGGTGACGGCGCCTGCGGCGATCAGCAGCAGGTTGAGGTGCCAGTCGTTCTGGGTGAGATGGCTGGTGGGACTATCGGCAAAGCCCCACAGATAGATGGCTGCTGGCGGCAGCATGATCATGGTTTCGATCAGCAGACCGGTGAGGGCATCGAGGGCCAGTTTTTTGCGCACCAGCCCATAGATGGCAAAGCTCGACGCCAGCACCAGCGCAATCCAGGGCAAGGAGCCAAAGGCGATAAGCTGGATGGCTACGCCGGCAAAGGCCAGCGCCACCGCCCACCACTGCAGGCGGCGCAGTTTCTCGCTCAGAAACACCATTCCCAACAGTACGTTGAACAGCGGGTTGATGTAGTAGCCGAGGCTGGCATCCAGCATATGGCCGTTGTTGATGGCCCAGATAAACAGCAGCCAGTTGCCGCCAACGGTGACCGAGGTAAACGCCAGGGTGAGCAACACTTTTGGCTGGCGCAGCACCGCCTGCACTTTGTGCCACTGACGGCCTGCCAGGGTGAGTACCATCAGCAGCACGCAGGACCAGATCATCCGGTGGGTCAGGATCTCGGCGGCCGGAACGGCAGAGATGGTCTTGAAATAGATGGGGGCTATGCCCCAAAGGGTATAGGCGCACAGGGCGTAGATGACGCCCTGACGCTGGATCTGTTGCGGCATGCGAATGACCTTTACTGAAGCTTTGGATGCGGGAAAACATCGCAAAAAATCAGTGTAGCGATCCTTTTGCGGGGAAAGAAGCGAATAAACGAAGTTTGAGGGAAAGGGGGAGGGGGACTGGCCGGTCAGCCTTTACCGCGGCGGATCTTGTCGACGTCCATCAACAGCCACAACATCAGGGCGATGGCGGAGATCCAGGGGCCCCAGGTCACGTAGGCCTCGCCGTGCCCCAGCACGAAGAACAGCAGGGGCAAACCGATCACCAGAAAAAGTACGCTTCCCAGAAAAAATAGCATTTTTGTCTTTATATTTAACATGTTGGCTTTTTTATCATTATAAGGATTGAGCCCGGTGATGGAAGGCCAAAAATGCAAAAGGGGGATTTCTCCCCCTTTTTGATCCGATACTGCTGCTTTGTCGTGTTATTCCAGCTGAATCCAGGTGCTTTTCAGCTCGGTGTACTTCTCCAGCGCATGAAGTGACTTGTCGCGACCGTTACCGGACTGTTTGAAGCCGCCAAATGGCATGGTCATGTCACCACCGTCCCAGTTGTTGACGAACACGGTGCCTGCGCGCAGGGCGCGGGAGCCCTTCACCGCCTTGTTGAGATCCGCCGTCCAGATCGCCGCGGCCAGGCCGTAGTCGGTGTCATTGCCCAGCGCAATGGCCTCTTCCAGGGTATCGAAGCCGGTCACCGCCAGCACCGGGCCGAAGATCTCCTCGCGGAAGATACGCATCTGCGGGGTCACATCGTCGAAGATGGTGGGTTCGATATAGAAGCCGCCACTCTCCATGTTGGTGCGGTTGCCGCCCAGCAGCAGTTTGGCCCCCTCCTGCTTGCCAATTTCGATATAGCGCAGCACCAGCTCCATCTGGATGTGATCCACCATGGCGCCGATACGGGTCGCAGGGTCGAGCGGGTTGCTCGAGATCCACTCGCGGGCATGGGCCAGCAGTCGCTCCATAAATTGCGGTTTGATGCTGTTTTGCACCAGTAGGCGAGAGGCGGCGGTGCACACCTCGCCCTGGTTGTAGAAGATGGCGCCAGCGGCGCTCTTGGCCGCTGCGTCCAGATCCGGTGCGTCGGCCAGTATGATGTTGGGGCTCTTGCCGCCGCACTCCATAAAGGCGCGCTTGAGGTTGGACTTGCCGGAGCACTCCACCAGATGTTTACCGATTTTGGTGGAGCCGGTGAAGGTGATGCAGTCCACGTCCATATGCATGGCCAGCGCCTCGCCCACGGTGTGGCCAAAGCCCGGCAGCACGTTGAACACGCCGTCCGGAATACCCGCCTCCTTGGCCAAACCTGCGATACGCAGGGCGGTCAGGGGGGATTTCTCGGAAGGCTTGAGAATGACCGAGTTGCCGGTAGCGAGCGCCGGGCCCAGCTTCCAGCAGGCCATCACCAGCGGGAAGTTCCACGGTACTATGGCGGCAACCACCCCGAGCGCTTCGCGGGTCACCAGCGCCAGTGCTGACTCCTCGACCGGGGCGACCTGGTCGTAGATCTTGTCGATCGCTTCGGCGTTCCAGGCGATGCAGTTGGCGGCGGCGGGAGCGTCATAGCCCATGGCATCGCCGATGGGTTTGCCCATATCCAGCGACTCCAGCAGCGCCAGCTCCACCTTGTTGAGGCGCATCAGCTCGGCGAAGCGCTGCATGATCTGCTTGCGCTGTTTCGGCGGCAGGCCGCACCAGCGTTTGTCCTCGAAAGCGGCACGGGCGGCCTGCACCGCCAGTTCGGCATCGGCGGCATCGCAGGCAGCCACCTTGGTCAGCAGCTTGCCGTTGGCCGGGTTGATGCAATCGAAGGTGGCGCCATTGACGGCATCCCGATAGCTGCCGTTGATAAAGGCTTGCGAGGGCAGGGTCAGATGGGCGGCCTTGTGTTGCCACTGGGCCAGGGTCAGGTCACTCATGTTCACTCCTTGAACCGGCAAAAGTCAGTTTCCGCGTATCAATATGCTAAACATCCTGCCGCTTGTAAATCCACCTTGTAACAATTCATTAAACATTGCTCCCCTGCCGATGCGCGTCTGAATGTCAGAAACTGGCGGGGGTGTTGGCCGAGATCAGCACGCACTCCTGTTCGCCACTATTGCGAAAACGGTGGGGGGTGCGGCTGTCGAAGTAGTAGCCATCCCCGGCGCCCAGCAGGTAGATCTGCTCGCCCACGGTCACTTCAACCTCGCCCTTGATGACGATGCCGCACTCTTCACCCTCGTGGCTCAGCATGTCGTCGCCGGTGTCGGCGCCAGGTGGCAGCACCTCCTGCAACATGCCGATGGCGCGGTTGGCGCGGCTGTGCCCGACCAGCCGGTAGCTGATGGGATGGGTGCCGAGATCCGGCATATCGGCGGCGCGGAAGATCACTTCGGTGCCCATTTCGGTCTCTTCGGTGAAGAAGCTGGCCAGCGACATGGGGATCCCTTCCAGCACCTTGCGCAGGGAGGCGACAGAGGGGCTCACCTGATTTTTCTCGATCTGGGAGATAAATCCGTTGGTCACACCGGAGCGCTTGGCCAGCTCGCGCTGGGAGAGGGCTGCCTTGGTGCGAACCGCCTTGAGGCGGTGACCGATATCCATCTATAGACACTCCTTGACTGTTTACTATTATTAAAATTGTGTTAAATATCTTATACCACCCTGCTGATGCGTCTAGCTAGGGGTGGCACCAGACAGGGCGATAACGGGCCCTTTTTTATGGATTCAGGTGTTTAATTTAATAGGCATTGGCCGACAGTTGCTAAACACCTTAAGGATGAGGTGACCATGAAACCGATCAGCGACATCAATACGCCCTCCGACATGTCCGCCTTCTGGATGCCGTTCACCGCCAACCAGCAGTTCAAGGCGGCGCCGCGTATCCTGAAGTCGGCAGAGGGGATGTATTATCACTCAGAGGATGGCCGCAAGATACTGGATGGCACAGCCGGACTCTGGTGTTGCAACGCGGGCCATGGTCGGCGCGAGATTGCCGAGGCGGTCTCCCAGCAGATTTCCCACCTCGATTTCGCCCCCACATTCCAGATGGGCCACCCCCTGCCGTTCGAGCTGGCCAACAAGCTGGTGGAGATCGCTCCCAAGGGGTTTGGCCACGTTTTCTACACCAACTCCGGTTCCGAGTCGGTCGATACCGCGCTCAAAATCGCGCTGGCCTGGCAGCGGACTCGCGGTCAGGGCACCCGCACCCGGCTGATTGGCCGCGAGCGTGGCTATCACGGGGTCGGCTTTGGCGGCATCTCGGTGGGGGGCATTCCCGGTAACCGCAAGTGGTTCGGCTCCCTGCTGACCGGGGTGGATCATCTGCCCCATACCCTCAATATCGCCAAGAACGCCTTCACCAAAGGGCTGCCCGAGGAGGATGTGGCGCTGGCCGACGAGCTGGAGAAGATCGTCTTCCTGCACGATGCCAGCAATATTGCGGCGGTGATCGTCGAGCCCATCGCCGGCAGTACCGGCGTGCTGATGCCCCCCAAAGGCTACCTCAAGCGGCTGCGTGAGATCTGTACCAAGCACGGCATCTTGCTGATTTTTGACGAGGTGATCACCGGTTTCGGTCGCCTTGGCTCCCCCTTCGCCGCACAGGAGTTCGATGTCATCCCTGACATGATCACCTGCGCCAAGGGGCTCACCAACGGCGCCATCCCCATGGGGGCTGTGCTGGTGCAGAAGCACATTTATGACGACATGATGGCGGCAGGCAAGGGGGCCATCGAGCTGTTCCACGGCTATACCTACTCCGGCCATCCGGTGGCTGCTGCCGCCGGGCTCGCGACCCTCGAGATCTATCGCAACGAGAACCTGCTCAGCCGCGCCGCCGATCTGGCTGGCTACTGGGAGGAGGCGGCCCATTCGCTGAAGGGCTGCAAGCATGTGAAGGATGTGCGCAATTATGGACTGGTGGCGGGCATCGAGCTGGAATCCGTGCCGGATGCGCCGGGCAAACGCGCCTATGAGGTGTTTGTCCGCTGCTTCGAGAAGGGGGCGCTGATCCGGGTGACCGGCGACATCATCGCCCTGTCGCCACCCCTCATCATCGAGCGCAGCCAGATCGACGATCTCTTCACCCTGCTGCAGGATGCCCTGCAGGCTCAACCCTAACCCATTTGGTGGCCCCGCTCTGGCGGGGCCTTGCGTAGCCTCGTTTTGACGAGCGCTGTGCTACCACGATATTCATCACGGAGGATACATGACATACAGGGTCAGCAACTTCATCAACGGCCAACCGCAGGAGAGTCGCAGCGAGCGGCAAGGGGCCATCTTCAATCCCGCCTGTGGCAAGCAACAGGGGAGCGTGGGGCTTTCCAGCGCCGCCGAGTGTCAGGAGGCGATCGCCATCGCCGAGCGCGCCTTTGCCGACTGGTCGCAAACCCCGCCGCTGGTGCGGGCCCGGGTCTTTTTCCGCTTCAAGGAGTTGATGGAGCAGCACAGGGACGAGCTCGCCCAGCTCATCAGTCGCGAACACGGCAAGGTCTTCTCCGATGCGCAGGGTGAGCTGACCCGCGGGCTGGAAGTGGTGGAGTTTGCCTGCGGCATTCCCCATCTGCTCAAGGGGGAGCACTCCCTCAACGTCGGTCGCGGGGTAGACAGCTACTCCATGATGCAGCCGGTAGGAGTCTGCGCCGGTATCACCCCGTTCAACTTCCCGGCCATGGTGCCGCTCTGGATGTTCCCGGTCGCTATCGCCTGCGGCAACACCTTCATTCTCAAGCCCTCCGAGAAGGATCCCTCCCTCTCGTTGCGGATGGCCGAGCTGCTCAAGGAGGCCGGTCTGCCGGATGGCGTGCTCAACGTGGTGAACGGTGACAAGGAGGTGGTGGATGTGCTGCTGACTGATCCGCGGGTCGGTGCCGTGTCGTTTGTCGGCTCCACCCCCATCGCCCAGTACATCTATGCCACCGCCTCGGCCCATGGCAAACGGGTGCAGGCGTTGGGCGGCGCCAAGAACCACATGGTGGTGATGCCGGATGCGGACCTCGATCAGGCGGTCTCCGCCCTGATGGGGGCTGCTTACGGCGCCGCTGGCGAGCGCTGCATGGCCATCTCGGTGGCTGTGGTGGTGGGAGATGAGACCGCCGATGCGCTGGTAGCCAAGCTGACGCCGCTTGTGGAAAAACTGCGGGTGGGCCCGGGGTTGGGCCAGAGCCCGGAAAACGAGATGGGGCCGCTCATCAGCAAAGAACATCTGGCCAAGGTGCGCGGCTACGTTGATCAGGGGGTGGCCGAAGGGGCCGCGCTGCGGGTCGATGGCCGTACGCTGAGCCACGACGAGGGTTACTTTATCGGCGGCTGCCTGTTTGACGAGGTGACGCCAGAGATGCGTATCTACCGCGAGGAGATCTTCGGCCCTGTGCTCTCCATCGTACGGGTGCCGGACTACGAGACGGCGCTGCGGCTCATCAACGAGCACGAGTACGGCAACGGCACCGCCATCTTTACCTGCGACGGCGACACCGCACAGGACTTCACGGCGCGGGTGCAGGTCGGTATGGTAGGGGTGAACGTTCCCATTCCGGTGCCGATGGCGTTTCACAGCTTTGGCGGCTGGAAGCGCTCCATCTTCGGGCCGCTCAACATGCACGGGCCGGACGGGGTTCGCTTTTATACCCGGATGAAGACGGTGACGGCGCGCTGGCCCCAGAGCCTGCGCAGTGGTGCCGAGTTCTCCATGCCGACCATGAAGTGACGCGCTGGCGCGTGCTCATGGCCTAACCTCTTGCCCCCGCCGGTCGTTGATTGGCGGGGGCGAACTCTGTAAAGGAACAACAGATGCGATTGGGAATTCTCGATTGTGACCGGCTCGATCCCGATCTGGCGGATCGTTTTGGCCCCGTTTACTCCGAGATGTTTATCAGGGGCTTTGCGGCCCTGGCCCCCGAACTGGAATTTCGGGTTTGGTCGGCTCTCGATGGGGAGCTGCCGGAGGATCTGCACGAGTGCGATGCCTGGCTTATCACAGGTTCGCGCCACGATGCTTACAGCGATATCCCCTGGATTCAGGCTCTGCGGGCGTGGATCCGTCAGGCGCACGATGCCGACGTCAAGCTGGCCGGTGTCTGCTTCGGTCATCAGGTGATCGCCCAGGCGCTGGGCGGAGAGGTGGTGAAGTCCACCAAGGGATGGGGGCTGGGAGTGTCGGTGCATCCCATGCTGGCAGATGAGCCCTGGATGGCGCCAGCGCGGGATCAGATCCGCATTCTGGCCAGCCATCAAGATCAGGTGGCCCTGCTGCCGCCGGGGGCGACCCGACTGGCGGGCAACGATTTTTGTCCCAACTTCATGTTTTTGCAGGGTGATCACATCGTCGCCATTCAGGGGCATCCGGAGTTCTCGGTGGAGTACAACCGGGCGCTGATCGAGCGGCGCCGCGACCTGTTGCCCGACGAGCGCTACCAGAGCAGCCTCTCCTCGTTGGAGGGGGAGGTGGATTCGGCGACCATGATGCAGTGGCTGCTGCAGTTTCTGGGGATCCTGCCGCTGCGGGCTGGTGCGGCCTGAGCCAGGTTTGTCAGCCACCCCTTCGGATGCTAGATTTTGTAGCAAAATGAAGGATCAAGCGCTGAGATGTCGGGAGCGGATGGTACACTGGCCGCCCATGTGGCGGCCTGTTTGTCTGGCTTGATTGCCGTCCCGGCCTGAGCCAAACCTGTCTGAGCCAAACCAGTGTGAGAGTGTGACGCCTTGAAACTACAGCAATTGAAGTATTTGATCGCGATCCGGGACCACAACCTCAATGTGTCCGTGGCTTCCGATGCGCTCTTCACCAGTCAGCCGGGGGTCAGCAAGCAGATTGGCCTGCTGGAGAGCGAGCTGGGGGTGCGGATCTTCGAGCGTCGTGGCAAACACCTGCACCGCATCACCCCGGTGGGTGAGGAGATCATCAAGTGTGCCGAGGCGATGCTCAACATAGAGAGCAAGATCAAGGCGATCTCCCGCGAGTATCTGGATCCGACCGTGGGCACCCTCAATATTCACACCACCCACACCATCGCCCGCTACCTGCTGCCCAAGTCGGTCACCTACTTCACCAAGAAGTACCCCAAGATCTCGTTTCACCTTCATCCGGTGATGTCGGCGAGCAAGGAGCAGATCAGCAAGGGTTACTCCGATTTTTCTATCGTTGCCCACGAAATTGGCTTCGACAAGGAGCTGATCGCGCTGCCCGCCTACCTCTGGACCCTCTCGCTGGTGGTGCCGCAGGATCATCCGCTGGCCAAGGTGAAGAAGCCGACCCTGGAGCAGCTCTGCCACTACCCGATCCTCAGCTACGAGAGTGGTGCCACTGGCCGACAGGTGCAGGACGAGGTATTCCATGCCGCCGGTCTCACCCCGAGCTACTACATGACGGTGATGGATGCCGGGGTGATCAAGCGCTACGTGGAGCTGGGCTTTGGCATCGGCATCATCTCCTCGCTGGTAGCCAACGACACCGACAGCCCCGGGCTGGTCTCCATCAATCTGGAGCACCTGTTCAAGCCCTGCCCGGCGCAGATCTGTTTCAGCAAGAGCATCCTGCTGCAGAACTACATGTATGACTTCATCAGCTCCTTCTCGCCCCACCTCACTAAGGAGGTGATCCAGAGTGTGATGCAGCAGCCGAGTCAGGCGCGCATCGACGAGCTGCTGGCCGGGGTGGAGCTGCCCATCTATTGATCCCGATCGGATTCCCGATCGCTGCCGGTTGTCTCTTCTGTCAGGCTGGGCTCTACTCGGGGTTCAGCCTGTCTCTTTTGGGCTATCTCCATCGTCCGAGGTCTCTATGTCCCGCATTCTGCTGCTTGCCAATCTCAACTGTGATCATGTGCTCTCCCTCTCCGAACCGCTGGTGGCGGGGGCCCGGCTGCAATATGTGGATCAGGGGCGCAGGCTCGGCGGTGGCGCCGCCAATACCGGCATAGGGCTGGTATGGGCGGGTCACGAGGTGACCATCGCCTCCCGTATCGGGCTGGACGAGACCGGCGACTGGCTGCTGGAGCAGGCGGCCGGTTACGGGCTGGATTGCAGCCATGTGGAGCGCTTTGGCGGTGAGACCGGCGAGCTGCTGATCCTGGTGGACTCCACCGGTGAACGCACCATACTGCGCCGCCCGCGGCGTCCCGACCTGCCCGGCGATCTGCCACTGGAGGGGATCGACTGCCTCTATGTGAACTATCCCGGCACCGCTATCATCAGCTACATGCGCCAGATGCTCGGCAAGAGCTTCGTGGTGGCCCAGTATCCCAAGGGCGGCCAAGCGCGCCGCCCCTGTCATGTGCTGGTGGCCTCCCGCTCCGATCTCGGCGAGGTGAGCGACCCCTGGCAACATGCCCGCCAGCTGGCGGGGGAGCAGCTCGAATGGCTGGTGCTGACCGAAGGAAAGGAGGGCGCGGTGGCCATCCATGGCGACGAGCAGATCCGGGTCGCCGCCCGGCCAGTATCTGTGGTCGATACCACGGGGGCAGGGGATGCCTTCGCTGGCGGATTGATCCATGGTCTGGCGCGGGGTATGGCGATCAAGGATTCGCTACAGTGCGCGGTGGACTGGGGGGCGTTTGCCGTCGCCTCCGAGAGTTCCATCCCCTCGATCGCGCTGAAAAACTGGCTGAAACAACCCCACTGAACCACCTCCTTGACTGTCGATTGAGGGGCGGTTCGCAGGCCATCTGGCTGCTGGTCGAAGGGGCTTGGTGAGGGGGATGGTTCGGGAGATTTACCCGCCATAAATCGGGTAAACGCCGGGCTAACCCGGCAAGTTTGCGATCAATCAAAGAAAGTGTCGATTTATGTGCATCTTCATCGACACCCGGTTGTGCTGCTCTTAACCTGTCACTCCGCAACTCAGATTAAGAGACAGGCCCCACTCTGGCGAGCCAATGGGCAAACAGAGGCGAACCGGTTGTCTCCTGCCTCTTAGCTCAATGTTGTCGTCCTGATTCCTGGCTTGTAGTAAGAGGCAAGTGCGACCATGCAACTGACACGATTTACCGACTACGCCCTGCGTACCCTGACCTTCCTGGCGGTTCAGCCGGGGGATCGTCTGTCGACCATTACCGAAGTGGCCGATACCTTCGGCATCTCTCGCAACCACGTGGTCAAAATTGTGCACCAGCTTGGCATCAAGGGGTACATCGAGACGGTACGCGGCAAGCACGGTGGCATCCGCCTCGGTCGCTCTGCAGTCTCCATCAATTTGCGGGATGTGGTGATGGACATGGAGCATGTGCTCTGTCCGGTCGATTGCAAGCGCGAGAACTGCCGTCTCTCCGGTGGTTGCCGCATTCAGGGCATTCTGCGCCGCGCCATGAACGCTTTCCTCGAAGTGCTGGGTGAGTACACCCTGGCTGATGCGGTGCGCGATCCCAACCGTCTCTGCCACCTGCTGGGTATCGAGCAAGAGACTATTGTGACCATGGCCTGACAGGGCGCGGATATCGAACAAGATGTGAAAGGGGCCTGATGGCCCCTTTTGCTTTTGTACGCAGGTGGTTTTTAGCGACTGCCTGGCTGGCGGATCAGGGTGATGGCGCCGTGCAGGCAGGCGAGGCCACAGGCACCGCAGCCATTGCAGGCATCCATATTGACGTTGATGCCGTCGGCTGTGGCCTTGATCGCCTGTTGCGGGCAGGCATCTTCACAGAGCAGGCAGTAGAAGCCCTGCCGTGCCTGACAGCTCTCTTCAATCTGCACCCGGGTCTGCACCTGACGGCCCAGTTGAAGGTCGAGGGCGCCGGTGGGACAGGCTCTGGCGCAGCTGCCGCAGTAGCTGCACTGGCCGCAGGCGAGATCTAGCACCGGAGTGCCAGCGATGGGGCTTCCTTCGTACTCCTCTTGGGTGGCCGGTTTGAGCAGACCGCGCGGGCAGGCCTTGAAACACTCGCCACAGCGGGTGCAGAGGGAGAGGTACTGGGACTCCTCGATGGCCCACGGCGGGCGCGCTTCATGGCAAACCACGGCGGGCTTGCGCGAAGCTTGCCAACCTTGTGTCAGCCAACGGAGGAAATAGTGAGTCATGCTCGCCCCTGATACCTATTAGGGGTTAATTTTATCGAAGTTTCGGGAAGCAGGCCAGAGAATAGCGGCCGTCAGGATCGCAAGCGCAGTTGCCCTTGTGTAAGCTAGGCGGGTCTTTTTACGTGGTTGAATGAAAACATATGTGGCTATTTCTCTGGCGTGCGTCCCTGCTCTATGTCTTTCCCCTGCTGATGTGGGCCTACTGCCGCATCAAGGGCATCGAGTTCGCCGAGCTCGATACCGGCGTCAACACCCACAAGTGGGTGGTGCTGGCCGCCTACCTCATCTACGTGGTGATCTGGATCCTGGTTAACCGCTATCTCGAACTCTTCCTGCGCCAGCGGAGCCGTAAATGATCGAGCCCGGGCTCTGGGTCATCCTGCTGCCAGCCGCCCTGCTGGCACTCGGAACAGGCTGGCTGATTGGCCGGCGCAGCAGCACGGCGCAGACTCAGGAGCTGCTGCTGGCACAGGAGCGTTATCAGGCGCTGCAGGAGCGTTTTGACGAACTGCAGGATGAGCGGATGCAGGGCCAGCAGAAGCTGGATCAGCAGCAGACCCTGCTCATCAAGCTCACCGCCCGCCTCAAGGATGCGGAAGCGACCCTGCGCAGCGAACGGTTGGCCGCCGTCGAGAAGCTGCAACTGCAACAGGAGGCGGAGCAGCGCCTCAGCCAGCAGTTCGAGAATCTCGCCAACCGGATCTTCGAGAAAAACTCTGGCAACTTCCGCGAATTGAATCAGAACAGTCTCGATCTGCTGCTCACGCCACTCAAGGAACAGCTCGAGGGCTTTCGCCGTCAGGTGGGGGAGACTCACGCCCAGGAGACGGCTCAGCGCCACAGCCTCAAGTTCGAGCTGGAGCGCCTCGCCGAGCTCAATGCCCGCATGACCGAAGAGGCGGCCGCCCTGACCCGCGCCCTCAAGGGCGACAGCAAGCAGCAGGGCAACTGGGGTGAAGTGGTGCTGGCGCGGATCCTCAGCGAATGCGGTCTGCGCGAGGGCCACGAGTACCACACCCAGGTCAATATCGAAGTGGAGAAGGGCAAGCGCTACCAGCCCGACGTGATTGTCCACCTGCCACAAGAGAAAGACATCATCATCGACGCCAAGGTGTCGCTGACCGCCTACGAACGCTGGTACAACGCCGATGACGAGCTGGAGAAGGCGGTGGCGCTCAAGGAGCACGTCGCCTCGGTGCGCAACCACATCCGCGAGCTGGGCCGCAAGGATTACCAGCAGTTGCCCGGGGTGCGCACCCTCGACTATGTGCTGATGTTCGTGGCGGTGGAGCCCGCCTTCCTCACCGCGATGGAAGCCGATCCCTCGCTGGTGCGTTACGGCCTCGACAACAACATCCTGCTGGTGAGCCCCACCAACCTGATGGTGGCGCTGCGCACCATCGAGAATCTGTGGCGCTATGAGCGGCAGAACCAGAATGCCCGCCAGATCGCCGAGCGGGCCGGTCGTCTCTACGAAAAGCTGCGGCTGTTTGTCGAGGAGATGCAGCAGATGGGCGGCAGCCTGCACAAGGCGCAGGAGAGCTACGACAAGGCGATGGGGCGGCTGGTCAACGGCCGTGGCAACCTGATTGCGCAGGTCGAGCGTTTCCGTGAGCTGGGGGTGGAGGTAACAAAGAGCCTACCCGAGCCGCTAGTTGAGCGCGCGCTGGAACGCGACAAGGAGCAGGAGTAGTTTTCCCCTGCACCGACATCAGCAAAAGGCCCAAACCCGGTTTGGGCCTTTTGCTATCTGCCAGCTGGCCGAATGCTTACCCATCATCAGAAATCCGCAAAGCAAACGGCCCACCGAAGTGGGCCGTTTTTATTTGTACTGCCGGCGTGGATCAGCGGCTGGCGGCGCGGGCGCTCAGTTCGGCCTTCTCGCTATCGCTCAGGAAGGCCAGGGTCAGCCCGTTCTGCTGGGCAGTGCGGATTTCGCTTGCCGTCATGCCGGCGGCCGGAGCTGCCACCTCATATTCGTGCGGCAGGTCGATCCCTTCCACCGCCGGGTCATCGGTGTTGAGGCAGGCCAGCACGCCGGCGGCCAGGAACTGGCGGATCGGGTGCTCGGTCAGGCTCGCTACCGTAGTGGTCTGGATGTTGGAGGTGAGGCAGGATTCGATGCCGATGCGGTGCTCGGCCAGATAGGCCAT
Organism: Aeromonas veronii bv. veronii; assembly: GCF_000820225.1. Classification (GTDB taxonomy): domain Bacteria; phylum Pseudomonadota; class Gammaproteobacteria; order Enterobacterales; family Aeromonadaceae; genus Aeromonas; species Aeromonas veronii. Next base: position 58,205 of record NZ_CDDK01000007.1, read on the forward strand.
CAGGGCCGGATCCTGAATCGCTTTGACGCCGTGGCCGATACGCTCGGCGCCCAGCTCGCGAATGGCCTGCCACATGCTCTCGGGGCCAGCGGCTTCACCGGCGTGTACGGTGACGCGCATGCCTGCATCGCGCACCTTGCGGAAGTGGTCGACAAAGAGTTCCCCCGGGAAGCCCAGCTCGTCACCGGCCAGATCGATGGCGCCCAGCTTGTCGCGGTGGGCCAGACAGGCGGCCAGCTCCTGATTGCACTGCTCGGTGCCGAAGGTGCGGCTCATGATGCCGATCAGGTTGGTCTTGATGCCGAAGTCACGGCTGCCCGCGGCCACGCCGTCGATGATGGCTTCCACCACGCCCTGCGGGTGCAGCTTGTGGGCCATCGCCATATAGGCCGGGCTGAAGCGCAGTTCGGCATAGTCGATACCTGCGCGCAGCAGATCTTCCACGTTCTCGTAGGCGACCCGGCGGCAGGCGTCATAGTCGGCCAGCACGGCCACACCCCAGTCCAGTTTCTTCAGGAAGGCGACCAGACTCGGCTCGTTTTCGACGATCTGTACGTGGGGGCGCAGTGCTTCCAGCTCGAAGGCGGGCAGCGGGATATTGTGTTGGCGACCCAGCTCGAGGATGGTTTGCGGGCGGATGTTGCCGTCCAGATGGCGGTGCAGGTCGGTCAGGGGGAGAGATCTGTCAATCATGGGGGCGCCCTCGTCGAGTCAGGTTTGAAAGCCTGCCATTCTAGGCGGGGCTTTCAAAAAAGATACCCCGTTTACGGTTAAACGGGGTTCTGGCGGGTGGTGATTTGTCAGGGCGTGATGGGAATCGTTTTTCCCGGGGACTCAGGAGAGATCGAGTTCCTTCAGCTTGCGGGTCAGGGTGTTGCGGCCCCAACCGAGCAGGCGTGCCGCCTCCTGCTTGTGGCCGTGGGTGTGTTCCAGCGCCGTCTCCAGCATGATCCGTTCGAACTGGGGCATGGCATCTGCCAGGATGTCGGTTTCTCCCAGCGCCAACTTGCTGGCCACCCACTCCTGCAACTGCTGCTGCCAGCAACCTGGCATCGCCGGTTGGCCGGGTTCGGCGTTGTGGGTGATGGGGGTGAGCAGCTCGGCAGGCAGGTCGCCGACCAGCACTTCTTGCCCCGAGGCCATCACGGTAAGCCAGCGGCAGACGTTCTCCAGCTGGCGCACGTTGCCCGGCCATGGCAGGCGGCTGATATAGGCCTGGGTATCGGGGTGCAGGCTCTTGGCCTCGACGTTCAGCTCTTTGGCGGCGCGCAGCAGGAAGTGACGGGCCAGCTGGGGGATATCCTCACGGCGCTCCTTGAGGGCGGGGATGTGGATGCGGATGACGTTGAGGCGGTGGAACAGATCCTCGCGAAACTCGCCATCGGCGACCCGCTTCTCCAGATTCTGGTGGGTGGCGGCGATGATCCGCACATCCACCTGCACCGGCTGATGGCCACCGACCCGGTAGAACTGGCCGTCGGCCAAGACCCGCAGCAGCCGGGTCTGCACATCCAGCGGCATGTCACCGATCTCGTCGAGAAACAGGGTGCCGCCGTCGGCCTGCTCGAAGCGGCCGTGGCGGATGTTGTTGGCGCCGGTGAAAGCCCCCTTCTCGTGACCGAACAGCTCGGATTCGATGAGATCTTTGGGGATAGCCGCCATGTTGAGGGCGATAAAGTTCTTGTGGGCGCGCGGGCTGTGCTTGTGCAGGGCGTGGGCGACCAGCTCCTTGCCGGTACCGCTCTGACCGTTGATCAGCACCGAGATGCTGGAGCGTGACAGGCGACCGATGGCGCGGAACACCTCCTGCATCGCCGGTGCCTCACCGATGATCTCGGGAGTGGCGGTGGCTTCTTGCTGGCGAGACTTGCGCTTGGTGCGCTGCTCCTTGAGATGATTCTCGGCGCGGCGCACCAGGGTCACGGCTTCGTCGATGTCGAACGGTTTGGGCAGGTACTCGAAGGCGCCGCGCTGGTAGGCGTTGACCGCGCTGTCGAGATCCGAGTGGGCGGTCATGATGATGATGGGCAGATCGGCCTGACGGCGGTGGATCTGCTCCAGCAGGCTCAAACCATCGATGCCGGGCATCCGGATATCGGAGAGGATCACATCGGGCGAGCGCAGCTCAAGGGCGTGCAGCAGGGCCTCGCCATCGGCAAAGCTCTCGCAGTTGAAGCCTTCGCTGCCGAGAGTGCGCTCCAGCACCCAGCGGATAGAACTGTCGTCATCGACGATCCACACTTTGGCGGTCATGGGGTTCCCTTACTTGCGAAGCGGTAGAAAAATGGTGAATTCGGTGTGACCCGGCCAGCTGATGCAGTCAATCCGCCCCTTGTGCTGGTCGATCAGGTTCTGGGCGATGGAGAGGCCGAGCCCGGTTCCCCCCTCCTTGCCGGTGATCATGGGATAGAACAGGGTGTCGCGAATGGCGTCCGGAATACCGGGGCCGTTGTCGATGATCTTGATCTCCGCTGCCAGCCGGTAACGCTGGCCGTGGATGGTGATCTGGAACGCGGTGCGGGTCTTGATACGGATAAGCCCGGTCTGATCCCCCAGCGCTTCGGCGGCGTTGCGCACTATGTTGAGAAACGCCTGCTGCAGCTGATCCGGCTCCATCTCGAATTCGGGAATGCTGGGGTCGTAATCCCGCTCGATGCGAACAGAGGGAGGGAGTTCGAGCTCCACCAGTCGGCGTACCTGCTCCAGCACCGAATGGACATTGTGCATCTGGTGACGGCCGGGGCGCTGGGGGCCGAGCAGCCGATCGACCAGTACCCGCAGCCTGTCAGCCTGTTCGATGATGATGCCGGTATATTCGCGCAGCGCCGGATCCGGCAGCTCTTTTTGCAGCAGCTGGGCCGCGCCGCGCAGGCCGCCGAGGGGATTCTTGATTTCGTGGGCCAGCCCGCGCACCAGCTCCTTGGCCGCCAGCTGTTGGGCATGCTGCTGCTGCTCCTGACTGATCTTCTTCTGCTGGTCGATCTTGCGCAGCTCCACCACCAGCAGACGCTGTTCGTGGTCGGCCATCGGGGTTGCGCTCAACTCTACCAGTCGCGGTTCTCCCTCTACCACCAGAGTCACTTCGCTATCGGTAAAGCCTTGCCCTGACACGAGGCACTGCTTGAGCCGCTGCAAATCGAGGGAGATATGTTCCAGCAGATGGGGCAGTTCGATGCCGATCAGCCTGCGTTCACTGAGGGAGAGCAGCTGTTCAGCCGCCGGGTTGACGAACTGGATGCAGAGCCGCTCATCCATCAGGATCACGGCGGTCAGCAAATTATCCAAGAGTGTTTTGGCGTTGTCCGAGCGGGTTGGCACAGGTTTCTCCCTAAAACGGTGCTACACACCTGTTATGCACCGATATGGTGCATAGAGTTTACCCGCATCGGTGCGCTATATCACCCTTAGTCGGCTTTGGGGGTGGGTTTGGGAGCCGGCGTCACGCTCGCTCTATGCAGGTAAAAGGTGACTGCACTGGATTTAGCAAGGATCGTACCGTCTTTGGCGAGCAGCTCGAGCTGAGCCTCGTGGGCGCCGCGATCGACGTTTTCGACGCGGACAGAGAGGCTGTTGCTGACGATGGGGGCGGCTTTGCCATCCAGGGTCAGGCGCACATCATACTGGGTCGGAGGTTTGGGGCTGATGGTGCCCTGAAAGACGATGTTGCCGGTGTTGTCGCGCAGGGTGCTGCCCTGTTCCGGGGAGAGCAGTTCGATGGTCAGCTTGGCCGCCTCTTTCTCTTTCTTGGCATCGGCGCCGGTCAAGCTGTTGAAGTTATCCACCTGCACCGATCTGGGCGCGCTGCTGCCCAGCAGCGGGGCGACCCGCAGATCGACCTCTTTGGCGTTTTTGCCGGGTGGTGGCGCATCCGAGTAGTGGGTGATGCCATTGCCATCGACCCAGGAGTAGACCTTGGCTGCGTCCGCACCGAACGAGGTCAGCAACAGGAGGCTGAGTACCCCTATGCCATGCTTGTTGTTCATCCATCTCTCCTTGACGGTATTTTGCTTAATCCTATCAGAGAAAAAACCCGCCAGATGGCGGGTTTTGTCACGATTAAGCAAGCTGACCAGATTTAAACGGCCAGTCTGCTGAGACTTAGACGGAGTAGTACAGTTCGAACTCCAGCGGGTGCGGGGTCATGCGTACACGGTCAACATCCTGCTGTTTCAGTTCCAGATAGGAGTTGATGAAGTCATCGCTGAACACGCCGCCACGGGTCAGGAACTCGCGGTCAGCATCCAGAGCGGCCAGGGCTTCGTCCAGAGAACCGGCAACAGTCGGTACTTCTGCGGCTTCTTCCGGCGGCAGGTCGTACAAGTTCTTGTCCATGGCATCGCCCGGATGGATCTTGTTGATGATACCGTCCAGACCGGCCATCAGCTGGGCTGCGAAGGCCAGGTACGGGTTGGCAGCCGGATCCGGGAAGCGCACTTCGATACGACGGGCTTTCGGGCTCGGTACCACCGGGATACGGATGGAGGCAGAGCGGTTGCGGGCAGAGTAGGCCAGCATGACCGGTGCTTCATAACCCGGAACCAGACGCTTGTAGGAGTTGGTGGTCGGGTTGGCGAAGGCGTTGATGGCCTTGGCGTGCTTGATGATACCGCCGATGTAGTGCAGAGCCATCTCGGACAGACCGCCATACAGGTCGCCAGCGAACAGGTTGACGCCGTTCTTGGCCAGAGACTGGTGGCAGTGCATGCCGGAGCCGTTGTCACCGAACATGGGTTTCGGCATGAAGGTAACGGTCTTGTTGTAGGCGTGGGCCACGTTGTGGATCACGTACTTCAGTACCTGTACTTCATCAGCTTTCAGCGTAAGAGTGTTGAAGCGGGTAGCGATTTCGTTCTGACCGGCAGTAGCCACTTCGTGGTGGTGAGCTTCAACGACCTGGCCCATCTCTTCCAGCACCAGACACATGGCGGCGCGGATATCCTGGGAGGAGTCGACCGGTGCAACCGGGAAGTAACCGCCTTTCACGAACGGACGGTGACCCTTGTTGCCATGCTCATAGGCAGTGCCGGAGTTCCATGCGGCTTCTTCAGATTCGATTTTCACGAAGCTGTGGCCCATGGTGTTGGAGAAAGTAATGTTGTCGAACATGAAGAATTCCGGCTCCGGCCCGAACAGCACGGTATCAGCAATGCCGCTGGACTTCAGGAAATCTTCTGCACGTTTGGCGATGGAGCGCGGATCGCGGTCATAGCCCTGCATGGTGGCAGGCTCCAGCACGTCACAAACGATGTTCAGGGTGGTCTCTTCGGTGAACGGGTCCAGCTTGGCGGAGGCTGCGTCCGGCATCAGTACCATGTCGGATTCGTTGATGCCCTTCCAGCCGCCGATGGAGGAACCATCGAACATCTTGCCGTCTTCGAAGAAATCTTCATCAACCTGGTGAGCAGGGATGGATACATGCTGCTCTTTACCCTTGGTGTCGGTAAAGCGCAGATCAACAAACTTGACTTCGTGTTCCTGGATCAGGGCCAAAACGTTCTGGGCTGACATGCTAAGTAACCTCCGGTGTTAAAACTCTCTGGGTGAATGCGTCGTCGTATTCACATAAGCCAGTATCGTGCCAAGTTTGTGACAGCTTGATTTCAGGGCAATCTCGCTGAAGAGGCTCCCCAAAATCAGGCGATCTCGACTCGCGTTGCATCAATTTAGTGCGATGGTGGATCGTTTTGGTGCACTGTAATGGTGCGTGAAATACGGTCACTGCCCATCTAAGCAGGGTTTGTCAGAGAGGTCTATGATCCAGATCTGTTGTTATGCGCGAATGTACTGCAATTCTGCTAGGCAGATCACAAAGGCAAGAGTACAATTAGCGCCCAATTTTACCCGGTGATTGAGGCGAGAATGTTAGAGAATTTACGCAATATTGCGATTATTGCGCACGTTGACCACGGCAAAACGACTCTGGTTGATAAGCTGCTGCAGCAGTCCGGCACCCTGGACCGCTCCACGGAAGGCCAGGAACGGATCATGGACTCCAATGATCTGGAACGGGAACGTGGCATCACCATTCTCGCCAAGAACACTGCGATCCGCTGGAATGACTACCGCATCAACATCGTTGATACCCCGGGTCACGCCGACTTCGGTGGTGAAGTAGAGCGCGTACTGTCCATGGTTGACTCCGTGCTGCTGCTGGTTGACGCCGTTGACGGCCCGATGCCGCAAACCCGTTTCGTGACCCAGAAAGCGTTCGCTCAGGGTCTGAAGCCGATCGTGGTCATCAACAAGGTTGACCGTCCGGGTGCTCGTCCTGACTGGGTAATGGATCAGGTATTCGACCTGTTCGACAACCTGGGCGCGACTGATGAACAGCTGGATTTCAAAGTTGTTTACGCCTCTGCACTGAACGGTTGGGCCACCATGGATCAGGACGTCGAGTCCGAGAACATGGAGCCGCTGTTCCAGGCTATCGTTGACAACGTTGAAGCGCCGAAGGCTGATGCCGAAGGTGGTTTCCAGATGCAGATCTCCCAGCTGGACTACAACTCCTACGTGGGCGTTATCGGTATCGGCCGTATCACCCGTGGTCGCGTCAAGACCAACCAGCAAGTCACCATCGTTGGTGCTGACGGCAAGACCCGTAACGGTAAAGTCGGTCAGGTGCTGGGTTATCTGGGTCTGTCCCGTACTGAAGTTACCGACGCGCAAGCGGGTGACATCATCGCTATCACCGGTCTGGGCGAGCTGAAAATCTCCGACACCATCTGTGACAACGGTGCCGTTGAAGCCCTGCCGCCGCTCTCCGTTGACGAGCCGACCGTGAACATGACCTTCCAGGTCAACACCTCACCGTTCGCCGGTAAAGAGGGCAAGTTCGTGACCTCCCGTAACATTCTGGAGCGTCTGAACCAGGAGCTGGTCCACAACGTGGCCCTGCGCGTGGAAGAGACTGATGATCCGGACAAGTTCCGTGTATCCGGTCGTGGTGAACTGCACCTCTCCATCCTGATCGAAAACATGCGTCGCGAAGGTTACGAACTGGCTGTGTCCCGCCCGGAAGTAATCCTGCGTACCGTTGATGGTGTTCTGCAAGAACCGTTCGAAACCGTAACTGTGGACGTTGAAGAAGCGCACCAGGGTTCCGTGATGGAGCAACTGGGTCTGCGTAAGGGCGAAATGACCAACATGACGCCGGATGGCAAGGGTCGTGTCCGCTTGGACTTCATGATCCCGAGCCGTGGCCTGATCGGCTTCCAGACCGAGTTCATGACCATGACCTCAGGTACCGGTCTGCTGTACCACACCTTCGACCACTACGGTCCGCACAAGGGTGGCAGCATCGGCGAGCGTCAGAATGGCGTGCTGATCTCTAACGCTACCGGTAAAGCACTGACTTACGCCCTGTTCGGTCTGCAAGACCGTGGTCGTCTGTTCATCGGTCACGCGACCGAAGTGTACGAAGGCCAGGTGATCGGTATCCACTCCCGTTCCAACGACCTGACTGTTAACTGCCTGAAAGGCAAACAGCTGACCAACATGCGTGCCTCCGGTACCGACGAAGCTCAAGTGCTGACTCCGCCGATCCGCATGACTCTGGAACAGGCTCTCGAGTTCATCGATAACGACGAACTGGTAGAAGTGACTCCAAAGAACATCCGTATCCGCAAGAAATTGCTGACCGAGCTGGATCGCAAGCGCTCTGGCCGTGGTTAATGCTATGTGCTGAGTCTCGGCAGCCCTTGCGGCCGCTGACGGTTCACTGATAAACGGACCCAAACCTCTGGTTTGGGTCCGTTTTTTTATGCTTGTGATCCGCTCTGGCCATCCTAATGAGCTCGTTCAGGCTATCCGGTAATGGGGCTGATGAGCGTTGAGCGAAGGTCGCGGGGATGGGTGAGATAAAAAAGCCGCAGCGGATGAACGCTGCGGCTTTTTGCTGGCTTGCAGTGAGGGATTACTGGCGCCAGAAGGAGGGGAAGAAGAGCACGGCGACCGTCAGGATCTCCAGTCGTCCCAGCAGCATGCCGAATGACAGCAGCCATTTGGCCGATTCCGGAAGGCTGGCAAAGTTGGTGCTGGGGCCGACCACAGGGCCCATGCCCGGGCCGACGTTGGCAACGGCGGTGATGGAGCTGGATATGGCCGTCAGAGGGTCAAGCCCGATGGCGCCCAGCAGTGAGGCTATCACCAGAATGATGGCGAAGTAGGCCAGTACGAAGGAGATCATCGAGCGGATGATGGCGTCATTGACCGTCCGGCCGTTGTACTTCTGGGGGAATACGGCAGAGGGGTGCATCAGCTGGCGCATCTGCTTTCTGAACAGGGCAAACGCCACCTGTACCCGGAAGATCTTGAGGCCGCCCGCAGTGGAGCCTGAGCAGGCCCCCAGCGCCAGCAGCACGATGAAGACGATGCTGGCGAGCGGCCCCCAGGTGCCAAAGTCACCAAGGCCGTAGCCGGTGGTGGTGAGTACCGAGACGATGTTGAAGCAGCTGATGCGCAGGGCATCCATAAAGCTGAACAGATCCCGCTGCCACAGATAGAGGGTCATGATGGCGGTGACCCACACCACCAGCCAGAAGAAACCTCGCACCTGGGCATCCTTGAACAGGCTGTTGTCCCTGTGGTTGAGGCTCTGCACATAGAGCAGGAAGGGCAGGCCACCGAGGAACATGAACAGGGTGCCAATCCAGTGTGCCGAGTTGGAGAAGTGGGACATGGATTGATCGGAGGTGGAGTAGCCGCCGGTACTGAGAGTGGTCATGGCGTGGTTGATCGCCTCGAACATGTTCATGCCGCTGGCCCAGTAGGCCATGAAGCAGAGCATGGAGAGCACCAGATAGACCACGACGATGTTGTTGGCTACCGTCTTGGCACGCGGGGCGCTTTTGTCCGACCAGTCCGAGCTCTCGGTCTGGAACAGCTTCATACCGCCGACGTTGAGGTAGGGCAGTACGGCAACCGCCATCACGATAAAGCCGACCCCCCCCAGCCACTGCAGGATAGAGCGCCACAACAGGATGCTGTGAGCCATGTTGTCGAGGCCGGAGAGCACGGTAGAGCCCGTGGTGGTCACCCCCGACATGGTCTCGAAGTAGGCGTCGGTAAAGTTGATGTGGGTGATGAAGACAAATGGCAGGGCGCCGAAGGCGCAGGCCACCACCCAGACCGAGGTGGTGAGCAGGAACATCTCCCGCACCCCCAGATGAAACTCCGCCTTGCGGCCGTAGTGGAGGCAGAGCAGGGCGGCGCCGTGGGTGATCAGCACGGACTTGAGAAACTCGACAAATCCCTCTGACCCGGTGAGCAGTGCCAGCAAGGTGGGCAGCCACATGAAGAGCGCCAGCTTGGAGAGCACCAGCCCGAGGGTGAAGATAATGGGACGCAGCTTGATCATGTTCGATAACCTGGTCGTTGATTAACAAAAGACCCGGACCATCCCCTTGGGGGAGCTGAGCCGGGTCTGGTTTGACAGCCTGTGTGCATGAAGAGGTTACAGGAAGAAGGGGCTTGGCTGGAACAGCCGCTCCACTTCCGGGATGTACTTCTTGTCCACCAGGAACATGACCACGTGGTCATCCTGCTGGATCTTGGTGCGATCGTGGGCGATCAGTACCTCATCCCCGCGCACCACGGCACCGATGGTGGTGCCCGGCGGCAGCTTGAGCTCGCCCACCGTCTTGCCGACCACCTTGGAGGTGTTCTCGTCACCGTGGGCAATCGCCTCGATCGCCTCGGCAGCGCCGCGGCGCAGACTGTAGACGTTGGCGATATCGGCTCGGCGCACATGGGTCAACAGCGCCGAGATGGTGGCTTGCTGGGGCGAGATGGCGATATCGATAGAGCCACCCTGCACCAGATCGACGTAGGCGCCGCGCTGGATCAGCACCATGGTCTTCTTGGCGCCCATCTTCTTGGCGAGCAGCGCCGACATGATGTTGGCCTCATCCTCGTTGGTCACGGCGATGAAGACGTCGATCTGGTCGATGTGCTCCTCGGCCAGCAGCTCCTGATCTGCCGCATCGCCACAGAAGACGATGGTGTTCTCCAGCAGTTCGGAGAGCTGCTCCGCCCGCTTCTGGTTGCGCTCGATGAGCTTGACGCTGTAGCGCTTCTCCAGCTGGCGGGCGAGACCCGCGCCGATGTTGCCACCACCGACGATCATGATGCGGCGGTAGGGGCTCTCGAGGCGCTGCAGCTCCGACATCACGGCACGGATATGGCCCGCGGCGGCAACGAAGAAGACCTCGTCATCCGCTTCGATGATGGTGGTACCTTGCGGACGGATCGGGCGGCCCTGACGGAAGATGGCCGCTACCCGAGTTTCGATGTTGGGCATGTGCTCGCGCAGGGTCGAGAGGGCGTTGCCCACCAGCGGGCCACCGTAGTAGGCCTTGACCGCTACCAGACCGACGCGGCCACCTGCAAAATCAACCACTTGCAGGGCGCCCGGGTATTCGATCAGGCGACGTACATAGTCGGTCACCAACTGTTCCGGCGCGATCAGGTGATCCACCGGCACCGATTCCGGCAGGAACAGGCGATCCCGCTCGGTCAGATAGGCCGGTGAGCGGATCCGTGCCACCTTGTTCGGGGTGTTGAACAGGGAGTAGGCCACCTGACAGGCGATCATGTTGGTCTCGTCACTGTTGGTGACGGCGACCAGCATGTCGGCATCCTGGGCGCCCGCTTCGCGCAGCACCTTGGGGTGGGCGCCGTGACCGTTGACCACCCGCAGGTCAAACTTGTCCTGCAGTTCGCGCAGGCGTTCGCTGTCGGTGTCGACGATGGTGATGTCGTTGTTCTCCCCGGCCAGGTTCTCGGCCAGGGTGCCGCCGACCTGGCCGGCTCCCAAAATGATGATCTTCATAGGGAACGTCTACTCACGTTGATGCTGTAAAGGGGGGCGCCAGAATGGATCTGGCAGCTCTCCCGAATGAGGTTTGTCATGCCCGGCTCAGAGCTTGACCAGTTTGGCGTAGTAGAAGCCATCCATCTCGGCTTCACCCGGCAGGAACTGGCGACCCGGGCAGTCCGGGGTGTCCTGTTCGTGCAACGGTACCAATTTGGCATCTTTGGTCGCGGCAAGGAAGGCGCGGATCTGTTCGCGGTTCTCTTCCGGCAGGACGGAGCAGGTAGCGTAGAGCAGGGTGCCGCCGCTTTTCAGCTTGCCCCAGAGGGCATTGAGAATGCGGCGCTGCAGCTCGGCCAGCTCGCGAATGTCCTGATCACGGCGCAGCCACTTGATGTCTGGGTGGCGGCGGATGACGCCGGTGGCGGAGCAGGGGGCATCCAGCAGGATGCGGTCGAACTGGCCCTCCGGCCACCACTGTTCCGGCGCCGCGGCATCGCCATGGATCACCTTGGCGGTCAGGCCGATGCGATCCAGGTTCTCCTGCACCCGCTTGAGGCGGTTTTCGTCGGCATCGACGGCAACCACGCCAGCCAGCTTGGGCTGACGCTCCAGCAGGTGGGCAGTCTTGCCACCAGGTGCCGCGCAGGCATCCAGTACCCACTCACCCGGTTGCGGGTCGAGCAGTGCCGCGGCCTGTTGTGCTGCTCCATCCTGTACCGAGCAGTCACCCACTTCAAAGCCGGGCAGCTTGGTCACATCGCAAGGACGCTCCAGCAGGATGCAATCCTCGCCCTCTTCACCGGCCACGGCATTGATGCCGGCTTCGGCCATGCGAGCCAGCATTGCATCGCGGCTCTGGCGCTGGCTGTTGTTGCGGATCCACATGGGAGGGCGCTGGTTGTTCGCCTCCATGATGAATTCCCACTCATCGTGATAGGCCTGACGCAGGCGCTTGGTGAGCCACTCCGGATGACCGAGGCGAATGCTGGGAACGCGGTCGATACGCAGCAGAATGACTTCGGCGCTACGCTGGAAGTTGCGCAGCACGCCGTTGATGAGGCCACGCAGGGAGGTGCCCTTGAGCAGTTTGACGGCGTTGACGGTCTCGGCCACCGCGGCGTGAGCCGGAATGCGGGTGTAGATGAGCTGATAGAGACCGACCAGGATGAGGTAGTGGAAAATGCGGCTCTTGTTTTTGAGCGGCTTGTCCATCATCTCGTTGACTGCCGCATCGAGGCGGGGTAGCCAGCGCAGGGTGCCATAGCAGAGTTCTTGCAGGAGAGCGCGATCGCGAGGTGCAACCTTCTCCTGGGCAGCAGGCAGAACAGCGGAGAGGGATTGACCCTGATCCAGCACCTGTTGAATAACGAGAGCGGCCTGTGCACGTGTTTTCATAGAGTTACCTTAGATGCGCAAGTCGGGGCCTGGGCCCCGCTTGTGTCAATTCAATCCAGTTCAATTCAATTGCGTGCCGGGTTCAAACCAGTCGCGGCGAGAGTTGAGCAGATCCGAAACGGACATCGCCTTCTTGCCGGGCGGTTGCAGGGTCAGCAGGCGCAGTACCCCTTTGCCGGTAGCGATATCGATTCCCTGCTTGTCGGCCTTGAGCAGGGTGCCGGCGGGTTGGCCGTGGTCGCTGTCAATGACGGCGGCTTGCCATACCTTGACGGTCTGGTCAGCCACTTCAAACCAGCTGATGGGCCAGGGGTTGAACGAGCGGATGCAGCGTTCGATGGCAACAGCGTCCATCGACCAGTCGATGCGGGCCTCTTCCTTGGAGAGCTTTTCGGCGTAGTTGGCCAGCGTATCATCTTGCGCCTCGGCAGCGGTTTCACCGGCGGCCATGGCATTGATGGTGTCGACCAGTGCTTGCGGGCCCAGCTCGGCCAGCTTGTCATAGAGGCTGGCGGAGGTCTCGTCGGCGGCGATGGGGCAGGTCACTTTGCGGATCATGGCGCCGGTATCCAGTCCCACATCCATCTGCATGATGGTGACGCCGGTTTCGGCATCGCCCGCCCAGATAGAGCGCTGGATCGGTGCGGCACCGCGCCAGCGCGGCAGCAGAGAGCCATGGACGTTGATGCAGCCCAGGTGCGGGGTATCGAGCACCGCTTTGGGCAGGATCAGGCCATAGGCCACCACCACCATCAGGTCGGCGCCAAGGGCTGCCAGCTCGGCTTGCGCCTCTTCCTTGCGCAGAGAGGCAGGTTGGTAAACCGGCAGGTTGTGGGCCAGTGCCAGCTCTTTGACCGGGCTGGCGGTGAGCTTCTGACCACGGCCAGCAGGCTTGTCAGGCTGGGTATAAACGGCAACGACCTCGTGGTCGGAAGACAACAACGCCGCCAGGTGACGGGCGGCGAAGTCGGGAGTACCGGCAAAAATCAGTTTCAGCTTATTCAATGGGGCAGATCCTCAGAGGGCTTTGCGATCTTCACGGGCCATCTTTTCCAGCTTCTGGCGAATGCGCTGGCGCTTGAGCGGGGACAAGTAATCCACAAACAGTTTGCCGACCAGATGATCCATCTCATGCTGGATGCAGATGGCGAGCAGATCGTCGGCTTCCAGTTCGAATGGCTTGCCGTTGCGATCCAGGGCGCGGATTTTGATCTGTTCAGCGCGAGGCACCAGAGCACGGCTGCCGGGCACGGAGAGGCAACCCTCTTCAATGCCGGTGCTGCCGCACTGCTCGATGACCTCCGGATTGATCAATACCAGAGGATCTTCACGGTTTTCAGAGACATCGATCACTATGATGCGCTGGTGAATGTCGACCTGAGTCGCGGCCAGGCCAATGCCTTCCTCCGCGTACATGGTTTCGAACATATCATCTACAATCTGTTGTAACTCGGGTGTAAAGGTCTCGACAGGGGCTGCAACGGTGCGCAGGCGCTCATCGGGAAAACGCAATACATCTAGAATGGCCATAGTTTTTTCTTTAGTTTCGTATAAATGCAGTCAATATTGGCGTAATTCTAGTCATTTACGCCGACAAAAAACAGCAACACTTTGCGTACAGAAGTAACAGGGAGTGTTATGTATCTGAAGCAAACCATCCTCGCCTGCCTGCTGGTGACCGTGAGTCAGGCAGCATTGGCCGATCAGCTCAGGCTGAAAGCGGGTTACCCCGAAAGTTATGTAGTGCAAAAAGGCGACACCCTGTGGGATATCTCCGGCAAGTATCTTTCCGAACCCTGGCTCTGGCCCCGCCTTTGGAACATCAATCCTCAGATTGCCAATCCTCACTGGATCTACCCCGGTGATGTACTGCATCTGAGCTGGGTCAATGGTGAACCCCGGCTCGGCAAGGCGATGCAGGGGGGCAAGCAAGTTATCCGTCTCGGCCCGAAAACCCGTTACGAGAACAAAGCCAACCCCATTCCGACCCTGCCTATCAGCGAGATAGGCCCCTTCCTGCAAACTGACCATATTCTGGCTGACAGCCAGCAGCAGAAAACCTTGCCCTATCTGCTGGGGTCGGATCAGAAGCATATCGGCATGCTGGAGGGGGACACCCTCTATGTGCAGGGCTCCCTGACGCCGGGGCAGGTTTATGGCATTTATCACCCCGGAGTGGTCTACAAGGATCGCGAAACCGGTGAACTGCTGGGCCAGGAGGCGATCTTTGCCGGTGTGGTGCGGGCCGTGGCGCGTCTTGATGGCGATCGGACTGAGGTGACTCTGACTCATAACCAGCGCGAAGTGCTGCAGGGCGACAAGGTGATGCCGCTGCCGGCTCAGGAAAACATGCCCGCCGTCTTCACACCGAAAGCGGCACCTGCCATCACGCCGGGCTATATCATCGATTTGCCGAACAAGACCCGGGGTGGTGGCAAGTTTGATGTGGTGCTGATCAACCGGGGTGGCCGCGATCAACTGGTCGCCGGGGATGTACTGGATGTCAGACGGCCCGGTGCTGCCTTGGTCACCAAGAATGGCGATGTGCAGTACAAGGAGCTCTCGTCGGTTTTTAACCGGGTGTTTTACAGCAGCAACAAGAAGGCACCACTGCCCTCCGAAGCGATTGCCCGTGTCATGTTGTTCAAGGTGTATGACAAGCTGAGTTACGGTCTCATCATGCAGAGTAACGACATGGTGAGTGCGGGCTATCAGGTCACTCACTTCTGACGTGAACTACCCCGACGCGCGTCTGGCGCTCTGGCTAACTCTTGATGCGGTCACCGGTATCGGTCCGGTGACCGCTGCACGTCTGTTGGAACGGGCTGGGGGAAGTATTGAGGCCCTGTTTCAGAGCGATGAAGCGCAACTGCATGGTATGGGGTTGTCGTCAGAACAGATCAAACAACTGCGCTGGCCCTCGCCGGTGGTTGAGCAGAGCCTGGCTTGGGCCGCTTTGCCTGACAATCTCCTTATTCCGCAAGATCACCCGATTTATCCACCCTTGTTGCGGGAAATTCCCGCGGCACCCCTGTTGCTCTACTGTCGTGGCGATCTTGCTGCGCTGTCGCTACCCCAGCTGGCAATGGTGGGGACACGCCATCCTACCTATGCAGGCAAAGATAATGCGTCCCGCCTCTGTAGCGAGCTGGTTGGATGCGGGTTAGCCATCACCTCGGGCCTTGCGCTCGGTATCGATGGTGTCTGCCATCAGCAGGCGCTGGCTTGTGACGGTATCACCCTTGCCGTGTTGGGTTCTGGGTTGGATTGCCTCTACCCCAAACGCCATCAGGGGCTGGCAGGCCAGATTCTGGAGAAAGGTGGCTTGCTTATCTCCGAGCTGGCGCCGGATAAAGGACCGCTGGCTGAACATTTTCCTCGTCGCAACCGTATTATCAGTGGTCTGTCGCTGGGAACTCTGGTGGTGGAGGCGACCGAGCAGAGCGGTTCGCTGATCACCGCTCGCTATGCGCTTGAACAGGGGCGCGAAGTGTTTGCAGTGCCCGGCGCTCCGCAAAACGCCCAGGCGATAGGGTGCAACAGATTAATTCAGCAGGGGGCCAAACTTGTGCTGAGTGCGGCCGATATAGTGGAAGAGCTGCCAGAGTGGGTCGCACGGCCACATTCGTCGGTCATACCATCTGAGCAACCGCATAATAGCGAATTGCCTTATGCCGATTTGTTGGATAACGTAGATTATGAGACCACGAGCGTGGATACCGTTGCCGAGCGGGCCCAGCTTCCTGTCGAAGTGGTATTGGGCAGGTTGGTAGAGCTGGAGCTGGCCGGTGCAGTGATGGCGGTAGCCGGTGGATACGTCAGAGCGAGGAGGGCGAATCATGTTTGATGTATTGATGTACCTTTTCGAGACCTACATCCACAGCGATGCAGATGTGATGGTCGAGCAGGATGAGCTCACCGACGAGTTGAGCCGGGCCGGTTTCGATAAAGAAGAGATCGACAAGGCGCTCGATTGGCTGGAGCGGCTGGCCAATCTGCACGATAGCGAGCGGGAGGTCTATGTCACCGCCAGCGCGCAAGGCTCGATGCGTATCTATGCTCCGCAAGAGTTGGCACGCCTCAGCACCGAGTGCCGCGGCTTCCTGCTCTTTCTGGAACAGGCCCAGGTGCTGAATGCCGAAACCCGCGAGATCTGTATCGAGCGCCTGCTCGAGCTGGACAAGCCGGATATCGAGCTGGATGACCTGAAGTGGGTCGTCATGATGGTGCTGTTCAACGTACCGGGCAGTGAAAATGCCTACCAGCAGATGGAAGAGCTGGTGTTTGATGAGTCAGACGGCGTCATTCACTGACAGTCCGGTGCCGCGCTGGTAGAATTCAGGCCATCTGGATTTCAAGGCGCGGCCCATGTCAAAAATCGATCATCACCTCTTTTCAGCCCACGAACATGCCTTCGAGCGCGAGCCGTGCCCGCAGTGCGGGGCCGAGCTGGTGATCCGCCAGGGCAAACATGGCCCCTTTCTCGGCTGTTCTGCCTATCCTGCCTGTGATTACATACGCTCCCTGACGCCATCCGGCCGCGACATCGAAAAGGTGCTCGAAGGCTCTGCCTGTCCCGATTGCGGAGAGCCGCTGGCGATCAAGAAGGGGCGTTATGGTCTGTTTGTCGGTTGTACCCAGTATCCGGCCTGTCAGCACATCGAATCCCTGCAGGAGAGCGATGATACCCAGATCCTCTGCCCCGAGTGCGGCAAGGGTCATCTGGTGAGCCGCACCTCCCGCTACGGCAAGCAGTTTTACTCCTGTGATGGCTATCCACACTGCAAATATGTGGTGAACGACAAGCCGATCCCCATGCCTTGTCCCGCGTGTGGTTGGGGCATCATGGTAGAGAAAAAAGTGAGGGGAACTCTGCGTTGGGTCTGTCCGCAAAAGAAATGCGGCCACCAAAGTGAGCAGGTATAATCCCGCCGCCGCAACCGGATTGAAACGTTTTCGGTGAACTTCAACCCCCCACTTGGAGTAAGGAAATTCCCACCATGAATAAACCCTTTGTTGCCGTATTGATGGGCTCTGATTCTGATTTCCCTGTGATGCAAACCACCCTCGAGGTGCTCAAGTCATTTGATATCGCAGTGGAAGTCAAAGTCACCTCCGCACACCGCACACCGGCTGCGACCCATCAGTATGTGACCGATGCCGAGGCCCGTGGCTGCAAGGTCTTTATCTGTGCTGCCGGTCTGGCGGCGCATTTGGCGGGTGCCGTAGCCGGCATCACGACTCGTCCTGTGATCGGGGTGCCCATCGATGGTGGCCCGCTCAAAGGGCTGGATGCGCTACTCTCCACCGTGCAGATGCCGGGTGGTGTACCGGTGGCGACCGTGGCGATCGGCAAAGCCGGTGCCAAGAACGCAGGTTATCTGGCAGCCCAGATGCTGGCAGTAGCCGATGATGAACTGGCGGCCAAGGTTCGGGCCGAACGCCAGAAGAATGCCGAAGAGGTGATGGCCAAGGATGCCGCCCTGCAGGCTCAACTCAAGTAAGTGAACGGGTGGCGATCCGGATGTGTCGTATTTTCTTGTGCAACGGTAAAACGTCACTTTACCATGGTCGCCGCCATACGGATTCAACTTGCTACTAAGTGACGAGGCGGCAGCCAGGCTGCCGCATTTTTCCTATGCCAAATGAATTTGAACAGGCGGTTGCTGCCCTCCAGCAGGAAGGGGTGATCGCTTATGCGACCGAGGCCGTGTTTGGTCTGGGGTGTGATCCCGACTCCGAAGTGGCGGTTCAGCGACTGCTGGCCATCAAGCAGCGTCCGGTTGAGAAGGGGTTGATCCTGATTGCTGCCGACGTAGAGCAATTGCAGGATTACATCGATCTGAGCCAACTTAGTGGTGAACAACTGGCTCGGGTTGAAGCCAGCTGGCCCGGCCCCTTTACCTGGATCATGCCTGCCCGTGCAACGACGCCGGCCTGGCTGACCGGGCAGTTCGAGACCCTCGCGGTACGCGTGACGGCTCATCCTCAGGTGCAGGCGTTGTGTCGCGCCTTTGGCAAGCCGCTGGTCTCTACCAGCGCCAACCTGACCGGTGAGGAGCCTGCCCGTCGGGTGGCCGATATTGGTGAGCGGCTGGCAAGCAAGTTAGCTTACATCCTGCCCGGTGAAGTGGGTGGTCAAGCCAACCCATCAGAGATCAAGGACGCCCGAACCGGCGCCATTATTCGCCCCTCCTGAGCAGGCGGATACGTCATGATTTGCCATCAATCCGCTGAGCGGTGAGCTCATCGGATTGATTTAACTATAAAAATGGACAGGGCGTTCACGATCCTGCCTGACTGGAGACAAGATGAGCAAACCGGATGTGGCCCAGGTCAAGGCCTTCCTGTTGCAGTTGCAGGACGAGATCTGCCGGGGTCTGGAGCAGGCCGATGGCAGTGGACACTTTGTGGAAGATGCCTGGAGCCGTGAAGGCGGTGGCGGTGGTCGCACCCGTGTGCTGCGCCACGGCGCGGTGATCGAGCAGGGGGGCGTCAACTTCTCCCATGTCTATGGCGATGCCATGCCTGCCTCTGCTACAGCCCATCGGCCCGAGTTGGCCGGTCGCAAGTTCGAGGCGATGGGCGTGTCGCTGGTGATCCATCCGCACAACCCCTATGTGCCGACCAGCCACGCCAATGTCCGTTTCTTCATTGCCGAGAAGGAAGGCGAAGATCCCATTTGGTGGTTTGGCGGTGGCTTCGATTTGACGCCCTTCTACCCGTTTGCCGAGGATGTCCAGCATTGGCATCAGGTCTCCCGTGATCTCTGCCAGCCCTTTGGTGATGAGATCTACCCCGAGTTCAAATCCTGGTGCGATCGCTACTTCTTCCTCAAGCACCGCAATGAGACGCGAGGGGTGGGCGGCCTCTTCTTCGACGATCTGAATCGCTGGCCTTTTGCCGACTGCTTTGCCTTTATGCAGGCGGTAGGTCGAGGTTATCTCGATGCCTACCTGCCGATCATTGAACGACGCAAGGCACTGCCCTATGGCGAGCGGGAGCGGGAGTTCCAGCTCTATCGTCGCGGTCGTTATGTGGAGTTCAATCTGGTGTATGACCGTGGCACCCTGTTCGGGTTGCAGACTGGCGGACGTACCGAGTCAATCCTGATGTCGATGCCACCGTTGGCACGTTGGGAGTATGACTGGCAGCCGAAGGCGGGCACTCCTGAAGCCTTGCTCTACACCGATTACCTCACGCCGCGAGAGTGGCTGTGACCCGAGGGGCCATGATGGCCCCTTTTTACTGGCCGTTATTCGGCTTGTTCCCGAGTGCGAAAACCCGTTAAATCGGAATATTGCCCTCTGATGGAACTCTTTGATGGATCGTTATCTGGTTTTTGGCCACCCGGTGCGCCACAGCAAGTCCCCCTTCATTCACACCCTGTTTGCCAGACAAACCCAGCAAGAGCTGGAGTATGGGCTGGCTGAACCCGCCGTCGACGAGTTTGCCCAAGCCCTGCGCATCTTCTTTGACCAAGGGGGCAAGGGATGCAATGTCACCGTTCCCTTTAAGGAGCAGGCATTCACTCTGGTCGATCGCTTGAGCCCGAGGGCCAAGCGGGCGGGCGCGGTCAATACCATCAAGCTGACCGATGATGGCGTGTTGCTGGGGGATAATACCGATGGCGCCGGATTGGTCGCCGATCTCAAGTCCCATGGTGTGACGCTGGCGGATAGCCGGATCCTGCTGCTGGGTGCCGGTGGCGCGGCTCGTGGTGCATTGGCGCCGCTGCTGGCTGAGTTGCCGAGCGAGCTGGTGATCGCCAACCGCACCCACACAAAAGCGCAGCAGCTGGCTGCCGAATTCCACGATCTGGGGCCCGTGACCGCCCAGACCTATGAGCAGCTGGCAGGGCCGTTCGATCTCGTCATCAATTCGACTTCTGCCAGCCTGCAAGGAGAGCTACCGCCGTTGGCCCCTGCCCTGATCCACACTGATATTGCCATCTACGACATGATGTATGGCGCCTCGGATACGGCGTTTATCAGTTGGGCCAAACAGCATGGGGCCCGTCAAACCATGGATGGACTCGGCATGCTGGTGGAGCAGGCCGCCGAAGCGTTTACCGTGTGGCGCGGAATTCGTCCCGGGACTAAACAGGTATTGAGAGAGTTGAAGCGTAACTTGGGGGTGATATGAACCAGGGTATTCTGTTTCCCGATCTGATGGAGTGGCAGGCTGACGAACAGCGGGTGCGTTTTCCTGCCCAGCAGATGGGGGCGCTGATAGATTGTTACATAAGCCAGCGGCGACTGGAGAGAATGACCGGTCTGGCGCTGACGAGGGAGGATGATATCGTCAGAGCCTTTGAAAGTGTGCGTTTTGACATTGAAGATCTGGCTGAAAAACTCATTGAAGAACAAGAGTTTGCTGAAGATGGTGCTATCTATCTCTGATTTTTCAAAGTTTTTTTGTTTTGTAGCGGAACTACTTTGAAATGGCGCTGACTAACTAGATAGTTGAGGAAGTGCTAGCTAGTCACCTTTATAACTCCCCGGTATTCGTACTGGGGATTTTTTTATCTGTATGAAAATAAAAGATTTTTTCTTAATCTGTAAGTTGTGAAACTAAATTACATAAATTACTTTCACTTTCTGCTGCTTTGCTGTACAGTTGTCTGCGTAGGGTACAGAGGTAAGATGTTCTATCTTTCAGACCTTTTATTTCACGTAATTGAATGTGGCTGAATAGCTGCCCCGATGAGGTTCTCGTCGGGGTGTTTTTTTATGCGCGCCATTTAGAGTAAATGCTTTAAATTGGCGATGCATTTGATAGAATGAGGCTGCTTCTTGAGGAATACCTGTCGTCTGGTACTCAAGATTCAGCTTCTTCCCAATTTTTTGAACTTATTATTTCAGGCTGGATGGCATCACTGTCGTCCGGCCTCATTTTTATCCCTTCCGGTTAGATCTTGTAATTAAATTTCATTTTTGTCTCATTTTGTAATTATTGTTCGTTTTGAAAGAACGAATTTGAAAACGCTCTCAACGTCTTTAGATGTTAATTCCTTGCGTGAATCAACTGCCTATCTATATGAACTGTAAGCGGTAATGGATATAGCCGGGGAGGCGAATGCGGGGTGTTTGTCGTGAGGCAGGTGAAAGCGGCAATCTGAAACCCTTTCAATCAGCGGAGGAGTGCTCCGCCAATTGCAAGGAGAGCGAGGAGTAGATTACTCCTCGGCAGGTTGCTGTTCGTAAGCGTTCAGCAGGTCGGTATCGTCACCACTGACGTACCATTCGGTCAGGGTTTGCGCCAGCTTCTCCACACCGATATTGGTGAGGGAGGAGAACGCTTCGACCTGGATCTGGGAACCGAGGTTGGCAACGGCCTGGCGCACCTTGATCACCTGGTTGTTGCGCGGGCCGGGGCTCAGTTTGTCAGCCTTGGTCAGCAGCAGCATGACGGGCAACTGACGATGCGAGCTCCACTCCAGCATGTTCATGTCGGTATCTTTGAGCGGGTGGCGGATGTCCATCAGGATCACCAGACCTTTCAATGACTCACGGCGCTGCAGATACTCTGCCAGTGACTTTTGCCACTTGAGCTTCATTTCCAGCGGAACTTGCGCATAACCATAACCCGGCAAGTCGACCAGACGCTTGCCCGGTTCCAGCTCAAACAGGTTGATCAGCTGGGTACGACCAGGTGTCTTACTGGTGCGCGCCAGGTTCTTGTGTTTGGTTAAGGTGTTCAATGCAGATGACTTACCGGCGTTGGAACGGCCGGCAAACGCGATCTCGACACCCCCATCATTTGGCAGGTGACGGATGTCGGGTGCGCTGGTCACAAAATGCACCTTATTGAAATTCAGAGTTTGTGTATCCAACGTAAATTCCCCATGGAGATAGAGGGTTATAGAGTTACTTTTTTGTAAAATGGTGTAAAATAGCGTCGCTTAAACGCGTTTATTTTAACATGCCTTCAGCGGCATGGGATCTGGAAGCCTAATAACGAAAAGTTGGAACGCCATGAAGAACCTAGTCATTACTCTTGCTCTGATGGTTGGCGTAACGGGGATGGCACAAGCCAAGGGCGATGCCGCTGCGGGACAGACCAAGGCTGCCGTTTGTGCGGCTTGTCATGGACCGGACGGAAACAGCCTGGTTGATATGTACCCCAAAATTGCTGGTCAGCACGCATCATATATCAAAAAGCAGTTAGTTGAACTGAAGGCTGCCGCTTCTGGTCAAATTGGCCGGGTTGCGCCAGTGATGGGGCCGATGGCGTTACCTTTGTCGGAACAGGACATGGATGACCTGGCGGCTTATTTCTCCAGCCTGAAGGTTACCCCTATCGCTGTCCCTGACGACGTGGTCGAAGCGGGCAAGGCGCTCTATATGGGTGGTGACATGAGTCGCGGTCTGGCAGCTTGTACGGCTTGCCATGGTCCCCGTGGCTCGGGTGTCGAACAGGCGAAGTATCCCAACCTGTCCGGCCAGCATCCTGCCTATATCAAGGCTCAGCTCACCGCATTCCGTGCTGGCACGCGTGACAACGATCCGAATGGAATGATGCGGGACGTTGCCAAGAAACTGACTGATCAGGATATCGAAGCCCTCTCCAAATATGTGGCGGGTCTGCACTGATATAGTCGATACGGTCGATTTGAGTTGAAACGGGGAGCTTGGGCTCCCCGTTGTTTTTATGGCTTTCAGATAATTCTCGGTTTAATCCCCCCGTTCTGTAAGAGATCTCCCATTCTCAAGGCAGGTCAAGGCTCATAAAATTGCATAAAATATTAAATAATCATTATTTATCAATGAATTATATGAGTGTTGATATTTTTCGACATGTTGAGAATGTTTTGAGTGGATTGAGCCGCTTTATAGAGTTGGTACAGTAGGCTTAATGGATTCACCCACGGATTGGGTGGCAGTTTCACGACAGGGTGTTGTGAGCAGAGGATGGCTGGCGTGGCGGGATGCCATGGGCTCGGATGAGCTGGCAAAGGATTGAAGGATCAGGATGGTGACCATCTCCGGAGCGGGATGGGGTTGCGGGATGCAGACTCCCCGGCACGATGGCAGGATGCGGTCGAGACGGGTCAAACAGGCACACGCACATTCAGGAACGACCAATATAAGGTCAGGATGACCACACAACGATATGATGCGGCGACAAGTTGTCACGGAGAGGACGAAACAGATTGTTTTGCCATTCAGGATGGCGCACGCATGAACATATCAAGGCAGCTTCGGCTGCCTTTTTTCTTTTGGGTCATTAACCCGATTAGCCATTCTGTGTCAAAATACCAGCAACATGCCCAGAGGATACCGATCCTGCGGTGTTCAGTGGCCTGATTGGGCCTGATTGGTGCGGGATCCTGCTCTTGTTCCAGCCTTACTGTTCCTCGCATCGTATCCCACCGGGTGAGATCATCCCGGGTACGGGTCAAACCAGTTTTTTTTTCGGAGTTAGCCATTCATGTCTGCCAAACAACCCACTCGCAAGCCTACTGGCAAGCGCAAAGAATCTGATGTCAGTGCTCAGGAAGGCCGTGAGCGTAAACGGGCTGCCAAGCGCAAGGGCCTGAAGGCTGGTTCTCGTCAGCAAGTTGAACAGCCGAAGAACAAGTCTGGCAACAGCCAGTCCAAAGATCCGCGTATCGGTTCCCGCAAGCCGGTAGTTCTGGTGGTGGATGACAAACAGAAGAAGCCGGCAGCACCCAAGGCGGTGAAAGAGAAGAAGCTGGTGATGACGCCCGAGCAGGAGCTGGCTTCCATCGAAAACGATGACCGCTTGAATGATCTGCTGGATCGTCTTGATGCCGGCGAAACCCTGGAAGCGGCCGAGCAGGCCTGGGTTGATCAGCGTGTCGACCGTTATCAGGAGCTGATGGATGAGCTGGGCATCATCGACAACGACGATGATGAGCTGCCGTTTGATGATGGCGATGACGCCGAGTTCGACGAGCAGAAACCGGCCTCCGAAGAGGAGTTGTGGGACCGTTTCAACCAGGTCGATTTCAAGCCGGAACCCAAGCCTGAGCCGAAGAAAAAGTGATGAGTGGATGGATGCTGGCCGCCCTGTTGGGCGGCCTGATTTTGTCAGGATTGGCCATCTATGCAGGCATGCTGCTGGCCAGGCTGAGACGACAGCAAGCGATGCAGTGGCAGGCGATTACCGCTCGCAATGAGCGAATTCTGGAGAGCGTACGGGTCATTGCCCATGCGGTGCAGGAGGGGCAGTGCGATTACTCCGAAGGCGCCATTCGGCTGACCAATCTGCTGGATGCGTTGCAGATCAAGGGGGGGCGAGCGTTCGTTGCCGAGTTCCCGGGTCTGTACGGGCTGTATGAGAAGGTGAAAGATATGCCGACTCATGAGGCCAGACGCGCCCTCAAGCGCAATGAAGTGATGAAGATGGATCTCGAACGCAGCGGCTACGAGGCCGAGCTGGAGGCTCAGATCCTCAAGGATGTGGCCCAGCTGAAGGATTTTCAGTTAGGTCGGTGAGCCAACAATAACAACAAGAGAGGAAGCGAGCGTGCAAGCAGAACAGATTGTGTGGGATCAGGCCCTGATCGAAAAATATAACTACAGTGGCCCGCGATACACCTCTTATCCCACTGCGCTGGAGTTCAACGAGAGCTTCGGCTATCCGGATTTTGTCCGCGCTGCCGGCCAGTATCCCGAGCGCAATCTGTCGCTCTACGTGCATATCCCTTTCTGTCACAAGCTCTGCTACTACTGCGGCTGCAACAAGGTCATTACCCGCCATCAGCACAAGGCTGACGAGTATCTCGACTACCTGGAGCAGGAGATCAAGGCGCAAGCCCCGCTCTTCAAGCACCGTATGGTCACCCAGTTGCACTGGGGTGGCGGTACACCCACCTATCTGGATGAAGCACAAACGCGCCGTCTGATGGCCATGCTGCGTGAGCACTTCCATTTCGCCGAAGAGGGGGAGTTCAGCATCGAGGTCGATCCGCGCGAGATTGCCATTACCATGCTGGATGTGCTGCGAGACGTCGGCTTCAACCGCATCAGCCTTGGGGTGCAGGACTTCAACAAGGATGTGCAGGTTGCGGTCAACCGCGAGCAGGACAACGACTTTATTAAAGCCATGTTGGAACGGGCCCGTGAACTAGGCTTCCGCTCGACCAACCTCGACCTTATCTATGGCCTGCCGCATCAGGATCGTGCCAGTTTCCACCATACGCTGGAAGAGGTGCTCAAGACGGATCCAGCGCGCCTTTCCATCTTCAACTATGCCCATCTGCCGAGTCGCTTTGCCGCCCAGCGCAAGTTGAAAGAGGTGGATATGCCTGCGCCGCAGGAGAAACTGGCCATGCTGCAGGACACCATAGCCTTCCTCACCGGTCAGGGTTACCAGTTCATCGGCATGGACCATTTTGCCAAACCAGATGACGAACTGGCAGTGGCGCAGCGCGAGGGCAAGCTGCACCGCAACTTCCAGGGCTATACCACTCAAGGTGATTGCGATCTGCTGGGGCTGGGGGTCTCCTCCATCAGCATGATCGGTGATGCCTACTCCCAGAACCAGAAAGAGCTCAAGACCTATTACGCACAGGTTGCAGAGCTGGGTCATGCCCAGTGGAAAGGCTGCTCGCTCAATCAGGATGACCTGATCCGCCGTGAGGTGATCAAGCGGCTCATCTGTGATTTCCGTCTGAACTTTGCCGCTGTCGAACAGGCGCACGGGCTCAATTTCAGAGAGTATTTTGCCGACGATCTCAAGCTGCTGCAGACCTTCATCAACGATGGATTGGTGCGTATGACGGAGGATGGTCTGGAGGTCTCCTCCACGGGGCAGCTGCTGATCCGCAATATCTGCATGTGCTTCGATGTCTATCTGCGCAACAAGGCGCGCCAGCAGCAGTTCTCTCGCGTGATATAAGCTTGTTTGCCGATTAGAAAACAGAGAAGGGCGCCATCGTGGCGCCCTTCTCATCTGTATTTTTGCTTAAGCAGCGGGTCGGGAAGGTTCTGGTAAGATGTCTCTGCGCTGAGGCAAGCAATTGGGAATCAAGCAATGGTCGCGGTGAAACGCAGATAAAAAGATGGGGGCGACTTGCGTCGCCCCCGGTAGTCGTATCGCTCAGATCCTTGAACGAAGTTGCTCCCTGCAATCCCTGACTGTTTACCTCTTCCTTTAGGTTTCCCCTTCCCAATCCTTTGGGGTGTCCTTTAGCCATCTTGGCCTGACGAGTCATCCTGTCCCGTCGCACTTTCTCCGTCCTGGGAGGTGTCCTTTACCACATCCTGTGGTGAGTCCATTTGCCCAACCCTGGCAGCCAGTCTTCCTGACCGACTTCATTGCGTCCGTGCATGAGTAACTATAAGGATTTTCTAACCGGCTACAACGCCAGATTGGAAAACGTTTTTGTCATTAGCTGTTTCGAAAGTGACGAGTTTCGATTTATTCATTTATAAACAGCTAGTTAAGTATGTCGTCTTCATGTTTTAAGATCTTATCTTCCGATTATCTCGGGGATCTTTTCGGCTGTTGGCTTACATATGGAATGGCAGATCTCTTACGCGATGTTTTGGTTGCTTCAGAAACAGATTTTGCAGTCTGATGATGGTCATTCGGGGTGAGTTGGCGAGGCACACAAAGAGCGGTTGAATGGAGAAATTATGAGCGCTGGTTGAGTCGCTCATAGATGGTCTGGCGCTCTTCCGGGGTGAGCGAAGAGAAGTAGTGGGTAAAGAGGCGCAGCAACAGGGACTTGTTCATGCCGTCTTGCTGGGTCAGGTTACCCAGCTCGTCGATGGCCACCGTGCTCATGGAGAAGGTGGCTTTTTTGTAGCTGGGCTTCAGGTGCTCACCACTCTCGATAAAGGCCAGCGCCGACAAGGCTTCATCACGATGCAGGCCCAGTTCAAGGCTGACCACCTTGGGTTTGCCCTTGGCGTAGAACTCCGCATCTTCGATAAATTCGTCGACGGTGAACTTCTTCTGGTGATGCAGCTGGTGCTTTTTCTTCAGATCGGCCAGACCCATCTCACACCCCCACTTGCAGGAACTCTTTGGCGATGGCCCGGATCTCTTCGGCGGATTTGCCATCCGGCTCGATCTCCATCACCGACAGTCCCTTCTCTTCGCTGTCGTCATAGACGTTGCGACCATAGGTGATGGCGTTCAGGACGTCGACACCGAACGAGGAGCAAACCTCTTTCGCTTCCAGAATGCGTTTTACCTGATTGGGCAGAGCGGGGCACTGGGTCAGCACTACGGCTGCATTGAGGGTCGGATTGACCATCTTGCAGGTAGTGATGAGATCTTCCATGTGGGGTAGGGTCTTGAGGTCGCGGCGTTTCGGGCGCAAGGGGATCAGGGCGTGGGTGGCGACAGCCATGGTGGAGCGCAGTGCCCGGTTGTCTTGCCCGCCGCAATCGACGATGACGTAGTCGTAGCGGTTTTTCAGGCTGAGCAGGTCGTTGCGAATATTGCCATAGAGCTGCACGCAGTTGATTTGTGGCAGCTCCGGGTTGTCATTGCGCTCCTGAATCCAGTCAGAGGTGGTGCGCTGCGGGTCGCAGTCGACTAGTAACACCTCCCCCTGAAATTGGGATCTGAGGTAGACCGCCAGATTTTGTGCCAGGCAGCTCTTGCCACTCCCCCCCTTCTCTCCACCGACCAACAAGATCATGACGTTCCCCTATCCATGAGAAAACCGCTGATTTCAGTATAGGAGGGGCCTGTCTCATCACAAGGCGAGAGGAGTGATGCTCCTCTCGTTGTTTCGACTAGTAATGAACGCTGCCTCCCTGCCAGCGGCAGACATAGTCAGGCACCAGCATCTGGGGGGCCTTGTCGACATGGCATACCACCATGGGCATGGCAGGGGCTCCTTCAGCCTGACTGAGGGTGGGGAGCGCAGAGAGCAGCAAAGTCGCGAGCAACAGCATGGGTTTCATTTTCATAACAACTCCTTGGTAGTGCCATTCCTGTGTGATCTGGATCACTTTCTGAGTTAAGTCGAGGTTGGCGCCAGCGCAAGGTGAGACGAATAAATTCAATTAATGAAAAAAGTATCAAAAGGCGTTGTGGTGACCGACGAGGATGGCTGCCCACCTTGATGCGGACTTTGTGCATATTAAGTTGAACTGCACAAAGAGGTGATGACTTATGAGGCCGAGCCTGATGGGGTTGGCATCAATGCCATGATCTGGAACAAGAAAAGATTTATGCAGTGAATGTGGTAGATGTGAGTATTTATTTCTCCCGCGTTCCTCCCGTCACGGCGATGTATTCAATACCTAGGGAGTAATATTCAAATTTTATTTGTAAAGTTATTTATATTAATGATTTTTAACAGTTTTTGTTATTTTCATTTAATCACTCCAGTGAGCTGGCATGAATAAAAAATGAATCAATCTGAAATATAGCAGGGTGGTTTTGCATGGTTATTCGGTTTGCCTTGTGTGGAAAATGCGCAATTTGCTACCGGGGTCATAGATTGGATGGTGAATATATTCAGTTCTGAGTGAATGTGATCAATGTCTAAGTTTGTCGTGATTCGCAGGGCTAACCTCGGTCTCGAAAGGCAAGGGCAGGATAGAACATAAGCCGATTACCCTACATAAAGAATATCCCGCCTTAGCCACGAGCATGAATAGAAGGAATCTATTCAATCACTCGCAGGGACCACTGCTAGACGGAATATAATCATGAGCAAATTTTATGTAGGTTCTGAAGTTGGCCAATTGCGCCGTGTCATGTTGCACCGCCCCAACCTCAGTCTGAAGCGTCTGACTCCTTCCAACTGCCAGGATCTGCTGTTCGATGACGTCCTGTCTGTTGAACGTGCCGGTCAGGAGCACGACAAATTCGCTCAGGTACTGCGCGATCAGAATGTCGAAGTTTTCCTGCTGACCAATCTGCTGGCGGAAACACTTGATGTGCCGGAAGCCAAAACCTGGCTGCTGCAACACCAGGTCTCCGACTACCGCCTCGGCTCTTCTTTTGCCAACGACGTGCGCTGCTTCCTGGCTGACATGCCGCACCGTGAACTGGCCCGGCGGCCTGACCTACTCCGAGATGCCCTACAGCGGCGTCAACATGGTAGTGGGAATGCACGCTCCGACCGATTTCATCATCGAGCCGCTGCCCAACCACCTCTTTACCCGTGACACCTCCTGCTGGGTTTACGGTGGCGTTTCCATCAACCCGATGGCCAAGCCGGCCCGTCGCCGCGAGACCAACCATGTGAAGGCTATCTACCGCTGGCACCCGATGTTTGCCGGTCAGGACTTCATCAAGTACTTCGGTGACGAGGTGCGTGACTACGACAACTCCACCATCGAGGGTGGCGACGTACTGGTGATCGGCCGTGGCGCCGTGCTGATCGGTATGTCCGAGCGCACCACCCCGCAAGGTGTCGAGCACCTGGCTCGCAGCCTGTTCAAACATGGTCAGGCCAAGCAGGTCATCGCCATGGAGCTGCCGAAACACCGCAGTTGCATGCACCTGGATACCGTCATGACTCACATGGACATCGACACCTTCTCCGTCTATCCGGAAGTGATCCGCAAGGATGTGCAGTGCTGGAGCCTGACTCCGGGCGGCGCCACCGGCATGAACATCAAGGAAGAGGGTTACTTCGTCACCGCTATCGAGAAAGCACTGGGCGTGGATCAGCTGAAGATCATCACCACTGGCGGTGACAGCTTCGAAGCCGAACGCGAGCAGTGGAACGACGCCAACAACGTGCTGACCGTACGTCCCGGCGTGGTGGTGGGTTACGAGCGCAATACCTACACCAATGAGAAATATGACAAAGCCGGTATCACAGTTCTCTCCATCCCGGGTGATGAACTGGGCCGCGGCCGCGGCGGAGCCCGCTGCATGAGCTGCCCGATGGAACGCGACAGCATCTGATGAGACGGCGTGGCGCCGGCAGAAGCTGGCGCCACACAGAACCAAACTCGAGATTAACCACTATGAAAAAACCAACTGTCGTCGTCGCTCTGGGTGGCAATGCACTGCTCCGTCGTGGTGAGCCACTGGAAGCGGATATCCAGCGCAAGAATATCGCAACTGCCGCCAAGACCATCGCCCTGATCGCTCAGGAGTACAACGTGGTGCTGGTGCATGGCAACGGCCCGCAAGTCGGCCTGCTGGCCCTGCAAAACAGCGCCTACACCAAGGTATCCCCCTATCCGCTGGATGTGCTGGGTGCCGAGTCCCAGGGCATGATCGGCTACATGCTGATCCAGGAGCTGAAAAACCTGATGCCGAGCCGCAACGTCACCGCGCTGCTGACTCAGGTGCAGGTCGATCCCAAGGATCCGGCGTTTGCCAATCCGACCAAATTTATCGGCCCCGTCTACGAAGAGGCTGAAGCCCGCACCCTGGCAGAAGAGAAGCACTGGGTGGTCAAGGCTGACGGCAAGTTCTTCCGCCGCGTAGTGCCGTCCCCGCTGCCCCAGCGCATCGTTGAAGGCGACGCCATCGAAACTCTGATTGCCCAGGGCCACCTCATCATCTGTACCGGTGGTGGCGGTATCCCGGTGACCTGGGATGGCCAGAGCCTGACCGGTATCGAAGCCGTCATCGACAAGGACATGTCTGCCGCCTACCTGGCCAAGCAGATCAAGGCCGACGCCCTGCTGATCCTGACCGATGCCGATGCCGTCTATCTGGATTGGGGCAAACCGACCCAGCGTCCGCTGCGAGTCACCAGCCCGGACGAGCTGGCCGGGGTCAAGTTCGACGCAGGTTCCATGGGGCCGAAAGTCGAAGCCTCTTGTGAATTTGTCAAAGCGACCGGCGGCATGGTCGGCATCGGCTCGCTGGAAGATGGCCTCGCCATCCTCAAGGGTGAAGCCGGTACCAATATCGTCGCCACCCGTACCGTGAATGCGTAATTGAAATTCGGCCCTCCGGGGTCTGCACAAATCTGTACTGAAGAATGCGTAGTCAACACTACTGCCTAAATTGGTCTGAACAAATATAGAGAGAACTCATCATGGCTTTTAATCTGCGTAACCGTAACTTCCTGAAACTGCTGGACTTCACCCCGCGCGAAATCCAATACATGATCGATCTGGCCATCGACCTGAAAAAAGCCAAATACGGTGGCTACGAGCGCAAGCATCTGGTCGGTAAAAACATCGCCCTGATTTTCGAGAAGACCTCCACCCGTACCCGTTGTGCATTTGAAGTGGCAGCCTTCGACCAGGGCGCGCAAGTCTCCTACCTTGGCCCAAGCGGTTCCCAAATCGGTCACAAGGAGTCCATGAAGGACACCGCTCGTGTACTGGGCCGCATGTATGACGGTATCGAATACCGCGGCTACGGTCAGGAGATCGTGGAAGAGCTGGGTGCCTACGCCGGTGTCCCGGTCTGGAACGGCCTGACCAACGAATTCCACCCGACCCAGATCCTGGCCGACTTCATGACCATGCTGGAGCACGGCAAGGGCAAGCGTCTGGATCAAATCAAGTTCGCCTACCTGGGTGATGCCCGCAACAACATGGGTAACTCCCTGATGGTCGGCGCTGCCAAAATGGGCATGGATATCCGCTTGGTTGCGCCGAAAGCCTTCTGGCCGGAAGAGGAGCTGGTTGCCAAGTGCCGCCTGATCGCCGAAGAGACCGGCGCACGCATCACCCTGACCGAAGATGTGAAAGAGGGTGTGCTGGGCACTGACTTCCTCTACACCGACGTCTGGGTATCCATGGGTGAAGCGAAAGAAGCCTGGGATCAGCGCGTCAAACTGATGACCCCGTATCAGGTCAACATGGATGTCATCAACGCCACCAAGAACCCGGATGTGAAGTTCATGCACTGCCTGCCGGCGTTCCACAACGATGAGACCACCATGGGCAAGGAAGTGGCTGACAAATATGGCATGAAAGGTCTGGAAGTGACCGAGGACGTGTTCGAATCCGAGCACAGCATCGTGTTCGACGAGGCCGAAAACCGGATGCACACCATCAAGGCAGTGATGGTTGCTACGCTGAGTGAAAAGATGGAGTTTTAGTGGTCAGGTCAAGTTGGCCATGGAGGTGTAGTGGCATTGTGAACCGCTGGCAAAACAGAGTCTTTTCGTATTGAGCTTCAGTGCCATGCTCCCTGTGAAACTCAAACAGGCTGTACCTTTTCTGGAATTTGACTTTGCTTTTGGCCATGACCTTGCTCCTCCAGCGTTGTGCATAAGATTAATACAGCTTGGGGTAGCGGTGTGTCATGGCCATTCAGGGGGCACGATACCATTACACATGGTCTTTCTATTACTTACAATTACACATCGTGCGCTACATTTCATTTACCATTTGTGCTTGGATGTAGAAAAAGTTGATTGGAGCATATAAATAGAGCTTTAAACTTTAAAATTGTGATGTTCGTCCCGTTATTATTATCTCCAAGCTATAACATCTCACCCCGTAAAGGCGCTATATGAATATGTAGCCGTTAGACACATATATGAGCCTCTTTTTAGGATGAGGTTGGTAATGATGAATTATATTAAGCATATAGATTGTTATATTAGCGTGCCATTCATGGCACATATCCGACGTATAAGACATCTAATGATGCCTTCCCAACGCGATTATTTTGTTTTCTCTTTCTATTTCCATCTATGACTCCTCTTTAGTGGCCATGCGCCCTTGCTATTGAGCAATGGTGCCTGTCTCCACGTCTGCTTTTCTAGCAAACATTGATATCCGCTCATGCCAAGTGGCGCTGTCTGTTTATTATTGAATAGGCTTTGTCATAGCATAACATCTTGTCCGTGTACTTTACGCGCGACTATTATTGTGTGTTGTTTCTGAGCGGTGCCGATTACCTAATAGAAATTTTATGAACTCATGCTGGATTGTCTTCAGTAATAGTGTGTTTCATCGATTTCTATGCTGGAAATATATTTTTATGCGAATGGAATTTTTTGCAGGGATCGCGCTACTTTTATAACTATAGGTGTATTTATTATGTCACATTTAAAAGTTGCAGCTAGTTCATCTGTTACTACCTGTTTTGATACAAAAAGAGAAGTTGTCGATGTACATGCGACCGACTTTTGTGATATCGGCGCTGCTGTACTGTCCGTAAATGATGTCCATGATGGTGTCATTGATAAGATTAAATCTAGAGGACTAAACATACCGGTGATTGTCGCTATTTGTTGTGAAGAAAAATTTCCTGATGCATATACTGCTGATATTAATAGTGTATTTGAATTATGTGGTGACCATACAGACTTCTATGGTAAGCAACTTGAAACTGCCATTGAAAAATATGAGGCGCAACTGCTTCCACCGTTTTTCTCAACATTGAAAAAATATGTAGAAATGGGCAACTCAACCTTTGCCTGCCCTGGGCATCAGGGGGGGCAGTTTTTCCGTAAGCATCCCGTAGGGCGGCAATTTTATGACTTTTTCGGTGAAACCGTGTTTCGTGCTGATATGTGCAATGCAGATGTCAAATTGGGTGACCTACTGATTCATGAAGGCGCTCCATGTGATGCACAAAAATATGCTGCAAAAGTATTTAATGCTGACAAGACATATTTTGTTTTAAATGGTACATCATCGTCAAATAAAGTTGTCACTAATGCGCTATTGGCAAAAGGTGATTTAGTATTGTTTGACAGAAACAATCATAAATCCAACCACCATGGTGCACTTATTCAAGCTGGTGCTACACCAGTTTACCTTGAAACAGCTCGCAATCCGTTTGGGTTTATCGGTGGTATCGATTCACACTGCTTCGAGGAGAAATACCTTCGTAAGTTGGTATCAGAGGTGGCGGAAGGACGTCAGAATGATAAACGACCATTCCGATTGGCAATTATCCAGCTGGGTACCTATGATGGTACTATCTATAATGCACGCCAAGTGGTTGATAAAATAGGCCATCTTTGTGATTATATTTTGTTTGATTCTGCATGGGTAGGTTATGAGCAATTTATTCCCATGATGAAGAATTGCTCTCCTTTGTTGCTTGAACTTAATGAAAATGACCCAGGCATTATTGTCACTCAGTCTGTTCATAAGCAGCAGGCCGGTTTTTCACAAACTTCTCAAATTCATAAAAAAGATAGCCATATTAAAGGGCAGGAAAGATATTGCAACCATAAACGTTTTAACAATGCGTTTATGATGCATGCATCCACCAGTCCGTTTTATCCCCTCTTTGCTGCATTGGATGTGAATGCCAAGATGCATGATGGCGAGAGTGGTCGTCATTTATGGATGGATTGTGTCAAGACAGGGATTGAGGCTCGCAAGCTGTTACTGAATAACTGCGAGATGATTAAACCCTTTGTTCCACCGGTAGTGGATGGTAATCCTTGGCAAGATCATACTACTGATGCAATGGCAAATGATTTAAGGTTCTTTGAGTTTAAACCAGGAGAGCGTTGGCATGCGTTTGATGGTTATGAGAATGGTCAATATTTTGTCGACCCTTGCAAGCTGTTACTGACGACACCTGGGATTGATGCTGTCACTGGTGAATATACTGCATTTGGTATACCGGCAACTATTCTGGCTAACTTCCTACGGGAAAATAATATCATTCCAGAAAAATGTGATTTGAACTCAATTTTGTTTTTGCTTACTCCTGGCGAGGATATGGCAAAAATGCAGCACCTTGTTGCACAGATTGCAAGATTTGAACGTTATATTGCTGAAGATGCACCATTGCAAGAAGTTTTGCCAAATGTGTATCAAAATAATAAAGAAAGATATAGCGGCTATACTATTCGTCAATTGTGTCAAGAAATGCATGATCTTTACGTTAGTTACAACGTGAAAGAGTTGCAGCGAGAGATGTTCCGTCGCAGTTATTTTCCGCGAGCTGTCATGAACCCACAAGATGCAAATACTGCTTTTGTCAGAGGTCAGGCTGAATTGGTGGCCTTATCGAAAATCGAAGGAAGAATTGCTGCTGAGGGCGCACTGCCATACCCACCAGGAGTGCTCTGTGTTGTTCCTGGCGAAGTATGGGGCGGGGCGGTTCAGCGTTATTTCTTGGCGCTTGAGGAAGGGATCAATTTGTTACCGGGCTTCTCCCCTGAATTACAGGGTGTTTACATAGAGGAGTCGGATGGTCGTAAACAAGCATACGGTTACGTAATCAAGAAATAAATCAGTTCATGGTGGGTGATTTATCGCCCACCTAACAATAGCTGGCAAGGGTATTTATATGAGTACAAAATCTAATAAGGTTAGTGTATTACAGCTAACAATTATGACTACGATAAATATGATGGGCTCTGGCATCATCATGTTACCAACAAAGTTGGCTGAAGTTGGGTCTATATCTATTTTGTCCTGGGTTATTACAGTGCTTGGTTCTACTGCATTGGCATATGCATTTGCTAAATGTGGTCGTTTCAGTCGTAAATCTGGTGGCATGGGCGGTTATGCAGAATACGCATTTGGTAAGCCAGGTAATTTCATGGCGAACTATACATATGCAGTGTCATTACTGATTGCTAACGTAGCTATTGCTATCTCTGCTGTTGGGTACGGTACTGAACTATTTGGTGTGAGTCTATCCCCGGTTGGGATTTGTTTGGCGACCATCGTTGTGCTGTGGTTCGCGACCTCTGCTAACTTTGGTGGAGCCAGAATTACTGGTCAAATTAGTAGTGTGACTATTTGGGGTATTATTATCCCAGTTTTGGGTGTTTCAATTATTGGCTGGTTTTGGTTTGATAGTACCGCGTATATTGAAGCTTGGAATCCACACGGAATTGAGTTTTTTGATGCTGTAGGGGCTTCCATTGCAATGACTCTGTGGGCATTCCTTGGTCTTGAGTCTGCTTGTGCGAATTCTGAAGCTGTTGATAATCCTGAACGTAATGTACCAATTGCTGTTATGGGGGGGACAATAGGGGCTGCGGTGTTGTATATTGTTTCTACAAACGTTATTGCTGGTATTGTTCCAAATGCGGAGCTTGCAGCATCTACAGCACCATTTGGTTTAGCGTTTAGCCATATGTTTAACCCAGTTGTGGGTAAGATTGTTATGGCGCTGGCGATCTGTTCGTGCGTTGGCTCTTTGCTGAGCTGGCAGTTTACTATCGCTCAAGTTTTCAAGTCATCTGCAGATACAGGTTATTTCCCAAAAATATTCTCTGCAGTAACCAAAGCTGATGCACCAGTGAAAGGGATGTTGGTTATTGTTGTTATTCAAACTGGTCTTTCCCTGTTGACGATTAGTCCAAGTCTAAATAAACAGTTTGAGGTTTTGGTTAACCTAGCGGTTGTAACAAATGTCATCCCATATATTTTGTCTATGGCTGCATTGGCGATGATGCAGAGGGTTGCAAAAGTACCTGTCGGGCAGGCTAAAACTAGCAATATTATTGCTGCTATCGGTATGGCATACAGTTTTTATGCGCTATTCTCATCAGGCTATGAAGCTATGATGTGGGGGTCCTTGGCAACATTCTTTGGCTGGACACTTTATGGCATGATTGCTTCAAGATTTGCTGTTAATGAGCAAGAGGGTGATCTTAAAAAGGTTGCATAAGTTTTTATAAGTCTGTCGTGTAAATTTATGGGCCCTGTAGGGCCCATAAATCTATCAGTAACGCTCGCTGACGATGTCCTGAGTGAAGGACTTCTCGCAATATTTGCACTTCATCCGCACCACGCCTTTCACTTCGCGCACCCGGAAGTAGCTGTC
This sequence comes from Aeromonas veronii bv. veronii, assembly GCF_000820225.1. Taxonomy (GTDB): domain Bacteria; phylum Pseudomonadota; class Gammaproteobacteria; order Enterobacterales; family Aeromonadaceae; genus Aeromonas; species Aeromonas veronii. Next base: position 95,034 of record NZ_CDDK01000007.1, read on the forward strand.
AACCGGCTCGTTATGGGAGATGCAGTTGGAGTTGGGACAGTGGAACACCCCGGCGATGAACTCCGGCAGCTCCAGCTGGTGCTTCTTCACCACATTGAAGTCTTCGATGATGTTGACGGTCGCTTTCGGGGCGAACAGCGCCAGCTGGTTGGCTTGCTGTTCGGTCAGGCGGGTGTTCTCGATCTTGATGAGATCCTTCTTGCCCAGCGCGCCGGATTTCAGGTTGAAGCCGACGGTGATCCGCTCCTGGGTTTCGACCAGCTGGAACAGCTTGAGGATCTTGATGCCCTGGCCAGCGGGGATGTGATCGATGACGGAGCCGTGACGGATGGCTTCGACTTGCAGTTGGTTCTTGTCAGACATGATATTCCCCTAAGCTCAGACAGTTTCGTTCAGTACTAGTGCCAGCAGCGCCTGGCGTGCATAGACCCCGTTCTCCGCCTGCTGGAAGTAGCAAGCGTGGGGAGTCTTGTCGACCGCTACATCGATCTCGTCGACGCGGGGCAGGGGATGCAGGATCTTCATGGTGGGCTTGGCCCCTTCCAGAGTCGCCAGCTCCAGAATGAACTTGGCGGCCATGTGCTTGTATTCGGTCTCGTCGAAGCGCTCTTTCTGGACGCGGGTCATGTAGAGGATGTCCAGCTCCGGCATCACCTCTTCCATGGTCTGGTGGACGCTGAACTGGATACCCTTCTCTTCCAGCTCTTCGCAGATGTAGTCCGGCATCGCCAGCGCTTCCGGGGAGATGAAGAAGAAGCGGCAGTTGAACAGGCTGAGGGCCTGGGCCAGCGAGTGCACGGTGCGGCCATATTTCAGGTCACCGACGAAGGCGACGTTGAGGTTGTCCAGACGACCCTGGGTCTCATGGATGGTGAACAGGTCGAGCAGGGTCTGGCTCGGATGCTGGTTGGAGCCGTCGCCGCCGTTGATGACCGGCACGCGGGAGAACTCGGAGGCCAGACGGGCCGCGCCCTCTTTCGGGTGGCGCATCACCACCGCATCCGAGTAGGAGCCGATGATCTTGATGGAGTCAGCCAGCGTCTCGCCCTTCTTGGCGCTGGTGTTGCCACCGTCGGCGAAGCCGATGATGTTGCCGCCAAGGCGCTGTACCGCGGTCTCGAACGAGAGGCGGGTGCGGGTGGAGGCTTCAAAGAAGCAGCTGGCAACCAGCTTGTCTTTCAACAGGCTGGTGTCAGGTTCAGCCTTCAACCGTTGTGCGGTTGAGACTACCAGTTCCATTTCTGACCGGGTCAGGTCCGAAATGGAGATGACATGTTTCTTATAGAGTGGATTGGTCATCGTCTGCATTCCCTTTGACATCATTGGAGGTTTTTCGGGCACAAAAAAAAGCCCCTGAAACAGGGGCTTTTTTTAAAAATAACTGGGGATCGTTGGGGTGGGAACCGGAAACAACGGGGCCGCTCTGGTGCGCACCACCCGTCTGCAAGGCTGTTTTCTGAATCAAAAACTGCATCGTTTCGTCCCGACCTTTTTCAAAACCGGACAGATTATAGGGCCGCTTTTTTAATTGTCAAAATTTTATTTCCGATGCCAATTTCAGCATGAAAAACGTTTAAGTGGCGGAAACATGACGACAAATCCACACCTTGTGCGTCTCTTGCAGCGATTCCCCATCGCGGACCATGGCGCGCAAATAACCGAGTCTGTGGTGTCCTTCCAGCAGGCAGTAGGGGCGGGGCAGGGGATGACCGTTCGGGTAGCTGGAACCCTCTTCCGGCACCAGCACGATGACAGGTTCGGGCCAGGTGCCGTCGTTCAGCATCTTCTCGCCGAGCCAGGAGCGGCGGACATACCGGTTGCTGCGCAGCATCTCGCCCCAGCGCTCGATCACCTCCATATGGCGGGAGTCCACCTGATCCACCAGTTGCGCGGTGGGCCAGCTTTCACAGGTGAACTGATGGCTGGCGAGATCGATAAAGCTCCAGTTGGACTCAAAACCGCGCCAATGACGGTAAATCCACTGGGAGAGCACATTTTCAGGAATAAAGGGCACCAGCGGCGCGACCCGTTCAAGATAGGCGGGCAGGGCCTCTGTCTTGCGTTCATCCCTGAAGTTGAGGGGCGCCAGTTGTTGGAGCAGTCGGTAATTGAGCATAAGTGGCCTCCCGGTACCTGATTTCACCCTACCCCCATTTGTGTCCCATTCCTACCCCGGCAGGGCTGCAAATACAGCAAGTTATCCCGCTTTGCTGCACAAACAACCGCGACTTGTTCGGGATTTGTGCAATCACATCGAAAGCGTAAAAAAAGCCTTTACCTTTGATCTCCACTTTGTATACTACGCCTCGTTTGTTGCAGGGGCGTAGTTCCAATTGGTAGAACAGCGGTCTCCAAAACCGATGGTTGCGGGTTCGAGTCCTGCCGCCCCTGCCATTTTCAGAGAGGCCAGCTCATTGAGCTGGCCTTTCGCATTTCCGGCGTTCGCCCATTTATCCACCTCTCCTTTCTCTTCTCCTTCTTGCCGCTAGCCCTCGGTGACTGTGGCCACATTGATCTCTATGTCTGCCGCAAGAGCGTTCAATGTGCAGCAACCCGCTGTTTCAGGACGGTGACCAGCCGCTGGTGGCGGGCGGGGAGCGGCCACTCGGCGCGGTAGATCAGCCAGAGGGTGTCGATCACTTCAATGCTGCTCTGGATCACCCGGATCTTCTCCTGGTGGGCAAAGGCGGTGACGGCGAAGCGGGGCAGCACGGTAAAGCCGAGGCCGCGGGCGACCGGCTCCAGGATCAGGCCGATCTGGTTGGTAAAGCCGCGCTGCGGGATCTCGTCAACGCGCTGGCCGGGGTAGCGTCGTCCCAACAGGCGTTGTGCCATGCTGCGGCCATCCGGATGGTCGATAAAGCCGAGCTGACAGAGGTGCTGCCAGCTCTGCTCCTCGCCGTCGTTGGGCACCACCAGACAGAGGGGTTCGCGGGCGAAGGGCTCGGCGGCGATGCTGGGGTGCTCCGGCGGTTGATCCACCAGTCCCAGATCGCTACGCCCTGCCAGTACCGCCTGCACTATGTCGGGGGTGGGGGCGAAACGGTGCTGGATGGTGAGTCCGGTGTGCTCCTGTTGCTGGTCGAGCAGCAGGGGATAGAGCAGCAGGCCGATGCTGCCGGGGGTGGTGAGGGTGATGGCGCCGCGGTGAGGGTCATCGTCAGAGAGGCGCGCTCGCAGCTGTTCGGCGGCCTGTGCCTGCTGGCGGGCGAAGTCGAGCAGCACCAGCCCGCGCGGAGTGAGCTCCAGCTGACGGGGCTTGCGCAGCAGCAGGGGGCCGAATTCGGCCTCGAGACGCGAGATATGCTGACTGACGGCGGCCTGGGTGAGATCCAGCCGCTCGGCGGCACGGGTAAAACTGCCGGTTTCATGCACCACCACCAGGGTATGGAGCCAGAGTGGATTAACCATAAATTTAATTTATGCCTTCCATTAGTTTGACCTTATTTTTCATTATGTCGCCCCTTCCTATCATGTCACCTGTTTCCCACACACAATTTCAAGGTGACGTATGACTTACCCGCGCAACTTCTCCCACATCGGCATCACGGTGACTGACCTCGACAAAGCGGTCGAGTTCTATACCAAGGTGATGGGCTGGTATCTCATCATGCCGGCCACCACCATCAGCGAGGATGACTCTGCCATCGGCGTGATGTGCAACGACGTGTTCGGCCCGGGCTGGGGTTGTTTTCGCATCGCCCACCTCTCTACCGGCGACAAGATCGGCATCGAACTGTTCGAGTTCCCCAACAGCGAGCGCCGTGAGAACAACTTCGAATTCTGGAAGAGCGGGGTGTTCCACTTCAGCGTGCAGGATCCGGATGTCGAGGGGCTGGCGGCGCGCATCGTCGCGGCGGGCGGCAAGCAGCGGATGCCGGTACGCGAGTACTACCCGGGCGAGAAACCCTACCGCATGGTCTACATGGAAGATCCCTTCGGCAATATCGTCGAGATCTACAGCCACAGCTATGAGCTGACCTACTCCGCCGGTGCATATCAGGGGTAAGTGACAGGCCGCCTTCGGGCGGCCTGCTGCTTTGTTGTTACAAGAGTCAGTAGCATGGAATAGCGATCTGGTTCACACGAATAGCGCGTTCTGTTGTTGATAGATGGGAAAATATACAGATTCACTAAAGTCTGTTCATATTGCGGCCGATAGCCTTTGATACATCAGGGTTTTCCCTGCCTGACACAACAACAAGGATTCGTCGTCATGACCCTCTCTCTGCGCGGCAAGCTGCTGGCCACCAGTCTTGGCGTAGTGCTGCTGATGGCATCACTGCTCGGCATCGTTGCCTTTCACACCCTAAAATCCCGCACCATGAGCGCCATCCAGAGCGAGGCGGTCAACTATGGACACGCCTACTCGGTCGCCATCGGCGAATGGATGACGGATCGCAAGAACACCGTCCATGCGCTGGTCAACCTGATCAGCGATAACCCCCAAGCCGAGCTGGTGCCCCACCTGAAGCAGGCCTATACCTCCGGTGGGTTCGGGCTCACCTATTTTGGCTCCGCGCAGGGGGTGATGACCCGGCAGGATCCCTCCCTCAACACCGGCAACTATGACCCGCGCGAGCGCCCCTGGTATCAGGATGCGGTGAAAGCGGGGCAGCTGATCGTCACCGCCCCCTATGTCAGCGTCACCATGCAGAAGCTGGTGGTCACTCTTTCCGAGCCGGTGCGCCATCAGGGCGAGCTGGTCGGTGCTGTGGGGGCCAACCTGGCGCTCGACAAGCTGATCGACGAAGTGCTGGCGATGAAGGTGCAGGGTGAGGGCTATGCCATGCTGCTGGACAGCAGCGGCCTCATCGTCGGCCATCCGCAGAAGGATTTGGCGCTCAAGCCCATCGCCGAGCTGGCGCCGGGACTCTCTGCCTCCACCTTCCAGCAGTGGGGCCGTGAAAACAGCGAGCTGCACGCCGCCACCCTCGACGGGCGGGATGTGCTGCTGGCGGTACAACCGGTACCGGGCACCGACTGGCTGCTGGCCATGGTGATGTATCGCGATGTGCTGGAGGCGCCGCTCAGCAGTCTGCTGTGGGAGCTGGTGGGGCTGACCCTGGTGCTGATGCTGGTGTTCAGTGCCCTGCTCACCGCCACCTTCAAATACCTGTTCGCCGATCTCGGTCGGGTCGCGCACGCTCTGCACGACATCGCCCACGGCGAGGGGGATCTCACCGTTCACATCAACACCCACAGCAAGGATGAGGTGGGTCAGCTGGCCCAGAACTTCAACCAGTTCGTGGCGCGGCTGCACGGTATCGTCAGCCGGTTGCGGGATGTGACCGTCGAGCTGGCGGCCCAGTCCCGTGCCCAGGCGGCCGGGGCGCAGGCTCGCAGTCAGCGGGTGCGCCAGCAGCAGGACGAGATCGTGATGGTGGCGACCGCGGTGACCGAGATGGCCTCCGCGACCCAGGAGATCGCCGGTAACGCCGAGTTTGCCGCCACCACCGCCACCGATGCGGTCGCACTGGCGGTCGCCGGCCAATCCCAGGTTGGCCAGAGTCAGCGCAGCATTACCGGTCTGGCGGACGAAGTGGCCGATGCCAGCCAGATCATCAATGAGCTCGACAGCCATGCCCAGAAGATCAGCGGCATTCTGGCGACCATCAGCGGCATCGCCGAGCAGACCAACCTGCTGGCACTCAACGCCGCCATCGAGGCGGCGCGGGCCGGTGAGCAGGGGCGCGGTTTTGCGGTAGTCGCGGACGAGGTGCGGGTGCTGTCACGCCGTACCCACGACTCCACCGACGAGATCCAGCAGATGATCGAAACCCTGCAACAGACCACCCGTCGCGCCGTGGGCGGCATGGAGACCAGCCGTCAGCTGGCGGGTACCAGCGTCGAGGATGCGGAAGCGGCCAACCAGAGCCTTGCCCGGATCAACGAGGCGATCGGCTCCATCAGCGACATGGCGACCCAGATCGCCGCAGCGGCCGAGGAGCAGACTTCGGTGACCGGCGAGATCAGCCGCAATACCGAGAATATCCGCCACGTCTCGCAAGAGCTGGCCGAGCAGGCGGGCAACGAGGCGGCGCAGGCGGCGGAACTCAAGTCGTTGACCGAGCGGCTGGAGCAGGAGATCGGCCGCTTCCGGCTCTGACATCCCGCCACTCCAGCAACAGAAAGGGCAGCCCGCGGGCTGCCCTTTGTTATTTCACGACTGGCTTAAGGGGTCTGTTTGACCCAGATAAGCTGGTCGGTGGCAAAGCCCAGCGACTTCGCCTTGGCGACCAGCGCATCCACCTTCGCCTTGGGCGGGTTGGGTGAGCGGGAGAGGATCCAGAGGTAGTCGTGGTTGTAGCTGGTCACCAGCGAGAGCTGGTAATCGGGGTCGAGGTCGATGACGTTGTAGCCGCCGTAGAAGGGGCCGAAGAAACTCACCTTGAGCCGCGCCTCGTCCGGGTTGCCGACGAAGTAGGCCTTGCCCTCGGCTTCGCGCCAGCTGCCATCGCTCTGCTTGCCGCGGTTGAGCACCTTGACGCCGCCATCGTCCCGCAGGCTGTAGGTGGCGCTCACCTGCTCCAGCCCCCGCTCGAAGCTGTGGTCGAGGCGGGCGATTTCGTACCAGGTGCCAAGATAACGATCGAGCTGGAAGCCGGTAACGGGGCGAATGCCATCGGCAATCCCGGTACAGGCCGTCAGCAGCAAAGCGGTGAACAGGCAAAGCAGTGAACGCATAAGTAATCCCTCTCTTGTTATCCCTCAATGATGCGCAGCTGGCCATCCCGGAAGCGGGAGGCCTGATCTGTCGGCGTGCTGCCGAAGAAGCGCTTGTACTCCCGGCTGAACTGGGAGTTGCTCTCGTAACCGACTCTGGCCGCCGCGGTGCCCGCCTTGATGCCGTCGTGCAGCATCATCATCCGCGCCTTGTGGAGGCGAAACGACTTGATGTACTGCAGCGGCGAAGTGGCAGTGACCGCCTTGAAGTGGTGGTGAAAGGCGGAGACGCTCATGTTCACCTCCCGCGCCAGCTCCTCCATGGTGAGGTTGTCGGCATAACGGGACTCTATCATACGCAGCACCCGGGCGATCTGGCCCACATGGTTGTGGCGATTGGCGAGCGCTTGCAGCGCCGGGCCGCCCCCCTCGGTGAGGGCGTGGAACAGCATCTCGCGCACCGTCTGCGGCCCCAGCACCCTGGCGTGCAGCGGGTTGTCCATCAGCTCGATCAGTCGCTCGGCAGCGCAAAACATGGTTTCGGACAGGGGGACCGAGTGGACGCCGCTCTTTTGCGGCGCGGGGGCGGGCAGGGCATCGCCCAGCTCCAGCAGCAGCTCTTGCAGGGTGACCAGATCGATCTCGATGGTAAAACCGATAAGCGGCTGCTCGGGGGAGGCGAAGCACTCGCACTCGCAGGGGAGCGGCAGGGTCATCAGCAGATAGTGGTTGGGGTCGTAGCGAAACACTTGATCCGCCAGATAACCCACCTTGTGTCCCTGCAGGATAACGATCATCCGCGGTTGGTAGAGCACCGGGGTGCGGCCATGGTGCTCGGTGGTATAGATGAGGTTGACCTGTTTCACCGGTGATGGGGTGATGCCGGGGGCGGTGACGTGGCGGGTCAATCTGGTTGCGAGGTCGCTGTAACGGTTTTGCATGGGCGCTCTTTGATTCGACAGTTCCGGTTTTCGCTGCTTTGTAGAAATAGGCAAGAATCAAGCAGGATGTTGTCTTGATGGTAGGGTGTTTCTGGAGAAAAATGCAATCACGATTTCGCGGCCAGGCCGCCCTGACTATCAGAAGAAGGCAATGTCGATGAACAACTTTACTCTCCATACCCCGACCAAAATCCTGTTCGGCCAAGGGCAGATCGCCCAGCTGCGCGAGCAGCTTCCGAGCGACGCCCGCGTCATGATCACCTACGGCGGTGGCAGCGTGGTACGCAGCGGCTTGCTGGAGCAGATCCGCAACGAGCTGGCTGGCATGACCCTGTTTGAATTTGGCGGCATCGAGCCGAACCCGGCCTACGAGACCCTGATGGGCGCCGTGGAGCTGGCCCGTGCCGAGCGTGTCGACTTCCTGCTCGCCGTTGGCGGTGGCTCCGTGCTCGATGGTACCAAGTTTATCGCCGCTGCTGCGCACTACGATCTGGCCAAGGATCCCTGGCACATTCTCGAAACCGTCGGCAGCGAAGTGCGTTCTGCCATCCCGCTTGGTTCAGTGCTGACCCTGCCGGCGACCGGTTCCGAAATGAACATGGGCGCCGTCATCACCCGTCGCAGCAGTGGCGACAAGGTGCACTTCTTCTCGCCGTTCGTGATGCCGCGCTTCGCCGTGCTGGATCCGGTGCTCACCTACACCCTGCCCGAGCGTCAGGTGGCGAACGGGGTAGTTGATGCTTTCGTCCACATCGTGGAGCAGTACCTCACCTATCCGGTTAATGCCAAGGTGCAGGATCGCTTCGCTGAAGGCTTGCTGCTGACCCTGATCGAAGAGGGCCCCAAGGCGCTGGCCGAGCCGCACAACTACGAGGTACGCGCCAACATCATGTGGAGCGCCACCATGGCGTTGAACGGCCTGATCGGTGCCGGTGTGCCGCAGGACTGGGCCACTCACATGTTGGGTCACGAACTGACCGCCCTGCATGGCCTCGACCACGCCCAGACTCTGGCGGTGGTGCTGCCTGCCCTGCTGCAGGCCAAGCGCAAACAGAAACATGCCAAGCTGCTGCAATACGCCGAGCGGGTGTGGGGTCTGAACAGCGGCAGCGAAGCGGAGCGCATCGACGATGCCATCGCCGCGACCCGCGACTTCTTCGAGCGGATGGGGGTCAAGACCCGTCTGCGTGACTACGGTCTCAAAGATCTGGGTATCGACACCCTGATCGGCAAGCTGGGTGAGCACGGTATGACCCGTCTGGGCGAGCACAGCGATATCGATCTGGTGCAGAGCCAGCATATTTATGAAGCGGCCTGGTAAGGGCCGCCAATCGGTGCCAAACGGGCGAAACGATTGAATTGCCGGGGCCCTCTCCCGCTATCTGGCGGCTGAGCGGCCCCGCTTTTGTTGGGAAAATGTTACTTTTCGGCGTTTCGCTGCGAGAAGTGCGACGAAAGCGGATTTCGTAAGAACAAAAAACGCTAAGATAGAGGGCCGGTAAAACATTTTTTTTGACTGGTTGGATCACTTTTTTCAGCCGTTTTTACTGGTATAAGCCTCTAATTTGGTTTGTTTTTTTTAATCGTAGCCAGGGATGGGCTGAATTCTGTACGAGTGCCGTCGGGACTGCGGTTGTAATAAAACTCCAAAATTTGATACTAATCACCTTCGCGCCTGAAAAGCGGGGGCCTGACCATGACAGGAGGTTGAGGTAAAGCCTACTGATTTTCATAACAAAGAGCCCTGGACCTGCACTTTGGTCATGTCTTGTTTCGTCAGAAGTGAGACACTGGGCAGCGATTGTTTATTAACCATCAGGGAATAGTCATGCAGATTGGAATACCGAGAGAGAGTCTCGCCGGTGAGACCCGGGTCGCAGCGACCCCGGCTACCGTCGAGCAGCTGAAAAAGCTCGGCTTCGAGGTCGCCATCGAGACCGGCGCAGGCCTGTCGGCCAGCTTCGATGATGCCGCCTTCGAGGCTGCCGGTGCCAGCGTGGTGCCGAATGTCTGGCAAGCCGACCTTATCTTCAAGGTCAATGCGCCGACCGATGCCGAGATCGCACAAATTAAAGATGGCGCCACTCTGGTGAGCTTCATCTGGCCTGCCCAGAACCCTGAGCTGGTCAAGAAGCTGTCCGAGCGCAACATCAATGTGATGGCGATGGATATGGTGCCGCGGATCTCCCGTGCCCAGTCCCTCGATGCCCTCTCCTCCATGGCCAACATCGGTGGCTATCGCGCCGTGGTTGAAGCTGCGCACCAGTTCGGTCGCTTCTTCACCGGTCAAATCACCGCAGCCGGTAAAGTGCCGCCTGCCAAGGTACTGGTGATCGGTGCCGGTGTGGCCGGTCTGGCTGCCATCGGTACTGCCGGTTCCCTCGGTGCCATCGTGCGTGCGTTCGATACCCGTCTGGAAGTGGCCGAGCAGATCGAATCCATGGGTGGGGAATTCCTCAAGCTGGACTTCGGTGGTGAAGACGGTGCATCCAGCGATGGTTACGCCAAAGTCATGTCCGATGAGTTCATCAAGGCCGAGATGGAGCTGTTCGCCCAGCAGGCCAAAGAGGTGGACATCATCATCACCACCGCCCTGATCCCGGGCAAGCCGGCTCCCAAGCTGATCACCAAAGAGATGGTCGACAGCATGAAGCCGGGCTCCGTCATCGTGGACATGGCCGCTCAGGCTGGCGGTAACTGCGAATACACAGTGCCGGGTGAACTGCATATCACCGACAACGGCGTCAAGGTGATCGGTTACACCGATCTGCCGGGCCGTCTGCCTGCTCAATCCTCCCAGCTCTACGGTACCAACCTGGTCAACCTGATGAAGCTGATGTGCAAGGAGAAGGACGGCAACGTTGCCATCGACTTCGAAGACGTGGTTCAGCGCAACATGACGGTGATCCAGGCCGGTGAAGTGACCTTCCCGCCGCCCGCCATCTCCGTCTCTGCTGCCCCGCAGAAACCTGCTGCCGCCAAACCGGCCGCCAAGAAAGAAGAGGCCAAGCCTTCCAACAAGAAGTTCGTGTTCGGTGCCCTCGGTATCGCCGCCTTCGGCTGGATTGCGTCTGTTGCCCCGGCAGCCTTCCTCTCCCACTTCACCGTATTCATCCTGGCCTGTGTGGTCGGTTACTACGTGGTGTGGAACGTCTCTCACGCCCTGCATACGCCGCTGATGTCGGTCACCAATGCCATCTCCGGTATTATCGTGGTCGGTGCCCTGCTGCAGATCGGGCAAGGGTCGACTCTGGTTACCGCATTGGCCTTCATCGCCGTGCTGATTGCCAGTATCAACATCTTCGGCGGCTTCACCGTCACTCAGCGCATGCTGAAGATGTTCCGTAAGGATTAAGGGGGTTTAACGTGTCTCAAGGACTGGTAACAGCATCCTATATCGTTGCCGCCGTGCTCTTCATCCTCAGTCTCGCGGGACTGTCGAAGCAAGAAACGGCCAAGCATGGCAACCTGTTCGGTATCGCGGGTATGGCTATCGCCCTGCTCGCCACCGTATTCAACCCGGAGACCAGTGGCGTTCACTGGATTATCCTGGCCATGGTGATCGGCGGTGCCATCGGCGTGCGTCTGGCACTCAAAGTCGAAATGACCGAGATGCCCGAGCTGGTGGCCGTGCTGCACAGCTTCGTGGGTATGGCGGCAGTACTGGTGGGCTTCAACAGCTTCATCGATCTGCACCCCTCTGCCCCTGCTGAGGTAGTCGTCTCCGTCGGTTCCAACCTGGATGCCACTCTGGCAGCCGCCCGTGCGGCGTTCGAGCAGGCCAACAGCGTCGCCCAGGTCGAGCACCTGACCGGCGCCATGCTGAACATCCATCTGGTCGAGATCTTCCTGGGCGTCTTCATCGGTGCCGTAACCTTTACCGGTTCCGTGGTTGCCTTCGGCAAACTGCGTGGTCTCATCTCCTCCAAGCCACTGATGCTGCCGCACCGCCACAAGCTGAACCTGCTGGCCGTGGTCGCTTCTCTGGCGCTGATGGTCTACTTCGTCAACGCGGGCGGCTCTACCTTCGCCCTGCTGGTGATGACCTTGATCGCCTTCGCCTTCGGTTGGCATCTGGTTGCCTCCATCGGTGGCGCAGACATGCCGGTGGTGGTCTCCATGCTGAACTCCTACTCCGGTTGGGCGGCGGCGGCGGCGGGCTTCATGCTCTCCAACGACCTGCTGATCGTCACCGGCGCTCTGGTAGGTTCCTCCGGTGCGATCCTCTCCTACATCATGTGCAAGGCGATGAACCGCTCCTTCATCTCCGTGATCGCCGGTGGCTTCGGCTCCGATGGCGTGGCCTCCACGGCTGATCAGGAGATGGGCGAATACCGCGAAACCAGCGCCGAGGAAGTGGCTGACCTGCTGAAGAACTCCAGCTCCGTCATCATCACCCCGGGCTACGGTATGGCGGTGGCGCAGGCCCAGTATCCGGTGGCTGAAATCACCCAGAAGCTGCGTGATCGCGGCGTCAAGGTGCGCTTCGGTATCCACCCGGTTGCCGGTCGTCTGCCTGGCCACATGAACGTGCTGCTGGCGGAGGCGAAAGTCCCGTATGACATCGTGCTGGAAATGGACGAGATCAACGACGACTTCGCCGATACCGATACCGTGCTGGTGATCGGTGCCAACGACACCGTCAACCCGGCTGCGATGGAAGATCCGGGCAGCCCGATCGCCGGTATGCCGGTACTGGAAGTGTGGAAGGCGCAGAACGTCATCGGCTTCAAGCGCTCCATGAACACTGGCTACGCCGGTGTCCAGAACCCGCTGTTCTTCAAGGAAAATACCCAGATGCTGTTTGGCGATGCCAAGGCCAGCGTCGAGGCAATCCTGAAAGCACTGTAAGTGCCGCTCAGAGAGTGAATATCAAGGAGGCTTCGGCCTCCTTTTTTATTGCTCATCCCTTGTATATCCTCAATCCATACGGACCATGAGGGATCTCCATGATGTGGTGTCAGGGTTGGCGAAGGATCGGGTTGTACGGCTGGCTGCTGGCCTTCCTGTTTGGTGCTGGTTCGGCCGTAGCAGCGGACGAGCCGCCGACTCTGACGCTGCTGACCGAGCTGTGGCCCCCTTATGTGATGCGTGGTGACAATGGCGAGCTGGCCGGCGCCGATCTCGATCTGGCCTGTACCGTGTTGCGCCAGATGGGTTATCGCACCGAAATCAGGGTGCTGCCCTGGAAGCGGGTTCTGCAGCAAGCCCGTCTCAAGCAGGGGGATGCGGTGCTCGATGTCTTCTTTGAACCTTCCCGCCAGCATTGGCTCCACTACCCCGAAGAGCCGCTCTCTTACAGCGGAGAAGTGCTCTTCTATCCATCGGCCCGTCCGGTGGATTTCAAACAGCTCTCCGACCTCAAGGGTCTGCGGATAGGTATTCAGGAAGATTATGCCTACAGCCCCGATTTTCTGACCGATCCCGGGGTGATCCGGATGCCGATGACGGGGGAGGGGAATGCCATCAAACAGCTGCATCTGATGATGGCTGGTCGGCTGGATGGGGTGGTGCTCAACGAGCGGGTCGGTCGCTACTTGCTGCACACTCAGGGGTTGCAGGATCAGGTGAACCACGGCTCGCGCCTGCTGACCGACGACAACCGCAACTTCCTCGCGTTTACCCACAAGCCCGGCCACGACCAGCTGGCTATCCGTTTCTCCTCTGCCCTCAAGGCGTTCAAACAGACTCCCGCCTACAAGCAGCTGCTGGCCCGCTATCACCTCTGAGTTGCCGCCCTGCTGTGCGCCGCTTCACAATTTGTCGCACTTTGTTAAAAGGTGGGCATAATGGCGAACAAAAAGGGGATGCCGCTCAACATTAGTTGATCTTGTTGATAGTAGAATCAACTGCGGTTTACTCAAAGTTACTCATATATGTCCACAGCAGCCATCACTGACCAGATCAATTCGTTAACGGATGAAGAACGTCATCTGATCGCCAGTTTCGAGCCCGCGGTCGAGGCGCTGGCCGCGCTGTTTGGCGCAGGGTGCGAGGTGGTGTTGCATGCGTTCGATACGCTGGATGCATCGGTTATCAAGATTGCCAACGGCCATGTCACCGGTCGTCGGGAGGGGGCGCCGGTCACCGACTTTGCCCTCAACCGCTTGCAGGGGGAGGCGGGCAGCCAGTGGAGCAGCTACTTCAGCCGTACCCGCGACGGGACGCTGATGAAGTCCTCCTCCATCACTATCAGCAACCGGCAGGGCAAGCCCATCGGCATGCTCTGCGTGAACTTCAGTCTGGATACCTCCCTTGGCTGCCTGCTCGATACTTTTGCGCTGCCAGCGGCACCGGCGCCGCTCAACAACGAGACCTTTGCCAGCTCGGTGGACGATCTGGTGACCCAGGTGATTGAGAAGGTGGATCGGGACGATTCGCTCTCCTGCACGGTGCGCAACAAGGAGATAGTGACCCGGCTCTTCGACATGGGGATCTTCGAGATCAAGGAGGCGGCCCAGCTGGTTGCCCGGATGCTTGGCATCTCCCGTCATACTGTTTATCTGCATATCCGTAATCACAAGGCGGATCTGAACAAGCAATAACTGCCTGCGGGCACCCTGAACATGAGAAACACTGCGATGAAAGCACAATGGTCCGACTTTATTACCCTGCTCAAGCGTGAAGTGGTGCCGGCCCTGGGCTGTACCGAGCCGATGTCGGTAGCGCTGGCAGCGGCCAACTGCCGCAAGCTGCTGGGGGAGACCCCGACCCGCATCAGCGTCTGGGTCAGTGGCAATCTGTTCAAGAACGGCATGGGGGTCGGGGTGCCGGGCACCGGCATGATCGGTCTGCCGGTGGCCGCTGCGGTCGGCATCACAGGGGGCAACCCCGATGCCGGGCTGGAGGTGCTCAAAACCCTTACACCAGAACAGGTGGAAGCCGCCAAGGCGCTGCTGCCGGTGATCAAGGTGGATGTGAAGGATGTGCCGGACGTGCTCTACGCCGAGGTGCTGGCCGAAGTGGAGGGCCATAGTGCCCGGGTGGTGATCTGTACCGACCACACCCGCATCATCCTGATGGAGAAGGATGGCGAGGTGCTGATGGAGCAGAACAGCGCCCCCGGCGTGCAGATCCAGCCAGCCAAATCCGCCAAACCGGCCATGACCCTGCGGGAGATCATCGATTTTGCATTGGAAGTGCCGCTGGCGGAGATCGACTTTATCCGCGAGGCCGCCACCATGAATCAGGCGCTGGCAGATGAAGGATTACAGGGTTACGGCCTGAAGATCGGCAAGATCCTCACCGAACAGGTGGAGCGCAAGCTGCTCTCCGATGACCTGATGACTCTGGCGATGCGCCTCTCCTCCGCCGCCTCCGATGCGCGAATGGATGGCGCCATGCTGCCCGCCATGTCCAACTCGGGCTCGGGTAATCAGGGCATTGCCGCCACCATGCCGGTGGTCGCGGCCGCCCGCTTCCTCAAGGCGAGCGACGAGCAGCTGACCCGGGCACTGGTGATGAGCCATCTTGTGGCCATCTACATCAAGACCTATCAGAACAAGCTGTCGGCCCTCTGTGCCGCCAGTACCGCCGCGATGGGATCTGGTGCCGCCATCACCTGGCTGCTGGGCGGCCAGTATCAGCAGATCAGCCACTGCATCAACAACATGATTGGCGATGTCTCCGGCATCATCTGCGACGGCGCGGGCAGCGCCTGCTCCATGAAGGTCTCCACCTCCACCTCGGCGGCGGTTAAGTCTTCGCTGATGGCTATCAACAACCTGCATGTCCCCCAGAGCGAGGGGATCGTCTCCGACGATGTGGACCAGACTATCGCCAATCTGGGCCGCCTCTCCAAAGAGGGGATGCTGGATACCGACATCGAAATCATCAATATCATGCGAGCGAAACAGCAGAAGCAGTGAATCTGTGACAAGGGGGCGATAGACCCCCTTGTTCTTGTCACGACGGCGCAGACCGTCTGACACGGTTGCCAGGGCAAGCATGGCGCTTGCTCTTGTTTCTCGGGCCCAAGCCCGCTTTTTGGGGAGTCATACCATGACATTTAGCGTTATCGGCAATCTGGCCATCGCCGCCATCTTGCTGTTCTTTCTCTACCGGTTACAGGAAAAACATGTGAGCTTCACCCGCCGGGTATTTGCCGGTCTGGGGCTCGGTATTCTGTTCGGCGCCGCGTTGCAACTGCTTTACGGTGCAGGTTCGCCCGTCATTGTTCAGACCATCGACTATCTGGATATCGTGGGTAGCGGCTATGTGAAGCTGCTGCAGATGATCATCATCCCGCTGATCATGGTCTCCATCATCAGCGCTATCTTGAAGCTCAATGGCGGCACTGCGCTGGGCAAGATCAGCGCCATGACCATAGGCGTGCTGATCTTCACCACCGCCATCGCCGCCGGGGCGGGCATCCTGATGTCCAACCTGTTTGGCCTGACTGCTGAAGGGCTCACCTCCGGTGCCGCCGAGAGCGCTCGTGGCGCCGCGCTGCAGACCACCCTCGGCAGCGTCGAGAGCATGTCGTTCGCCAAGATGATGCTGGAGTTCATTCCCGCCAACCCCTTCCTCGACATGACCGGGGCGCGCAAGACCTCCACCATCGCCGTGGTGATCTTCTCCATCTTCATCGGCCTCTCTGCCACCGGCATCGCCCGCAAGAAGCCGGAGATCTTCGCCAGCTTCAGCCACTTCGTGGCCGTGGCTCATGCCATCGTAATGCGAATGGTGACTCTGGTGCTGCGCCTGACCCCGTTTGGCGTACTGGCGCTGATGGCCAAGGTGGTCTCCGGCTCCAACTATGCAGATATTCTCAACCTGCTCAGCTTTGTGATGGCCTCTTACGGCGCCATCGCCATCATGTTTGTCGTGCACCTGCTGCTGGTGAGCATGGTCGGCATCAACCCGCTGCGCTTCCTCAAGAAGATCACGCCGGTGCTGGCGTTTGCCTTCACCTCGCGCACCAGTGCGGGCTCCATCCCGATGAACGTGCAGACCCAGACCAAGTCGCTGGGTATTCCTGAGGGGATCGCCAACTTCGCCGCCTCCTTTGGTTCCACCATCGGCCAGAACGGCTGTGCCGGTATCTATCCGGCCATGCTGGCCGTGATGATTGCCCCGACCGTCGGGGTCAACCCGATGGATCCCGGCTTTATCATGACCCTGATCGCCATCATCACCGTCAGCTCCTTCGGGGTGGCCGGTATTGGCGGTGGCGCCACCTTTGCCGCGCTGATCGTGCTCTCCGCACTGGACTTCCCGGTGGCGCTGGCCGGTCTGCTCATCTCCATCGAGCCGCTGATCGACATGGGCCGTACCGCGCTTAACGTCTCCGGCTCCATCACCGCAGGGACGGTCACCAGCCGCCTGATGGGTGAGACCGACATGCATGTGTTCAACAGCGATCACGAAGTGAGTCTGGACGGCGAAGAGTCCACCGTCTGATTTGCTGTCGGTTGATCTGCCCGTGGAAAGGGGCGACCCTTTCCCGTCATAGACCGCAGGGAGGGCATGCCCTCCCTGCGCCATTGAGAGGAAAAACTATGAGAATTCTGATCATCGGTGGCGAAGCCGCCGGTATGAGTGCGGCGGCCAAGGCACGCCGTCTGGCCAAAGATGCCGACATCGTGGTGTATGAGGCCTCCGAAGTGATCTCTTTCGGTGCTTGCGGCCTGCCTTATTTCGTCGGCGACGAGTTTCAGGATCCCGGCTACATGGCCGAGTTCACCCCGGAGCAGTTCGCCGCCAAGGGGATCGAGGTCAAGATTGGCCATCGGGTATTGAGCGTTGACGCAACTGCCCAGACCCTGCAGGTGGAGCACAACGGCGACACCTTCACCGACAGCTACGATCGGCTGATGATCGCCACCGGCGCCCGCGAAGTGATGCCCCCCATCCCCGGTTTGCAGCAGCAAGGGGTATTCGGTCTGCGCCGGATGGCCGACGGGCTGGCGCTCAAAGCTGCGGTGCAAGACAAGAATAATCGCCGCGCCGTGGTGATCGGTTCCGGCTTTATCGGGCTGGAAGTGGTCGAGGCGCTGGTCCATCAGGGCAAGGAGGTGCGTCTTATCGAGCTGGCGGATCGAGTCATCCCCGATGCGTTTGATGGCGAGATCACCCAGCACATCGAAACCGAACTGCGCGAGCAGGGGGTCTCTCTCCATCTGGGTGAGCGAGTTGAAGCGCTGCTGGGGGATGGCCGGGTGACCGGCGTGCGCACCAGCCAGGGCGAGTACGAGGCCGATATCGTGGTGGTCTGCACCGGGGTCAAGCCCAACACCGAGTTTCTGGCCGATACCGGCATCGAGCGGCTCGGCAACGGCGCCATCAAGGTGGATCGTCAGGGACGCAGCTCGCTGGCCAACGTCTGGTCGGCCGGTGACTGTGCCAGCGTCTGGCACAGCGTGAAGCAGCAGCAGGTCTATGTACCGCTCGCCACCATCGCCAACAAGCTGGGGCGCATGGTGGGTGAGAACCTGGCGGGGGCCGAGCAGACGTTCCCGGGCACTCTGGGTTCCGCCGCGCTCAAGGTGCTGGGGCTGGAGGCGGGCCGTACCGGCCTCTCCGAGCAGGAAGCCAAGGCGATGGGCATCGACTATCGCACCGTGGTGATCAAGGACAAGTGCCACACCAACTACTGCCCGGGTCAGTCCGACATTCACGTCAAGCTGGTCTATGAGGCGGGCAGCAAGCGGCTGCTGGGCGGCCAGATCCTCGGTCGCAAGGGGGCGGTACACCGCATCGACGCGCTGGCGGTGGCCATCACCATGGGAGTGACCACCGAGCAGCTCGGCATGCTGGACTTTGCCTATGCGCCGCCCTTCTCCCGCACCTGGGATGCCCTGAACGTGGCGGGTAATGTCGCGAAGTAAGAGTTGTGATGACGGACGGCGCTGGGAAGGCGCCGTTACGTTGCCCCAGCTCTGCAGAGCAATCTGCGGGTAACAGCTGAGGGTAAATTGCAGCGATAAAAAAACCGATGCCAAGGCATCGGTTTTTTACTATTACCGGTTTATTCGCTCTCAGCTGCGGGCGAGGCGGTTTTCCGGGTAGTTCTTGGCCAGCACTTCGCGGGCATGCTTGGCCAGCTGCGGCATCTTCAGAGAGTCGTAAGACTCGACCATGATCTCCAATGCCTTCTCGGTTTCGGCTGTGTCGGGGTAGGTTTCGACAATCAGCTTGGCCCGGTTGGCGGCCGCGACCAGTGCATCACGCTTCACGTAATACTCGGCCACGCTCAGGTCATATCGGGCCAGACGATTCTTTAGGCCAATCATGCGAGCGCGGGCATCGGCGGCATAGACGCTGTTGGGGTAGTTCTGCAACAGGGTCTTGAAGTCCTGGAATGCCTGACGGGCATAAGCAGGGTCTTTGTCGTCCCGATCGATACCGAACAGGCTCTGGAAGAAATTGTAATCCGCCGCCATGTTGGTCAGGCCGCGCATATAGAAGACGTAATCGATATTTTTATGCGCCGGATTGAGGCGGATAAAACGGTCGATATTGGCGATCGCCTGAGCGGTATCATCCTGCTTGTAGTAGGCATAGATGAGGTCAAGCTGCACCTGGTTGGAGTAGGCGCCGAACGGGTAGCGAGAGTCCAAAGCCTCAAGCAATTCAGTGGCTTGCACGTAATTGCCAACGTCCAGTTTGAGGCGTGCTTTCTGGTACAGGGTCTCCGGCGGTTCGTCGGGTACCTTGGGTTTGGTGCTGGAACAGCCTGTGATCAAGGTAGCGACCAAGGCGAGCGACATCAGCAGGTGAGACTTCTTTCCCATCAACAACATCCGGTCCATTTCCACGAAATTGGCAAAGTATCCGTTATGCTTGGCTAAAAGAAAAGCTAGAATACCCGGATTATTTCGAATTGATACCCCCCGCTCAAGAGACCATACATGAGCCAGCATATTGAACTGACAGGCGAATTCCAGGATCACCAATTCGGGCAGCGACTCGACCAGGCCCTGGCCGAATTGTTTCCAGACTACTCCCGCACCCGCATCAAGGAGTGGATTTTACAGGACAGAGTGACCCTGGACGGTCAGGTTGCCAACACCCCGCGCGAGAAGATTCTGGCCGGGCAACAGGTGCATGTGAATGTCGAGCTGGAAGATGATACTCGCTGGGATGCCCAGGATATCGAGCTCAACATCGTTTATGAAGATGAACACATTCTGGTGATCGACAAACCGGCCGGACTGGTGGTTCACCCGGGCGCAGGTACGCCGGATGGCACCATCCTCAACGCCCTGCTGCACCGCTACCCCGGCATTGCCGAGGTACCCCGTGCCGGTATCGTGCACCGTCTGGATAAAGACACCACAGGTTTGATGGTGGTTGCCAAAACCGTACCCGCCCAGACCCATCTGGTGGAAGCGTTGCAGGCGCGCCAGATCACCCGTGAGTACGAAGCAATCGCCATCGGTCACATGACCGCAGGTGGCACCGTCGATGCGCCCATCGGCCGTCACCCGACCCAGCGTACCCATATGGCCGTGGTGCCCAATGGTCGTCCTTCCGTGACCCACTACCGGGTTCACGAGAAGTTCCGTGGCCACACCCGTCTGCGTCTGCGTCTGGAGACCGGCCGTACCCACCAGATCCGTGTCCACATGGCCCACATCAAGCACCCGCTGGTGGGTGATCCCGCTTACGGTGGCCGTCTGCGCCCGCTGCGCAACGCGACCCCCGAGCTGACCCAGGCACTGCGTAACTTCAACCGTCAGGCGCTGCATGCCACCATGCTGCAACTGGCTCACCCCATCACGGGGGAAGTGATGCAGTGGCACTCAGCTACACCGCAAGACATGGTGGAGCTGATGGAAGTGCTGCGCGCGGATACCCTCGCCAATCCGGACGATCTGGTCTGGAACTGATGTGATAGGGCCTGCTGCGTCGGTTTCTGGCGTCATCCGGCCCGAATAGATGCCAATCGGGGTTCCCTTACAGGAGCCCCGTTTTTATATCGGTGAATTGAAGGAGTCACAGATGAAATGGATCGAACCCGACTGGCCAGCCCCGGCGTGTGTCAGGGCGTTGTCGACCACCCGGGATGGCGGCGTCAGTGAAGGGGTCTTTGCCGGTCTCAATCTGGGCGCCCACGTGGGTGACGAACCGGCGCGAGTCGAGGCCAATCGGGCGCGGCTGCAGCAGGCGGCCGCCATCCCGGGGCCCCTTAACTGGCTCAATCAGGTGCACGGCACCGTGGTTCATCAGGTCAACAGCCATTATCAGCAGGCACCGGATGCTGATGCCGCCTGCGCCCATGAGGCGGATCAGGCCTGCATCGTGATGACTGCTGACTGTCTGCCGGTGTTGTTTTGCGATCGGGCGGGTACCGTGGTCGCAGCGGCCCACGCAGGTTGGCGTGGACTGAAAGAGGGTGTGCTGGAGGCGAGCATCGCCGCCATGGGCTGCGAGCCGGGCGAGGTCCTGGCCTGGATGGGCCCGGCCATCGGCCCTACAGCATTTGAAGTGGGTGGCGAGGTGCGCGAGGCCTTTATGGCTGAGCAGGCTGAAGCAGAAGCGGCGTTCGTGCCTTCGTCCAACGACGGCAAATGGTTGGCGGATATCTACCAGCTGGCGCGGTTGCGCCTCGCCCGTGCCGGCGTTACCGCCGTCTATGGCGGCGAATACTGCACCTTCAGCGATAGCGAGCAGTTTTACTCCTATCGTCGCGACGGCCAGACTGGCCGGATGGCCTCCCTCATCTGGCTGGCGTCCTGATGAAGCTCCCCGCCCTGCATCTGGCAAGGGCGGGGATCCTGCTCTCGCCCCGTCTTGCAGAAAAAATAACCAGCATCGCCCCTTGAAATAGCCCGTACGGGCCTCATCTTTCATCTCAGAAAGTTATGTTGTTTGCCGCGCAAGCGGCGTCTGCCTGTTTGAAGGGGGAGTGCAATGCGCCTCGATCGCCTTACCAGCAAATTCCAGATTGCTAT
Organism: Aeromonas veronii bv. veronii; assembly: GCF_000820225.1. GTDB lineage: Bacteria > Pseudomonadota > Gammaproteobacteria > Enterobacterales > Aeromonadaceae > Aeromonas > Aeromonas veronii. The sequence continues at coordinate 116,539 of NZ_CDDK01000007.1, forward strand.
TTCCGATGCCCAGTCTCTTGCGCTGGGTCGTGACCACCAATTCATCGAACCCGTTCACCTGATGACCGCGCTGGTCAATCAGGATGGCGGCTCCATCCGTCCGTTGCTCACCCTGACCGGGATGGATATCAATGCCCTGCGCTCCCGTCTCGGTGAGGAGCTGGATCGCCTGCCGCGCGTCAGCGGTGTGGAAGGGGACGTGCAGCTCTCCAACGGCCTCGGCCGCCTGCTCAACGTCTGCGACAAACTGGCCCAGCAGCGCAAGGATCAGTTCATCTCCTCCGAGCTGTTCGTGCTGGCTGCCCTCGACGACAAAGGTACGCTGGGCGAGCTGTTGCGCGCTCAGGGGCTGACCAAGGAAAAACTCGAAGCGGCCATCGACAAGGTGCGTGGCGGCAAGAAGGTGGAGGATGCCAACGCCGAGGAGAACCGTCAGGCGCTGGAGAAGTACACCATCGATCTGACCGAGCGGGCCGAAATCGGCAAGCTCGACCCGGTGATCGGCCGCGATGACGAGATCCGCCGTACCATTCAGGTGCTGCAACGCCGTACCAAGAACAACCCTGTGCTGATCGGTGCTCCCGGTGTCGGTAAAACCGCCATCGTCGAGGGGCTGGCCCAGCGCATCATCAACGGCGAAGTGCCGGAAGGGCTCAAGAACAAGCGGGTGCTGTCGCTGGACATGGGGGCGCTGGTGGCCGGTGCCAAGTATCGCGGCGAGTTTGAAGAGCGGCTCAAGGCTGTACTGACCGATCTCGCCAAGGAGGAGGGCAACGTCATCCTCTTTATCGATGAGCTGCACACCATGGTCGGCGCCGGCAAGGGCGAGGGGGCCATGGATGCGGGCAACATGCTGAAACCTGCGCTGGCCCGTGGCGACCTGCACTGCGTCGGCGCCACCACCCTGGATGAGTACCGTCAGTACATCGAGAAGGATGCCGCGCTGGAGCGTCGCTTCCAGAAGGTGCTGGTGGAAGAGCCGAGCGTGGAGGACACCATCGCCATCCTGCGCGGCCTGAAAGAGCGTTACGAGCTGCACCACCATGTGCAGATCACCGACCCCGCCATCGTGGCGGCGGCCCAGCTGTCCCACCGCTATATCGCGGATCGCCAGTTGCCGGACAAGGCCATCGACCTTATCGACGAGGCGGCGGCCAGCATCCGGCTGCAGATCGACTCCAAGCCCGAGGCGCTCGATCGCCTCGAGCGGCGCATCATCCAGCTCAAGCTGGAGCAGCAGGCGCTGATGAAGGAGGACGATGACGCCAGCCGCAAACGGCTGGAGCTGATCAATCAGGAGATTGGCGAGAAGGATCGGGAATACAACGAGCTGGACGAGGTATGGAAGGCCGAGAAGGCCGCCCTTGCCGGCACCCAGCATATCAAGGCTGCGCTGGAGCAGGCCCGTCAGGATCTTGATGTGGCGCGCCGCGCAGGCGACCTGGGTCGGATGTCCGAGCTGCAATATGGCCGCATTCCAGAGCTGGAGAAACAGCTGGATCTCGCCACCCAGGCGGAGATGCAGGAGACCAGCCTGCTGCGCAACCGCGTCACCGATGTGGAGATTGCAGACGTGCTGGCCCGCTGGACAGGTATTCCGGTCGCCCGCATGCTGGAAGGGGAGCGCGACAAGCTGCTGCGGATGGAAGATCAGCTGCACAGCCGGGTGATTGGTCAGGAGGAGGCGGTCGATGCGGTTTCCAACGCCATTCGTCGCTCCCGTGCCGGTCTCTCCGATCCGAATCGCCCCATCGGCTCCTTCCTGTTCCTGGGGCCCACCGGGGTGGGTAAGACCGAGCTGTGCAAGGCGCTGGCCGAGTTCCTGTTCGATACCCAGGATGCCATGGTGCGGATCGATATGTCCGAGTTCATGGAGAAACACAGCGTGGCCCGTCTGGTGGGGGCGCCTCCCGGATACGTGGGTTATGAAGAGGGGGGTTATCTGACCGAGGCGGTGCGCCGTCGTCCCTACTCGGTGATCCTGCTGGACGAGGTGGAGAAGGCGCATCCCGATGTGTTCAACATCCTGTTGCAGGTGCTTGATGATGGCCGCCTGACCGATGGTCAGGGTCGGACCGTCGATTTCCGCAACTCGGTGGTGATCATGACCTCCAACCTCGGGTCGGATCTGATTCAGGAGCACCACTCCGAGAAGGATTACGACGAGATGAAGGCCATGCTGATGGATGTGCTGACCCGCAGTTTCCGGCCGGAGTTTATCAACCGGATCGACGAGACGGTGGTGTTCCATCCGCTTGGCGAGGAACACATCAAGTCCATCGCCCGCATCCAGCTCAAGAGCCTGATGGGCCGTCTCGAGGCTCAGGGCTACGAGGTGGAGGTGAGCGAAGCGCTGCTCGAGAAGCTGGTGCATGCCGGGTTCGACCCCGTCTACGGGGCGCGGCCTCTCAAACGGGCGATCCAGCAGAAGGTGGAGAACCCGCTGGCGCAGGCCCTGCTCTCCGGTCGCATCGTGCCGGGCAAAAAACTGGTGCTGGGGGCCGACAGCAACGGCCTGACCATGACCCAGTAACCGATCTCGTGTCGATGTTTGCAACGCCAGCCCGAGGGCTGGCGTTGTCATATCTGGTGGCGGGGATTCGGGCGCAAAAAAAAACGGCAATCCGAAGATTGCCGGGAGGAATGTAGTGACGCGACCTGACGTGGGTTGAGCGGGCCGCAGGGGCAAGCCCCCGATTGCGAAGCGCGGCCACTGCTGGCCTCGCTTCTTACAGCCTGCCGGGGATGCGCTCGCTCAACCCCGACGGCCACCTGCCTGTTGCCATGCCGGCTGCGATGGCGCCGGCATGGCCTTCATTCGTTACAGCATGCCTTGCACGGCAGCTTTCATCTCGGCTGGCCAGACGCCGACCTGTACCTGCCCGATATGCTCTTTTTGCAGCAGCAACATGGCCAGACGGGATTGGCCGATGCCGCCGCCGATGGTCTGCGGCATCCGTGCGGCCAGCAGATCCTGATGCCAGTCGTACTGCAGGCGATCCTCGTCGCCTGTGATAGCCAGCTGGCGGCGCAGCGCCTCGGCGTCGACCCGGATCCCCATGGAGGAGATCTCGAAGCTGTCCTTCAGTACCGGGTTCCACACCAGAATGTCACCGTTCAGGCCCGCCAGACCCAGCTCGCTGTGGCTGCTCCAGTCGTCGTAGTCCGGGGCGCGCACATCGTGGCGCTCGCCGTGGGAGAGGGCACCGCCGATGCCGATCAGGAACACTGCCCCCAGCTCTTTGGCGATGGCACGCTCGCGCCCCTTGGCATCGAGGTCCGGGTAACGGGCCAGCAACTCTTCGCTGTGCAGGAACTGGATCTCGGCCGGCAGGAAGGGGGTCAACTCATGCTCGGCACAGACCGCGCGCTCGGTGGCCTTGATGGCGGCCCAGATGCCGCGCACGGTTTCTTGCAGATAGGCCAGATCGCGGCGCTCGCTCGGCATCACCTTCTCCCAGTCCCACTGATCCACGTAGACGGAGTGGATGGGGGTGAGCTTGTCTTCATCCGGACGCAGCGCCTTCATGTGGGTGTAGATCCCTTCGCCCGGGCCGAAGCCGAAGCGACCCAGGGTCTGGCGCTTCCATTTGGCCAATGAATGGACCACTTCGTAGCTGTGCTCCGGCAGGGTCTTCACTTTGACCTGCACTGCATTCTCGTGGCCAGAGAGGTTGTCCTGAGTACCATCACCGACCCGGCTCAGAATGGGGGCTTGCACCTCCATCAGACCCAGTTGCTGGGCGAGTTGGCGGGAGAACATCTCTTTGACGAAGCTGATCTGCTGTTGGCTGCGAATGTAGTGCTGTTTCATGCTGAATTCCTGTTTCAAACCCCGTTGGATGTGGTGATTCTTCAACGGAATGCCAACTAAATTCAATATTCGATAATAGAAATAGGCTTTGTGTGTTTTTTTCCTCAAAATAAGCCGTCATTTAATGAGGTATCGTCAACGGGAGTGCAAAAAAATGCCGGAAAATTACCGAATCGATAATCTCGATCAGGCCATCCTCACCGCTCTGATGGAGAATGCGCGGATCCCTTACGCCGAACTTGCGAAACAACTGGCGGTCAGCCCGGGCACCATCCATGTGCGGGTGGAGAAGATGAAACAGGCGGGGATCATCGAGGGGACACGGGTGCAGGTTAACCCCAAGAAGCTGGGTTACGACGTCTGCTGCTTTATCGGGATCAATCTGAAGAGTGCCAAGGATTACCCCTCTGCGCTGGCCAAGCTGCAGGCGCTGGACGAAGTGGTGGAAGCCTACTACACCACGGGCCACTACAGCATCTTCATGAAGGTGATGACCCGCTCCATCGACGAGCTGCAGATAGTGCTGATCAACAAGATCCAGACCATCGACGAGATCCAGTCCACTGAAACCCTGATTTCACTGCAAAACCCTATCCTGCGGGATGTGAAACCCTGACCCCTTGATCAGGGTTCGATATAGGGGATGGCGTACTTGTCGTAGAGGGCCTTGAGGCTGCCGTTGCGCTTCATGCGCAGCAGTTCGGCATCGTAGGCCGCCATCAGGGCGGGGGTCTGTGCATCCGCTCGTGCGCGGGCCCAGGTGTTGAAGTAGGGGCTGCTCTTGAGCGGTTTGGGCAGGTAATCGATCTTTCCCGTCAGCCCCTCTTCCTTGATCTGGGTGAAGGCGGTGACCAGCGGCATGGGCACGGTATCGATCCGTCCGGCCAGCAGTTTGCGCAGTTGCAGCTGGTTCATGGTGATCTCCTGAAACTGATAGGCCGGGTCGGTCATGGCCGCTGCCAGTTCAGGGGTGTAGGAGAAATCCTTGGTCACGCCGATGCGCCAGGGTTTGAGATCGGCCAGCGTCTCGTAACGGATCTTCATCAGGTCCGCCTTGCGCACGAAGAAGTGCCAGCTGTGGCGAAGATGGGCCTGTTGGGGATAGATGAGATAACTCTCCCGCTCTGCCTTGTAGGAGTGGGTCATCACCAGATCGCAGGCGCCGGTTTCGGCATTGCGGGTGAGGCGGGCGCCGGAGTCGATTAGTTCGATTCGGACAGGGATCCCCAGCTTGCCAAAGATGGCGGTGACTATGTCGATATCAAGGCCACGGTGCTGCTGATTGGCATCGAGAAATTTGAGTGGGTGTTCCATGGTGCCGCAGACTACCAGCTCTTTGGCGGGCAATCCGAGTGGAAACAGCAACCAAAACAGGGGGATCACACGCAAACTACGTCTCCTGAGCCCGTTTGAAGATATTCCAAGACCTGATTCCAGTATATTGGATGGCACCTGATCCGTTAGAAGCGACTGTTTATGGCAAATCCTGAAATCGAGAGCCCGCTAGACGGGATCGACAAGTTGACCGTCTCGCTCTACCGCCTTGGCTTGAGTGCGGCAGCCCTGTTGCTGCTTTGCCGCGGTGCGGTGCTGCTGAGCGGGATGGCACTGCTCCCGTCGGCACAATGGTTGATGTCGCTGGCAGTGGCAAGCGCAATCTGCGGCTTCTCGCTGCATATCTACGACAAGCGGATTCGCCTGATTCTGCAGGGATTTGGGTGGGGCGCGTTGGCCATGGCAGCGGTGGGGGCGCCGGATGCGCTGGTGCTGGGAGCTGCGTTGGCGACCCTCTCCGGGCTGGCGTTCAAGGAGCAGTTTTGCTTCGCCATTCCCGGCATCAAGCTGGTGCCCATTTTGTTGCCGGCGTTATGGCTGCTGGAGTGGTTGCGGGTGGAGTGGGCCGCCGCACTGGTGGCGCTGGTCTGCGGCGCCCTGTTGACCTTGCTGGCGCTGGCCAAGTGGCGGATGCCCCTGCACTTCGATATCGGTGACAAGGGGCGTTACCAGATCTAGGTCTGCTGGCACACCTTCATCTGCTGGTTGAGGGCCTGCATCACCTGACGGCGGCTGATGATGCCGATCACCTTGCCCTGTTGCAGCACCGGGTAGATCTTGGGCTTGGCGTCGGCCATCTGGCGAGCCAGATCCAGAATGCTCTCATCCGGCCCGACCGAGAGGGGCGAACGGTTCATCAGATCCTCCACCCGGGTGCGGGTATCGCAGTGGTAGCTGCCGGTGAGCAGGCTGGGGATGCAATCTTGTTCGGAGAGAAAGCCGATCAGCCGTTTCTGCTCATCCAGCACCGGCAGGCCGCCAAGACCCGATTGATGCAGGCGATCCAGCGCCTCGGCCAGGCCGAGTCCGGCAGTGAGGGAGTGGGTCAGGCGACCCATGTGGTGGTGTACTTTCAGCATGGTGGTGACTCCGCAAGAGGGGGATGCCGCCACTATGACGCGGGCGGGTGGCCCGCGACCAATGGCTTGTGCCGCAGGGATTGATAGGCACAAGCCATCGGCGGTGATCCGCTGGTAGGCGGGCTTCGTTCATGCAAGACCATGAAAGGGAAAGGAGATCGTATGCGTGCATTGGTTACAGGCTGCGGCCGTCGACTCGGATTTTATCTCTGTGAACAGCTGGTGACGGCGGGTTGGCAGGTGACGGGCAGTTATCGCAGCGAGCGGCCGGAGCTGGCCACGCTGGCGGCACTGGGGGTCGAGCTGGTGCTGGCGGATTTTGGTCGGGAAGAGGACGTTGGCAAGCTGATCGATGTGCTGGAGACCCATCAGGATCTGACGCTGGTGATCCACAACGCCTCGGCCTTCGAGCCGCAGGCAACTGAGCCGGCGGCGCAACTGGCCCAGTTCGAGCAGTTCTACCGGGTGCACATGGCGGCCCCCTTCCAGCTAAACCGGGCGCTGGCCCCCCAGCTGGCCAGCAATCCCAACGCCAGCATCATTCACATCACCGATATCTATATTCATGCCCCGGCCCCCCGTTTTGCCAGCTATGTGGCCACCAAGGCGGGAGCCCATTCGCTAGCCATGAGCTTTGCCCGGGAGCTGGCGCCTGCGGTTCGGGTCAACACCATAGAGCCGGGGCCGATCCTGTTTCTCGACGAGCATGACGAGGCATGGCGCCAGCAGGTGTTGGCGAAAACACCGCTGGCGCGGGAGGGGGGACTTGAGCCCATCTGGCAGGCGGTGCAGTTACTGATGGGGAACAGTTATATGACGGGGGCCAGCATCAAGGTAGATGGCGGGCGGGCGCTGGCCACTCTCTGAAGATTTGCCAAGCACCAGCGGCTCCAGCCCGACCTGCCGGGTCAGCAAGCCTTTGCCGGGTTTGAGCTTGCCCGACGGGGCGGGGAGCGTCACTTGCAGCGCCACCTTGGGGTCATGCACCTCGCCATGGCCGTAGAGCTCGGCCAGCAGCTCCGCCAGATAGGAATCGACCTCTGCCGAGGCAAAGTCACCGCTCCTGTCGCTGGCCAGAATATCGATGTCGAGCGGTCGATCGTGCACCTTGCAGAGCGGATCGCTGCGATCCCGGCCGTGAGCTACCTCGAGGGCGACAAAGTGCTGCTTGAGGCGGGCGGCATCGAGCGGGCTCTCCACTACCAGCAGGCAGTTGAGAAAGTCGTGGCTGGAGTGCATTCCCACCGGCTTGGTGCGGATCACCGAACTCAGCCGCAGGGGGCCGACGTTCGCAAACAGCTCAGCCAGCGCGCGGCTGACATGAATATGCGGGTCAATATTGGAACCAATGCTACACAGATAGAACATGCTCACCTTCCCGGGGTTGGGCTCATCTGAAATGTATACGCAGCTCACGGTTATCGGATTAACTATGGCTTAACATTGTCTTATCTATTGTGATCCGGCACTGATTGGCAGAAAGGAGGTTTGCATGAGTGTGGAGCTGAAATGGGCGCTGTTGACCGCCTCGGGCGCGCTGGCGATGATCATGATTATCTGTCTGGCCTCTGTCGCGTTGGCGTGAATCACCACAATCCAGATAATACAAACCGGCCTGTTGGCCGGTTTTGTTTTTTGGGGCGGTGCGGCTATGCTGGCGCACCGGTGAGAATGCAAGAGAAGAGATGATGACCAAGGTTCGCCCACGCTCCCTGCTGCAGGTGGTATTGATGGGATTTGTGCTGGTATTGATGCCGCTGGGCGGCATGATCTGGCACAACAGTACCTCCCTTGCCCACCTCAGTCAGCTCACCAGCGACGAGATGGAGCGGGCGGTCAAGGATACCCGCCGCGCTACCCTGCTGACGGCGCAAGCCATCGATATCGAACGCACCTTGCGTCGCTTCGCGGTGCTGGGGGATCGCCGCAGTCTCACCAGCTACCAGCAGCAACTCGATGGTTATCGGGTGTTGTTGGCGGAACACCGCAACTCCATCACCGATGGCCAGCTCTATAGCGGGCTCGATCAGGGGCTGGCCTGGCTCGACAGCCTGCAGGATGCTGCGCTGGCCCGGGCGGCGGCAGCGGGGGACAAGCTTGAGCAATTCAACGATGCCAACAAGCAGCTCGAAATAGTCACCCGCAGCCGGGTTGACGAACACATGGATCGGGTGCAGCTCACCATCGCCGGACTGACCAGCGAGCTCTGGTGGGTGAGTGGAGCGGTGGCGGCGCTCAGCCTGCTGATGGTCTTTATCTTCACCTACCTCATCATCCACCCGGTACGACAGATTGAGTCGCGCATCTTGAGCCTGGGTGCCGGGGTCGAACCCGATCCCAAGCCGGTTGACGGCCCTGCCGAGCTGGTATTGCTGGGGGAGCGGATCGTCTGGCTGCACGACAAACTCAAGGAGCTGGAGCTGCAGAAATACCAGTTCCTGCGTCATGTTTCCCACGAGCTCAAGACCCCGCTGGCGGTGCTGCGGGAAGGGACGGATCTGCTCTGCGAGCAGCTGGTCGGGCCTTTGACGCCGGATCAGCTGGAGATCTGTCAGATGCTCGACGAGAACAGTCGGCGTTTGCAGACCCTGATCGAGCGGCTGCTCGACTTCAACCGGCTCAGTCAGCAGGAGGCCTTCGAACTGGAGCCCGTCCCCCTGCTGCCGATGTTGTCGGAACTTTCTGCCGAGTACCGGCTGGCATTGGAGTCCAAGCAGATCCGTGTACACTTGCCGACCGTGCCGGTTACCCTGTGGGCGGAGCCCTACCGGCTACGACTGATCCTCGATAACCTCTTCTCCAACGCCGTCAGTTACGGCGCCAGCGGGGGCAATATCTGGATCAGGGCAGGGCAGGATGAACAGATAAGCTGGCTGGAAGTGGCCAACGAGGGACCCAAGATCCCCGTGGCCGATCAGCAACGCATTTTTGAACCCTTCGAGCAGGGCAGCACAGTGCGGCAAGGTCTCTTGAAAGGCTCGGGCATGGGCCTCTCCATCGCCCGCGAGTCTGCCAACAGCCTGGGGGGGGAACTGGTTCTGGTAGAGGATGAACAGGCTGATGTCTGTTTCAGGTTGACGTTGAAATGAGGACTATGAAGATACAACGCGTATTTCCAGCTCTGATGGCAGGGCTGCTCGCGGGTTGCTCCTTGCTGCCGCAACAGGCAGAGCGGGAGTCCTCCGATATCGCTTTTGCCAAGCGGATGGAGTTTGCCAACAAGGAGATGCAGGTGCGTCTGCAATACTCCGACTGGCTGCTGGCCAGTCACCCCCAGCAACGGGTGCAGGAGCGTCAGCGTCTGAAAGGGGCCGACGATCTGGAGAGTCGGGTCAGTCTGGCGATGGTGGACTCCCACCCCGCCGAATCGGTGGCCAATCGCACCGCCGGTCTGGCGCGCCTGAAGCAGATGTTGCCCGAGCTGGGTCTCGATGCGCAGGCCTTTTTGCGCAGCTGGATCGCCCTCGGCGAGCAGCTGCTGGCTCGCGACAGCCGTCGCGATGACCAGAGTCAGGAGATCCAGCGGCTGCGCCGCCAGATCGAGCAGCTGACCGCCATCGACGACCAGCTCAACCAGCGCAAGCTGAACGAGAATCGTGAGGTAATACCATGAGCCGGATCCTGTTGGTGGATGACGACGTCAGCCTGCTCAAACTGATGAGCATGCGGCTGCGCAGTCAGGGTTATGAAGTGGATACCGCCGACAGCGCGGAAGGAGCCCTCGACCGGTTGCGTCAGCAACGGGCCGATCTGGTGCTGAGCGATCTGCGAATGGCCGGTATGGACGGTCTGGCGCTGTTCGAGCGGATCCAGGCTCAGTGGCTGGGTTTGCCGGTGATCATCATGACCGCCCACGGCACCATCCCGGACGCCATTCAGGCGACCCGCTCCGGCGTCTTCAGCTTCCTGACCAAACCCATCAACAAGGATGAGCTGTTCGCCACCATCGAACATGCGCTGAGTCTGACGCGGCCGAAACAGCAGCAGGAGTGGCAGTCGCTGATCCTGACCCGTAATCCCCAGCTGGAGCAGCTGCTGATCCAGGCGCACAGCATTGCGACCATGGAGGTGCCGGTGCTGATCATGGGGCCGTCAGGCTCCGGCAAGGGGGCGATGGCGCAGGCGCTGCACCAGGCTAGCCAGCGGCGCGACAAGCCGCTCCATACCATCAACTGTGCCGCCATTCCGTGGGCGTCACTCGACTTGCAGCTGTTTGGTGAAGATGGCCAGTCCGGGCTGTTCGAGCAGGCCAAGGGGGCGACCCTGTTTCTCGACGAGATTGGTAGCCTCTCCGAATCCCTGCAGGCCAAGCTGCTGCAGGTGATGGAGGAGTATGGTCAGGGCACGCCGGAGGTGCGGGTGCTCAGCTCCAGCCATCAGGATCTGGTCAAGGCGATGGAGGAGGGGCGCTTTCGGGAAGATCTCTTCTACCGTCTCAACGTCGCCAATATCACCTTGCCGTCTCTCAGTGCCCGCAGCGAGGATATCCCCCTGCTGGCCCGACAGGCGCTCGACGATTACCGTAGCCGCCACAGCGACTGCGCCGCCATGGGTTTTTCGCCCGAGTCGCTGGCGATGCTGGCGGCTGCTGCCTGGCCCGGCAACGTGCGCCAGCTCTGCAACGTGGTGGAGCAGCTCGCCAGCCTCTGTTGCAGCCCGGTGATCGGGGTCTCCATGGTGGAGTCCGCCCTGAGCGGCGGTGGCGGTGGCATCCCCTCGTTCAACGAGGCGCGGGCCGAATTCGAGAAGGAGTATCTGATCCGTTTGCTGCGCACCACCGAGGGCAACGTGACCCTGGCGGCCAACATGGCGGGCAGAAACCGTACCGATTTTTACAAGTTATTGAATCGGCACGGTATCGAAGCTGCAAACTTCAAATCGAAGGGATAAATCAGGCGGGATCAACCACCGCCGGAGCGGCATCGGCTTTTTGAGTTTTATGGGAGAGCCAGAGGCCGCTCGCCTTCATCAGGTAACCGAACAAGGCGCCAATGATGAGGGAGGGCAGGATCAACCGCCACTCGCCAGCCGCCCCGAAGGTGGCACAGCAACCGGCAAAGGTGCCGGGAATGTAGCCGAGCCACTGCTGCTTGGCCTGTACGCACATCAGGGTGGCGACTACCCCCGTCATCACATAACCCGCCACGCCCGCCCCCCACAGGCTGTCGCCATGGATCAGCAGCAGTGCCCACAGCATGCCGCTGGTGTTGCAGAAGATGGTCTGCAGCAGTGCCTTGTAGCCGCCGCTTGACGCGAAATAGCTGGTGCAGCCGAGAAAGCCGACCCAGGAGATAAGGCCGAACGCGACGGCAATCCAGCCCCAGACGGCGGAGAGAATTCCAGTGGTGATGGCGATGGCGATCAGTGGGCTCATGGGGCGACTCTTCAGTTGGCTTCGCAAAGTGGGCAGCCTACCCCCGGCAATCGGGGCGGCAAGCGGGGGCCGAATTGTGTGTGATCTTCATCACCCTTTTCAACTCAGGAATACGCTTGCGCTCGCGAAAAAAATTCATTGGTGACCGGCCTGACAGTCGGCCATAGTTAGAGGCCCTGTCCTGCTCATGGAGTGAGTCTGATGGCGCCAAATGTGATCGTTCCCCTGCTGGTGTTCGTAGTCCTGTTTCTGGTCGGCACCATGGCCAAGGCACTGCCCCTGCACCACATGATGTAAATTTGTGTGAAATAAAAATCTGCCGGGGCGGGTCTTATCCATACTGCCTCACTCAGCCCCGGGAGTTTTTCATGTTGATCAAGCGTCGTACCGCCCACCCCCTCACCGAACAGGATGTCACCCCGGAAGCCGTTTATCAGGACCGCCGCCTTATTCTCAAAGGGCTGGGTCTGGGCGCAGCCACCCTGGCGTTTCCCACTCAGGCCGGTGTACTCGATCTGCTGCGCGGTAAAGAGGATGCTCCCCAATTAGCCACCAAACCGCTCAACAGCAAGCCTGCTGAGCGCCCGGCCAATCTGGTGCTGACACCGGAAGAGAAGGCCACCAGTTACAACAACTTCTATGAGCTCGGTACCGACAAGTCCGACCCGGCTCGCAACGGCCATTACCTCAAGCCCGAACCCTGGACCCTCAAGGTGGAGGGGGAGGTGGCCAAGCCTTTTACACTCGATGTGTGGGATCTCATCAACAAGAGCGAGCTGGAGGAGCGGATCTACCGGCTGCGCTGCGTCGAAGCCTGGTCCATGGTGCTGCCCTGGAATGGCATCTCGCTGGCGGAGATCATCCGCCGTGCCGAGCCCACCAGTCGTGCCAAGTTTGTCGCCTTCGAAACCTTGTTTGATCCGAAACAGCTGCCGGGTCAGGCCTCCAGTCTGGGGGGCGGCATCGAGTATCCCTATGTGGAGGGGTTGCGTATCGACGAGGCGATGCACCCTCTCTCTTTCCTTGCGATGGGGCTCTATGGCAAGACCCTGCCCGCCCAGAATGGCGCGCCGATCCGCTTGGTAGTGCCGTGGAAGTACGGCTTCAAGAGCATCAAGAGCATCGTCTCGATCCGGCTGGTAGAGGAGATGCCGCCGACCACCTGGAACCTGCTGGCACCCAACGAATATGGCTTCTACGCCAACGTCAACCCGCAGGTGGATCACCCGCGCTGGAGTCAGGCCAGCGAGCGTTTCATCGGCGAGGGCGGAGTGTTTGGCGCCAAGCGTCAGCCGACCCTGATGTTCAACGGCTATGGTGACGAAGTCGCCTCGCTCTATCAGGGGATGGATCTGCGCCAATGGTACTGAGATTGAAACCGGCCCATATCAGCGGCTTGCGGGCGCTGGTGCATCTGGGCTCCTTGGGTTTCCTGCTCTGGCTGGTTTTTGCCATTCCGGCAGGTCTGCTGGGGGGCGATCCGGTGCCCGAGCTTATCCACTACCTCGGCAAGGGGGCGCTCAACCTGCTGCTGCTCACCCTGCTGGTGTCGCCGCTGGCCAAGCGCTGGCGGCAGGGGCAGCTCATCAAGCTGCGCCGCCCCCTCGGGCTCTGGTGTTTTGCCTGGGCGCTGCTCCACTTTATGGCGTGGCTGGGGCTGGATCTGCAGTTTGACTGGGGGCTGATTGGCGGCGAATTGGTCAAGCGCAGCTACATAGTGGTGGGGATGGTGGCACTGCTGCTGCTGGGCGCCCTCAGCATCACCTCGTTGCCCGCATTGCAGCGCAGAATGGGCGCAGCATGGCAGAAGCTGCACAACTGGGTCTATGCCATCGCCCTGCTGGTGCCGGTGCACTACTGGTGGTCGCTCAAGAGCGGTTGGGGGGAGCCCCTCATCTACCTGCTGCTGGCCTGCGCCCTGCTCTGGCCGAGGAAAGATAAGCTGCTGCGCCCCTGGCGGGGACGCTGGAATGCAAAAGAGGCCTAATCGGCCTCTTGTTGTTTGATCTCGCCAGTGTAGGCATCGACGATGAGATGCACCTTCTGATCCTGGCGATTGAGGGTTTTGACCTCGAATTTGTCCCCTTCCAGCTCCACTTCCCGAATGTCGTGATACCCTTGCGCCAGCAGGAGTTTGACCAGCCCGGCCATGTCGAGACGGCTCTGGGCCGCCCAGCTTGTGGCACTCAACAGGCAAAGGATCAGCAGGAAACTGCGCGGGATCATATTCATTCCGGATTCATGGCTGGCAGACTATAAACGCCATTATGTTAGGTATTTGGAGATGAATCATCCATGAATAGAGCGCTCCCTCTGCTTGGGTTATTGCTGCCGTTGCTGGCACAGGCGGTCACGCCTGATGAAGCCATGCTGCAGCAAGCTGTCCATGAGGGACGGGTTCGGCCCTTCCATGAAATGATGGAGGTGGCGGCCAGATTGCCGGTGCGGGTGTTGCGGGTGGATCTGGGGGAAGAGGATGGTATCTGGCTCTATGAACTGCGAGTCATCGATCGGGAAAACAGCGTGATCAAGGTAGCCTATCGGGCCGACAACCTTGAGCTGGTGTGGGCCAAGGGCCACCATCTGGAGCGGCTGTTCGAACCGCCAAAGCCTCCGGTCGAAGATGAGGAATAACCCCTGTGTGGAAGCCTGTTCATGCGAATTCTGATTGTTGAAGACGAAAAAATTCTGGCTGGCCAGCTGGCCGAACAGCTGCGCCTCTCCGGCTTTGTCACCGACCTCTGCCACGATGGCAACGAGGCCGGTTTCCTCGGTGAGACTGAACCCTATGACGCCATCATTCTCGACCTCGGCCTGCCGGGGCGCGATGGCCTGAGCGTGCTGAAGGAGTGGCGCAGCAAGGGGATCGATACCCCTGTGCTGGTGCTGACCGCCCGTGGTCAGCTGCACGAGAAGATCGAAGGGCTCAACGCCGGTGCCGATGACTACCTCACCAAGCCGTTCCAGGTGGCCGAGCTGGTGGCGCGGGTCCATGCGCTGGTGCGCCGGGCGGCAGGCAATGCCAGCTCCATTCTGGAGATCGGCGGGGTGCGCCTCGACATGGCGGCATCGCAGGTGTGGTACGAAGGAACCCCCATCAAGCTGACCGCCCACGAGTTCCGGGTGCTGGGTTACCTGATGCAGCATCGGGGCAAGGTGGTGTCGCGCAGCGAGCTGATCGACCACATCTATGCTCAGGATTTTGACCGTGACTCCAACACCGTGGAGGTGTTCATCGGCCGGATCCGCAAGAAAACCAACCCCGATCTGATTGAGACAGTGCGCGGCCTCGGGTACCGGATCAACGAATGAGGCTGGTCAGAACCCTGCGGGGGCGACTGGTCGCCATCGCGCTGGTCTGGTGCGGGCTGTTTCTGTTCGCCACCGGTTTCAGTCTGCAGACCATGATGCGCAACTACTGGCAGGAGGCGGAGGCCGACGGTTTGCGCCTGCAGCTCTATGATCTGCTCTCTCGGCTGGAAGTGGCCAAAACCGGCCTGCCGGTGGTCACCGGCTCCCTCTCCGATCCTCGTTTCAATCAACCCTACTCCGGCTACTACTGGCAGCTGGAGTTGGGCCGCGATGTGGTGGGGCGCTCCCGTTCCCTGTGGGATACCAATCTGAAGAGCGACGGCCTCAAGTCGGCGTTTGGCGATCCTGACCTCTTCGTCGGCAAGGGGCCCAACAAGGAGCCGCTGCTGATCATGACCCGCACCGTACTGCTGCCAGGTTCTGATAGGGTCTTCACTCTGGTGATGGCCAAGGACAGCAGCGCCCTGACCCAGACCCTCAACAAGACCCGGATCAGCCTGTTCCTCGGCCTCGGCTTTGCCGCCGCCGGTCTGGTGCTCGGCTTCATGTTCCAGATCGTCTACGGCTTGCGGCCGCTGCACCTGCTGCGCCGCGAATTGGGGCGGGTTCACGAGGGTCATCAGGAGGGATTCCGGCTGCGCTATCCGCTGGAGATCCAGCCGCTGGTGGAGGATATCAACCGGCTGCTGCACCACTACGGCGAGCTGCTGCAGCGTGCGCGATCCCACACCGGCAATCTGGCCCACGCCCTCAAGACGCCGCTCAGCATCATGCGCAATCAGGTGGCTCAATTGCCGCCGGAGGATCAGGCCGCCATCGGCGAGCAGCTCGACCAGATCCAGCGCCATATCGATTACCACCTCGGCAAGGCGCGGGTGACCGGCGCAGCCAAGATCCTCGGGGTCTCGACTCCGGTGCGGGCGCGGGTGGAGTATATCTGCCGCGCCTTCTCCCGCCTCTATCCGGGCAAGACGGTGGATCTGCAAGTGCCCGCCAATCTGGCGGTCGGGGTGGAGGAGCAGGATTTCGACGAGATGGTGGGCAATTTGCTGGAGAACGCCTTCAAGTGGTCAGCCAGCGAGCTGCGCATCTCCAGCGCCGAGCTGGGTGGCTGGATCACCTTGCGTATCGAGGATGACGGCCCCGGCATGAGCGAAGATCAGATCGCCAAGGCGGTGCTGCGCGGGGTGCGGCTCGACGAGAAGGTGCCGGGCTCGGGCCTGGGTCTCAACATCGTCTCCGATCTGGCGGAAGCCTATCGGGGCAGTTTCATCATGGGCCGCGCCGAACTGGGCGGTCTGGCCGCCTCCCTCTCGTTGCCCAAGGTGGCAAGAGTCGAGAGCTAGGCATAACATATGGCATTTGTTTTAGCCTGAGGAAGAGAAGCATGACCGACGATCCGTGGGCACTGTGTCACCTTGACGATTCGTTTGATGCCTCTGTGCTGGGGGTCAAGGGCGCCCAGATCCAGTGGTTTGAAGACAGGGATGGCCTGATCGCGTTCCTTCTGGAAGATTTTGTCGACCTGCTGGCCGATGTGGGCGAGCTGGACGAGGAGCAGACCGAGCAGGCGCGCGAGCGCTTCACCCTGCTGGTGGAGCAGAGCTTCGACGATCGCACCCTGATGGATTCCATCAACGATCTCGCCTCCGGCCTGCGTCGCATCGCCTGGTTGGGGCCGCTCTCGGAGCTGGCCGAGATCAGCGACGAGTTTGCCTCCGGCCTGCGCCGCTATTTCTGGAGCCAGTACGACGGGGACGAAGATGACCCGGACGCATGGGTGCCGGAAGAGCTGTGGCCGCAGCTGGTTGAGTGCGCGCAGGAGTATATGGAGGAAGGGGAGTTCTAAACCCGTCCCGACCATGCCTGAGCTTTGGCAGGCAGATAAAGAAACGGCGCCTTGATGGCGCCGTTTTTATTGGGTGGCAATAGCCTTAGCCGTTGGCCGGTACCGCGTGGGCGGTGTTGGCCAGCACCGAGCCTGTGTACTTTTCGATCTGCAGCTGGGCCATGTGGCCGCAGTTGCCCTGTGCCAGACTGGACGAGCCTTCGTCGAAGGTGAGGCAGTTGACGTTGCCGTTCTTGCAGATGCTACCCACTTCGCCCGGCTTGGCCGGGTCGTACCAGGCCCCTTCGCAGATCCGTACCACCCCCTGACGCACATCCTCGGAGAGCAGGGCGCCCACCAGGATCTGGCCGCGCTCGTTGAAGGCGCGCACCAGATCCCCCTGGGCGATGCCACGAGCCTTGGCATCCAGCGGATGGATCATGATCGCCTCGCGGTCGGCGATGGCGAACTTGTCCCGTAGCGGGGTGTTGTCGAGCTGGGAGTGCAGCCGCTGGGTCGGGTGGGAGGTGTTGAGCGACAGCGGATAGCGCGCCGCCACCTCGCTCTTCACCCACTCCTTGGGCTCATACCACTTGGGATGGCCGGCGCAGTCGGCGTAACCCATCCCCGCCACCGTGTTGGAGAAGATCTCGATCTTGCCGGACGGGGTACCGAGCGGGTTGAGCAGCGGGTTCTCGCGAAAATCGGCGTGACGGATCCACTGGCGGTTGGCCTCGGGGATCGGGAAGCGGATGTAGTTGTTGGACTCCCAGAACATGTTGAACGGCGGCAGCGCCACGCGGGCACCACGGGCCTGCGCCGCCATGCCGTCGTACATCTGCTTGAGCCACCGCATCTCGTCCTTCCCTTCGGTGTACTGCTCCTGCACGCCCAGCTTGGCGGCGATGGCGCTGAAGATATCGAAGTCGTTGCGGGACTCGTGCTGGGGCGGCACGCACTGGTGCATCGGGAACACATAGCGCTGGGAGTAGTCGCCACCCATCTCCAGATCGTTGCGCTCGTAGCTGGTGGTGACCGGCAGCACGATATCGGCGTGCTTGGCAGTCGCCGTCCAGTAGGGCTCGTGCACGATCACGGTCTGCGGCTTGCGCCACGCCTGCAGCAGGTTGTTGGTGTCCTGATGGTGGTGGAAGGGGTTGCCACCCGCCACGTAGACCAGCTTGATGTCCGGATAGGTCACCTTGCGGCCGTTGAAGTCGATTGTCTTGCCCGGGTTGGCGAGGCAGTCGGCGATGCGGGCCACCGGGATCGGAGCCGGGCTGTTCTTCGGTGCGTTGCCGGCGGAGATACCAGCCAGAATGCCACCCTTGGCGGTGGGGCTGCCACCGGAGGAGTAGTGGTAGCTGAAGCCGTAGCCGCCGCCCGGCAGGCCGATCTGGCCCAGCATGGAGGCCAGAGTGACCAGCATCCAGTTCGGCTGTTCGCCGTGCTGCTGACGCTGCATGCCCCAACCGGCCATGATCATGGTGCGCTTGGCGGCCATGTCGAGAGCCAGCTGGCGGATCACCTTGGCATCGACGCCGCAGACGGTGCTCGCCCATTCGGCGCTCTTCGGTTGGCCGTCATCCTTGCCGAGCAGGTAGTTCAGGAACTTGTCGAAGCCGACGGTGTAGCGATCGAGGAAGGCCTGATCGTGCTTCTTCTCGCTGTAGAGGGTGTGAGCCACACCCAGCATCATGGCCACATCGGTGTAGGCGTTCGGGGCAATCCACTCGGCGCCGACCAGCTTGGCGGTCTCGTTGTAGATGGGGTCGATGCTGATGACGCTGGTGCCCTTCTCTTTCAGCGCCATGAAACCGGCCTGACCTTCGTGGTCCGGTATGTTCCAGCTGTTCTTCAGGGTGACCTGGGCGTTGACCCCCCACAGCACCACCAGTTCGGCGTTCTCCACCACGTTGGGCCAGGCGGTCTGCTGCTCGTACACCTCGATGGAGCCCATCACATGGGACATGATCACCTGAGCCGCACCGGTGGAGTAGTCACCGGCATAACCGGTGAAGCCGCCGGAGAGGTTCATCAGGCGGTGCAGCAGGGTGCGGCTGTTGTGGAACATGCCAACGCTTTTCCAGCCGTAGGAGCCGGCGTGGATCGCCTGCGGGCCAAAGTCACTCTGCACTCGCTGGATTTCACCGGCCACCAGTTCGATCGCCTTGTCCCAGCTCACTCGTACCCACTCGTCGGCACCGCGCAGCTCAGGCTTGGCGCCCGGGCCGTGCTCCAGCCAGCTCTTGCGCACCATGGGGTACTTGATGCGGTTCTTGGCATGCACCTGGAACGGCGCCATATCGATGAGATCGTTTGGCGCCGGATCATCGGCCACCGGCTGGACGCGCACCATGCGGCCATCTTCGACGATCGCCTCGAAAGCACCCCAGTGGGCGCCGGTCAGAATGCCCTTCTGGGCGGGCACCAGGGTCGGGAACTGACTCAATGCGGTGCTGATGGCTTGTGCCAGCGCACTCTTGGGAAAAATGCCGCCGAGCAGGGGCAGGGCTGCGCAGGCGCCGAGCCCCTTGAGCAGGTTGCGGCGGGACAGATTGGTCTTCTTGTCATTGAAAAAAGTCATAACGGTTATCCTCTGTGCCAGCCTTAGTGGGCCGCGCTCATGTCACTGGCGTGTTTCTGGACATACTGGGTCAACATGCGAGCCTGTTCCGGGGTCAGGGAGGTACGAGATTCCATCCCCTTGATGACGCCGATCCACTGGTTGGCATTGAAGTGATCCAGTGCGGTGAGGCCGTGGCAGCCGGTACAGTTGTTGGACATCAGGGTGGAGGCGTATTGCCACAGCTTGCCCTGATCGCCGATGAGCTGGCTCTGGTCGACCCAGGCGGTCAGCTTGACCTGATGCCAGGTGAGGTTGGTGGCGCTGTCGGTTTCGCTCTGGCCGGTGACCAGCGCTTTCTTGGCGGCATCGCCGACCAGTACGCTGAGGATCCGTTTGCCCGGTGCGGCGTAGAATACTTCGCTCACACCATCCTGTTGCCAGCCTTCGATCTGCACCTTGGCGCGGCCGTTTTCGTTGGCCAGCACTTCCACCTTGGTCGAAGGCATCAGGGTACCTTCGTCAGTCTTGGCGGCAGCATCGAGGAACAGCGGGGTGGTGGCGATGGCGTAACGGGTGGTGACATTGGCCGGGGTCTGGGCCGCAGCCTGCGCCAGCTCGCTGGCACCGGCGGCTGCCAGGCCGCTCATGTCAGGCATGATGTGGGCGACACCGCGGTGGCAGTCGATACAGGTCTGGCCTTCCTTGATGGCGACCGGGTGCTCGGCACGGGCATTGGGGCGCTGTGCCAGAATGTCCATCGCCTCGTAGCTGTGGCAGCTGCGGCAGGTGGCGGAGTCGTTGGCTTTCAGCTCGTCCCAGACGGACTGGGCCATCCGCAGCTTGTGGGCTTCATACTTTTCCGGGGTATCGAGCGTGCCGATCGCCTCGTGATAGATATCCTTCACGGCGCGGATCTTGGTCCACAGGTAGGAGGTGGGGTCGCCCGGGATGTGGCAGTCGGCGCACTCGGCGCGGATCCCCTTGGTGTTCTGGAAGTGGACACTGCCCTGATACTCGGCGAGCGGAGTCTGCATGGAGTGGCAGGAGACGCAGAATTCGGTGGAGCTGGTCTTGTGCAGCACGGTCACGGTGACACCCAGTGCCGCGACACCCAGCAGGGCCCCGAGCAGCAGGAGCCAGAACCAGGTTTTTCTTATCAGTTTTCCAATCATGGCGGCGTTTTCCTACGGTCAATAATTACCTACATAGTACTAGTCCAATAGTAGTAGTAATGATAGGGATAAGGCGTTGACCTCCATCATGGTTTATATTTTTGATTGTTGTCACATTTTGTCTTTTGTTTTGTTATTGATTTAATTGTCGAATTAAATTCAGTTGTTTTCTGTTTTATCTATTTGTGCACTTTCCGCGACAGCTGTTAGCCCCCTCGCAAAACCCCACAAGATTCGCTGATATAGTGAGCAGTGAGCCTCAACGGAGTGTCGCTGATGAGCCCTTTCTCACTGCTGTGTGTCGCCGCCAACGTGCAACTGCTGGCCGAATTCGAACAGGAGCTGGCGCCGCTGCTCGGCCATTTCACGCTGGTGGTGGTGGTCGGTCAGGGGTCGGCGGAGCTGGCCTTGGACGAGCTGGATCGCAAGGGGCAGTCACCCGCCGTGGTGGTGTGTGACAGCGAGCTGGGGGATGGGCGAGGGGCCGATTTTCTGATCCGCCTCGGCAGCCGTCACGAGGCGTGCCGCAAGATCCTGCTGGGCAGCCAGCCGGAGATGAAATCGATCATCGAGGCGGTCAATCTCGGTCGCCTCGACTACTACCTGCAACGCCCCTGGCGCGATGGTAGCCTGCGCCGGGCGGTGATCGAGCAGGCGAGCCACTTTGTATTGCAGCGTCCCGAGGCGGATCTGCTGAGCTATGCCGCCGTGCTCGACAACCAGAAGCTGCTGCGAGCCCACGTCGATCGCCAGTTGGCAGCCTATCGGCAGGGCTTTATGGATTACACCCACTGCAGCGATGAAGAGCTGTCGCGGGTGGTGATCGACGGCCTCTACCAGTTTTTCGAGGGCAATGACGAGGAGCGGGTCTGCCGCCACTACAGCCCGGGCCATGTGCTGACCCGCGAGGGGGAGCCCAACAGCTTCCTCTGGTTTATCGCCAAGGGGGAGGTGGTGCTGCGCAAGCGGGACGAGCAGGGGATCGATCAGGAGGTGGTGCACTATCGCACCGGTGCGCTGGTGGGGGGCATGTCCTTCGTGACCGGCGAGCCCGCCTTTACCACCGGGGTGACCCTGACCGGCGCCGAGGTGATCAAGCTCGACAAGCAGCAGTTCTCCCGGGTCATGGAGGCGCGTAGCGAGCTGCTCCCCTCCTTTACCAACCTGCTGCTGCGCCACTTCAACCGCCGCCTGCAAAACAGCATTCGCACCGAGATGCGGTTGCAGCAGACCCTCAACTCCCTCGATGCTGCCCATGCCCAACTGGTGGAGAGCGAGAAGATGGCGATGCTGGGTCAGCTGGTGGCCGGTGTCGCCCACGAGCTCAACAATCCGGTGGCAGCCATTATCCGTGGCAGCGAGACCCTGCGCGCTGCCATCCCCGATCTGGTCAATCTCGAGCTGCCACCCGCCATCAAGGGGCTGGGTAATCAGACCCTCTGTCAGGCGCTGACCGCCCAGCCGGTCTCAACCAGCGAGATCCGTGACAAGACCCGGCAGGCGGAGGGGCGCTTTGGCGATCGCCAGCAGGCGCGGCTGGCGGTGCAGATGAATCTGGATGACGAGCTGAACTGGCAGCGCTGGTTTGCCGGTCGCACCACTGCCGAGCGGGAGGCGCTGCTCTCCCGGCTGGAGCTGTTCCAGCAGACCGGCAGCTTCCTGCGCAATATCGAGGTGTGTGCCCGCCGCATCGGCGATCTGGTCAAGAGCCTCAAGCAGTATGCCCGGCAGGACAGGGACGAGCCCTCGCTGGTGGACCTGCACGAGGGGTTGGAAGATACCCTGATGATTTTCGAAAACCGCCTCAAGCATCATGAGCTCTGCAAGGAGTACCAGCCGTTGCCGCTGGTGCGCTGTCACCCCATCGCCCTGCAACAGGTGTGGACCAACCTGATCGCCAACAGTCTGGATGCCATGAGCGGCCCGGGGCGGCTCACCATTCGCACCGGATTGCTGGATCCCGAGTGGGTCATGGTAGAGATCGAGGATAGCGGTTGCGGCATCGAGCCCGAGCTGTGGCAGCGGATCTTCGATCTCAACTTCACCACCAAGCGGGAGGGACATTTCGGCCTCGGGATTGGTCTGAGCGTCTCACTGCAGATAGTTCAGCAGCACCACGGCCGGATCGAGGTGGCCTCCGAGCCGGGCCGTTACACCCGGATGCGGGTCTGTCTGCCGCTGGATGGCATGGGGCAGGCCGGTTACGGGGGCGAACCTCATCACAACAAGGAGCATGCGGCCTGAGCCGTCGCCAGCATCAATCGCGCGGCGTGCCAAACCATGTCGCCAAGGAGGAGCAATGAACAAACACTATCTGATCCTGTGTGTGGACGATGAGCGGGAGGTGCTGGATGCGGTGATCCACGATCTCGCCCCGTTCCGTTCCCACTTCGAGCTGGAGGCTGCCGAGAGCGTCGATGAGGCGCGAGCGGTGGTGGAGGAGTGGGAGAGCGACGGCAACAAGCTGGCGCTGATCCTCTGTGACCACATCATGCCGGGAACCCTGGGGGTCGATTTTCTGGTGGAGCTGAACCGGCGAGCCACCACCCGCGCCAGCCGCAAATTGCTGCTGACCGGACAAGCGGGGCTGGAGGCCACCGTCGAAGCGGTCAATCGTGGCGGGTTGCACTACTACCTCGCCAAGCCGTGGAAGCTGGAGACCCTGCAAGAGGCGGTGCGCGAACAGCTGACCGACTACCTGCTGGCGGAAGATGGCGAAAATGCCTTCCACTATGCGCCGCTGCTCAATCAGGCGCGGCTGTTTGCCGCCATCCACGATCACCCGTTCGACGAGTAGGGGCAGTTGGGCTTTCGCGGTGGCAGTTGTATACTGTCTGCATATACAGTATTACTGGTAGCCACCGATGCGACTCTTTATCGCCGAGAAGCCCACGCTGGGCCGCGCCATTGCCGATGCCCTGCCCAAGCCCCACAAGAAGGGCGACGGTTTTATCGAAACAGCCCAGGGGGATGTGGTCACCTGGTGCATCGGCCATCTGCTGGAGCAGGCCGAGCCCGATGCCTATGACGCCGCCTTCAAGCAGTGGCGGATGGAGCATCTCCCCATCATCCCCGCCCAGTGGCAGCTGGTGGCCAAGCCCAAGACCAAAACCCAGCTCACCGTCATCAAGCGGCTGATCAAACAGGCGGACTGCGTGGTCAACGCCGGTGACCCGGATAGGGAAGGGCAACTGCTGGTGGACGAGGTGATCGACTTTCTCGGCTACCCGAAAACCAAGCCGGTGCAGCGCTGCCTCATCAGCGATCTCAACCCACCCGCGGTGCGCCGCGCCCTCGACAAACTGAGGGATAACAAGGAGTTCGTGCCGCTGGCGGTCTCGGCGCTGGCCCGCAGTCGGGCCGACTGGCTCTACGGCATCAACATGACCCGCGCCTACACCCTGCTCGGGCGCAAGGCCGGTTGCAGCGAGCTGCTCTCGGTTGGTCGGGTGCAGACCCCGCTGCTCGGGCTGGTGGTGCGGCGGGATCTCGAGATCGAGGCCTTCGTGCCCAAACCCTTCTACGAGGTGCTGGCCCATCTGCTGACCGAGGGCAACGAGCGCTTCACCGCCAAGTGGCTGCCGTCCGAAGCCTGTCTACCGTGGCAAGATGAGGAGGGGCGGGTGCTCAACCGGGCGCTGGCCGACAAGGTGGTGAGCCGGATCAACGGCCAGCCTGCGCAAGTCGAATCGGTGGAGGAGCAGGCCCGCAAGCAGGCGGCGCCGCTGCCTTACAACCTCTCCAGCCTGCAGATCGATGCCGCCAAGCGGTTCGGCATGGATGCCAAGCGGGTGCTCGACATCTGCCAAAGCCTCTACGAGCGTCACAAGCTCATCACCTATCCGCGCTCCGACAGCCGCTATCTGCCGACCGACCATTTCAAGCGGGCCGAGCAGGTGCGCGGTGCCATCGCCGCCACAGCGCCTGCGCTGGCCAAGGCGGTGAGCGAGGCAGACGGCAAGATCCGCAGCAAGGCGTGGAACGACAGCAAGGTGGATGCCCACCACGCCATCATCCCCACCGAGAAGCAGGGCAACCCCGCCACGCTGGGGGCCGACGAGGCGAAGCTCTATGGCCTGATTGCCCGCCAGTATCTGCTGCAGTTCTATCCCCCGTTCGAATACAACGACAGCAAGGTGCTGCTGCGCATCGCCGGTGGTCTGTTTCAGGCCAAGGCGCGGCGCATTCTCAAAGCGGGCTGGAAGGCACTGCTCGGGGTAGAAGAGGATGACGACGAAGAGAAAGCGGGCACGCTGCCTGCCCTGAAAGAGGGAGAGCAACTGCTGTGCGAGCGGGGCGAACTGCAGGAGAAAATGACCCAGCCGCCCAAGTCGTTCACCGATGCCACCCTGCTGGCGGCCATGACCGGCATCGCCCGCTATGTGCAGGATCCCGAGATCCGCAAGACCCTGCGCGACACCGATGGCCTCGGCACCGAAGCGACCCGAGCAGGCATTATCGACCTGCTGTTCAAGCGCCGCTTTCTGGTGCGTCAGGGCAAGAGCATCAAGGCGACCCCGACCGGACGGGCGCTGGTTCAGGCGTTGCCCGCGACAGCTACCACGCCGGATATGACGGCGCTGTGGGAGCAGAGCCTCGGCCAGATCGCCGAGCGTCACGGTAGCTACCAGCAGTTTATGGGGCCGCTCACCGAGCAGCTCAACGGCCTGATCGAGGGGGCGCGGCAGGACTCCGGCGCCAGCTTCAGCGCCCTGCCCAAGGAGGCGCCGGGTGCCGGTAAGCGGCGTTTTACCAAACGCAAGAGTCCGGCGGCCAGCACGACTGGCGGGCCCCGACCGCGCAAGACGGCCAGCAAGCGCCAGACCAGGGCGGCATAACGAAAAAAGGCGCCCATCCCGGGCGCCAAAGGCATTGTTGTCAGGCTGCCTGAGTGGACAAGCTGGCACGGATCCTGTGCTGGTAGTGCAGCACCACACCGAGAAACACCAGATCCTTGAACAGGAAGAACTCGGTGACTGGTACGCCATCAACCACTTTCCAGACACCTGTCAGAGTCAGCAGGAAGCTCAGCGTCGCCAGGAAGGTGACGATAGCCCCCATGCTGCACCAGTAACCGATGCGAGGTTGCCACAGACCCACGACCAGTCCGATGGCGATCACTATCTCGACCATCCCGATCAGGTTCGATACGCTCTGTTCCGACAGGGGGCCATAGAGCCAGCTCATCAAGGGGTGGCTGGCTACCAGTGGTTTGATGGCGGCTGCCTCTGTCGGGGTAAACTTGAAGACGCCGATCCAGAGCAGGGTCAATACCACGCCCGACAGGGCGACCAGAAAGCCTTTGTCATGTTGCTGCATGGGGGGCTCCTTGTTTAAGGGGTCAGAGTGACGGGCGGGAAGTCGATCTCGGTCGCCGCCAGGTGGTTGCCATAGTTGGTCAGGGTATTGACGACCACCTGGCCTAGCACCTCCAGCAGCAGCTCGTCATCTACGCCTGCGGCACGGGCGCTAGCAAGCTGCTCGTCACTTATCACCCCGCGCTGACTGACCAGCGCGGTTGCCAGTTGCAGCAGGGCGTGATCAAGGGGAGCCGAGGCTTGGCCGAGTCGGGCAGCCCGGATCTCCTGGGCCGAGAATCTGGCCTTGCCCGCCAGTAGTGTGTGGGCAGACAAACAGTATTGGCAGGCGTTGGCTTGACCTATGGCCAGTGCCAGCAACTCCCGTTGTGGGGCAGTGAGGCGCCCCTTGCCAAGCGCCTCGGCAAAGCCCAGGAAGCCATTGAGCAGGGCTGGCGAGTGGGCCAGGGTAGCGTAGAGGTTGGGCACCATGCCCAGATTGCGGTGCAGGGTGGTCAGGGTCTGGGCGGCTGCGGGTTGCGGTTGGGATACGGGTTGGATACGGCTCATGATCCTCTCCTGTGGTAGTGAAGGTACGGGAGACAGTGTGCCGTCATTCGTGATACGGTTTATCTCTCATCGTCTGCAAATAAATACTATTCGTCTCAAATATGGATCCGCTCTCTGCCCTGTTGGTTCATGCCTCCCCCGAAGCCAAGATCTTCTTCGCCGGCAACCTGTGCCAGAACTCCTCCAGTGATGATTATCCTAGTGGCGGACATCTTCATCTGCTGCGCAGCGGTTCCGTCATGCTGCGTGAAGAGGGGGGAGCCAGCTTGCTGCTCGAGGAGCCGACCCTGATCCTGTTCCCTCGGGGACGTCCTCACAAGCTTGAACCCAGAACGCTGGGGGGTTGTGATTTGGTGTGCGCCAATGTCGCATTCGGCAAGGGGGGATCATCGCCGTTGCAACTGGCATTACCGGGCTCGCTGGTGCTGCCGCTAAGGGAGTTGCCTGCCCTGACGCCGGTGCTGAACCAGTTGTTTGACGAGGCGTTTCACCCCCGCTACGGGCAGGATCCGCTGATCTCCCGCTTGCTGGAGGTACTGTTGATCCTGCTGCTGCGTCATCTGGTCGAGCAAGGGGTGTGTCAGCAGGGGATGCTGGCAGGTATTTCCGATCCCCAGTTGGCCAAGGCGATCTCGGTGATGCATCAGCGTGGGGATGAACCCTGGACGGTGGCCACGCTGGCGCGGGAGGCCGGCATGTCGCGGGCCCGCTTTGCCGCGAGGTTTCAGGAGCGGGTCGGTCAAGCGCCGCTTGGTTATCTGACCCACTGGCGCATGGCGCGAGCCTGCCAGCAACTACTGGCGGGGGAGCCCATGGTGCAGGTGGCGCTGGGGGCGGGGTATAGCAGCAGTGTTGCCTTTGGTCGGGCATTCGAGCGGGAGCTGGGGGTGAGCCCGGGGCGCTGGCTCAAGGCGCAACAACAAGCCGAATAAAAAATGGGGCAGCCAGTGGCTGCCCCGTGTTCATAACCGGTCAGCCGGTATAGACGTTCTCTTCCGGATAACGGATGCGGGTCTCGACCGGGCGGGCCAGCATAAAGGCCAGGGTGAGGGGGCCGAGACGTCCGCAGATCATCACCAGTACCAGGATCAGCTTGCCCGGCTCGCTCAGGGAGGCGGTGATGCCGGTGGAGAGGCCGACGGTGGCAAATGCCGAGATGGTCTCGAACATGATTTTGTCGAACGGCAGATCCTCGGTCACCATCAGCAGGAACATCGCCAGCATCAGCACCATGGTGCTGACGATAATGATGGCCAGCGAGCGGGTCACGATCTGGGGCGACAGGGTGCGGCCAAAAGCGGTGACATGGGGTCGTTTGGTCAGAAACGCCTTGGTTGCCAGCAGCACTACGGCGAAGGTGGTGACTTTGATACCGCCACCGGTCGAGGTGGCACCGGCACCGATAAACATCAGCATCATCAGGAACAGCAGCGCCGCCGGGGTCATCAGCCCGATATCTATGGTATTGAAACCGGCGGTACGGGCACTGGCAGACTGGAAGAAGGCAGCCAGCAGCTGGCCACCGATACCTGCCTTGCCGAGGGTGCCCGGGTTGTTGTGTTCCAGCAGCCAGAACATCAGGGTACCGGCCAGCAGCAGCGCCGGGGTCATCAGCAGCATCAGCTTGCTGTGCAGCTTCAGCTTGCGCCAGCGGCGGTTGCGCACCAGATCGACGATGACGGTAAAGCCGATCCCCCCCAGGATCAGCAGGCCGGCGATGGTCAGGCTGATGATGGGGTCGTCCCTATAGTCCATGAGGTTGTTGGCAAACAGCGAAAAACCGGCGTTGTTGAAGGCCGAGACCGCGTGGAAGAAGCTGACATAGAGGCCGTGCACCCACCCCATCTCGGGCACCCAGCGGATCGCCATGATGCCGGTACCAATCAGCTGGGCGATAAAGGCGAACAACACGATCCGTTTGACCAGCTGAATGATGTTGACCGAGCCCTCCTGTCCCAGCGCCTCCTTGGCCAGTACCTGTTGGCGCAGACCGACCCGCTTGCTGAAGATGGCTATCAGCAGCAGGGTCATGGTCATCTGGCCCAGACCGCCGATCTCCATCAGCATCAGCAGGAAAATCTGCCCCTGCAGGGTGAAGGCGGTGCCGGTATCCACCACGCCAAGACCTGTCACGCTGATGGCCGAGGTGGCGGTAAACAGGGCGTTGACGAAGGTGACCTCGCCATTGTGGCTGGAGGGTTGCACCAGAAAGATGGTGCCAATCAGCAGAATGATCAGAAAGCTGCCGAGGATCAGCCGGGCTTCGCTCCAGCGAGAGTCCTGCTCCCGATGGAGGGCGAAGGCGTAGCTGCTGCGCCAGTTGATCATAGGGTTTCGAGCCAGTGGTCGATGGCGTGCTTGTTGCCCGCCAGGATCAGGATGTCGCCCAGTTGCAGCTCCATCTTGCCGGTCAGTACGTTGTGCAGCACGTCACCACGCTTGATGGCGAGCAGCTGGAAATCGCTCTGTTGCAGCAGATGGAAGTCGCCCAGTTCCCGGCCGTTCTGTTGCAGGCCGATCACGAACTCGGTCAGCACCATGTCGTGGCCCAGCTCCAGATAGTCGAACAGCCGGTTGTCCAGCATGCTCTGGGCGACCCGGCGGCCCATGTCCCACTCCGGGTTGATCACCTTGTCGGCGCCCACTTTCTGCAGGATCTTGGCGTGGAACTTGTCGCGCGCCTTGACCCACACCTTCTTCACGCCTGCCTCTTTCAAGACGAGGGTGGTGAGGATGCTGGTCTCCAGGTTGTCACCGATGGCAACGAAGACGATATCGAAATTGGCCAGTCCCAGCTCGGCCACGGTGGCCTCGTCGGTGGCGTCGGCCACGATAACGTGATTGCAGAGGGCGGCGATTTGCCGGGTCTTGCTCTCGTCGATATCGATGGCCAGTACTTCGGCATCTTGCCGTTGCAGCTCTTCGCACAGCGCGCTGCCAAACAGGCCCAGGCCGATGACGGCAAACTGGTTGTTCATGAGTTATTCCTCAGCAGTTGAAGTCGCCTACTCTAAACCACTGCTATTCCCCCGAAAAGGGCTCGGGTTTTTCGTCATGGGGCAACTTGAGGTAGACTGCGCCCTTGCACCAAGCCGGGATAGACCGATGAAACTGAATGCCAACGCCTCCTTGTTGAAGCTCAACACCCTTGCCCTCGATGCGTACTGCCTCTGGCTGGCCGAGGTGGAGCAGGTTGCCGATCTGGCGACCCTGCGTGCTGATCCACAGCTCAACCAGCTGCCGCGCCTCAATCTGGGCGGCGGCAGCAACATGCTCTTCACCACCGATTTTCTCGGTCTGGTGGTGCTCAACCGGCTCAAGGGGATTACCGCTGAAGATGGTGGCGATCACTGGTTGCTCCATGTGGCGGCCGGTGAAGATTGGCATCAGCTGGTGCGCCATACCTTGCAACAGGGCTGGTTCGGGCTGGAGAATCTGGCGCTCATTCCCGGTACGGTCGGTGCAGCGCCGGTGCAGAACATCGGTGCGTATGGCGTTGAGCTGGCCGACTTCTGCGCCTATGTCGAGGCGTTCAACTGGCAGAGTGGCGAGATTGAACGGATCGCGGCGGCAGAGTGCCGCTTCGGTTATCGCGACAGCATTTTCAAACACGAGTATCAGGATTCTCACCTGATCACCGCCGTCGGGCTCAAACTGCCCAAGGCGTGGCGGCCGGTGCTCGGCTATGGCCCGCTGGCGGCGCTCGGTGATGAGCCTCCGGCGCAGGCCATCTTCGATACCGTCTGTGCCACCCGCATGGCCAAGCTGCCGGATCCTGCGGTGCTCGGCAATGCGGGCAGCTTCTTCAAGAATCCGGTGGTGCCTGCCGCGCTGGCGGAGTCGCTCAAGTCGCGCTACCCGCAGATGCCCTGCTATCCGGCCGGAGAAGGGCAGGCCAAGCTGGCGGCGGGCTGGCTCATCGATCAGTGCGGTCTGAAAGGTTTCGCCATTGGCCGTGCCGCCGTTCATCAGGAGCAGGCGCTGGTGTTGGTCAATCTGGGGGGCGCCAGTGCCATGGAGCTGATCGCGCTGGCGGCTCATGTCCGTGACAGCGTGGAGCAGACGTTTGGCGTGGTGCTGGAGCACGAGGTGCGTTTTATGGGTACGCATGGTGAAACCTGGCTCGACGAGGTGCTCTCATGACCCTTACTCCCATCAGACAGACCCTGATCACTCTGCTTAGCGACGGTCAGTTTCACTCCGGCGAACAGCTGGGTGAGCAGCTCGGCATCAGCCGGGCGGCGGTGAGCAAACACATGGCGGCGCTCAAGGAGCTGGGGCTGGATCTCTTTAGCCTGACCGGCAAGGGCTACCGGCTGGCGGTGCCGATGGCGCTCTATGATCAGGCTACCTTGCAGGCACTGGCCCCGATGGCACCGGTGCACTGTTTTCCGGTCATTGGCTCGACCAATCAACACCTGCTGGATCGGGTCAATGAGCTGCGCTCCGGCGAGAGCTGTCTGGCCGAGTGTCAGACAGCCGGGCGCGGTCGTCGTGGCAAACCCTGGATTTCGCCGTTCGGTTGCCAGCTGATCCTCAGCATGTACTGGCGACTCGAACAAGGCATGGCTGCGGCCATGGGGCTGAGTCTGGCGGTCGGCGTGGCAGTGGTTGAAGCGCTGGAGTCCCTTGGTTATCAGGGGGTCGAGCTCAAGTGGCCGAATGACCTCTACTATCAGGGCCGCAAGCTGGCGGGCATTCTGGTAGAGATGAGCGGTAGCGCCGGGGCCAGCTGTCATCTGGTGATCGGCATCGGTCTCAATCTGGCGATGCCTGCCCGCGAAGGTGAGAAGATCGATCAGGCCTGGGCCGAGCTGCGCCACATCAATCCCGAGCTGGTCGATCGCAATCAGTTGGCGGCCCGGATGATCGTCCATCTGCAGCGGGCGCTGCACACCTTTGAGCAGCAGGGGCTGGCAAGCTTTGTCGATGACTGGAACCGGCTCGATCACTTTGCCGGTCGCCCGGTGCGCTTGTTGATGGGGGATCAGGAGATCCGCGGCATCGCCCGTGGCATCGACGATCGCGGCGCCCTGCGGCTGGAGACGGAGGAGGGCACCAAGTTCTATCTGGGTGGCGAACTCTCCCTGCGCCGGGGGGATTGAGGGTCAGCAAGGCCGCTCATGATGCCAAACAGAAGAGGGGGCCCGCGGGCCCCCTCTTCGTTATCCGGCAACCGCTGTCATCATTTACGCAGCTTGATCTGCTCTATAGCGTGCTCATGGCCCTTGGTCATGATCAGGTTGGCTCGCTCACGAGTTGGCAGGATATTCTCTTGCAAATTCAGATAGTTGATATCTTGCCAGATGTTGCTGGCGATCTGGGTTGCCTCACTCTCCGTCAGCTTGGCGTAGTTATGGAAATAGGAGTCGGGATCCGAGAAGGCGCCGCTGCGGAATTTCAGGAAGCGTTCGATATACCAGGTACGCAGCAGTTCGGCATCGGCATCCACATAGATGGAGAAGTCGACGAAGTCCGACACGAAGACCCGATGGGGCTCCTGAGGGTAGTCCATGCCGCTTTGCAGCACATTGAGCCCTTCCAGGATCAGAATGTCCGGCTGCTCCACCACCTTCTTCTCATCGGGAATGATGTCGTAGATAAGGTGGGAGTAAACCGGCGCTTCGACCTTCTCGTGACCGGCGCGGATGTTGGCGACAAACTCCACCAGATGGCGGATGTCGTAGGATTCCGGGAACCCCTTGCGGCGCATCAGGCCGCGCTCTTCCAGTACCTTGTTGGGATAGAGGAAGCCGTCGGTGGTGACCAGTTCCACCCGCGGGTGTTCCGGCCAGCGCTCCAGCAGGGCCTGCAGAATACGGGCCGTGGTACTTTTGCCCCCCGCCACGCTGCCGGCAATACTGATGATGTAGGTGCCCTTGCCGCGAGACTGGCCGAGGAACTGCTCCAGCACTCGGCTGCGACGCTGTTTGGCTTTGACATAGAGATTGAGCAGGCGGGAGAGAGGCAGATAGATCTCTTCCACTTCTCGCAATGACACCTTCTCGTTGATCCCGCGCAGGGTCTGCAGGTCGTGTTCGGTCAGGGTCAGGGGGACCGAATCGCGCAATAACGCCCATTGTTCGCGGGTGAATTGCAGATAGGGGTTATGCTCTGTCGTCATGGTGTCATCACTGTTTCTTGGGCACGGCGACCATACACCAAGGGTGGGGGAGCGACAAGGGACGCAGCAGGATTGGCTTGTTTGCCCCCGCTTTTTTGCAAACTTCCCAGCAATAAAGCATATTTTGCCGGGTTCAATGGTTGCATCCCCCAAAACCTTACAATAAAATGCGCGACGCTTGACTGTCTGTCGTCTATTTGCCGTGCAAAAGCGATAAACACAACGGGTGCAAGCAGAATTACCGTTGTGACAATCTGGCGTCTGGAGGGGTTCCCGAGCGGCCAAAGGGATCAGACTGTAAATCTGACGGCTCTGCCTTCGAAGGTTCGAATCCTTCTCCCTCCACCATATTTCTCTGCGGTTTGAGTTCTTTGGGTTAGAGAAATGCGGGCATCGTATAATGGCTATTACCTCAGCCTTCCAAGCTGATGATGCGGGTTCGATTCCCGCTGCCCGCTCCAAGATGCTGATATGGCTCAGGCGTTAGCAGAGCCGCACCCTAGGGTGAGTTCGGCAAGCGAACCAGCCATCAGTACCTCTCTCTTTCCCACCAGATTCAAATCCATCATATAAACTGTTCTGTGGTTAGCTTGCCACCGCGTACTCAGCGTTAGTTTAGAGGGACGATCATGTCTAAAGAAAAATTTGAGCGTAATAAACCGCACGTTAACGTGGGTACCATCGGCCACGTTGACCA
>NZ_CDDK01000008.1 GCF_000820225.1 Aeromonas veronii bv. veronii
GCATCCCCCTCTTCGCCCTTTTGCAGCAGGTAGCCGATGGCGGTGTGGTGCAGGTCGGTCTTCTCCGACTTGCCCGCCCCCGCCCGCACCGGCGCCAGCCCCAGCCAGGTGGCGTAGACGCCCCGGGTCAGCGCCACATAGAGCAGCCGCAAATCTTCGGCAAGGCGCTCCCTGTCAGCTTCCGCCAAGGATCCCTCGGCGCCGGTCAGATCGAGAATGGTGCGATTGCCCGCCTCGTCCGCCTCGTGATAGAGCGGGGTTTCGGCGGTTCTGTGGCTGCAGATAAAGGGCAGGAACACCAGCGGGTACTCCAGCCCCTTGGATTTGTGGATGGTGACTATCTGCACCAGCTTGCGCTCGGATTCGAGCCGCAGTACCTGCTCCGCATCCTGCCCGTTGGGGCGGCTCACCGCCTCCCCCAGCCAGCGCAGCAGGGCATATTCACCATCCAGCTCGCTGCTCACCTGTTGCAGCAGCTCGCCAAGATGGAGGAAGTTGGTCAGCCGCCGCTCGCCATAGGGGCTCGCCAAAAGCGAAGAGGCAAGATTGCGCCGGTGCAGCAGGGCCCGCAGCATCGCCAGCACGCCGCGGCGGTGCCAGATCTTGCGGTACTCCATAAACTCCTGCACCGCGCTCTCCCACGCTCGCTCGTCGCTGGCCAGCCCATCGAGCGCCTTGGCGTCGAGATCAAACAGGCCGGTCGCCAGCGCCGCCCGCAGGCTGCGCTCTTCACTCGGGTTCTGGCAGGCGTGCAAAATCAGCAAAATCTCCCGCGCCTCCGTCTGCTCCAGCACACTCTCGCGGTTCGACAGATAGACGGAGGCGATGGCAAGGCGCGCCAGCTCCTGCTGCACCAGCTTGCCTTCGGCGCCGGTACGCACCAGCACGGCGATATCTCCGGCCTTCACCGCCTGATCACCTATCTTCGCCTTGCCCTCGCGGGCCAGGGTCAGCAGGCGGTGGATCTCCACCGCCGTGGCGCGGGCCAGCTTGCTTTGGTAATCCCCCTTGTTGAAGGTGGGCTGGCCGCTCAGCTGCCAGCAGTGAAGCACCGGGGCAGTGGCGCCATCGAGCAGCAGCGCCTTGCTCTTGCCCTGCGCCTCCACCGGCAGGAAGGGGATATCCGCCTCGTAGATAAAGGGATCTTTCGCTCGCTCGAACAGGCCGTTGACCGCCCCCACCAGAGCACTGCTGGAGCGCCAGTTGCGCCCGAGGGTGTAGTGGGCGCTCACATTTCGCCGCGCCTGAATGTAGGTAAAGATGTCGGCGCCGCGAAAGCCGTAGATGGCCTGCTTGGGGTCACCGATCATCAACAGCGCCGTGTCTGTGTGGCCGCCGTAGAGGCGATGGAAGATGCGGTACTGCTGGGGATCGGTATCCTGAAATTCATCGATCATCGCCACCCGATAGGTGGCGCGAATACGCTCGCAGAGCCGCTCGCCAAGGCTGGAACCAAGCGCCCCGTCGAGATCTTTGAGCAGGTCATCGAACGAGAGTTGATGAGCCTGCCGCTTGCTGGCCTGCATCCGGCTGCGCACCACCTTGGCGGCCCGTTGCAGGATCAGATCCCGAATACCGGGGCGGCTGGCCAGCAACTCGTCTATCTGGCTGAACAGCGGCAGGGTCGGCACAGCGCCCCCCTTCTTGAGGTTCTCCTCCAGCACCGTCTGGCCGAAGCGCTCCAGCTCCTTGGGAATGGCGTAGCCACTGCCCTCGTCCTGCGCCCAATCGGCTATCTTGGCGAGCCACCCTTCGTAGTTCTTGCCGGTGTAGCGGCTGATCTGGCCGTCGGTCTGGCGGCGGATCTCGTCCGTCTGCGCCAGCCATTCGCCCTTCACCGCCGCGATGCGACTCATGGCCGCCTGATGACGGGCCGCAAGGGTTTCGTCCCCCAGCGCGGGGTGGATCTCCAGCTCGCTGTTGTCGAGCCAGCTGCCCATCTCCCGCAGCAGGGCGGCGGGGCTCGGCCAGAGTGCGCGCACCGAGCTGGCGAGGGTCTTGTCCACCGGATAGAACTCGGCGCGCCAGTAGTCGCTCACCGCCTGCAGCCTGAGCTGGCTGTCATCGGTGAGAAATTCGGTCTCGAAGAGGGCGCCGGATTCGAAGGCGTTCTGCTTGAGCATCCGCTGGCAGAAACCGTGGATGGTAAAGACCGCCGCCTCATCCATCTGCCGCTCGGCGGCCAGCAGGCGACGGGCCGCCAGCTCGTGATCCTCCACCTCTGCAAGCAATTGGGCCAGCAGGGTGTCACTGCTATGGCCGCGCATAAAGGCGAGCCGCGCCTCGTGGATGCGGCCGCGGATCCGTCCCCGCAGTTCGGCGGTGGCCGCTTCGGTAAAGGTCACCACCAGAATTTCGGTCACCGACAGCGGCCGCTCGTGGGCGCTCGGCTGACCGGCATCGGCCCCCTCTTCAATGAGCGGGCCGTGGCCCAGCAGCAGGCGCAGGTAGAGACCGGCGATGGTGTAGGTCTTGCCGGTACCGGCGGAGGCTTCGATCAGTCGTTCACCATGGAGGGGAAAACGCAGGGTATTGAGCGGGTTAGCCATTATTTCAGCTCCTCCAGGGTCTTTAACAGCGGGGTCAGGTGTTCGCGGGCCAGCGCCTGCAACTGCCCCAGCACCTCGTCATCGAGTTCGGGGAAGCAGCGGGCGACGTAAACGTCTTGCCCCTCCCCATTGATCATCCAGCCGCCGTTGAAACGGGTGAGGGCCGCCTTGTCGGCCGCCTCCGGCTTGTCGGGATCCTTCTCGATCGCCTTGAGCCAATCCCAGGCGGTGTTGGGGAAAAACGGCAGCGGCCGCTTCATCCCCTGCGCCCAGCACGCCACCAGCGCCGCCAGCTTGGGCCGCGCCTCGTCGGCAGAGAGCTTGGGCAGTCGCAGACTCTGTTTGGCATCGAACAGCAGGGTGTCGCCGGGGACGCTGCTCAATGAGAGGCAGAGGTGCTGGATCCAGCCCAGCAGCAGATCCTTGCCGTTGAAGCTGCCGGGTTTGACCACCAGCAAGCGCCCCTTCTGGGTGTCGATCCACCCTTGCAGCTGGCCCTGAGTGAGGGAGATATCGATCTCCACCGCCTGCTTTTCTGACTCATCGGCCGCAATCCATGGCCGCAGCCGATCCGCCAGCTTGCCCATCTCGGCATCCAGATCGTCCAGCAGCAGGCTGCCGAACCACCCTTGCGGCAAGAGGCCGGTGAGTTGCAACCGCTCGCGACGCTCGGTGCTATCCCCTTCCGCCAGATGGGCATCGAGCAGCAGATCTTTCAGCTGATAATGTTGCAGGCCATCCAGCTCAAACGGCTCGCTGTCCTCGATATTGGCTTCGTTCAGCTCAAACCACACCTTGAGGCGGCGGTTGAGGAAATATTTGGTGGGCTGGCGATAGAAGCGCAGCAGCTCCGCCAGCTCCAGCCCCTGCTCCTTGCCCCATTCGGGAGGTAAAGGCAGCTCGCCGCTCTGGAAGTTGGCCGCACCGCGCACCGGATTGAGAGCGGGCAGCCAGTCGGCGGCATAGGTAAAGAGGCGCGAACCCGCCTCTGGGTAGAAGTAGTTGCGGCTGTAGGGGGTGAGCGGATGCGCCACCATCAGGTGGTTGAGCAACCGCTTGCCGGAGGTTTCATCGTCGAGATCCTCATCCCCCACCAGCACAAAGCCCTGCCGCACATAGTCGATCAGCTCCGCCAGCAGCACCGATGGCACCTTGTCGCTGTTGTCCTGCGCGCTGAAGCCCTGATAGCTGATATAGAGCCCCTGCTGGGCGCTGAGCAGCGCCTCGAGGAAGAGGTAGCGGTCATCATCGCGACGGGAGCGATCCCCGCGCCGCGACGCCACCGCCATCAGATCGAACCCCATGGGGGCCAGGGTGCGCGGGTAGACGCCGTCGTTCATGCCAAGCAGGCAGACCTGCTTGAAGGGGATGGAGCGCATCGGCATCAGGGTGCAGAAGTTCACCTGACCGGCGAGGAAGCGCTGGCTGGAGCGGGACTCTCCCAGCACGCTGCCGAGGTAATCCTGCAACAGGTCGGCGGTGATGGGCTGCTCGAAGCGAGCCTCGCCGAGCCGGGTCTGCCACTCGACCAGCTGGCTGCGAATGAGCTGGAGCTGACGCTCTTCATCCTCGTCGGCCAGATAGAAGCGCTCCAGCAGCGCCAGCAGGCAGGCGTGCCACTCGGCCAGCGGCTGCGCCTGTTGCAGCCGGGGCAGAAACTCGGCCAGCGAGTCGACAAACCAGGCGAGCTTGCCAAGTGCCAGCCCCTGCTGACCCTCGATATCGGCGTAGGGCAGGATGCCCGCCACCGGCTCGCCATCCCCCATGGCAAAGCCGAGCAGCATGCGGCGCAGGCCGAACAGCCAGCTGTTGCCGGACATGGGCGGCAGATCGAACCGGACAGGGTAGCCGTCGTCCAGCCCCCAGCGGATGCCGGTCTCCTGCACCCAGACCCGCAGCTGGTTGAACTCGTCGTCATCCAGCTCGAAGCGGCGCAGCACGGCGGGCACCTCGAGAATGGCGAGCAGCTCCCCCGCCCCAAAGCGGGCGTTGGGCAGCCTGAGCAGGGCGAGGAAGCTTTGCAGCAGCGGGCTCTCCTGACTCGCCGCCCGATCCGAGACCGCAAACGGGATCTGACCGCGCGCGCCACTCTTTTCTTTACCAAACACGGCCTGAATATAGGGGCCGTAGCTGTTCACATCCGGCATCATCACCACCACATCTTTCGGGGTGAGGGTCGGGTCCTGCTCGAACAGCGCCAGCAGCCGGTCGTGCAGCACTTCGAGCTCGCGCATCGGGCCGTGGCAGGCGTGGATCTGCAAGGATCCATCCGCCGGATCTATGGGGCTCTTGTGGTGGCTGCTGTCGAGATCGAACTGACCGGCGCCTCGCTCGGCCAGCTCCAGCACATCCTTCTGGATGGCGCGCAGCAGGCTGACATTGCCCTTGGCGTCCACCTCGTCGATATCGACGAAAGCCTCGATTTGCGGCACCTCCAGCTCCATCAGCTGATGCAGGTAATCGCGCCCCAGCTTGCCCATGGAGGCGAGCAGCGGGTTGGCGGGGCCCTGCAATGTCTCGATATCGGTACCGGGCTTGAGCTTGGTTTCGAGGCGCGCCAACGTCTTGCGATCCAGCAGATCCCCCCAGTAGTAGCGGCAGGGGTTGGTGACGAACAGGTGCACCTCCACCTCCGGCCGGCTGCCGAGGGCCAGCAGCGCCTCCACATAGCGCGGCGGCAGCGCCGAGATGCCGAACACAAAGACCCGCTGCGGCAGCTTGCCCGGCAGATCGGCAGTGCGTGCCAGCTCGTGGATAAACTCCTCGTAGAGGTTGGCGCGGTGGTAGCCACTCGGAGAGAGCGCCAGGGTGCGGGCCACCAGCTCGCGCCACAGCTCCGGCTGCCAGTCCTGACCGCTCACCCCGGCCAGCTCCTGACTCAATCCTTCCCCCTCTTCCCAACGGGCGATCCAGTCCGGCCGGTAGACCAGATACTGGTCAAAGAGATCCGCTACCTTCTGGCAGAGCTGCCACAGCCGCACCTGCTCGGGATCCCTGGCGGAATCCTCCTCATCTCCCCCGCCCAGATAGGCGGCGAGCGGGGCAAAGGCGGGGCGCTCCAGCAAGGCAGGCAGAATGGTCATCAGCTGCCAGCTCATGGAGCCCTTGTTGTAGGGACTCTGGCGCGGTACATCTGCCAGCACCCGGGTGAACATCTCCCAGATAAAGCTGGCGGGCAGCGGAAAGTCGATATTGGCGGCAATGCCGAAGGCTTTGGCCAGCTCCAGCTTGAGCCACTGGGCCATGCCCGGACTCTGCACCAGGATCTGCTCCCGATCGAAGGGGTGAGAGAGAGGGGCCTGCCGGATGCGGCTCACCAGCAGCTCTTTGAGCAGATCCAGCTGATTGGAGTGGTAGAGGGTAAACATGAGCAATTCCCGCCTGTGGATGAGAGGGGGCGAGGGAAAAGGCTAGCCATTTCCGTCACTTCACAAGAGTGAGAATTGTCGGGGATCGAGGGGGAAGATGCAAAAGGCTCTTGTGGCCAGCAGGCGGGCAAACCGCTGAATCATGAGGGGCGCCGCAGATTTGACGCGCCGCCTCACCTATCCGGAAAACGCAGACAGAAAAAAGCCGGTGCAGTTGCACCGGCCAAAAGGCATTGGAAAACTCAAACTGACTGACTGTTACCAGTTTTTGCCGAGACGGGCATCCAGACTGAAAGCCCCTGCTCCGGCCGCCGCCAGCGCCAGGAAACCACCGGCCACTGAGACGTTCTTCATAAACATCAGCATCTGCATCTGTTCGGCAGGCTGATAGTGGAAAATAAAGGCAGCCATCAGGGTGAAACCGGCCAGCAGCACGGAGAGGCTGCGGGTAAAGAGACCCAGCACGACGGCAAGGCCACCACCCAGCTCAAGCAGGATTACCAGCGGCAACATAAAGCCCGGCACGCCCATCGCTTCCATATAGCCCTGAGTACCGGCGTAACCACCGATCTTGCTCCAGCCCGCCATCACGAACATCAGCGCCAGCAGTACACGACCCGCCAGCAGCGCTACATCTTTCATCTTGTCCATTTCATATTCCTCGTTTGTGTCACATCACCGCTGACTGCTTCAGGGTAGGTCAAATAACAGAGCTTGGCTGGCACTGGTCGCAACCAGCTCCCACCGGTATTCATCACGACTGAGTACCCCGTCGCCGGGTCGGGCAGCCAGACCGTTGGCGGTCAACTCCCCTGAAATCATCTGCAGGTAACCGTGTCGGCCAGCCAGTGCCCATTCGAGCGTCTCGCCCGGGGCCAGCTCCAGCCGCCATACGCGGGCCTGTTGGCGGATCCGCAGCGATCCATCCTCGCCATCCGGTGACGCCACCAGCGTCATGCCCGGTCTGGACTCGATCTTCTTCTGCTGATACCCGGGTGGCGTGCCGAACTCGTTCGGCTCGATCCAGATCTGCAACAGGGAGAGAGGATCCGTCTGCGAGGGGTTGTACTCGCTGTGGCGGATCCCGCTGCCTGCGCTCATCAGCTGGAAATCCCCTGCCGGGATCTGCTCGGCATGGCCGAGGCTGTCCTTGTGCTCTATGGTGCCTTGCAGCACGCAGGTGAGGATCTCCATATTGGCGTGAGGGTGGGTGGCGAATCCGCCACCCGGCGCAACCAGATCCTGATTGATCACCCGCAGTACCGAGTGCCCCATCCACTCCGGGTCATAGTAGTGACCGAAGGAGAAACTGTGGCGCGCATCCAGCCAGCCAAAGTTGGCCTTGCCCCGCGCTTCTGCGGCTCTCAATTGCATCATGGTGTGCTCCTCATCTACCGGGACGGTTGATTAACGCTGTTTGCCGCTACCGATACCGAACGGAATACGGTATTCGCTGCTCTGGTCAGCCAGGCTGACGGTCAGGTTGCCCTGGGTACGGCTCGGGATCCGCACCTGCTGGGTGCCTGTCAGATTGGCGTGGACTGATGCCAGCAGATCGCCAGACTCGTCACGCACTTCCAGCATCGGATTGGCTTTGCCATCCATTGCGGCAGTGGCGTTCCAGTTCACAAACAGCACGCCGGGCATGGCATTGAAGTCAGCCGGTACGGAAGCTTGGGCGAAACCAGTGGTCATCAGGCCTGCAACGGCCAGCATCTTGATTACGTTTTTCATGTTCATTCACTCTCTTGTTTTATATGTCATTGCCAAGGCCTTTTCGGCCAGAATCAATGCATCCATGCAAGAGGTTATTCAAATAGTGTGTTGTTCTTTCACCGACGTCAGACAGACCGATTTGGTATGTCACAGTGCGGAACTACCCGCATATTTGGCCGCTCGACGTTCCTGCCTAAGCGTTGATTGAATATTAAAGTGACATGACCTAACTTGTTAGCGAGATAAACTGGCAAACATATTCAAAAAAATTGAAGGTAAGGAATGGCCAAGGAATCGAACAAGGAACGGGCGCTGACCCTGGAGGCAATCCGGGTGCTGGACGCCATCGACCGCCGCGGCAGCTTTGCGGCGGCGGCCGACGAGCTGGGCAAGGTGCCCTCGGCATTGAGCTATACGGTGCAGAAGCTGGAAGACGAACTGGATGCCATGCTGTTTGACCGCAGCGGCCACCGCACCAAATTTACCCCGGCGGGACGCATGCTGCTGGAGCGCGGCCGGGTGCTACTGGAAGCGGCCGAACATCTGGTGGGCGAGACCCGGGCGCTAGCCCGTGGCTGGGAGACCGACATCACCATCGCCGTTGATGCGCTGGTCCCGGTGCAGGCCCTCTACCCATTGGTGGAGAAGCTGGCCGAGCAGACCGATACCCGACTGCGGCTGCGGGCCGAGGTGCTGGCGGGTAGCTGGGAGTGTCTGGAAGATGGCCGCGCCGACCTGCTTATCTCCTCCATCAACCCGGACATCATGATGACCGGCATCAAGCATCAGGTGATCAAGGACGAGGTGATGCTCTACGTCGCCCATCCCGATCATCCGCTGCATCAGGAGCCCGAACCCTTGGCCGACGAGACCCTGCGCCGCTACCGCGCCATCGCGGTCGCCGATACCGCCCTGCGCAAACCGGTTCTCACCTACCGCCTGCTGGACAAGCAGCCGCGCCTCACTGTCAGCACCATGACGGAGAAACGGGATGCCCTGCTGGCAGGGATCGGCGTCGGCACCATGCCACAGAGCTGGATTGAGGAGGACATCCGGGCCGGACGACTCAAGGTGATCAGCCCCGAATATCGCCATCAATTGCAGGTGGTACTGGCCTGGCGGCGAGACACCATGGGCAAGGCCAAAAGCTGGCTGGTGCGGGAGATACCAAAACTATTTGCAACTGGTGAGAAATGAGATCCAGTTAACAGAAATGTTAATTGCATGCCTCACTTGACGCCCAATATCTTTGCTGATTTCATAGCCGCCTCATTGAACCCATGGAAGCTGTAGAAAATGAAAAAGAGTTTGCTGGTTGCCCTCACCACCCTGCCCCTGTTTGCCAATGCCGGCCTGATGGATTCGCTGACCGACAGCGTCACCAGCAGCGTCAAGGATGCAGCTAATACCGCCGTATCCGGTGCAGTGGACAGCGCATCCAACGAAGCCATCAAGAAGGCACTGGATATCAAGGAAGGCGGCTCCAACAAGCAGGCTATTAAAGAGAAGCTGGGCGCTCCTGCCACCACCAAGACTGAATCCGGTCTGGAAGTGTGGACCTATGATCTGGATGCCCTGAACAAGGCCTCTCCGCTGCTGGCAGAAACCACCAAAACCCTGCTGAAAGATACCGACGCCGCCAAGAAAAACGTGGTCATCAAGTTCGAAGGCGAAACCGTCAAGAAAGTAGAGCTGACCGACAAGGCTCAGGGCTAAGTTCGCTCGTCCGGTGGAGTGGGCTGAACACCCGCATCGGCACAGATAGCAAGAGGGGGAGCATCAGGCTCCCCCTCTTTTTATTGGTAATCGCCTGCGTTCAACCAATCTGCTACTCAACGCAGTAAACACAAAAAGGGTGGCCTCGGCCACCCTTGGGTTGATAACAGCTGGTGCTGTTACTGGTTCGCTTCGGCGAACTGCTTCATCGCTTCGGCGTGCTTGGTCATGCCGGCGGCACGCTCGTTGAGCTTCTTGATGAACTCCGCCTTCTTGGCCGGATCTTCAATGCGGTCATAACGTTGCTGCAGGTTGGCCTGGATCTGCTCCGGGGTCATGTTCTGCATGCGGGCCATCTTGTCGTGGCGACCACCGTGGTGTTTGCCACCCATCATGCCGCCGCCGTCCATCGGGCAATCCACCATGGCACCGGGCTGGCCGGTGGGGGCTGCTTCACTGGCTGCATAGGCACCCAGCGGCAGGCCAAGGATCAGGGTGGCGGTCAGCAGGGTTTTGGTCAGCTTTTTCATGGTCTATCTCCTGTAGGGATGATTCTGGTTCGGCGCTCTTGCCTTGCCCTCAAGTAAACACCCTATCGGTGTCTGAACTTTGCCAGCATCACCCTTTTTTGTAGCAGAGTGTGGCATCGTGCGGATCTGGCACACTTTGACACAAACCGTGCAGCGTATTTTCGTATACTCGTGCCAACGCCAAGCAGGGGAGGTATTCATGAACCAGGGCAACACCCACATTCTGGTGGTCGATGACCACAGCGAGATTCGCGATCTCTTGAAGCGCTTTCTCGAACAGCACGGCCTGCGAGTCAGCTGTGCCCGGGATGGCAAGGAGATGAAGCGACTGCTGGAGGAGCGGGAGTTCGACCTGCTGGTGCTGGATCTGATGATGCCAGGTGAAGATGGTCTGACCCTCTGCCGCGAGCTGCGGGTCAAATCGAACCTGCCCATCATCATGCTCACTGCCATGGGGGAAGAGACCGACCGCATCATCGGATTGGAGATGGGGGCCGACGACTATCTGGCCAAGCCTTTCAATCCGCGCGAGCTGCTGGCGCGCATCAAGGCGGTGATGCGCCGCACCCAGGCAGAAACCCAACCCGCCGCCGAGACCCTGACCCGGGATCTGCGCTTCGATCGCTGGTTGCTCGACGTCAATCGCCGGGAGCTGGTCGATGAGGATGGGGTGGGCCTGAGCCTCTCCACCGCCGAGTTCGATCTGCTCAAGGTGTTTCTCGAACGCCCGCAGCGAGTGCTGAGCCGGGATCAACTGCTGGATCTGGCCCGTGGCCGCGAGGCGGTAGCCTTCGATCGCGCCATCGATACTCTGGTGAGCCGGCTGCGCCGCAAGCTGGAGCGGGATCCCAAGAATCCGGAGCTGATCAAGACCATCTGGGGTGGCGGCTATATGTTCTCCGCCGACGTGACGCAGGTTTAAGCAGTGGGCACCTTGCGACGACTGTGGGCACGGATGTGGCCCAAGGGGCTGACCGGCCAGATCATTCTGGTGGCGCTGGCAGGGTTGATCCTGATCCAGCTGCTCAGTATCCAGATCTACCGCACGGATCGGGAGGAGGCGCTCGGCTTCGTCAACAGCCGCAACGCCATGCAGCGGATCATCTCTGTGGTCAGGCTGCTCTCCCTCTCCCCCCCGTCCCTCTATGACGAGATCCTCAAGGCGAGCCGCAGCGAGACCCTGCTGTTGCGCCTCTCCGACGAGCCGCTGCAACCGGATAACCGCAGCCCCCGCTTCGAGCAGCTGGTGCGCTCGCGCCT
Organism: Aeromonas veronii bv. veronii; assembly: GCF_000820225.1. Lineage (GTDB taxonomy): Bacteria > Pseudomonadota > Gammaproteobacteria > Enterobacterales > Aeromonadaceae > Aeromonas > Aeromonas veronii. Next base: position 11,140 of record NZ_CDDK01000008.1, read on the forward strand.
CAACTACCCCCTCGGCCTCACTGTCGAGATCAGCGCCGAGCTGAAAGAGGATAACCAGCGCAGCAAAGCGTGGGAGCATCACGCCCGCATGATGCGGGATCGCAAGGGGCCGCCCCCGCCGCGGGATATGCGGCTCTATGGCTCCATCGAACTGCCGCAGGGGGGCTGGCTGCAGTTCAGCTCACTGGTCGACAAGGAGGCGGGCAGCTGGTCGTGGCAGACCACCCTCAATCTGATGCTGGTCGCCAGTCTGGTGATCGGACTGATGGTGCTGCTGTTTCGCCGTGCCACCCGCCCACTCAAGCAGCTGGCAGGCAATGCGGAGCGGCTCGGACGGGGCGAGGATATCGAGCCCTTGAAAGAGGAGGGGCCGACCGAGATCCGCGAATCGATTCAGGCCTTCAACCGGATGCACACCCGGCTAGACCGCTTCGTGCAGGACAGAACCCGGATGCTGGCGGCCATCTCCCACGATCTGCGTACCCCCATCACCAGCCTGCGGCTGCGTACCGAGTTTCTGGCCGATGGCGAGGACAAGGAGCGCATCCAGCAGACCCTGCAACAGATGGAACAGATGCTGGCGGCAACCCTCAGCTTTGCCCGCGAGGAGGGACAGCAGGAGGCTACTCGCGAGCTGGATCTGGTCAGCCTGCTGGTCAGCCTGTGCGATGACTATGCCGATACCGGCCAGCCGGTCACCTGTCTGGCGGAGGGCAAAGAGGTCTACGCCTGTCGGGCCAACACCCTGCGCCGGGTGCTGCAGAACCTGATCGGCAACGCCATCAAATATGCCGGCAGCGCCGAAGTGTCGCTGGAGCGGCGCAAGGAGGAGCTGTTGATCCGGGTCTGCGATAACGGGCCGGGGATCGATCCGGCGCGGCTGGAGGATGTGTTCAAGCCGTTCGTGCGGCTCGATGAAGCCCGCAACACCGAGTCCGGCAGTGTCGGGTTGGGGCTCTCCATTGCCCGTACCCTGGTGCATCAGCATGGTGGCGAACTGACCCTGCTCAATCGGCCACAGGGGGGACTGGAGGCGCGGATCAGCCTGCCGCTGTAAGTAGTTACTCTATCCGCCAGCCTTGTCATGGCGCCATTTGCATCATGCAAACTTCATCATTTGAGCGCTTGTTCTTCGATCAGAAAGACGGTGATAATCGGTGACCACGTGACGATATACGGCAACGGATTGGAGCAAGGATGGCCTCTTCCAGGACAGGAGTCATAGTCAGTATCGGGTGGGGGCTCCTGCTGCTCGCCCTTGCCCTGCCTGCATGGGCCAAAGCCCCGGAAGAGCCGATCATCATTACCAACTCCAAAGCCTGGCAGCCCTTCTCCTATATCAATGAGTCGGGCCAGCCGGATGGCCTGCTGATCGATTTGTGGCGTGAATATGCCCGGGTGACCGGCCAGAAGATCGAGTTCAGGCTGGTCGACTGGCAGGGCTCCCTCGACCTGCTCCATGAGGGGAAAGCGGATGTTCACGCCGGACTGCTCTGGTCACCGGAGCGGGACAAACTGTTCGACTATGGCCGGCCTCTCGCCCAGCTCGACTCCCAACTCTTCTTCTCGAGCGAATTGCGTGGCACCGATGTCCACTACTACCTGCTCCATGAAACGGTCGGTGTGGTAGCCGGTGGCTACGAGGAGTATTACGCCAGACGCTACTTCCCCGGCACCAGACTGCAAACCTTCAATGACAATGACACCCTGCTGGCTGCGGCCTTCAAGGGTGAAGTGAAGGCCTTTATCGCCGATCTGCAGGTCGCCAACTTCTACATCTATACCTCGGACGATCCCACCCGCTTTATTCCGGTTCGCCACCTCTATACCGACCAGATCCGCTTTGCAGTGAGAAAGGGCGACCTTGCCCTGTTACACCGGCTGGAAGAGGGCTTCGCCAAGTTAAAAGAGAGCGATCGGGAGCGGATCATCCGCAAATGGATGCATGTCGAAACCGTCTACCCCATCCATCTCGGTCCCTGGCTACTGCTTGCCGGGGTGTTGATCATGGTGGCCTACATAGTGCAACTGCGCCGGGCCGTCGCCAGCCGCACCGCCGAGCTGAGCCGCGCCAACGCCAGACTGGAGAAACAAGCCAGTACCGACCCCCTGACCGGCCTGCTCAACCGACGGGCATTCATGCCCGCCATGGAGCAACGACTGGCAAGCGGGGCTCCCTGTGCTCTGCTGCTGTTCGATGTGGATCACTTCAAGGAGACCAATGACCGCTTTGGTCATGGCATCGGGGATCTGTTGCTGGAAAAGCTGGCCACGACTGTGACCAACCTGTTGCCCGAAGAGGCTCTGCTGGCCCGCATCGGCGGCGAAGAGTTCTGCCTGCTGCTACCGCTGGCCACATTGGCAGAGACAGAAGAGTGGGCCGAGCGTATCTGCCTGGAGATCAACCGGCAAACCCTGCACACCAGCAGCGGCGAGGTGACCCTCTCCATCAGCACCGGGGCAGTCTGGGTCGCCGCAGAGAGAGAGGCTGATGCCGACCAGCTACTACGGCAGGCTGACGCCCTCATGTATCAGGCCAAGGGACTGGGGCGCAATACCTGGCAAGCCGCCCCCTATCAGGCATAGTCCCCTGACGGACACGCAATAAAAACAGCCGCCATCGGAAGATGGCGGCCGCATGACAGGTTCCCTATCAGAAGTTGTAAGTCACGCCCAGGTTGTAGCGGCGACCATCCAGCACAGTGCCATAGCTGCTGTAATCTACCGTCTTGTCGAACAGGTTGTAGACCCCGGCGGTCAGATCCAGATGCTTGTTGGCCTTGTAGACCAGGCCCATGTCAAAGAAGGTGTAGGAAGGAGTCCCCTCCGCCATCTTGACCCGGCTCAGGTATTCGGAGGTCTCGCCACGGAAGTTGACCCGTGACCAGAGGCTGAGATCCTCGGTGGTTTGCCAGTCAACACTGCCGTTGAACATGTGACGGGGCATCTGGTTGAGGGCATGACCCGCCAGTGGACCACTCTTCTGCTCGGACTGGGTAAAGGTGTAGCTGGAGCTGACCGACCAATCCTCATTGATGGCCCAATCCATCATCCCCTCGACACCGCGCATGTTCGCCTTGTCGACGTTGACCCGATCACTGATGAAGTCATAGCTGTGACCATTGAGGGTACAGGCGGGATCGCTCTTGCTGGTGCAACGACGCACTTCGGATATCTTGTTCTTGAAGTCGGTGTTGAACAGGGTCACTCCGGCGTTGAAGCCCTGATGACCATTCCACAGCAGGCCGATCTCTTCACTCACGCTGGTCTCGGGTTTGAGATCAGGATTACCGACCAGCATGCCATCCAGGCTACCACCACCGGTGACCTGACCCCAGTTGGCCGCTGACATCCGCAAGTCAGGAGAGCGGTAACCGGTCGAGACGCCTCCTTTCAAGGTCCAACTGTCATCCAGATGCCAAACTCCGTAGAGGCGCGGGCTCCAGTGAGAACCATAGTTCTGATCCCGATCCATGCGTGCGCCACCGGTCAGGGCAAAGCTGTCAGTGAGTGACCACTCATCTTCGACAAACATCGCCCAGCTCCAGCGGGTCAGCTGCTCGGCAGGGTTGGCCACTTTCAGGGTATTGCCCTGATCGTGCAGATCCTCATAGCGATATTGACCACCGACGCTCAAGTAGTGATCCCCCAGAATAAACTGGGTATGGGTATCGGCGATGGTGTTGGTGAGCTCCATCTTGCGGCCGGGGTTGGTGTTGGTTTCCTGCTGCAGATAGCTGCTGGAGGAGCCGAAATCATACTGACCATCATGGGTCAGCGCATAGTTGGTGCGCTCGTAGCGGTTAAGGCTATCTTTCGCCTTGGCAGCCAGCGAATTGCCGGCCGTGCGATCCCGATCCTGCAGACTGCGACTGGCTTCCAGATCGAAGCGGTTATGGTCATCAGGCTTGAAGCTGAGCACCGCCGTGCCACTGCGAGTCTCCTGCTCGGCAAAACCCTGGATAAATTTGTCTTCACCACGATGGGCAAGCTGACCGTTGAAACGCAGCCCCAACACGCCATCGATCAGTGAACCTGCGGTATAGGCATCGGTCTGGAAGCTATTGCCAGCATCCTTGTTCTCCTGGAAGGTAGAATCAGCATGAACCGAGCCCTGCCAGGCCAGACCGGTGGTCTTGCGGGTAATCACGTTAATCACGCCCCCCATGGCATCGGAACCATAACGGGATGACATGGGGCCACGGACGACCTCAATGCGCTCAATCGCCTGCAGTGGCGGCAGCCAGCCCTGCTCGATACCCGGACCATCGCTGTTCGGGCGAGTGCCACGGCTATCCACCTTCTTGCCATCAACCAGCATCAGGGTGTATTTCGACCCCATACCGCGAATGCTGATATCACTGCTGCTGCCACCGCCAGTCACCACAACACCGGGAACATCCTTCAGGGCATCGGTCACATCGCGATATGCCCGTTTCTCCAGCTGCTCACGGGTAATCACGGAGATGGAGGCGGCAGAATCTTCAATCTTCTGCTGGAAGCCGGAAGCGGTGACGACCATCACCTCTTGTTCGGCAGCATAGGCCTGGGTTGCAAGAAGGGAGCAGATCAGCAAGGCAAGCTTGTTCGGTTTCACTGTTGTCATGTTTTAGCCTGAACATTTTTAGTAGGAAGGTGACGTATTCCCTTACTTCACTCATTACAACGCCCTGGCATCCGGCCACGCGCAGTATTAGAAAAGGCTCATTTGAAAAGCACTTTATTAATCAGCCCGCATTGTAACGACCCCGCCCCGATCATTCAAACAATAATCATTATCATTTATATCGCATGGCATTCCTGCTGCAAAACAGTTCATTCTTGATAAGAGACTGTTTTAATGGAATAAATCCATAAGCAAAAAAGGGGATTACACAAACAAGTGGAAGCGATGACGTACCGTTGCAAGATGGCCTGATTTAATCATCAAGCTCTATCAGCTCGCAGCGGAACAATATGGCCAAGATGGGATGTGCTGCGATACAGAGGTGGAAACAGTAGCAAGATCGCCAACAGGGGAAGGTATTGCCATCGTGGTGGGATGTCGGCAGCTCACCAGCAGGCTAAAAACATCAAAACCCGGTCGTGAGACTGGGCTTTGGTGTTCGTTCTGGTATGCAAACCTGTGGGTCTTATGGACAAAACCGCCCATAGCAAAAAGGCCTTCCCATCAGGGAAGGCCTTCAAATTAGTGGCGGAGCGGACGGGACTCGAACCCGCGACCCCCGGCGTGACAGGCCGGTATTCTAACCGACTGAACTACCGCTCCGCATTCGGTTAGCTTGCGCTAAATTGGTTGCCGCTTCTTCTGAGGTGTCATCCTCGCAGCCGGCTATGTGTTTTCACATCACCGTTTAATTGGGTGCCTGGCA
>NZ_CDDK01000009.1 GCF_000820225.1 Aeromonas veronii bv. veronii
TGGTCAACGTGGCCGATGGTGCCGACGTTTACGTGCGGTTTATTACGCTCAAATTTTTCTTTAGACACGACGTAGTCCTTCTAGGTTAAACCCGCCTACCGTCGTAGGCGGGGAATCTTAAATTACTTGGATTTGCGCTCTTCGATCACGGCTTGTGCAACGTTGGTCGGTGCATCGTGATACTTGGCGAATTCCATGGCGTAGGAAGCACGACCCTGGGTAGCGGAACGCAGTGCAGTTGCATAACCGAACATTTCGGCCAGCGGCACCAGAGCACGTACGATCTTGCCGGACGGGCCATCTTCCATACCTTCGATCAGGCCACGACGACGGTTCAGGTCACCGATAACGTCGCCCATGTAATCTTCCGGAGTTTCAACTTCTACTTTCATGATCGGTTCGAGCAGAACCGGGTTGGCTTTCATGAAGCCAGCCTTAAAGGCCATGGAAGCAGCGATTTTGAACGCCAGTTCGGAAGAGTCGACATCGTGGTAAGAACCGAAGTGCAGACGCACACCCAGATCCATAACCGGGTAACCAGCCAGCGGACCAGATTTGAGCTGCTCACGGATACCTTTATCAACACCCGGGATGAATTCACCAGGAATGACACCACCTTTGATGTCGTTGACGAATTCGTAGGCTTTGCCTTCTTCCAGCGGGTACATGTCGATAACAACATGACCGTACTGACCGCGACCACCAGACTGCTTGGCATGCTTGCCTTCGATGTCTTTAACGGTGGTACGGATGGTTTCACGGTAAGCAACCTGCGGCTTACCTACGTTGGCTTCAACCTTGAACTCGCGACGCATACGGTCAACGATGATGTCCAGGTGCAGCTCACCCATACCAGCGATGATGGTTTGACCTGACTCTTCGTCAGTCCATACGCGGAAGGACGGATCTTCCTGAGCCAGACGGCCCAGTGCCAGACCCATCTTCTCTTGGTCAGCCTTGGTTTTCGGCTCAACCGCGATAGAAATTACCGGCTCCGGGAATTCCATACGCTCGAGGATGATCGGTGCGTTCGGGTCACACAGGGTGTCACCAGTGGTCACGTCTTTCAGACCGATGGCAGCAGCGATGTCACCAGCGCGTACTTCTTTGATCTCTTCACGCTTGTTGGCATGCATCTGAACGATACGGCCAAAACGCTCGCGCTTGTCCTTGACGGAGTTCAGCACGGTGTCACCGGAGTTGATCACGCCAGAGTAGACACGGAAGAAGGTCAGGTTACCAACGAACGGGTCGGTAGCGATCTTGAACGCCAGAGCAGAGAACGGCTCGTCATCAGAAGCGTGACGCTCGTCTTTGGTCTCGCCGTCCATTTTCAGGCCGTCGATAGCAGCAACGTCGGTCGGAGCCGGCAGGTACTCGATCACGGCATCCAGCATTGCCTGTACGCCCTTGTTCTTGAACGCGGAGCCACAGGTTACCAGGATGATTTCGTTGTTCAGCACGCGCTGACGCAGAGCACCTTTGATCTCTTCCTCGGTCAGCTCTTCGCCGCCCAAGTATTTTTCCATCAGGTCTTCAGACGCTTCTGCAGCGGCTTCAACCAGATTCATGCGCATTTCTTGCGCCTGTTCCAGCAACTCGGCCGGGACGTCTTCGTAATCGAAGGATACGCCCTGATCAGCTTCATTCCAGTTGATGGCTTTCATCTTGACCAGGTCAACAACGCCCTTGAAGTTCTCTTCGGCGCCGATGTTCAGCTGAAGGGGAACCGGAGTACCTTTCAGACGGGTCTTGATGTGCTCAACGCAGCGCAGGAAGTTGGCGCCGGTACGGTCCATCTTGTTGACGAACGCGATACGGGGAACCTTGTACTTGTTAGCCTGACGCCATACGGTTTCAGACTGTGGCTGTACGCCACCTACGGCACAGTACACCATCACGGCACCATCCAGAACACGCATTGAACGCTCTACTTCGATAGTAAAGTCAACGTGGCCCGGGGTATCGATGATGTTGATACGGTGCGGTTGGAACTGTTTACCCATACCGGACCAGAAAGCGGTGGTCGCGGCGGAGGTGATGGTGATACCACGCTCTTGTTCCTGTTCCATCCAGTCCATGGTGGCAGCGCCATCGTGAACTTCACCGATCTTGTGACTTACACCGGTGTAAAACAGTACGCGCTCGGTAGTAGTAGTCTTACCGGCGTCAATGTGAGCGGAGATACCGATGTTACGATAACGCTCAATGGGGGTTGTACGAGCCATTGTCATCCTCTTACTAAGGCGCTTGTCCCTAGATAATTAAAGGTGCGCAGAGTCAAAAGACCCTGCGCAAGCGGATTACCAGCGGAAGTGAGCGAAGGCTTTGTTCGCTTCAGCCATACGGTGAACGTCTTCACGTTTCTTGACAGACGAACCCTTATTGTCAGCGGCATCCAGCAGCTCGCCAGCCAGACGCTGAGCCATTGATTTTTCACCACGTTTACGAGCGGCATCAACCAACCAGCGCATTGCCAGGGCATTGCGACGTACCGGACGAACTTCTACCGGCACCTGATAGGTTGCACCACCGACGCGACGAGATTTAACCTCGACCGCCGGACGAATGTTATCCAGAGCTTCTTCGAATACGGCCAGGTGCTCTTTGCCAGATTTGGTGGCAATGATGTCCAGGGCGCCATAAACAATGGCTTCTGCAACAGATTTCTTACCGTCAACCATTACTACGTTGACAAATTTAGCCAGCAGCTCTGATCCGAACTTGGGATCTGGCAGGATTTTACGCTGACCAACAACACGACGTCTTGGCATTTCAAATTCTCCGTAACTTCAGGGATTACCCAAAACTAGAAAGCTATCTAACTAGAAACGAATTAACGTTTGGCCTTACTTAACGGAGAACCATTAAGCTTTAGGACGCTTCACGCCATACTTGGAGCGAGCCTGCTTACGGTCTTTAACACCGGCACAGTCCAACGCACCACGAACGGTGTGATAACGAACACCTGGCAAGTCTTTTACACGACCGCCACGGATCAGAACAACAGAGTGCTCTTGCAGGTTGTGACCTTCACCACCGATGTAGGAGGTGACTTCGAAGCCGTTGGTCAGACGTACACGGCACACTTTACGCAGTGCAGAGTTAGGCTTCTTCGGGGTGGTGGTATATACACGAGTGCATACGCCACGCTTCTGAGGGCACGCTTCCAGCGCCGGCACGTTGCTTTTCACAACGAGCTTGATGCGTGGCTTGCGAACCAACTGGTTAATAGTTGCCATCAAAAGGCTCCTGATAATGACTTCATAAACGTGTGGAAAATCCTCCCCGCAGATACGGGGACGCGAAATTTTATGCCCTGTTGTCTGGGGAGTCAAGATTTATACAATTTGCGTCACAAAAGGGCAATTCGGATCCGTTTGATTTCACGACATCACCTTGAATTTTCTTGGAAATGTGCTTCTCAGCCACCCCAGGTGCGCGGGGAACCTTTTTGCGCAATCAGTGCCACCAGACCCGCCATATCGAGCACATTGCCCACCCGATGCTGCAAACCGCGAGCTTGCAGATCTTCCTGCATAACATAAAGCGGGATACCCGCCAGCCGCGCGCTCCACTGGGGAGCCGATGCCGCAATCACGGCATCCTGCATCAGTACCAGCTCATCCTCGGGCTGAAGGTATGAGAGCGCCTCTGCCAGAGCCTGACTCTGAAAGGGAGAATTCAATATCAGATGCAACATGGAGACCTCAAAAGCTGATGTGAGTCGAACACTGTGCCCAGCGCCGAGCCAGTTCCTGGCGCGGCAGACTCTCGACGGGGATCAGCAGATCATCCACTGTCACGCCACGCTCTGCCAGCGAGTCAGCACAAACATAGACCTCTTCGATGTCGTAGAGTTCCAGCATTTTAAAGGTGGGCGCGTAGTGGCGCTGCAAAATGGCGGCAGGCTGCTGCTCCTTGAGCAGCTGCAGCACACCGTCCCCAATCAGGAAGAGGGCCAGCTCATCGGTCATGGCAGAGGTGGCCAACAAGGCATCCAGTCCTTCCCGGCCGGCGGCATGGCCATGGGGGCCACGACTGCAGATAAAGGCGATTTTCTTGCTCATGACTCCCCCTAGAACTGAACCAGCCGATCGGCGGTGAGCGCCGCCTCGGCCAACTGGCCCAGACCGCTCAGACAAAATGGCGGTTGCAGATTGAAGTGTACCTGCCCTGCCCCCTTGGCTTCCTGTTCATCGAGCACACCGCGTCGCATGGCGGCAGCGACGCAGACGTCGATACGGATCCCCTGCTCTTCTGCCAGCTCTCGCCACAGACGCACCAGGTCGGTCTCATCGGATGCAGGCAGATGCAGACCGTTGCCGTTGCAGACCCCGTCCTGATAGAAGAACAGGTGGGACAAGGTATAACCCTGCGCCAACAGGGTGCGGGCAAAGCGATAGGCTGTGCTGGCCGATTGGGTGCCATAGGCAGGCCCCGTGACCAGGATGGCAAAACTCAGACTCATAGCAGGACTCCTGTGCTGACCCGGTCCATTTTACGCCAAAAACAAAAAAGCCCCTGCCAGGAGGGGCTTGATTCAATCTGTTGATCAGAGATGGGCAATCGCCTCGACCTCGACCAGCACATCTTTCGGCAGACGGGCCACCTCCACGCAGGAGCGGGCTGGCGCCGCATCGCCAAAGTAGCGGGCATAGACCTGGTTGAAGGCAACGAAGTTGTTCATGTCGCTCAGGAAGCAGGTGGTTTTGACCACTTTGCTGGCATCGGCACCGGCAGCGTGCAACACGGCAACCAGGTTCTTCATCACCCGTTCGGCCTGCTCTTCGATGCCGCCAGCCACGATTTCCATGGTGGCAGGATCGAGCGGGATCTGCCCGGAGGTGAAGATCATCTCGCCAACCTTGGTAGCCTGAACATACGGACCAATCGCGGCAGGCGCCTTGTCGGTTGCAATCACTTCTTTAGCCATTCATCTATCCCCTTCTGGAATGAGTTACTCGTTCTCGTCTTCACCCTGCTTGCGCTGTCGGATGTAAAGATAAACGGTATGTTTTGAAATATTGAGTTTGTCCGCCACCAGATTGATCGAATCCTTGATGTCGAAAATGCCCTTCTCGAACAGCTGGGTCACGATGAAGCGGTTCTTGGCATTGTTGGCCACGGTGGGATCGCGATTGATCTCGTCGATGGTGTTATCCACCGTCTGGGCAACCAGCTCTTCCACGCTGTTGGCGAAGGTCTCTGGTGACTGACGCGCCGCCTGCTGGGGCGTCGGGAAAAATTCGGCCACGAACTCGTGGAAAGGCGCATTGATGTGCAGATTGATGCAGATAAGCCCCACTACTTGCCGCTCGCTGTTGCGAATGGCGATGGTGCTCGACTTCATCAGCGCGCCGGTACGGCTGCGAGCGAAATAGCTCTGGGTGTAATCCTGGCCGGTGCTCTCGATGTCCTTGAGCATGCGCAGGGCGAGATCGGTGATGGGCGCCCCGAGGGTGCGTCCGGTATTGAAGCCGTTGGCGATCTTGATCACCGACTCGTGCAGATTTTCCAGGGAGTGGAGTACCACTTCACAATGCTTGCCGAACAGCTCGGCCAAGCCATCGATGAGCCCATCGTATGAGCGCAACAATTCCCTGTCTTCATCTGTAAAAGTGCGGCTGATCAGCTGTTCTTCGGGAAGCATGGCTTCCTCGATACCGACAGTCATGTTCTACCCCTGTAATAACCATTCAACTTTCCCGAGTTTTAAATTGCAGGGGAGTAAAGTCAACTTTTTTTGATTTTTTACTCTACAACTTTGCTCTGGATCATCCTGAAACCCGCGCTGCGTCTACCTTTGCCGAGGAATTGGCCAACAAAAAGGGCTCCTTGAAGGAGCCCTTTTTAATCACGGATGACGAGTTACTCTTCGTCGAAGCTACCGGCTGCGTTCAGCAGATCCGCCAGGTTCTGCTCCGCTTCATCAGCGGTCACCTGCGGGGTGCCAACAGCACGAGCTGCGGCAGCACGCTGGTTGATCCGGCTGTGGTGGTAGGCAAAGCCGGTACCAGCCGGGATCAGACGACCCACGATGACGTTCTCTTTCAGACCACGCAGTTCATCACGCTTGCCACCTACGGCGGCTTCGGTCAGAACGCGAGTGGTTTCCTGGAAGGAAGCCGCGGAGATGAAGGACTCGGTGCTCAGAGATGCCTTGGTAATACCCATCAGTACATGACGGTAGGTCGCAGGGGTCTTGCCCTCGGCAACCAGCTTACGGTTGGCAATCTTCACACGAGCCACTTCAACCTGTTCGCCTTCGATCAGATCGGTATCGCCAGCGCTCAGGATCTCGCACTTGCGCAGCATCTGACGAACGATGACTTCGATGTGCTTGTCGTTGATCTTAACGCCTTGCAGACGGTAAACGTCCTGCACTTCGTTGGCGATGTAGTTGGCGACCGGGCTGATACCGCGCAGACGCAGGATGTCGTGAGCAGACTCAGGACCGTCCGCCAGCACTTCACCCTTCTCAACTTTTTCACCTTCGAACACGTTCAGGTTACGCCACTTCGGAATCATCTCTTCGTAGACGTTGCCACCATCGGTCGGGGTGATGACCAGACGGCGTTTGCCCTTGGTCTCTTTCCCGAAGGAGATGGTACCGGAGATCTCGGCCAGAATTGCCGGTTCCTTCGGTTGACGTGCTTCGAACAGATCCGCAACGCGCGGCAGACCACCGGTGATGTCCTTGGTACCGCCGGACTCTTGCGGGATACGCGCTACCGCGTCACCCACGCCCACGTTGGCACCATCTTCCAGGTTCACGATCGCCTTGCCCGGCAGGAAGTACTGGGCGGCTACATCGGTCCCCGGGATCATCACGTCTTTGCCGTTCAGGTCGACCAGTTTAACGGTCGGACGCATCTCTTTACCGGCGCTCGGACGCTCGTTGACGTCCAGAACAACGATAGAAGAGAGACCGGTCAGCTCGTCGGTCTGACGAGTGATGGTCACGCCATCAATCATGTGTTCGAACTGCAGGCGACCTGCCACTTCGGTGATGATCGGGTGGGTGTGCGGATCCCAGTTGGCAACGGTCTCGCCAGCGCTCACGGCCTGGCCATCCTTCACTTCCAGCACGGAACCGTAAGGCAGCTTGTGGCTTTCCTTGGTACGGCCCATGTCGTCCATGATGGTCAGTTCGGTAGAACGTGAGGTGATAACCAGTTTGTCATCGCTGTTGTGAACGAACTTGGCGTTCTGCAGCTTGATGGTACCTGTGTTCTTGACCTGGATGCTGCTTTCAGCAGCGGCACGAGATGCAGCACCACCGATGTGGAAAGTACGCATCGTCAGCTGGGTACCCGGTTCACCGATGGACTGGGCGGCGATAACACCGACAGCCTCACCCTTGTTAACCAGGTGACCACGGGCCAGATCACGGCCGTAGCAGTGAGCACAGTTACCGAAGTCAGTTTCACAGGTGATGGCAGAACGTACCTTCACACGGTCAACGGAGTTGCGTTCCAGCAGGTCACACAGCTGCTCGTCGAGCAGGGTGTTGCGAGCAACCAGGATCTCGTCCTCGGTACCCGGCTTGATGACATCTTCTGCCACCACACGACCCAGCACGCGCTCACGCAGCGGCTCGACCACGTCGCCACCCTCGATCAGCGGAGTCATCCACAGACCGTCGGTAGTGCCGCAATCGTCCTCGGTGATCACCATATCTTGCGCCACGTCTACCAGACGACGAGTCAGGTAACCGGAGTTCGCAGTCTTCAGTGCGGTATCCGCCAGACCCTTACGAGCACCGTGGGTAGAGATAAAGTACTGCAGTACGTTCAGACCTTCGCGGAAGTTCGCGATGATCGGGGTCTCGATGATGGAGCCATCCGGCTTGGCCATCAGGCCACGCATACCGGCCAGCTGACGGATCTGGGCGGCGGAACCACGCGCACCAGAGTCGGCCATCATAAAGATGCTGTTGAACGAGGCCTGCTCTTCTTCTTCACCCAGCGAGTTGACGTTACGCTCTTTGGACAAGTTCTCCATCATGGCCTTGGAGACGCGCTCGTTGGCGCTGGCCCAGATATCGATAACCTTGTTGTAACGCTCGCCCGCAGTTACCAGACCTGACAGGAACTGGTCCTGGATCTCGGCAACTTCGGCTTCGGCTGCTGCGATGATGTCTTTCTTGGCATCCGGGATGACCATGTCATCTATACCAACGGAAGCACCGGACAGGGCCGCGTAGTGGAAACCGGTATACATCAGCTGGTCAGCGAAGATAACGGTGTCCTTCAGGCCCTGCTTGCGATAGCAGGTGTTCAGCAGACGGGAGATGAGCTTTTTGCCCAGCGCCTTGTTGGATACGCACTTGATCCAGTTCTGCGGATTGGCATCCAGATCAGCCTGTTCTGCAGCAGTCAGCACCTTCGGCTCGTCGATCAGGGCGTATTCCATACCTTTCGGCAGGATCAGGCTCAGGATCGCACGACCAACGGTGGTGTTCTTCATCTCGGTGTGTTCACGCAGAGAACCGTCTTCCTGACGCAGGTATTCGGTAATGCGTACTTTCACACGAGCATGCAGATCGGCCAGACCGGCGCGATATACTTTCTCGGCTTCTTTCGGGCCGGCCAGCACCATACCTTCGCCTTTGGCGTTGATACGGGCACGGGTCATGTAGTACAGACCCAAGACCACGTCCTGAGAAGGAACGATGATCGGCTCACCGGAGGCAGGCGACAGGATGTTGTTGGTAGACATCATCAGCGCACGCGCTTCCAGCTGGGCTTCCAGGGTCAGCGGTACGTGGACCGCCATCTGGTCACCATCGAAGTCCGCGTTATACGCAGCACAAACCAGCGGGTGCAGTTGGATTGCCTTGCCTTCGACCAGAGTCGGTTCGAATGCCTGGATACCCAGACGGTGCAGAGTCGGTGCACGGTTCAGCAGAACCGGGTGCTCGCGGATCACTTCGTCCAGGATATCCCAAACGACAGCTTCCTCGCGCTCCACCATCTTCTTGGCGGCCTTGATAGTGGTCGCCAGACCGCGGGTTTCCAGCTTGCCATAGATGAACGGCTTGAACAGTTCCAGCGCCATCTTCTTCGGCAGACCGCACTGATGCAGACGCAGAGTCGGGCCTACGGTGATAACGGAACGACCGGAGTAGTCGACACGCTTACCGAGCAGGTTCTGACGGAAACGACCCTGCTTACCCTTGATCATGTCGGCCAGGGATTTCAGCGGGCGCTTGTTGGAACCGGTGATGGCACGACCACGACGGCCGTTATCCAGCAGTGCATCGACGGACTCTTGCAGCATACGCTTTTCGTTGCGCACGATGATGTCCGGAGCAGCCAGATCCAGCAGACGCTTCAAGCGGTTGTTACGGTTGATCACGCGACGGTACAGATCGTTCAGATCGGAAGTCGCGAAACGGCCGCCGTCCAGCGGTACCAGCGGACGCAGGTCCGGCGGCAGCACAGGCAGCACTGTCATGATCATCCACTCCGGCTTGTTGCCGGACTGCAGGAAAGCTTCCATCAGCTTCAGACGCTTGGTGGTCTTCTTGCGCTTGGTCTCGGAGTTGGTTTGATCCAGCTCCTCACGCATGGTTTTGACTTCACCTTCCAGATCGATAGCGCGCAGCAATGCCAGGATTGCTTCGGCACCCATCTTGGCGTCAAATTCGTCGCCCCACTCTTCCAGCGCATCCAGGTACTGCTCTTCAGAGAGCATCTGGCTGCGTTCGAGGTTGGTCATGCCCGGCTCGATTACGACGAAAGATTCGAAGTAGAGCACGCGCTCGATGTCGCGCAGGGTCATGTCCAGCAGCAGACCGATACGGGACGGCAGGGACTTCAGGAACCAGATGTGGGCAGTCGGGCTGGCCAGCTCGATGTGGCCCATACGCTCACGACGGACCTTGGTCTGGGTCACTTCAACGCCGCACTTCTCACAGATCACACCACGGTGTTTCAGGCGCTTGTACTTGCCGCACAGACACTCGTAGTCCTTCACCGGTCCGAAGATACGGGCGCAGAACAGACCATCACGCTCCGGCTTGAAAGTCCGGTAGTTGATGGTCTCAGGCTTTTTGACCTCACCGAATGACCAGGAGCGGATCATGTCAGGAGAGGCCAGACCGATCTTGATACTGTCAAACTCTTCGGTCTTGGTCTGAGCCTTCAAAAACTTGAGTAAGTCTTTCACGTGTTTCCCCTGTCAGGAGTCTAACCTCGGCGCCCCGGCTGCCAAAACAGCGGGGCGCCCACGTCAATTCTCGAACAATAAGAGCGAGCTCTTACTCTTCGTCCAGCTCGATGTTGATACCCAGAGAGCGGATTTCCTTCAGCAATACGTTGAAGGATTCGGGCATGCCCGGCTCCATACGGTGGTCGCCATCCACGATGTTCTTATACATCTTGGTACGGCCATTCACATCGTCAGACTTGACGGTCAGCATTTCCTGCAGGGTATATGCCGCACCGTAAGCCTCCAGGGCCCACACTTCCATCTCACCGAAACGCTGACCACCGAACTGAGCCTTACCACCCAGCGGCTGCTGGGTAACCAGGCTGTAAGAACCGGTAGAACGCGCGTGCATCTTGTCGTCGACCAAGTGGTTCAGCTTCAGCATGTACATGTAACCAACGGTTACTTTACGCTCGAAGCGGTTACCGGTACGGCCATCGAACAGATCAATCTGACCGGATTCCGGCAGATCGGCCAGCTTCAGCAGGGCTTTGATTTCGCGCTCTTTGGCACCATCAAACACTGGAGTCGCAACCGGCAGACCCTTACGCAGGTTACCCACCAGGGTACGTACGTCGTCGTCAGACAGTTCGGCGATGTTCACTTGCTGGGTGTCCTTCTCGCCCAGGTCGTAGACCTGTTGCAGGAAGTTGCGCATCTCGTGCAGCTCGCGCTGCTCTTTGACCATGCGATCGATCTTCTCGCCGATACCCTTGGCCGCAAGGCCCAGGTGCACTTCGAGGATCTGACCGATGTTCATACGGGACGGTACGCCCAACGGGTTCAGTACGATGTCGACCGGACGGCCGAACTCGTCATGAGGCATATCCTCGACCGGACAGATCTTGGAGATAACACCCTTGTTACCGTGACGGCCCGCCATCTTGTCACCCGGCTGGATGCGACGCTTGACTGCCAGATAAACCTTGACGATTTTCAGTACGCCCGGCGCCAGATCATCACCCTGGATAATCTTGCGACGCTTGTTCTCGAATTTCTTGTCGAACTCGGCTTTCAGCTCAACGTGCTGTTCAGCGATCTGTTCCAGTTCGGTCTGCTTGCCTTCGTCTTCGATGGCCAGTTCAAACCACTTGGAGCGATCGAGCTTGTTCAGACGATCTTCACTGTAACCGGCGGCCAGCAGCAGGTTGCGGGAGCGGCCGAAAATGCCGTCTTCCAGGATCTTGAACTCTTCGGTCAAGTCCTTCTTCGCTTCCTTCAGCTGCATCTCTTCGATTTCTTTGGCGCGCTTGTCTTTTTCCACGCCATCGCGGGTAAAGACTTGCACGTCAACCACGGTACCGTACACACCGTTCGGTACACGCAGGGAGGAGTCCTTCACGTCGGACGCCTTCTCACCGAAGATGGCGCGCAGCAGCTTCTCTTCCGGCGTCAGCTGAGTTTCACCTTTCGGTGTTACCTTACCGACCAGAATGTCGCCGCCCTTCACTTCGGCACCCACGTAGACGATACCGGACTCGTCCAGCTTGGACAGAGCGGCTTCACCCACGTTCGGGATGTCAGCAGTGATCTCTTCCGGACCCAGTTTGGTGTCACGGGAGATACAGGCCAGTTCCTGGATATGGATGGTGGTCAGGCGATCTTCCTGAACAACACGCTCGTTCACCAGGATCGAGTCTTCGAAGTTGTAACCGTTCCACGGCATGAACGCGACGCGCATGTTCTGACCCAGTGCCAGTTCACCCAGATCGGTGGACGGGCCGTCAGCCAGTACGTCGCCAGCCATGACCGGCTCACCCAACATCACGCAAGGACGCTGGTTGATACAGGTGTTCTGGTTGGAACGGGTGTATTTGGTCAGGTTGTAGATGTCGATACCGGCTTCGCCTGGCATCAGCTCATCTTCATTGACCTTCAGGACGATACGGGAAGCATCGACATAGTCGATTACGCCGCCACGCTTGGCCACTACGGTTACACCGGAGTCAACGGCCACAGCGCGTTCCATACCGGTACCTACCAGCGGCTTGTCAGCACGCAGAGTCGGTACAGCCTGACGTTGCATGTTTGAACCCATCAATGCGCGGTTCGCGTCATCGTGTTCCAGGAACGGGATCAGAGCAGCTGCCACAGATACGATCTGCTGCGGGCTCACGTCCATATACTGGATCTGGTCGGCGTTCATAAAGGTGGATTCACCTTTGTGACGGCACGGGATCAATTCATCTTTCAGACGGCCATCTTCGGTGGTCGCGGCGTTAGCCTGTGCGATCACGTACTTGCCTTCTTCAATAGCAGACAGGTAGTCCACTTCGTCGGTGATCACACCGTCAATGACCTTGCGGTACGGGGTCTCGAGGAAACCGTACTCGTTGGTACGAGAGTACACGGACAGAGAGTTGATCAGACCGATGTTCGGACCTTCAGGAGTCTCGATAGGGCACAGACGACCGTAGTGAGTCGGGTGTACGTCTCGGACTTCAAAGCCGGCACGCTCACGAGTCAAACCGCCCGGGCCCAGCGCGGAGATACGACGCTTGTGGGTCACTTCGGAGAGCGGGTTGTTCTGGTCCATAAACTGGGACAGCTGGCTGGAACCAAAGAACTCTTTGACTGCGGCGGAGATCGGCTTGGCGTTGATCAGATCCTGCGGCATCAGGGTGTCCAGGTCGCCCAGGGAGAGACGCTCCTTGACCGCACGCTCGACACGCACCAGACCGACGCGGAACTGGTTTTCAGCCATTTCACCGACAGAACGGATACGACGGTTACCCAAGTGGTCAATATCATCCACTTCGTCGTTACCGTTACGGATGTCGATCAGGCGCTTCATCACATCGACGATGTCGTCTTTGGTCAGTACACCAGCGCCAGTCTCGTCTTCACGACCCAGACGGCGGTTGAACTTCATCCGACCTACGGTAGACAGGTCGTAACGCTCGGCGGAGAAGAACAGGTTTTCGAACAGCTGTTCTGCAGCTTCGCGAGTAGGCGGCTCGCCCGGACGCATCATGCGATAAATCTCGACCAGCGCTTCCAAACGGTTGGAGCTGGAGTCGACACGCAGGGTCTCGGACATGTAAGCACCGTGATCCAGTTCGTTGGTGAACAGAACCTCGAAATGCTTGAAGCCGGCCTGGGACAGGTTGGCGATCGCTTCCAGGCTCAGCGCCTGGTTGGCGGTCACGACCATCTCGCCAGTTTGCGGATGTGCGTAGTCCTTGGCAGCAACTTTGCCAACAACATACTCAACCGGTACCTCAATCTGGGTAACGGCATCTTTTTCCAACTGACGGATGTGACGCGCAGTCACACGACGACCGGTCTCAACCACCACGGCGCCATTGGCCACGATGTCAAAGGTCGCAGTTTCACCACGCAGACGCTCCGGCACCAGATCCATCATCAACTTGCCATCTTTAACTTCAAAACCGATGGTCTCGAAGAAGGTGGCCAGGATTTGTTCGGAAGTGAAGTCCAGGGCGCGCAGAATAATGGATGCTGGCAGTTTGCGACGACGGTCGATACGGACAAACAGGTTGTCTTTCGCATCAAACTCGAAGTCCAGCCAGGAGCCACGGTAGGGGATAACGCGAGCGTTATACAGTACCTTACCGGATGAATGAGTTTTGCCTTTATCGTGGTCGAAGAAGACGCCCGGGCTGCGGTGCAGCTGGGAGACGATAACCCGCTCGGTACCATTGATAACAAAGGTGCCGTTCTCGGTCATGAGCGGAATTTCGCCCATGTATACTTCTTGTTCCTTGATGTCTTTGACGGTGCCGGCAGCTGCTTCACGGTCGTACAGAACCATACGAAGCTTGACACGCAGCGGCGCGGAGTAGGTCACTCCACGGATCTGGCATTCTTTTACGTCAAATACCGGCTCACCCAGGCGATAGCTGACATACTGAAGCTCAGCACTACCGGAGTAACTGGTGATCGGGAAAACGCTACGGAAAGCGGCCTCTAGGCCATATTCACCTTCCGGGTCAGCCTCGATGAACTGCTTGAAGGAGTCCAGCTGAATGGACAACAGATAAGGCGTGTCCAGTACCTGGTCTCGCTTACCGAAGTCCTTACGAATGCGTTTTTTTTCGGTATAAGAGTAAACCATAGGGTTCCTCAGCTCGCTGATAAGTGACCCACTCTGTCCCGCGGGACAGCTCTGTCTCAACACCGTTTTGTGTTGGCCCGGACGAAAGAAGACAGTCCGGATTGCTGGTGCACCGAGAGTCGTAAACGGTGTGAAATGCTCTCAGTCTACAGCGCAAAAAGGCTGGTGAACAAAAATTCACCAGCCCTAGCCTGTTTTATCAGGCTAATCTACATAAATGCAGATTATTTGATCTCAACAGAAGCACCGGCAGCTTCCAGCTCTTTCTTCAGAGCTTCAGCTTCGTCCTTGGACACGCCTTCCTTCAGGTTAGCCGGAGCAGCTTCTACCAGATCTTTGGCTTCTTTCAGGCCCAGACCGGTAGCGCCACGAACGGCTTTGATAACGGCAACTTTGTTGGCGCCAGCAGCAGTCAGAACTACGTCGAACTCGGTCTTCTCTTCTACTGCTTCAGCAGCAGCCGGGCCAGCCATTACGGCAGCAGCGGCAGAAACACCGAACTTCTCTTCCATAGCTTCGATCAGCTCAACAACTTCCATTACGGACATGGAAGCAACGGCTTCGATGATTTGGTCTTTAGTGATAGACATGACAAAAATTCCTGATGTTGAATAAACTCAAACAGCCTAAATAGGCGAGAATCAAGCAGCAGCTTGTTTCTGGTCGCGAACAGCAGCGATAGTACGAACCAGCTTGCCAGCAGAGGCTTCTTTCATAGTCGCCATCAACTTCGCAATTGCTTCTTCGTAAGTCGGCAGCGTGGCCAGACGATCAATTTGTGCTGCGGCGATAAACTCACCGTTAAAAGCGCCAGCCTTGATTTCGAACTTTTGGTTCGCTTTGGCAAACTCTTTGAACAGACGAGCAGCAGCGCCCGGGTGTTCGTTAGAGAAAGCAATCAAGGTAGGACCGGTAAATGCGTCGTTCAGGCACTCGTATTCGGTACCTTCTACCGCGCGACGCAGCAGGGTGTTACGCACAACGCGCATGTACACACCGGCTTCACGAGCGGTTTTACGCAGGACGGTCATCTTGTCTACAGTTACACCGCGAGAATCGGCAACAACTGCAGAAAGAGCGCCTTTGGCAGCTTCGTTGACTTCAGCAACAATTGCCTTTTTGTCTTCGAGTCCCAATGCCATTGGCTTAACTCCTGGATTGAATCCGGGTCTATTGACCCAGTACTGACACATCCCCCCTACCTTTACAACAGAGGGGAACGATGCGGTAGCAGGATTCCAGAAGAGAAAGAATCTTTCTCGCTGGGTTTCCGGCACCGTCTACGCAGGAAACATTAAGGCTTTTCAGCCTCCTGCGGTCTTGGACGGAGGTCGAAACCCCCAACCAATCAAGGCGCAAAATTATAGATTAAATTTTGCGCCTTGTAAAACCCATCAATTAGGCCTGAGCTTCCAGAGAAGCTTGGTCTACGGCAACACCGGCACCCATGGTGGTGGAGATGCTGACTTTCTTGATGAATTGACCTTTGGCGGAAGAGGGCTTGCCTTTTTTCAGGGCAACCAGCAGAGCTTCCAAGTTTTCTTTCAGCTGAACTTCGTTGAAAGAAACCTTACCCAGAGTGGTATGGATGATACCATTCTTGTCGTTACGGTAACGAACCTGACCAGCCTTGGCGTTCTTGACAGCTTCGGCAACGTTAGGAGTTACAGTACCAACTTTCGGGTTCGGCATCAGGCCACGCGGGCCCAGGATTTGACCCAGTTGACCAACAACGCGCATGGCATCCGGGGATGCGATAACTACGTCGAAGTTCATCTCGCCTTTCTTAACCAGATCGGCCAGGTCATCCATACCTACCAGGTCAGCACCGGCAGCTTTAGCTGCTTCGGCGTTGGCACCTTGGGTAAATACGGCAACGCGTACATCACGACCGGTACCGTGCGGCAGTACAGTAGCACCACGTACGTTCTGGTCAGATTTACGAGCGTCGATACCCAGGTTGACAGCAACGTCAACGCTTTCAACGAACTTGGCGGTAGCCAGTTCTTTCAGCAGGGCAATGGCTTCGTTGATGGAGTACTCTTTGGTACCGTCAACTTTTTCGCGAATAACGCGCATACGCTTGGAAAGTTTAGCCATTGTCTTAATCCTCCACTACCAGACCCATGGAACGAGCGGAGCCTGCGATGCAACGTACTTTTGCATCCAGATCGGCACCAGTCATATCCGGCTCTTTGGTCTTGGCGATTTCTTGCAGCTGGGCAACGGTCACCTTACCAACCTTGTCTTTGTTCGGCTTGGAAGAACCAGACTTGATGCCAGCAGCTTTCTTCAGCAGGAAGGAAGCAGGCGGAGTCTTGGTTTCGAAGGTGAAGGAACGGTCGCTGTAAACGGTGATCACGACCGGAGTCGGTGAACCTTTTTCCAGCTTCTCTGTACGAGCGTTGAACGCCTTACAGAATTCCATGATGTTAACACCGTGTTGACCCAGTGCAGGACCAACGGGAGGAGATGGGTTGGCTGCACCAGCAGCAACCTGCAGCTTGATATAAGCTGTGACTTTCTTAGCCATTAGGAAAATACCTCAAAAATGGGTTCTAGCGCCTCGGAGACTTGCTCCTGCAAACGGCTCCCCAACTAATAAAGGGGCAGCGAATTATAGAGATATTCGCTGCCCCTGACAACCGTTAAACGTACAGAATTCAATCAGCCCTTTTCGACCTGACCAAAATCCAGCTCAACAGGAGTAGAACGACCGAAGATCAGTACAGAGACCTTCACGCGGCTCTTCTCATAATCGACCTCTTCAACGGTACCGTTGAAGTCGGCAAACGGACCATCGGCAACCCGCACCATTTCGCCCGGTTCAAACAGGGTTTTCGGACGCGGCTTGTCGTGGGCATCCTGCAGACGGTTCAGGATGGCATCGGCCTCTTTGTCAGAGATCGGTGCCGGACGGTCGGAAGTACCGCCAATGAAGCCCATTACACGCGGTACGTTACGCACCAGGTGCCATGTGGTTTCATCCATGATCATCTGGACCAGGACATAACCCGGGAAAAACTTGCGCTCACTCTTGCGCTTCTGGCCAGCACGCATCTCGACCACTTCTTCGGTCGGGACCAGTACTTCACCGAACATGTCTTCCATGCCATGCATCTTGATATGTTCACGCAGGGACTTGGCTACACGGCCTTCATAGCCGGAAAAAGCCTGCACGACATACCATCTCATACGTTGTTCACGTTGTTCAGTCATGGCTTATCCTTACACACCGGTAATCAGGTTGACCAACCAGACCAAGGCACCGTCCAGAACGAACAGCAGCAGCCCCATCACGGCGGTCACCGCCAGCACAATCAGGGTTGTCTGAATGGCTTCCTGACGGGTCGGCCATACGACCTTGCGGACTTCCAGGCGAGACTCACGGGCGAATGCCAGTGTTGCCTTTCCCTTGGTGGTTTGCAGGGCTACTGCACCGGCAGCAGCAATGACAACGACCACACCCAGGGCGCGGACGGCAGCGACAACATCGTTGAGCAGGTAATTACCCACTACAGCGGCCGCCAGGATAATGAAAACCAGGCCCCAAAGCAGGGTATCCTTGCTTCCGCCCTGGCTCTCAGAACTAACACTCATACAACCCACCTGTATCTGACGTAACCAAAGACACAAAAGCCCCGTACGAGACGAGGTATATGGCAGGGGCGGCAGGACTCGAACCCGCAACCATCGGTTTTGGAGACCGCTGTTCTACCAATTCGAACTACGCCCCTACACAAGAAAGCCCCTATTATAGGGGCTTTGCTTTATTTATGTAAGCCAAAGATTAAGCGATTACGCTGGCTACAACACCGGCACCTACGGTACGGCCACCTTCACGGATAGCGAAACGCAGGCCGTCGTCCATTGCGATCGGCGCAATCAGGGT
>NZ_CDDK01000010.1 GCF_000820225.1 Aeromonas veronii bv. veronii
CGGCGAAAACCCTGCGCCGCCCCGGCGCTGGTGAGCAGCATATTGTTGGGCCCTGGCGTGCCGCAGGTAACCAGAGCAAACCCCGCCAGGGGCAGTAACCAGTTCAGATCCATCTCAACCTCTTGTCGATGCAACGCCCCCGTTATGGGGAAAGCCTTCTAATATGCAGAGCCAACCCCGTGGCGACAAGTCAGAAATGCCTCTTTCTAGGCCACCTCCCCCATCAGCACAACACGGCTCAATACCAGAGCATCACCACGCAGAGCGCCGTCAGCAGACCGAGGGATCCGTTGAGTCGGCGCCAGCCCCGATCCGAGCTGATCCAGTTGCTCAGCTGATGGCCGAACAGTACCCAGACAAAGCAGACCGGCAGGGCCACCAGCACAAACATGACCATCACCGCCAGCTGACTCGACCAGTAACTGGCGCCGGGCAGGCTGAACAGACTGATGGCGGAGATCCCCATCATCCACGCCTTGGGATTGAGGAACTGAAAGCCCAGCCCCTCCAGCATGGTTAGCGGACGGGCGCGCCGGGCCGGATCCCCCGGCGCACCAGCCACCGCGATACGCCACGCCAGCCACAGCAGATAGAGGCTGCCGAAGATCTGCAAACCGAGGCGTAATAAAGGCCAGCGCTCGAACAGGGGATAGAGCCCCAGCGCCAGCACCAGTTGCAACACCGGCTGCCCCAGCCCCACCCCAAGCAGATGTGGCAGGGTGCGACGCACCCCGAAGTTAGCGCCGGAGGCCGTCAACATCAGGTTGTTGGGCCCCGGCGTACCGCAGGTGAGTACGGCAAAACCGAACAGGGTGACATACCACTCCATCGTCATATTGTGACTCCTTGCTTGCCACATTGTATCGATACAATGTGTGCTATTTGGTTGTTATCAGGTTGAAATTCACGCTATATTGACAGCAAATTTTGATCAATGGATTTATTGTCACCATGACAATCTGGGCACCCGACCTTGCGGCCTTCGATGGCCCCCTCTACCTCAAGCTGGTCAAAGCGATCGAACAGGGGATCGCGAATGGCGAGCTGCCACCGCAGACCCGATTGCCTACCCACAGATCCCTAGCGGATCGTCTGGGTGTCACCGTCGGCACAGTCACCCGCGCTTACAGCGAGGCGGAGCGGCGCGGCCTGCTGGCCGCCCGGGTGGGCCACGGCACCTGGGTCAAGGGAGCGAACACGGATCCCGCCAATGAGTGGGTGATCCGCCAGGAGGAGGGGCACCGCATCGAGCTGTGGCAGAACCTGCCGGTGCAGCTGGATCGGGCGGCCATCATTCGCCCCATGCTGGGGGAAGTGGCGGACGGGGATCTCAACGCCCTGCTCGGCTACGACAAGGAGGCGGGACGGCCGGATCAGCGCCAGCAGTTCGTCAACTGGTTGGCGGAGCAAGGGGTGGCCTGCAGTGAGGATCGCCTGCTGTTCAGCCACGGCGCCCAGCACGGCATCATGCTGGCGCTGCTGGCGACCGGCTGCGTGGGGGAGACCATCCTGTGCGAGGGGCTGAGCTACCCCGGTATGCTGGGTAACGCTCGCCAGCTGAAGAATCAGGTGGTGGGGCTCGCGATGGACGAGGAGGGGCTGCTGCCCGAGGCGCTGGACGCCGCCTGCCGCACCCGCCGGGCCAAGCTGCTCTACCTCACGCCAACCCTGCAAAACCCCACCACCGCCATCATGAGTCTGGCGCGGCGGGAGGCCATCGTCGCCATCGCCCGTCGCCACGATCTGCTGATCATCGAGGATGACGTCAACGGCCTGCTGCCCCAGCAACCGGTGATCCCTCTGGTCAATCTGGCGCCGGAGCGGGTCATCTATCTGGGTAGTCTGGCCAAGATCGCCTGCGGCGGTCTGCGGGTGGGCTTCGTGCTGACGCCCCCCGCCCTGCGCAGCGCCTTCGCCCAGACCATGCGGCTGTCGAGCTGGATGGTGAGCCCTCTGCTGATCGAGCTCGCCTGCAAAATGGTCAGTCAGCGCCAGATCATGCCGCTGGTCGAGCAGCAGCGGGAGATCCTCAAACGCCGCGGCGAACTGCTGCGCCACCTGCTGCCTGCCGCCCGCTGGCAGCCGGGCAGCATGCACGCCTGGCTGCCGCTGCCGGAGCCCTGGCGCAGCCAGCAGTTTGCCGCTGCCGCCGATGCCCTTGACGTTGGCGTGGCGAGCGGGGAACACTTCGCCGCCGGTCAGTTTGCCGCTCCGCAGGGGGTGCGCCTGAGCCTGAGCCAACCCGCCACCGACGCCCGGGTCGGCGAGGGGCTGGCCCGTCTGGCCCAACTGCTGCAGGGGACGCCCCCCAGCAATCCCCTGCTATAGTCAGGCCAGCCGACCTGACCTTCACGCTTCATCGTCATTGCCAAGGAGATGCTGTGCCCCCCATCAGAGCCGCCCTGCTGCTTGCCACCCTGTTGCTGGGTGGCTGCGCCTCGTCAACGACCCACCAGCAGCTGGGGGCCGCGCTCAATGAATTGGAAGGGGAGTTGCAACGACTGGAAGAGGAGCTGGCGGCGATGAACGGCCTGCACTATCAAAAGGCGATCGATGCGCCGCTCAGTTTGCGCCGCGCACTCGGGGCGCCGCAGCCCACGCCAGAGGGACTGGTGCCGGTGGCCAGCAAGCTGGAAGATGGGCCACTCCTGCGCTATCAATACCGACTGCCAGCGGGGATGGCGAGCCTGCCCCAGGACAACCTCTGCCAGCGCTACGAGTTCGAGCTGCGCCATCTGGGCCGCCTCGGCAAACTGAAATTAAGCTGGCTGGGGGAACAGGGCAAGGGGTCGCGGCTGATCCGCCAGAGCGACTGCCCCTTCGGGACGCAGATCCGCCCTCGGCAATAACAGGTTGCCGCCCTGATAGGTGGCATAACCGATTGAAATAACAGCCCATAGTGCGCCCTCCAGCACACTGCTGGCTACTGTCAGCTTTTCACTCAGCGAGTGCTGTGCCTATGTTCCTCTTGGGTCTACCATAATCAACCTAATGGTTTGCTCACAGGAAGTACCTGCATGACGATACTGCTGCTCGAAGAGGATCCCCTGCTCCGTAGCGCCATCACCCGGGAACTGACCGAACAGGGGGTGCCCGCCGACCGGATCCACTACCACAGCCATCCAAACCACGAGCGCAGTGGCCTGCTGGCCCTGCTGCAACAGCACGCCTTCGACGCCATCATCTGTCAGCAAGACAAGCAGCAGGATCTTGACGGAGCACGGCTGCTGCACGAAGCGCACTATCTCGGCCTGCTGCAACCCGGTTGCGTATTGCTGCTGCTCGATGCCGATCAGAGCGAGCAGGAGTTTCTCCCCTCGGATCTCTACTTCTCCCTCTATCTGCCCCTCCCCTTCATGACCCAGCAGCTCACCGCGGTGCTCGGCCAGCTGGTGAAGTTAAGCAACCTGACCCGCACGCTGGCCGCCCCCATTCTGCTGCGGGAGTGGCAACTGGCTACCGCCCTCTGTGAGGACCTGCTGTTTCAACGGGAGAATCGCTCGCTGACCCCCTGGCTGGATCGGCTCAAGGGCTACCTGCTGCTGCAATCAGCCGAGCGGATCACTGCCGCCCAGCACTATGCCCTCTGTGCCAACGAATATCAGGCGAGCTGGCCAAGGGCCGGGCTCTTCTACGCCATGCTGGGGCTCGGCAAATTGCAGAGCGCCCAGACCGACTTGCAGCGCCATCAGGCCAGCGTCTCGATGGCCACCCGGCTGGAGCTGCAACTCGCCAGCCAGCTGCATCAGCATCACTGGTTGGCGGCCTGGGAGACCATGGGAGAGCTGCTGCGGATCCGCCCCCATCAGCCGCGCTGGCATCAGCTGGCGATGTTGCTCGGGCTGGTGCTACAAGATGAGGAGAAGGTGCTGGAGCAGGCCAATAGCCTGACCCTGCGCCACTTCGGCGAGCAGCGCGTCCGGCTCGCCATCGACAGCTTCATGCTCAATGCCAGTCTGGCGGTGCTGTGGCACGCCCCTTCCAGCAACCGGATCCGCTCCCTGCAACAGGAGTGGGAGCACCTCAAGCGCACCGTCCACCTGCAACCCCACGAATATGAGCTGCTGCAGGCGTTGATGCTGGGGCTGGATTACCGATTTGACGAGGCGCTGATCCTGATTGCCCACCACCAGCCGGATGAGGGGAGCGACAACCACCTCACCCTGCTGCTCGGCTTTGCGGTCAGCCAGTTCTGTGGTTTGCCCCACCACGCCCAGCGCTACCTGACCCAACTGACCCAATACCGCGTCAGGGTGGCGCCCCACCCGCTCACTCGCCAGCTGTTCCACCATCTGGTGACCGAGCTGGGCCAGCGCCTGACGGCGAGAGAGCAGCGGCTGAGCGAACTGCGCCAGCTGCGCCACAAGGCGATGCAGGCCAGCCAATATCAGACAGCCCTGCAAGCGGGCTTGCAACTGCTGGAGGAGTTCCCCGCCCTGCCGGGCGATGCCTGGCAACTGCTGGAGCTGCTGCAACACTGCTGGCCAGCGGGTATGGCCGCCCCCAGGGTGGCGCTGCTGGTCGATACTCTGGAGCGGCGCCTCAAGCACAGCCCCGCGTTTCTCGATCAACATGCCCAGCAGTACCAGCGCACCCTGCAGGAGATCCGCACCCATCTTCAGCCGCACCTCTCCGGCAGCGGCCCCTCCTGCCTTGTCGCAGGGCAGCCCGAGCCGTGATGATGCTGGCGGCGTGCAAACCGGCATTGTCGGCAAAGCCAATATAGAGAGAGGGGAGCCTTGGCTCCCCTCTCTCTATTTGTTCTCTGTCAGCTGATGGTGCTTAGTGCCAGACTCAAACCAGCGCGTCACTCTCCAGCGCCGCCTTGAGAAAATCTTTCCAGCTGATGATGCCGACCAGGGCGCCATTCTCCAGCACCGGCAGGCAGGAGACCCCCTTCTCCAGCATCAGCTTGACGCCGTCGCGCACGGTGAGATGGGGAGCGATGGTGACGAGCTGA
The DNA here is from genome assembly GCF_000820225.1 of Aeromonas veronii bv. veronii. GTDB lineage: Bacteria > Pseudomonadota > Gammaproteobacteria > Enterobacterales > Aeromonadaceae > Aeromonas > Aeromonas veronii. Next base: position 4,961 of record NZ_CDDK01000010.1, read on the forward strand.
CGACTCATGATCTGGTGGGCCCGCTTGTTGAGGGTTTCGGTATCACGGCTCATCTCGGCTTCGGAGTCGAGATAAGGGCTGATGGCACGGAACAGATCCCGATCCGAGATGACCCCCACCAGCTCCTCCTCTTCCAGCACCAGCAGGTGGCGAAAGTGAGCCTGCTCGAAGATATCCTTGATGACACTGAGTCGATCATCCATTGAAACGGTGGCGACCCGGGTCGTCATAATATCCCTGATATGCATGCTAACCTCCCGTAACCAAACTGGTTTCTCTGTTATGGCATGTTTTTGCAGCGCCAGCCAGTGGCCAGCCCTTCGCTACAGTGCAAATCAGCGTCATTTCACGTAAGATCCGCGCCAGTTTTTCTCCTCCATTTTGAGCAAGCAGATCCCACCCATGATAGTTGCCAGTCAAATCGAACTGATCCGCGGCGGCCGCAAGCTGCTGGACAACGCCTCCGCCACCATTCACCCCGGCCACAAAGTGGGTCTGGTGGGCAAAAACGGCTGTGGCAAGTCCACCTTTTTTGCACTGGTACGGGGCGAGCTGGCCATCGACAGCGGCACCTTCAGCCTGCCCGCTGGCTGGCAGATCGCCGGCGTCGCGCAGGAGACCCCGGCGCTCGACTGCTCCGCGCTCGAGTACGTGATCGACGGCGACAAGGAGTTCCGCTCGCTGGAAGCCCAGCTGGTACAGGCCGAGCAGGATGACAATGGCTTGTTGGTGGCCGAGCTGCACGGTCGCCTCGATACCATAGGCGCCTACAGCATTCGCGCCCGCGCCGCCGAACTGTTGCACGGCCTCGGTTTCAGCGACGATCAGCTCAGCTCGCCGGTGCGCAGCTTCTCCGGTGGCTGGCGCATGCGCTTAAACCTCGCCCAGGCGCTGCTCTGCCGCTCCGATCTGCTGCTGCTCGATGAACCGACCAACCACCTGGATCTCGATGCGGTGATCTGGCTGGAGAAGTGGCTCAAGGGCTATCAGGGCACGCTGGTGCTCATCTCTCACGACCGCGATTTCCTCGATTCGGTCATCAGCCGCATCATCCATATCGAGAACGGCAAGCTCAACGAATACACCGGCGGCTACTCCGACTTCGAACTGCAGCGCGCCGAACAGCTGGCCCAGCAGCAGTCGATGTACGAGAAACAGCAGCGGGAGATGTCCCACATGCAGGCGTATGTGGATCGCTTCCGCTACAAGGCCTCCAAGGCCCGTCAGGCCCAGAGCCGCCTGAAAGCGATGGAGCGGATGGAGAAGATCCTGCCCGCCCACGCAGACTCCGAATTCAGCTTCGAGTTTCGCGAGCCGTCTGCCCTGCCGACCCCGCTGATCGCCATGGAGAACCTCTCTGCCGGTTACGGTGACAAGGTGATCCTGGAGAAGATCAAACTCAATCTGGTACCGGGTTCGCGCATCGGTCTGCTCGGTCGCAACGGCGCCGGCAAGTCCACCTTTATCAAGATGCTGTCGGGCTCCAACCCGCCGCTCTCCGGCAAGCTCGAAGTGAGCGCCGGGGTGAGCATCGGCTACTTCGCCCAGCATCAGCTGGAGACCCTGCGTCTCGATGATTCCCCGCTCGATCATCTGGCCCGCCTCGCGCCGGACAAGACCGAGCAGGAGCTGCGCAACTATCTGGGCAGCTTCGGCTTCCACGGTGACAAGGCGCTCGACAAGGTGGCCCCCTTCTCCGGCGGCGAAAAAGCGCGGCTGGTGCTGGCGCTGATCACCTGGCAAAAGCCGAACCTCCTGCTGCTCGATGAACCGACCAACCACCTGGATCTGGAGATGCGCCACGCCCTCACCATGGCGCTGCAAGGCTTCGAAGGGGCCATGGTAGTGGTCTCCCACGACCGTCACCTGCTGCGCACCACCACAGATGACTTCTATCTGGTGCACGGTGGCCGGGTCGAGCCGTTCGACGGCGATCTGGACGACTACCACAAGTGGCTCGGCGAGCAGGAGAAAGAGGCCAACGCCAAACCGGCCGATGGTCCCGTCGCTGCCAACTCGGCAGTGGCGCGCAAGGATCAGAAGCGGCGCGAGGCGGAGTTTCGGCAAGCGACCCGTCCCCTGCGCCAGAAGCTCGAAAAGCTCGAAGCGAGCATGGAGAAGCTGCAAGGCAAGCTTGGCGACATCGAGAGCCAGCTGGCCGACCCCGCCATCTACGAAGAGAGCGCTAAAACCAAGCTCTCCGATCTGCTCAAATCCCAGGGCCCCCTCAAGGAGCAGCTGGAAGAGGTGGAGCTGGAGTGGATGAGCCTGTCCGAAGAGCTGGAAACCATGGAGCAGGCCTTCTTTGCGTGACGAACAACTGATGGCCAGCGAGCGGGTCGCGGTCCACGAATTGCCGACGCCGATCGGCTTCTGGCACTGGAGCGGCAAGGTCTATGGTGAGCGCAGCCAGGATTGGCTCACCGTGCAGGAGCAGGGGGGCAACGTCAATCTCGCGCTGCTGCTGCACCGGCTCGATCAGCTCGGCATCGTGGTCGATCTGACCGACCTGCAACCGGCGCTGGTGCAGACCGAAGCGGTGCTGACCCCGTGGCGCGCCCTGCGCCAGAGCGCCAAAACGCGACTCGACGAGCAGCAGTATCAGTCGATGCTGGCCCACGAGCTGGAGCTGGAGCGGCTGCAACAGGGCGTCCTGTTGCAGATCCTGCGCAGCCTCTCCCTGTTTCGCGGCAACAGCCGCAATTTGTTGAACTATCTATCGTTACTGGGTGCCCAGCAGGGCCCCCTCAGAGATCTAATATGCTGAGCTACCGCCACGCCTTTCACGCCGGCAATCATGCCGACGTGCTGAAACATGCCGTTCAGGCCCTGATCATCGAGTCCCTCAAGAAGAAGGAGAAACCCTTCATCGTGCTGGACACCCATGCCGGTGGCGGTCTCTACGACCTGCGCGGCGACTGGTCCCAGAAGAAGGCCGAGTATGCCGACGGCATCGGCCGCCTGTGGGACGAGCGGGCCCAGTGGTCTGCCATGGCCCCCTATCTCGGCGTCATCGAAGAGATGAACAGCGATGGCCAGCTGCACTACTACCCCGGCTCGCCGGAGCTCTCCCGTCGCCTCACCCGCGAGCAGGACAAGCTGGCGCTGATGGAGCTGCACAACAACGAGGTCGAAGACCTGCGCGCCAACATGGGTTACGACCCCCGCGTGGCCGTCCACCACCGTGACGGCTTCGAGGGGCTGATCGCCCTGCTGCCGCCGACCCCGCGCCGCGGGCTGGTGCTGATCGACCCGCCCTATGAGCTCAAGGAAGATTACTTCGCCGTGGTCGACACCCTGAAAAAGGCGCAGAAACGCTGGGCGACCGGCATTTACGCCCTCTGGTATCCGATCCTCGGGCAGGAGGCGGACAAATCCCGCGACATGCTGCGCGCCATCAAGCGGGAAAACTTCGGCAACGTGCTGGTTGCCGAACTGGAAGTGGCCGGTCAGACCGCCGACTGGGGCATGAACGGCTCAGGCATGCTGATCATCAGCCCGCCCTGGATGCTGGACGAGCAGATTGAAGCCTTCCTGAAACCGCTGTGCGCCAAGCTGGCGCAGGGCACCGGTGCCCAGTACAAGGTGGAGTGGCTCAACAAGGCCGAAGGTTAATCCCCCGCCCCACAGCGACCACAAAGTTGAAACGCAAAAGCCCCGTCACGGGGCTTTTGCTTTTGGTGCGGCCAGTGTGTGCGGCAGCCTGAGCCTGCGCCCTCTATGAGCGGGCGGGCAGATCCTGTTTCAGCGCAACCAGCAACAGGGCCAGCAGGCCAAAGGGCGGAAACAGACAGAGCAGGGAGCAGATAAGGGTGATCAGCGCCGGATGCTCGCTCTTGCGGCGCGCCAGTCGCCAAGCGATGACGCCGACGATGACCATCAGCAACGCAATGAACTGGCCAAGCAGGGTGGCATTGATATTCATGAAAGATCCTTTTTCATGGGCAAGTGTGAAGAACCTGTACTTTATCGCCTTGGTTGCGATTGGCAACCGCTGAACCGCACCGGCCACTCGCCCGTTGATAGGTTCTCTCTATTTTGGCAATAGATGAGAATGGTTTTCATTTAATCTCATTTCGGCGGATACTCTCATCATCAACAGAGGGAGCCGCCATCATGAAAAAGACCATCAGCTTTGCCATCCTGCACTTCGGTGTCGCCTTTACCGTGGCCTACCTGCTGACCGGTGAACTGCTGACCGCCAGCCTGATTGCCCTGATCGAGCCCGCCGTCAACACGGTCGCCTTCTACTTTCATGACCTTGGCTGGCACAAATTCAAGCCAAATCACAGCCTGCAGGCCAAGACCAGCAGCTTCGCGGTGGTCCACTTCTCGGTGGCCTTCGGAGTGGCCTTCCTGCTGAGCGGCGAGCTGCTCACCGGCGGCGTGATGGCGATGATCGAACCGGCCATCAACACCCTGGTGTTCTTCTTCCACGAGCGGCTGTGGCGCGCCCGCAGTCAGCAACTGGCGCTGGCCTGATCAACCGGGCAACCCGCCTCCCCCCTTTATCGCGGCCACAAAAAACCCGACATTCCGGCCAGGAGTGTCGGGTTTTTCACATCAGCAAAGATCTCTGTCTGGATGCATCATCCGATGCCCCATCAATAACGATCAGGCTTTCTTGCAGATGGGATCAACGATAAAGGCATTCTGATCAAACTTCTGCCAGGCGCCGGTGCCGACCCCATCGACCACCAGAATGGAGACCACGCCGAAATCGACAAAGATCCCGAGCAGAGTAGTGGCATCGAACGACTTTGAGACCGGCACTGTCACCGAGTAGCAATCCGCGCTTTTGACCGTGATGGTGTAATTCTCTTTCTTCTTGAACGAGGTGATCACATTGCCGTGGCCCAGCAACATATCGTTGACGTAGATCTCCGCATCGGGATCCTGACTGCGAATGGAAACCTGCTGACTTGTGCCGTTAAACATGGCCGCACAACCGGACAGCATGATGGCCAGCAAGGCCCCCGTCATCAACCTGAACATAGCTAACCTTCTTGTTATTAAGAAAAGGCCGCAAATCTAGCACGCCTCTAGAACTGGAGTGAAAGTACAATGTTGCAGGCCTGCCTGAATGCTCAAAATAGCGACCACTCCTGACCAGTTTTTAAACAAGCCGGCCTCATCCAGCAACAGTTCCCTTCCCCACTGGAGTACCGCGGCAAAACCGGTCGCCAGCACATGCTGCAGAGCAAAATGCGCTCGGCTCCCCTGCTGCATTGCCCTGAAGAGTGTGCTGTAGTAGGCAGATATGCCCTCCTCATTGCTGGAATCTATCGATGAACAAGACCTTGCTTGCCACCCTGCTGTTTGCCCCTCTGCTGGCCAGCGCCGCAACCCCCTCCTTTGACTGCACCAAAGCGTCCGGGTCGGTCGAAACCCTGATCTGCAAGGATGCCGGACTGGCCGCCCTTGATAACGAACTGGCGGCACTCTACCCCAAGGCGATTGCCGCGCTCTCTCCTGAACAGCTCAAGACAGAGCGCGCCATGCAGCGCGGCTGGATCAAGGGGCGTAACGACTGCTGGAAGGGGCAGGATCTGCGCCAGTGTGTGGAGGATAACTACCTGCTGCGGATCACCGAACTGCAGATCAGCGGCGGCCAGTTGATGGTGCCGGCACCGGTCAATTACAAGTGCGGCAAGAACGTCATGCTCTCTACCTACTTCTATAACGATGCCAAGCTGCCCGCCGCAGTGATCAACCTGAGCGAGGGCGACAAGCAGCAACAAGTGCTCGCCTATGAAGCCCCCAGCGCCAGCGGTGCCCGATATGAAGGGCAAAATCTCACCTTCTTCACCAAGGGGGACGACGCCACGCTGGAGCGTTACGGCCAGCCAACCCTCACCTGCATGGAAAATCCGACCAAGGGCTGAGGCTCATAGGGGCGGCTCGTTTTGCCGCCCCCCACCTTGACTAGATAGCGATATCCAGCGGTTTTCCTTCCCGCACAATCCGCAACTTGAGCGACCCCGGCTTGCCGGTGCTGAGCAGTTCACGCACCTTGTCGATCTCGAGGGGACGATAAGCCACCCCGTTGATCTGCTCCAGAATATCGCCGTTGGCCAGACCATAGGGGGCAAGATCCCGTTCGTCGCTGTAGTAGATCTGCAGATGCTCGCCATCAAAACGCACCCCGATATTGCGCAGGATTGGGGGCACTTTGCGCGCCAGGCTGTCGGCGTCGTAGCAGAGCATCATCCGCCCGGGCATGATCGCAAAGCGATTGAAGCGGTTAACAAAATCCAGCCCCAGACCATACTGCTCATTGCTGTTTTCCGACACGCGCAACTCACCGAGCTGGCGCTCATCAAAGTGCAGGCCGGTGAGGATATGGTCACGCCCCTCCACCATACCGCTGGCGTCCACCCCTTTGCGTGGCGTGGCATCTTCGCCAGAGATCGCCTTCTGGCTCGCCATAAAGTCGATAAAGGCATGGTCGGCATAGCTCTGATCGGCCCCGGTATCCAGATACATGCGCACGCTGCTCTCGCCGTGGGTCAGATACACTGCCGGGGAGCGGTTGTAGCTGTCTTCATAGCCGATGCAACGCTCGAACGTAGCTGCCGACGGTGCCGTCAGCAAAACAGTTAGCTGATGCTTGTCGCGATCAAACACCCAGTTGAAACGGCGGATGGTGTCGATCCCGAGGATGCCATCAATACGGCTGCCGAGAGACTGGGAGAAAAGATCGAAATCAACGGTTGCCCACAGATCGCTGTCATCAATGGTGACCGACCCCAGCGAGAAGGGCTGCGGCTCAACAAAACCAAGCTGCTCGCTGCCCAGTTGGCTCGAAACGCTGTTCACAGTGGCAAAATCAGCCTGATAGGCCCTGGGCAATTCGCTTAAGGTCAGCGCCTTGAAACGGCTGGCCAGACGACGATCGATAAAGGTGATACTGGCCCCGGTATCCAGCAAAAACTGGTACTGCTCACCAGCGATGGTGACGGGGATCAGGGGGGCACTTTCGTAATGCACTGTCAGCACCGGGCCGGGTGCATTGCGCTTGGTGGATGAATCCGGGGCTGTGCAGCCTTGGACGACGAACAGGGCCAACATGGCCAGCGCCACTTTTAACTGCGACTTCATAACTCTCCTTCCCGATAGCAGATGCCCCCGCAACGCCACCGCATAATGCTATCTTGTTGATTTATAGATAAATAAGCTATTTAAGCGGGGAGTACGGACAATAACAAAGAGTTTTATGCTGATTCAAGCCAGATATGACCATTAATATTCTATGGAGATAGTTCAAGAATGGTTGTTCACGCTATCTCGGCGCGTCATCAATCGTGGGTGAAAATTGATTAATTTATTGATCTTGCACAGAAATCCTCAATATTGAGCTTTCTCTCCACAGCGCCATGGTTAATATTGCCATTTGGCGACACTTGCCTCGTCGGAGTCTCCCATGAGCCATGCCAACCCCATCCCGTTGGTGAAACGCAGCAGACTGGAAGCTGAAATTCAGGGGCGGTAGCCATGCCACTTCCCCTGCCTGCCAAGCCGGTGCCTCACCCACAACATGCAAATCAAGGTGGTGTATGGAAACACAAACTTTGCAGATTGTTCAGGACTTAAATAATTGGCAATCGACAAATTGTCTGTATTTAGGCAGCTAATTAAGTCAGAGTCATTTAAATCACTCCCCTGATTGAATTAACACTATTCTATCACTCGCCATAGAACCATAACATGAACCATAAAGAAATTGCCGATGCAATTAGAAACAAAAAATTCTCAGAGCTTACCTTATTAGATTGCCCTATTTTGTTAGAGCAAAACAAATATTATTATGGATTTCGCTATTTTTTACTAGATGCAAAAGGCATTGATACATCTACAGCACTGGATGACATACTTAAAAAACATGGAAGTCTAAGTAAAGCATATGAGTATCTAGGGACGATAGCTAGAGATATCTATCCTAATATTGGAGATGAGTATATATCCGAATCATATTTTCAACGAGCAGTTTATTATGATATAAACAATACTAATGCTTGGTGGAGTCTATATCGTTTAAACAATGACAGCGATGCGTTTTTTAAATCACTGAAACTAGATTATGACGCCAATAATTTTGGCTTAGTGTCAAAAAAACTGAATGATACATATCTGTCTCTTTCTTATATGCCCTCCGATCGTCAACGCAAAGATGACTGGTCTTTGCTTCTTCAAATAACCCAAGATGATAGGGTATCTCTAAATGATAATGGTAAACAAATCTTGGCACTGGCATATTTTCATCTAGGTGATTTTGAAAATGGCATAGATATAATAAACTCCCTCAGCAAGGTACACTTAAATATTGCCAGCAAATATTACACTGCACATAAAATAGATAAAGAAACCGTAATATCAAAAATTTCAACACATGAAAAAGCAAGATTTTTGCTCGAAGAGCCTGAAAAACTATATAAAGAATATTTGGATGATGTAAAAGAAAGTGAACAATCAATATTAAAGTCATCATTAATGGAGATAGCATTTAAGGCAAAACTCCATTCAGATGTCATAAAAATTTACTGTACTAACCAAGAGAGTGATGAACCTTTCACATATAAACTTAAATCTAAGACGCTCTTCGCTATTTCAAAATTTTTATTGGGTGAGAATGTTGACAATGGTATATTGCAAGAGATAAAAAATCGCTCACATATTATTGATATTGAAAGCACTGGCCTCTATAAGGTGTTTTTACTAGCCATGCATTTAAATACGCTAGAAGGATACTTCGCTGAACATCGAGTCTTAGAGACCCCCATTCATTTCAATCATGAATATCAAAGTGCTCAGGAGTTGTTAGATGACCCCGAGTTGACAGCTCACTTTTTATATGATGACCTGTATCAAAAATATAATAAGCTAGAAGAGGACTGGAATTACACGCAAAGCACTAGCAATTTAAAACAACTATTAGAAAAAGAAAGGGATAGTTTATCAAAAAACGAAAGAATAAATATCTTCCGTTTAGAGATACAAAATGAAAATTATGAAAGCGCCTTTAAAAGGATAAATGAATTTCATGATAGATATGAGCCAACGATAACTACTTATAATTTACTTGGCGTTTGCCTAGAAAGGCAAAATCAGTATTCTGATGCTTATCATTACTATAAAGCTGCATTAGAATTAATGAAAAAACACTCTGAATATAGTTATGTTATTATTGGCAATTATTTAAAATGTGCGAACAAAATAAAACAAACCATACCTGAAGGTGAATACAGCTCACTAAGAGAAAAACTAAATTTAGGTTTGGTGAGTGAGTTTATATGGAATATGTCTATAGGTGGTAGACATCGCATTATTTACAAATACTACCCGTTCAATATAAACACAATCGATGCTCTAGTTAATCAATATTTTTATTTTCCGTCAAAAGATCATCTTAATGATCCTATTGAGCTTCCAACCCTAGATGGCATAGGGGGAGATCAGTTAATAGACAGTGATTACAGAATCTGCTCATTCACCGATAACAACAATTCTATGCTAATGTGGTCTCATTATACTCAAAACCATGAAGGCATTATGATTGAATATAAATTTGGACATGAATTACCGGAAGGAGTTGGTGTTAGTAAAGTTGAATATACAAACGAGCATAAAAAAAACAAAGAGCAGAGTAAATATTTATTCAACCAATATTTATTAACTAAAAATAGAGATTGGTCATATGAAAAAGAAATTAGACTTATATCTTATAAAAGAGATAAAGTTTATTTTGAGAAATGCAATCACATTCAACGAGATAGAAATAAAATACATGCAGAAATACTAAGCATTACTTTAGGATGTAAATTCCCTGAAGCAAAGTTAAATCTTATCAAAAACATAATATCCACCATTAACAACAGAAAGGGCGCACATGAACCCAAAATAAAAATGCGAAAGGCCATGATATCTAAAGACAATCCATTTAAATTGGAGTATTTCGATCTTAACTTATAGGTTCACAATGATTCTATACACCGACAAAAATTAAACTGTGAAAACACGTCAATTTATTACTCCATCACATCCTTCTATATTTCATAGGTATTAACAATGACTGACTTCAAGCCCGTAGGTTCGATTAGCGAAGCGTAATCGGACGTTCGCGGTCACAATATGTCGTGATAGCACCCGTTGCCTTTAGGTACCGACTTTCAGATGGCATCTTTATTCACCTATAGCTTTGCTGGTGTAACACATCCCAAGGAGATTTATGAAGCCTGACTTAACCGGCACTCGGATTATACTGCGCACCATTGGCCCGCAGGATGCCGCCGATCTGTTCGAGATTTATGGCAATCCGCTGACCATGGAGTTTGCCTCTGATCCCTGCTTTACCTCTCCCGCCATGGTGGCGCAGATGATGGCGAGCGTGGTGCGGCTGGAGCAAGCGGGTGAGTCGCTGGAGTGGGCGATTGTCGAGCGGGAGGGCAACAAGGTGATCGGCACCTGCGGCCTGCACAGTTTCAGCGAGGCGGGCCGCTACTGCGAGGTAGGCTGCCTGCTCAATGCGGCCTATTGGCGCAGAGGGTTTATGTCGGAGGCGCTGGGATTGCTGTTCGCCCACGCCAGCACACTGGGAGTCACCTGCCTCACCGCAGATATCGATGCAGATAACGTCCGCTCTATCGCCCTGTTTGAAAAGCTGGGCTTCAAGGCGCATGCAGGGCGCTATCAGCGCATGCTCCCCTTTATCTGACCCGAAACCAGAGGCATAACCCCCTCGCCACTCAGGCGTTGTAGCAAAGCCCAGCTGTAAAAAACAGACAAAATAGAACTCCCACCTTTCCAGCTATCACCATTACATTCACGCCAGTTACAACCCTCTTACCGGCCACGGGGCGCTTGTCATATACTCTTGTGCTCTTATGACACGCCGGGGAGGCGTTGATATGCAATCACAGACTCACACCTATATCGTCAATGACAGCCCGCAGCCTTGCCTGCAGGCCGGTTCGGGCGAGCCGCTGTTGCTGATCCATGGCGCGCTGGCCAACCATACCCTCTGGCTCGAACATATCGAGCAGCTCTCACGTCACTACACCGTCTATGCTCCCACCCTGCGCCACTTTGGCGAGGCGGGCAAAAACGGGCCTTTTGGTCTGGAGACCCACGCCAGTGATCTGCTTGCCCTGCTGAAACAATTGCCGTGCGGGCCAGTGCATCTGGCGGGCTGGTCATACGGGGCGGATGTTGCCCTGACCGCTGCCCTGATGGCTCCGGAGCAATTCATAAGCCTCTATCTGGTTGAGCCAGGCTGCCCGGGAGCCCTCGATGAACAGGGGATCGCTGCCTTTATGGCCGATGCCGGAGCCATGTTTGGCCCCGTGTTTGGCCAGGTTGCGGAAGGCTTGCTGCAAGAGGCCGTGGCGACCCTGATCGATGGTTCGGGTGGTCATGCAGGCTATTTTGCTGCACAACCGCTCAAGTGGCAGCAGGCACAGTTGGCAGAAGCCGATAGCCTGCCCAAGCAGTTGAGCCAGAGCGAGCGACCAGATTGGTCCCCCGGGCGCCTTGCCATGCTCAACATGCCCACCTGCATCGTGCAGGGCGTAGATACCAGAGCGCTGTTTGCGCTGGTCTGTGAGGCTATTGGCAACGCCATTCCCGCCTGCGATCGCTTGCAGGTGCCAAACGCCGGGCACCTCTACCCCATCGAGCAGCCCGCGCTGTTTGTGCAGCATCTGCAACGCTGGCTTGAACAGCAGGCATAAAAAAACCGGAACCCAGGGGTTCCGGTTCTTTTCATTCCAGCCGAGGCTGGCAAACCAGCAAATTAAGCCTGGTTTTTAACTTCTTTCAGACCGCGGAAAGGAGCTTTGGCACCCAGAGCTTCTTCGATACGGATCAGCTGGTTGTACTTGGCAACACGGTCAGAACGGCTCATGGAACCGGTCTTGATCTGGCCAGCAGCGGTACCAACAGCCAGGTCGGCGATGGTCGCGTCTTCGGTCTCACCGGAGCGGTGGGAGATGACGGCAGTGTAGCCAGCGTCTTTGGCCATCTTGATGGCAGCCAGAGTTTCGGTCAGGGAACCGATCTGGTTGAACTTGATCAGGATGGAGTTGGCGATGCCGTTGTCGATACCGCGCTTCAGGATCTTGGTGTTGGTTACGAACAGGTCGTCACCAACGATCTGGATTTTCTTGCCCAGTTCAGCAGTCTGGTAGGCGAAACCTTCCCAGTCAGACTCGTCCAGGCCATCTTCGATGGAGACGATCGGGAACTTGGTGGTCAGGTCAGCCAGGAAGTCGGAGAAACCGTTGGAGGTGAAGACACGACCTTCGCCTTTCAGGTTGTACTCTTTCTTCTCTGCGTCGTAGAACTCGGAAGCAGCGCAGTCCATAGCCAGGGTGATGTCGGTGCCCAGTTTGTAACCGGCAGCGGCAACGGCTTCAGCGATAACTTCCAGCGCTTCGGCGTTGGATTTCAGGTTCGGAGCGAAACCACCTTCGTCACCAACTGCAGTGTTGTAGCCCTTGGACTTCAGCACTTTGGCCAGGTTGTGGAACACTTCTGCGCCCATGCGAACGGCTTCTTTCAGGGTCTTAGCGCCAACCGGCTGGATCATGAACTCCTGGATGTCGACGTTGTTGTCGGCGTGCTCACCACCGTTGATGATGTTCATCATCGGCAGCGGCATGGAGTAAACACCCGGGGTGCCGTTCAGCTCGGCGATGTGGGCGTACAGCGGCATGCCTTTGGCAGCAGCGGCAGCTTTGGCGTTAGCCAGGGAAACAGCCAGGATGGCGTTGGCGCCGAACTTGGATTTGTTCTCGGTACCGTCGAGGTCGATCATGATCTGGTCAACGGTGGCCTGGTCCTTGGCATCTTTACCCAGCAGAGCTTGAGCGATCGGGCCGTTTACGGCTTCGATGGCTTTCAGCACGCCTTTACCCAGGAAACGGCTCTTGTCGCCGTCACGCAGTTCCAGCGCTTCGCGGGAACCGGTGGACGCGCCAGACGGAGCGGCTGCCATACCAACAAAACCACCTTCCAGGTGAACTTCGGCCTCAACGGTCGGGTTACCACGGGAGTCGATGATTTCACGACCGATCACTTTAACGATCTTGGACATGTGTATTTCCTCAGGTTTCGTAAAAAAACAACAAAAATATGCCAAAAAAAGCGGCTGTGGCACAGTGCCCCAACCGCATTTATTTTCAATTACTTCAAATTACGCTTCTGATACTCGCCTGCCGCCTTCACAAAACCGGCGAACAGAGCGTGGCCATCACGAGGAGTAGAGGTGAACTCCGGGTGGAACTGCGCAGCCACGAACCAGGGGTGATCCGGGATCTCGATGATTTCCACCAACTTCTTGTCGGCGGAGAGACCGGTCACTTTCAGACCTGCCGCTTCAATCTGCGGCAGCAGCTTGTTGTTTACTTCGTAACGGTGACGGTGACGCTCGTAAATGGTCGGGCTGCCGTACATCTGACGCACTTTGGAATCTTCGACCAGGTGGCAGAGCTGGGAACCCAGACGCATGGTACCGCCCAGATCGGACTTCTCGGTACGGGTCTCGACGTTGCCCTCTTCATCCACCCACTCGGTGATGAGGCCGACGACCGGATACGCGCAATCTTTCTTGAATTCGGAGGAGTGAGCCCCTTCCATGCCCGCCACGTTGCGAGCGAATTCGATCATGGCAACCTGCATGCCGAGGCAGATACCCAGGTAGGGGATCTTGTTCTCGCGGGCATACTGGGCAGCCAGAATTTTGCCTTCCACACCGCGCTCACCGAAGCCACCCGGCACCAGGATCGCGTCCAGACCTTCCAGCAGCTCGGCGCCACGGGTCTCGATGTCCTGAGAGTCGATGTACTTGATGTTGACGGAGTGACGGGTCTTGAGACCACCGTGCTTGAGCGCCTCGTTGACGGACTTGTAGGCGTCCGGCAGGGAGACGTACTTGCCGACCATACCGATGGTCACTTCACCAGTCGGGTTGGCCTCTTCGTAGATAACCTGTTCCCACTCGGACAAATCAGCTTCTTTGCACTCCAGACCGAAACGCTCGGTGAAGTAGGAGTCCAGATTCTGGGATTTCAGCAGTGCCGGAATCTTGTAGATGGAGTCGACGTCTTTCATGGAGATGACGGCGCGCTCGGGCACGTTGCAGAACAGGGCAATCTTGGCGCGCTCGTTGGCCGGAATGGCACGGTCGGAGCGGCAGATCAGCACATCCGGCTGGATACCGATGGAGAGCAGCTCTTTGACGGAGTGCTGGGTCGGCTTGGTCTTCACTTCACCGGCAGCAGCCAGGTAAGGAACCAGCGTCAGGTGCATGAACATGGCGTTGTTGCGACCCACTTCGGCAGCCAGCTGACGAATGGCTTCGAGGAACGGCAGGGACTCGATGTCACCTACGGTACCGCCCACTTCGACGATGGCAACCTGATGGCCTTCGGCACCGGCAATCACCCGCTCCTTGATGGCGTTGGTGATGTGCGGGATAACCTGAATGGTGGCGCCCAGATAGTCACCACGACGCTCTTTACGCAGTACGTCGGCGTAGATACGGCCGGTGGTAAAGTTGTTGCGACGGGTCATCTTGGTGCGGATGAAACGCTCGTAGTGGCCCAAATCCAGATCGGTTTCGGCCCCGTCCTCGGTTACGAACACTTCACCATGCTGGGTCGGGCTCATGGTGCCCGGATCCACGTTGATGTACGGGTCCAGTTTCATGATGGTCACATCCAGACCACGGGCTTCCAGAATGGCTGCCAGAGAAGCTGCGGCAATGCCTTTGCCGAGGGATGAAACAACGCCACCAGTAACAAAAATATATTTGGTCGTCATGCTGAACCTGAAAGAAGTTTAGGGAATTTTAAGGGGTGCTTCGGGGATGAAGCAGGACGGGGAAACAGTATACCAAAAACCCCTCTCCCAAACAATGAGCAAAAATCTATCAGGCTCACCGCCCCCCCATCTTGCGCCAAATCAACTTTGCTCGGTTTCCTTCGCCTTATCCCAAGCGGCATCGAGCTTTTCGAGGGTGCAATCGGTCATTTTCAAGCCTTCTGCGGCGATTATCTGCTCAACCTGACGAAAGCGACGTTCGAACTTGGCGTTGGCGCCGCGCAGCACCTGCTCCGGATCCTTGCCCAGATGACGCACCAGATTGACGGTGGCAAACAGCAGGTCGCCGAGCTCGTCGCTCACCCGCGCCTCGTCCACATCGGCCATCAATGCCTCTTCCATCACCTCGTCGATCTCTTCGTGGATCTTGTCCACCACAGGCCCCAGCGTCTTCCAGTCAAAACCGACAGTGGCGCAGCGTTTCTGAATTTTGGCGGCGCGAGTCAGGGCCGGCAGCGAGAGCGGGATATCGTCCAGCACGCTCTCTTTGTCGAGGGCTGCCCGCTCTTTGGCCTTTTCCGCTTCCCAGTTCGCTTTTACCGCTTTCTCGTCGCCAAGGTCTGCATCGGAGAAAACATGGGGATGACGGCGAATGAGCTTTTCACTCACCGTATCCACGATATCGGCGAAGTCGAACAAGCCCCGCTCTTTACCCAGCTGGGCGTAGAACACCACCTGAAACAGCAGATCCCCCAACTCCCCTTTCAGCCCCTGCCAATCTTCGGTCTCGATGGCATCGGCCACCTCGTAGGCCTCTTCCAGGGTGTGCGGCACTATGGTCTGGAAGTTCTGTTTCAGATCCCAGGGGCAGCCGTTTTGCGGATCACGCAAACGAGCCATGATGTCGAGCAGTTGGGGCAGATCGTAACGTTGGGACATGGGATATTCGCTTTCGATTCGTTCAAAAAGGGTCGTAAATGCAGACCGGCCACTGGGGCCGGTCGGTTCGCTATCAAAGCCGCTTGGCGCTAATTACATCATTGAGCTGACTGAGCTTGGCCAACGCCCGGTTGAAGGCATTGATGTTGTAAATCTCCAGCTCCATGTCGATCTCGGCGGTCTGCTCGCGCACGTTGGAGCGCGAGCGCACCCCCATCACATTGATCTTCTCGTTGGCCAGCACGGTAGTGATATCGCGCAGCAGGCCGGAGCGATCGTTGGAGATGATCCGGATGGTGAGGCCGTAGCCGCCGGAGTAGTTCTCCCCCCACACCGCATCGATCAGCCGCTCAGGGTTGCGCCGTGACAGCTCCTTGAGCTGCTCGCAATCTTCCCGGTGGATGGACACCCCGCGCCCCATGGTGATAAAGCCCTGAATGGAGTCCCCAGGGATCGGCTGACAGCAGCGGGCAATATGGGTCATCAGATTGCCAACCCCTTCCACCACGATATGGTCTTTGGGCTTGTGGCGCATCGGCGCATTGGCCTTCTGCTCCAGCTTCTCCAGCAGGCGGCGATCTTCCTCTTCCGCCGTCGGCTTGTTGTAACAGGTGTCGAGATAGTTGAGCACCTGGTTGATGCGGATATCGCCGCTGCCGATACCAGCCAGCAGATCGTCGGTGCTCTCCAGATTGAAGCGGCGCAGCATGTTGCCCTTGTCGATCTTGGACATGCTGAGGTTGTGGCGATCCAGCTCCTTCTCGAACAGCTCGCGACCGGCCACGATATTCTTGTCCCGATCCAGTTTTCTGAACCAGGTCGCCACCTTGGCCCGCGCCCGGCTGGAGCGCAGGAAGCCGGCGTTGGGGTTCATCCAGTCGCGGCTCGGGTTGGGCTCTTTCTGGGTGATCACTTCCACCTGATCCCCGGTCTGCAGCGCGTAGGTAAACGGCACGATGCGGCCGTCAATCTTGGCGCCGATGCAGCGGTGGCCGATCATGCTGTGGACGTGATAGGCAAAATCAAGCGGGGTGGCGCCTGCCGGCAGGTCGATGACATCCCCTTTCGGGGTGAAGACGTAGACCCGGTCCTCGAACACCTGACTGCGCAGATCTTCGAGCAGGGAGCCGCTCTCGGAGAGATCCTCCTGCCAGGCGAGCAGCTTGCGCAGCCACTCGATCTTGTCTTCGAAGGTGTTGGCCTTGCCGCCAGCCTGCGCCCCTTCCTTGTAGCGCCAGTGCGCCGCAACGCCGAGCTCGGCATCCTGATGCATCTGGTCGGTACGGATCTGGATCTCGACAGTCTTGCCCTCCGGCCCCACCACTACGGTGTGGATCGATTGGTAGCCGTTGGGTTTGGGGTTGGCGACATAGTCGTCAAACTCGCGAGGAATGTGGTGGAACTGGGTATGCACGATACCGAGCGCCGCATAGCAATCCTGCAGCCGCTTGGTCACTACCCGCACCGCGCGCACGTCGAACAACTCGTTGAATTCGAGGTGCTTCTTCTGCATCTTGCGCCAGATGCTGTAGATATGTTTCGGCCGACCGTACACCTCGGCGTCAACTCCCGCCTCTTTCAGGCCATTACGCAGGGATTGCACAAACTCGCGGATGTAGCGCTCGCGGTCGAGCCGCTTCTCGTCGAGCTGCTTGGCGATCTGTTTGTAGGTATCCGGGTGCAGGTAACGGAAGGCGAGATCTTCCAGCTCCCACTTGAGCTGGCCGATGCCCAGACGGTTGGCGAGCGGCGCATAGATGTTGGTGATCTCCTGGGCCATCAGCACCCGGGTCTCTTCATCTGCCGTCTTCGCTTCCCGCAGGCAGGCGATCCGCTCCGCCAGCTTGATCACCACGGCGCGCACATCCTCGACCATGGCGAGCAACATGCGACGCACGTTGTCGACCTGCTCCGGCGAGGTTTCGCTGCGATGGAGGGTCTGCAGGGAGCGGATGGCCTCCATCTCCAGCACCCCTTCCACCAGCTTGGCGATCTTGGAGCCGAAGTCCTCGTCCATCCGCTCCTGGCTGATGAGACCGGCTTCGACGAAGGGGTAGATGATGGCCGCTTTGAGAGTGCCGATATCCATGCTGAGCATCTGCAGGATGCCCACCATTTCGATGCCACGCACCAGCAGCTTGCTGGTCAGCGCTTCGTCACCGAGCGTCAGACAATACTGGTAGACGGTTCGCAGCTGATCCTTTTCACTGTCACTCAAGGAGAGCGAGCTAACCCACTCTTCCAGGGTGAAGTTGTCTTTCAAATGAATATCGCGAACCGCAACCATGGTATCAATCCTTTAAATTATCGGGCCGAAAGCTGTCACTTTCTCCCCTCATGAGATTGCCTCAAATGGGGATTTCCAGCGCACTTTTCAAGGCATATTGTCCAGAAAGACAATAGAGTGCGCCAACAGGCCCTGCCGAACGACGAGGGTCTAGATTACCCCAATCACATCAGCTCAAACAGACGCAGACACGCCAGATTACATATCCGCATCGCCGTACCGATGAGCAGGATTACTTCATATACACACCTGCTCAAAGAGTAACGAACATGCCGGATGACCTATCCGGCATCGCCGAACTGATGAGTCATTTACTCCCGTTCAAACAGCGCCATGGACTCCAGATGACCGGTGTGAGGGAACATGTCGAGCATGCCGAGGCGCACCAGACGGTAACCCCCTTTCACCAGCACCTGACTGTCCCGCGCCAGGGTGACCGGGTTACAGGAGACGTAGACCACCCGCTTGGGGGAAAGTTTCACGACGTGTCCCATCACTTCCAGCGCACCGGGGCGAGCCGGATCCAGCAGCACCAGATCAAACCCTTCCCGCGCCCAGGACATGCCGACGATGTCATCGCTCAGGTCGGCCTTGTAGAAACGGGCATTGGTGATGCCGTTGCGACGGGCGTTCTCTTCGGCCCGCTGCACCATGGCCAGTTCACCTTCGACACCCACCACTTCGCGAGCCTGACGGGCCAGCGGCAGGGTGAAGTTGCCTATGCCGCAGAAGAGATCGAGCACCTTGTCATCCTTGCTCGCCCCGAGCCATTTCAGCGCCTGCTCAACCATGCTCTGGTTGATGGGGCCGTTGACCTGAATGAAATCACCGGGAGCAAATGCAAGAGACAGGCCATCCAGCGAGTAGGATGGTGAAAATTGTTGCTGCAGCGCTTCGATGCGATCATCGGCCGCCTGCAGGTAGAGGTCGATCCCCTGCGCTTTTGCAAACTCCACCAGCAGGGCGCGATCCGCCTCATTGGGGCGGCCGGTGTGACGCAGCAGCATCATGATCCCCTGCTCGGCCTGGATAAGCTCGGCATGGCCCAGTTCGCGCTGGCTCTTGAGGCGATTGAGGCATTCACGCAGCGGGGCAATCAGCGCAGAGAGCGGCTCGGCCAGGACAGGGCAACTGTCGATCTCCACCAGATCGTTGCTGTTGCGGCGGCGGAAACCGACCCGGGTGCAGCGACCGTTCTTGTCAAATTTGATGGCCAGACGACAGACCCGGCGATAGGCACGATCTTCACCGGTCAGTACCGGCTCCAGCGCCGGCGCCTTGATGTTGCCCAACCGCTCGAACAGGCTGACCAGTCCCGCCGCCTTGGCGGCTTGCTGATCGGCAACCGACATGTGCTGGGCACTGCAACCGCCGCACTCGCGATAGTGGCTGCAGAAGGGGGCGATACGATTGGCCGCCGGAGTCACCACCTGTTGCAAGGCGGCGTGACCATACTGTTTTTTCTCTTCGGTGATGCGTGCCTTGACGGTCTCGCCGGGCAGCGCCCCTTCGACGAAGATCGCCTTGCCCTGATGGCGACCGATACCGACGCAGTGGTGATCGAGGGTGTCTATCGTAAATTCAATGCGTTGGAGCTGGGTGGACTTCTTTTGGGGCTTGAAAAACTGGGCCATAAAACTTGGTGCCTATAGGTGGCTATGTCATGATTGTGGAATCTGCTGCCGGGTATTGTCCCACAAGAATAATAGTATGACCAAATACGGCCACAGAGCCCGTGTATTGCCATCAACCCTATCGCCAACCCTGTTCACTGGTGGCCTGTTCGTATGACCAAATATGGCCTGAGAGCACGCGTTCTCGCCTTCACCATCCTGCCAACCCTGATCATCGGTGGCCTGATGGCCGGTTACTTCACCTTCCACCGCTACCAGCAGCTGGAAAACAACCTCATTGATCAGGGGATCAACATCATCGAACCGCTGGCGATCGCCAGTGAATACGGGATGACCCAGCACAGTCGCGAATCCCTCAAGCGGCTGATTGGCCTGACCCACCGCAAGAACTCCCCCTTCATCAAGTCCATCGCTGTCTTCACCCAGGACAACCAGCTGTTCGTTACCTCGAACTATCACAGGGATTTCACCCGACTCAGACTGCCCGATGGCGAGCCTATTCCGGATCTGACCAGCGTGACGTTTCAGGGGGACGACATCATTTTGCGCACCCCGATCCAGGCTGAAACCAGTCTGGATGGCTTCCCGCTACCCAGCGATGTAGAGCCGCCGATGATCGGCTACATCTCGATGCAGATGGCGACCGATAGGGCCATGCTGCTGCAGTACCGCGACACCTTCTTTGCGGTGATCATGGTGCTCATCGGGGTCGCCTTCAGTACCCTGTTTGGCTTCCGGCTGGTCAAGAGCGTGACCCAGCCCATCACCAACATGGTGCAGGCAGTGCACAAGATCAGGGAGGGGCGGCTCGATACCCGGGTCAGCGGCCAGCTCACCGGCGAGCTGGATATGCTGAAAAACGGCATCAACGCCATGGCCAAGGCGCTCTCCGAATATCACGAAGAGATGCAGCAGAATATCGATCAGGCCACCTCTGACCTGCGCGAAACCCTGGAGCAGATCGAGATCCAGAACGTCGAGCTCGACATGGCCAAGAAGCGGGCGCAGGAGGCGGCGCGGGTCAAATCGGAGTTTCTGGCCAACATGTCCCACGAATTGCGTACCCCGCTCAACGGGGTCATCGGTTTTACCCGCCAGTTGCTGAAAACCAGCCTGACCCCGAGCCAAACCGACTACATGCAGACCATCGAGAAGTCGGCGCGCAACCTGCTTGGCATCATCAACGACATCCTCGACTTCTCTAAGCTGGAAGCGGGCAAGCTGCAGCTGGAGCATATCCCGTTCAGCCTGCGCGACACCCTCAACGAGACCATGCACCTGCTCGGCCCCAGCGCCCACGACAAACAACTGGAGCTCTCCCTGCGGGTGGATGCCGATGTGCCGGACTACCTCACCGGCGACCCCATGCGTCTGCAACAGGTGCTGACCAACCTCACCGGCAACGCCATCAAGTTCACCGAACAGGGCAACGTCGATGTCCATATCGAGCAGACCGGCAGTGGCAACCACAAGGTGAGGCTCAACGTCCAGATCCGTGATACCGGCATCGGCATCTCCCAAGAGCAGCAACATCAGCTGTTCCAGGCCTTCAATCAGGCCGACTCCTCCATCTCCCGCCGTTATGGCGGCACGGGCCTGGGCCTCGTCATTACCCAGAAGCTGGTGCAGCAGATGGGCGGCCAGATCCGCTTTGAATCGGAGCTCGGCAAGGGCTCCATCTTCTCGTTCAGTCTGGATGTGGAGGTCTCCCCCCTGCCCCAGACCGATCAACTGCCGCTGGATCGGATCCGTGGCAAACGGCTCTGGCTGCTGGAACCGGATCCCTTCGCGCAAGCCTCCCTGCTCGCCCTGTTGGCGGAGTGGCACCTCGACGTGCACCCACTGACCAGCGATGATCCCTGGCCCGAGATGAGCGAGCAGGAGATGGTGATCATCGGCAGCAGCACCCTGCATACGCCGCAGCAGGTGATCGGCCGTCTCGACAGACTGAATGGCCAGCAGCAGAACATCATAGTGCTGCTCAGCAGCCACGAGCCGGCGCTCTATGAAGCGATGCTGGCCCATGGCGCCCAGCACTGCCTCTCCAAACCGGTCAACCACCGCAAGCTGCTGCACGCCCTGCTCTCGCCGGAATCGAGCCGCCAGAAGCTGCCCGCCCAGCCTGCGCCGCGCCAGTTGCAGCCAATCAAGGTGCTGGCGGTGGATGACAACGCCGCCAACCTCAAGCTGATCGCCGCCATGCTCAAGGAGATGGTGAGTCAGGTGGTGGTGTGCAAAAACGGCAAGGAGGCGGTCAAACAGGCCCAGAGCCAACCGTTCGACATCATCTTCATGGATATCCAGATGCCGATCATGGATGGCATCAGCGCCACCCAGGCGATCCGCAACCAGTCCCTCAACACCACCACCCCGATCGTGGCGGTGACCGCCCACGCCATTCCCGGAGAGCGAGAGCGGCTGATCCGCCAGGGGATGGACGACTATCTGGCCAAGCCCATCGACGAGAGCATGCTGGCCCAGCTCATCACCGACTTTGCCCATCGCCGTCACCAGAATAATGGTGCCCAACAGATCGACTGGACACTGGCGGTGCGGCAGGCGGCGGGGAAAGAGCATCTCGCCAGAGAGATGCTGACCATGCTGTTGGCCAGTTTTGACGAGGTCGAGCCGGTGCTGGATAGCGCGCTGGCTGGAGAAATTGAAGATAGCGAGGTGCTGGCCCAGCTCCATCGCCTCAACGGCGGCTGTGCCTATTCCGGGGTGCCGGGGCTGCAACGGCTGCTCTCCCAGCTGGAGCAACAGCTGCGTGACGGCGTGCCGGTCAGCGAGCTGGAACCCGAGCTGCTGGAGCTGCAAGATGCGCTGGAACTGGTGCGCCAGGAGGCGCCCCGCTATCTCGGCAAGGCTTGATGAGCTTGACCTGAACTGTATCGGCCCCCGCTTTTTCTGACGCGAGGGCCGCCAGATGGTAAAGTTGCGCCGTTTACACAGGAGTCAGCATGACCAACAACGATATTCTGCGCCGTCTGCGCTACGCCCTCACCATCAGCAACGACCAGATGGTCGAGATGTTTGCCAAGGGCAACCTGACGGTCACTCACGCCCAGCTGCACAGCTGGCTGATGAAAGAGGCGGCGGAAGGTGAAGAGCAAGAGGCAGGCTATGTCGCCTGTCCCGACTCGGCTCTGAGCCAGTTCCTCGACGGTTTCATCATCGCCCGCCGCGGCGTGCGGGAAGATGCACCGGCCCAGGTGATCCCGAACCGGATCAACAACAACATGATCCTGCGCAAGCTGCGCATCGGTCTCAACTTCAAGGAAGAGGATATGCTCGGCACCCTCAAGCTCGCCGACTTCAACCTCTCCAAGTCCGAGCTTAGTGCACTGTTCCGCTCCAAGGATCACAAGCACTATCAGGATTGCGGGGATCAGATCCTGCGCAACTTCCTGATCGGTCTCACGGCCAAATACCGCGGCTAACCAGCCGCGCGACTGACCAGACCGGGCCTTCGACATGTGCCAGCGACTCACTCCTCCCACGTTCAGCAGACTGGCTGTGGCAGGGGGATGGCGCTGGCGCTGTCTTCTTCCCCTCTTCTTTCTGCCACTGGTTCTGCTGCTGGGCGCCTGTA
This sequence comes from Aeromonas veronii bv. veronii, assembly GCF_000820225.1. Lineage (GTDB taxonomy): Bacteria > Pseudomonadota > Gammaproteobacteria > Enterobacterales > Aeromonadaceae > Aeromonas > Aeromonas veronii. The sequence goes on from NZ_CDDK01000010.1 coordinate 28,230, forward strand.
CCCCGTCCGAGTACCAGCTCTCGACCCGCTATCAGAGCGCCAACCAGAACGAGCGGATCGCCTTTCTGATCCTCCATTACACCGATGAAGACGATGCCAACTCCTTGCGCCTGCTGACCGAGCTGGAGCACAAGGTGAGCGCCCACTACCTGATCCCCCGCGACAGCCACGAGACCCCGCTACCGGTCTATCAGCTGGTGCCGGACAGCGCGCGCGCCTGGCATGCGGGACGCAGCCGTTGGCACCAATATGCCGGGCTCAATGCCAGCTCCCTTGGCATCGAGATCGTCAACCTCGGCTATCCAGCGGAAGATGAGCCGCTGGCCCCCGATGCCCGCCGCTGGCAACCCTATACCCCGCAGCAGATAGCTGCCGTCGGCGCCCTCAGCCGGGAGCTGGTCGCCCGCTACCAGATTCCACCGACCCAGGTGCTGGGCCACAGCGATGTCGCCCCCGAGCGCAAGCAGGATCCCGGCCCCCACTTCCCCTGGCGCCAGCTCTATCTGACGTACGGAGTCGGCGCCTGGCCAGATGAAGGTCGGGTGGCCGAGCTACTGGCCAGCCCCTTGCCCCACTGGGATGCGGCCATGTGGCAGCAGCAGCTGGCCCGCTATGGCTATGGCCTGCCCCGGAGCGGCCAGTGGGATGAACAGAGCCGCGCCGTCATGGGCGCCTTTCAGCTCCACTTTCGCGCCAGCAAGGTCGATAGCAAACCGGACCGCGAGTGTCAGGCCATCCTGATGGCGCTGCTCGAAAAATACTTCCCCTAATACTCATCCATTGCCCCCGTTGCTGCGTACTGTTTGATAGCCGTTAGCTATCAAACAGTTAGGCACAAGCAATTGTCCCTGCATTTTGCAAGGCGTTATTCTGACTGCGTTCCGAAAGAGAATTTCAAACCGATTTCCAAATCTGGAGGTGAATGATGAAAAGCCCGATTGGTCTTGATACTGCTCAATCACAAGCCCTGGCAGCCGAGTTGAACAAATTGCTGGCCAGCTACCAGATCCTCTACATGAACGTGCGCGGCTTCCACTGGAATATCCGTGGCAACCAGTTCTTCGAACTGCACCTGAAATTTGAAGAGATTTACAACGACCTGCTGCTGAAAGTCGATGCACTGGCCGAGCGGATCCTGACCCTGGATGGCGTGCCCATGCACAGCTTCAGCGACTACCTGCAAGTCTCTGCCATCCCGGAGCAAAAAGGGCTGCACGATGGCCGCGCCTGTGTCGAATCCCTGCTGGAGAGCTTCCGCGAACTGCTGGTCGCCCAGCGCCGTATTCTGGGCCAGGCCGCCGAAGCCGGTGATGAGGGCACTGCCTCCATCCTCTCCGACTATGTGCAGCAGCAGGAAAAACTGGTCTGGATGCTGCGCGCTTATCTGGCCTGATAGTGAACCAAGCCGACTACAGCGTACGTATGCTGGCTTGAGTAAGTACCGGGCCGAAAGCTCCTGACCAGACCACGTCCCAATCCGTCTGATTGTTATGTTCTGTTGCAAACCTGAGTTGTCTCTCCTTCTATCCACCCGCTTGCCGCCCTGTTTGGGCGGCTTTTTTTGTTTTTGATCTGCATCAAGGGAATCTTAATTGGCAAATTGAATGCCTATTAAGTTTTTCGCGAGAGGAATAGAATCGCCACAAAACAGACAACTGAAATGTCCAATTAGGAGAGACATGATGTTTTGTGTGCAATGTGAACAGACAATTCGTACCCCGGCAGGCAACGGCTGTGCCTACGCACAAGGCATGTGCGGCAAGACGGCGGAAACCTCGGATCTGCAGGATGTGCTGATCTACACCCTGCAGGGGCTCAGCGCCTGGGCGCTGGCCGCCCGCGAGCAGGGCATCATGGATCGCGAGGTCGATGCTTTCGTGCCCAAAGCCTTCTTCGCCACCCTCACCAACGTCAACTTCGACTCGAATCGCATCGTGGCCTACGTCAATCAGGCCCTCGCCTATCGCCAGCAGTTAGCCAATCGTCTGACCGCCATGGCGGTGCAGGTCAACGACTTGCCACAGTCCGCTTACTTCGAACCCGGTGCCGAACTGCTGGAACAACTTGCCCATGCCGCGCCAGCCGCCCCCAATCGGGGCAAGAGCGAGGTGAACGAGGACATCATGGGGCTGCGTCTGCTCTGTCTCTACGGCCTCAAGGGTGCGGCCGCCTATATGGAGCACGCCCGGGTGCTGGATCAGCAGAGTGACGAGGTGGCCGCCGAATTCCACCGCATCATGAGCTGGCTCAGCACAGATCCGAGCGAAATGGGTCGGCTGTTCAGCTGTGCCATGGAGATCGGTCAGCTCAACTTCAAAATCATGGAGATGCTGGATCTGGGTGAAACCAGTGCTTTCGGCCACCCGGAACCGACCCGGGTCAGGGTCACGCCGATCCCCGGCAAGTGCATTCTGGTCTCCGGCCACGACATGATGGATCTCAAGCTCATTCTGGAGCAGACCAAGGGGACCGGCATCCATGTCTACACCCACGGTGAAATGCTGCCCGCACTGGCCTACCCCTTCTTCAAACAGTACCCCCATCTGGTGGGCAACTACGGCTCCGCCTGGCAGAACCAGCAGAAGGAGTTTGCCAACTTCCCGGGCGCCGTGGTGATGACCTCCAACTGCATTATCGACCCGAACGTGGGCAACTACAGTGACCGCATCTTCACCCGCTCCATCGTCGGCTGGCCGGGCGTAACCCATCTGGAGGGGGATGATTTCTCCGCCGTGATCGCCAAGGCCCAAGCGCTGGAAGGCTTCAAGCACACCGAGCTCGAGCACTTCATCACCATCGGCTTTGCCCGCAACGCCCTGATGCAGGCTGCGCCCGCAGTGATTGAGAAGGTCAAAGCCGGGGAGATCAGCCACTTCTTCCTGGTAGGTGGCTGTGACGGCGACAAGGCCGAGCGCGCCTACTTCACCGAGTTTGCCAAGGCGGCGCCGCACGACAGCCTGCTGCTCACCCTGGGCTGCGGCAAATACAAGTTCAACAAGCTCGACTTTGGCGACATCGGCGGCATTCCGCGTCTGCTGGACGTGGGTCAATGCAACGATGCCTACTCCGCCATCCAGTTGGCGCTGGCACTCTCCGAGGCGTTCGAGTGCGGGGTCAACGATCTGCCGCTGACGCTGGTGCTCTCCTGGTTCGAGCAAAAAGCCATCGTCATTCTGCTCACCCTGCTCTCCCTCGGGGTGAAAGACATTCGTACCGGCCCGACCGCACCCGCCTTCCTCACCCCGGCGCTGCTCAAGGTGCTGGAGGAGCAGTTCGGCCTGAAAGGGACCACCACCGCCGAGGCTGACTTGGCCGAGATCCTGGCGGCCTGATCGGCACCTCATGTTGTAAGCGTTTGGCGAGCCGTCCGGCTCGCCTTTTTTCTGGACCCGGCTTTTTCATCAGACGTTTTTCGAACCGTTTCAAACCTAAGGAGCCTTGTGATGACCTATCTCACGCTCACCTGCATTGGCCGCCAACAGAACACCCACGACGTCGTGAGCTGGCAGCTGGCGCCGCTTTCTGGCAGCCTCCCTCCCGTACTAGCTGGCCAGTGCATAACCTTGCACACCGAGATAGACGGCCAGCCGGAGTACCGCGCCTATACCCTCTCCTCCAGCCCGCAGGATGCATGCTGGCAGGTGACTATCAAAGATGTGGGACGAGTCTCCCGCCATCTGCATCAAACCCTGCAAGTGGGCGACGAGATCCGGGTGGATGGTCCCTTTGGCGACTTCAATCTGACCGCCTTGCCCTGCGAACGACCACTGCTCTTGAGCGCCGGTTCCGGCATCACCCCCATGTGGTCCATGTTGCGGAACGAGCTGGCCAAACGGCCGGATGCCGATATCCGCTTCATTCATAGCGCCCGCTCGCCAGCAGATGTGATCTTCGCAGATGACTTGGCTGCAGTGGCTGAGGCCCATGCCGGTGTACGCCATGCCCTGATTCTGGAAGATGCCCCAGCAGATCACCCCTGGATTGGCAGGCTCACCCCCGCCATGCTGGCCGAACTGGCCCCAGATCTGCGCGAACGCCATGTCTATCTCTGTGGCCCGGCCCCCTATATGGCGGCGGTCAGGACCATGCTGACGGAACTGGGATTGCCGCCGGAGCAGCTGCATCAGGAGTCCTTTGGTCTTCCCCCCGCAGAGCCCGCCACGACCACCAACGAGCACTTCTGGCTGACCCTGAAAAAGAGCGGCAAAAAGGTGAAGATCCTGCCGGGTCAGACCCTGCTGGCGGCGCTGGAAGCGGCGGGCGAAACCATAATGGCGGCTTGTCGCGCCGGGGTATGTGGCAGCTGTCGTTGCACCACCACAGGTGACATCGAGCGCCAGAGCGTGATGACCCTGAGTGCGCAGGATCTGGAGAGCGGCGTTGCTCTGGCCTGCTCCTGCACCGCAAAAGGGGATATCGGCCTCGATTATTGAGGCGTGGTGAAGGCTTTTGTGAGGTGCGGTGAAAGCGTCATCGGTATCCCAACCTTTTCCCAAGTAGACAGGGGCGCTAGACTCTGCCCCAGTTTCACCAGAACACGGGATAAAAAATGACAATACTGGTCACAGGGGGCGCCGGCTATATCGGCTCCCATACCCTGGTTGAACTCTTGAACGTCGGGCAGCAGGTCGTGGTACTCGACAACCTCTCCAACTCCTCACCGGAGTCACTCAAGCGGGTCGAGCAGATCACCGGCAAGCCGGTCACCTTCGTCGAAGGGGATGTGCTGGACAGAGCCTGCCTGCAGCAGCTGTTCGCCAACCACCAGATCGAATCGGTGATCCACTTCGCCGGTCTCAAGGCGGTCGGGGAGTCGAGCCAGATCCCGCTCACCTACTACCAGAACAACATCAGCGGCACTCTGGTGCTGTGCGAAGAGATGGCCAGGGCTGGCGTTTTCCGGCTGGTATTCAGCTCCTCGGCCACCGTCTATGGCGATCCCGCCTCGGTACCGCTGCGGGAAGATTTCCCCACCAGCGCCACCAACCCCTATGGTCGCTCCAAGCTGATGGTGGAGGAGATCCTCCGTGATCTCGCCAAATCCGATCCCCGCTGGGCTATCGTGCTGCTGCGTTACTTCAACCCGGTCGGCGCCCACGAGAGCGGCCTGATTGGTGAAGATCCCAACGGCATCCCCAACAACCTATTGCCCTATATCAGCCAGGTGGGTGTCGGCAAGCTCAAGGAGCTGGGGGTATTTGGCAACGACTACCCGACCCCGGATGGCACCGGCGTACGTGACTACATCCATGTGGTGGATCTCGCCATCGGCCACCTGAAAGCACTGGCGCGCATCAAGAGCGACACCGGCGTCTTCACCTACAACCTGGGCACAGGTCAGGGCTACTCGGTACTGGAGATGGTCAAGGCGTTTGAAGCGGCCAGCGGCCGACCCATTCCCTACCAGATCAAACCCCGTCGCCCGGGCGACATCGCCGAGTGCTGGGCAGAGCCAACGCTGGCCCGTGCCGAGCTGGGCTGGCAGGCAGAACGCGGTCTGGAGCAGATGATGGTCGATACCTGGCGCTGGCAAAGCAACAACCCGAACGGCTATCAAGGCTGATCTCTCGCGGGTTGATAACAAAACGCCCCGACATTTTCATGTCGGGGCGTTTTATTTTGCGACGTTCAATCAGTGGGTCTGACTGCGCAGCAGCGGCACACGGGCCAATCGGGGGGCGATGCGCTCTATCAGCCGATCCGCCAGCGGGGTCAGCAGCAACCAGGGCAGACAGAGGGTCGCCAGCCCCAGTGCGCCGACGTAGACATCGGTAAACCAGTGGGCGCCAGCCAGAATGCGCGGCGCGGAAAAGATCGGCACCATCAGCAATGCGGTGACTCCCGCCCAGCGCGGCAGATAGCGCAAGGCATAGCCGGCGAAGATCATCAGGAACAGAGCGTGATCGCCGGGGAAGCTGTCACCGGAAGAGTCCTTGGTCGGAATAGCACTGATCTGGGTCACCCGCAGCGCATCGGCCACCATCAGGGTCGGGCTGGGTCGCTCCACCGGCAATCGGTGACCAAGCTGGTTGATCACCAGTGCACTTAGCAGCATCACTATACCCATCGCCACCAGCTGGCGACGGCCCGCCAGATCCCGGGCGAAGAAGCAGCGCGCCAAGATCAGCCCCATACAGGCCAGCACCGCCAGATCGAACAGCCGGTTATTGGTGATGGCCACCAGATCGGCCCACAGAGCCGACTGTCCGAGCCAGCCGTTAACGGTGTGAAAAATCGTGAGGTCCCACTGATCCCAGGGACCGTGAGCGGGCAGCGCAGCCCAACTGATGGCCACCAGACCACCGACCAGATAGCAAAGCAGGAACTTGCCCATGGGGACTCTCCTTTGGAAAAGGGCGATATCGTAAAACTGTAGCGTGCGTCACAAAACCGAAGAATTGTAAGAAAGTGCGACACAATATCAAGTCTCAAATAAAGCCTGCCAGCCCATTCCAATCTCGCATATCCCAACAGCGCCAAGATTTCTGCCTCCGGTGCTGCATCTGTGGGCCTCTCACCATGAGTGCGGCTTGTGCCACCACCGCAACACCCCCTAGAATGCGCACTTCCCTTTACTGCGAAAGGAAGCGGTATGCATATTCACATTCTCGGGATCTGCGGCACCTTTATGGGTGGTCTGGCGGTGTTGGCAAAACAGCTTGGTTACCGGGTGACCGGTTCGGATGCCAACGTCTATCCCCCCATGAGTACCCAGCTCGAGCAACAGGGCATCGAACTGACCGAAGGCTATGACCCCTCCCAACTCGATCCGGCGCCGGACCTGGTGGTGATCGGCAACGCCATGAGCCGCGGCAACCCCTGTGTTGAATATGTGCTGGACCGTAATCTGCCCTATATCTCCGGCCCCCAGTGGCTGCTGGAGCACGTGCTGCAGGATCGCTGGGTACTGGCCGTTGCTGGCACCCATGGCAAGACCACCACCGCCAGCATGTTGGCCTGGGTGCTGGAGTACGCCAAACTGGAACCCGGTTTCCTTATTGGCGGCGTGCCGGGCAACTTCCCGGTCTCCGCCCGTCTCGGCTCTGCCCCCTTCTTCGTCATCGAAGCGGACGAGTATGACTGCGCCTTCTTCGACAAACGCTCCAAGTTCGTCCACTACCACCCGCGCACCCTGGTGATGAACAATCTGGAGTTCGACCACGCGGATATCTTCCCGGATCTCGCCGCGATCCAGCGCCAGTTCCACCACCTGATGCGCACCGTGCCGAGCAACGGCCGGGTGCTGTTCCCGCAAGCCGATGACAACCTCACCGCCGTGCGCAAGATGGGCTGCTGGAGCGAAGTGGAGCTGGTAGGTCAAGACGACGCCAAGTGGCAGGCGGTCAAGCTGGCCGATGACGGCTCCGCCTTCGAGGTGTGGCTGGATGGTGAAAAACAAGGCGAGGTGCACTGGGAGTGCATCGGCGAGCACAACGTCAACAATGGCCTGATGGCCATCGCTGCCGCCCGCCACGCCGGTGTCATGGTGGAGCATGGCATCGCAGCCCTCTGCCAATTCAAATCCCCCAAACGGCGGATGGAGCTCAAAGGCGAAGTGGCGGGCATCAGCGTCTATGACGACTTTGCCCACCACCCCACCGCCATCGAGACCACCCTCGGCGGCCTGCGCGCCAAGGTAGGCTGCTCACGTATTCTGGCGGTGCTGGAGCCTCGCTCCAACACCATGAAGCTGGGGGTTCACAAGGAGGAGCTGGCTGGCTGCTTCGATGGCGCCGACGAGGTGTTCTTCTTCCAGCCGCCCAACATCGGCTGGGATCTCGGCGAGGTGACGGCCCATATGACCCGTCCGGCCAAGGTATTCAACGATCTGGAGACCCTGATCAACCGGCTGGTGGCCGAGAGCCGCGATGGCGACCATATTCTGATCATGAGCAACGGCGGCTTCGGTGGCATTCATGACAAGCTGATCGCCCGCCTCAAGGATTACCACGGCGAACTATGAACAAAGCGATCACCCTGGCGCTGACCGGCGCCTCCGGCGCCCCCTACGCCCTGCGCCTGCTCCAGTGTCTGGTGCAGGCGGACTATCGGGTCTACCTGCTCGCCTCATCGGCAGCTCGTGTGGTACTCAAGACCGAGCAGCAGCAGGATTGGCCCGGCTCGCCGAAAGAGCTCTCTGCCTATCTTTGTCGCCAATATGGCGCCAAGGAGGGGCAGATTGTCGCCTGCGGCAAGGAGGAGTGGTTCTCACCGGTGGCCTCCGGCTCGGCCGCGCCCAAACAGATGGTGGTCTGCCCCTGTTCCATGGGCACCGTCTCGGCCATTGCCAACGGCACCTCGGACAACCTGCTGGAGCGGGCAGCGGATGTGGTGATCAAGGAGCGCGGCCAGCTGATCCTGGTGCCCCGCGAAACCCCCTTCTCGGCGATCCATCTGGAGAACATGCTGAAACTGGCACGGCTCGGAGTGACCATCATGCCCGCTGCGCCCGGTTTCTATCATGAGCCGAAAAGCATCGAGGATCTGGTGGACTTTATGGTTGCCCGCATCCTCGATCATCTCGGTGTCGAGCATGAGCTGACCCGCCGCTGGGGCTATGGCCACCAGTGAGGTGACGGCCATATCCGGCCATAAAAAAAACGGCGCCACTCAATGAGTGACGCCGTTTTTTCGTTAAGCCGTGTTAGCGAGCCTGAATTGGCGCCGTCACGTACTTGAACAGGAAATCAGTCACCTCTTGGCGCACCGGGCGCTGAGGTTGATTGATCATCTGCATCATCACATAGCCAAAACCGGTCAGAGAGCGGGCCAGATCTTGTGCTGACAGCACGCTGGTGATCTCCCCTGCATCCATGGCGGTTTGCAGCTCGCTGGCGATCAGCTCAAGGCACTGATCGAGCAGCCGGGTATAGCGGGGCCATACCTCTTCCCGAACCGATGAGCTCCACTCCAGCCAGATACCGGCATAATCCGGTTGATCGTAGGCGGCATCGACAGAGAGGCGTACATGACGCTGGATCTTGTCGAAAATGGAGCCCTGGTCACCGTATGCCTGCGACAGCATTTGGTTCACAAAGCGTTCGATCTCGGCCAGCACCTCATCTACCAACTCCTCGCGGGTGTTGAAATAGTTGAAGACGGTAGCCACAGAGACCTTGGCCTGTTCGGCTATCTCGGCGTGACCTGCACGGCCAATGCCGCGACGGGAGAACACCTCGATGGCACATTCCATCAATTGGGAGCGACGAGCTTCCGGCGACAGCCGGGTACGACGTCTTATTTCTGCGCGTGGTTCCATAGTTTTTATCATCTAATAGTTATTGATTATGGTGTTTATAGTATTTTAACTAATCATGCCTGAGTGCCTGCTAACTCTATCAATTAAAATAAGCCGATAAAAGCACCACGTATCTCTAGCACCCTTCAACATGAGTGGTAGAATCATCGGTTTTGATATTCATGAACGGCCAAATCCCCTTTGGCCTTATGGGAGTAAGTGATGAAACACACCGTCGAGGTGATGATCTCCGAGGCTGAAGTAGCCGCCCGGATCGCCAAATTGGGTGAAGAGATCACCGCCCGCTATCAGGGTTCTGACGAAGTCGTGATGATTGCGCTGCTGCGCGGTTCCTGCATCTTCCTGGCCGATCTCTGCCGCCAGTGCCAGCTGCCCCTCACCCTGGACTTCATGACCGCCTCCAGCTACGGCTCCGGCATGCACAGCACCCGTGACGTCCGCATCCTCAAAGACCTGGACGACGACATCAAGGGCAAGGATGTGGTGATCGTGGAAGACATCATCGATACCGGTTACACCCTCAACAAGGTGCGCGAGATCCTCTCCCTGCGCGAGCCAAAATCCCTGGCCATCTGCACCCTGCTGGACAAACCCTCCCGCCGCGAAGTGCAGGTGCCGGTCGACTGGATTGGCTTCGCCATTCCGGACGAATTCGTGGTCGGCTGTGGCATCGACTACGCCCAGAAGTACCGCAACCTGCCGTTTATCGGCAAAGTGGTACCCCAGGAGTAAGCCAGGTTCAGAAATATCACGGGTGAAGCGGCCTTGCGCCCTTTACTCTGTGCAGGCGGCCTTGGCCGCCTTTTCTGTATCGAGCCGGATTCAACCATCACAGAGGTTGCAATGAACGCACTGGAAATCAGCGGCCTGAAAAAGACCTATCAGGGGGGCGTCGAAGCCCTTAAAGGCATCGATCTTACCGTCAGGCAGGGGGATTTCTTCGCCCTGCTCGGCCCAAACGGCGCGGGCAAGTCCACCACCATCGGCGTCATCAGCTCGCTGGTGAACAAGAGCGCCGGCAAGGTGAAGGTGTTTGGCTACGACATCGACAGCGATCTGGAACAGGCCAAGGCTCAGCTCGGGCTGGTGCCGCAGGAGTTCAACTTCAGCCAGTTCGAGAAGGTGATCCAGATTGTCACCCATCAGGCCGGTTTCTACGGCGTGCCCAAGGCGGAAGCCAAGATCCGCGCCGAGAAGTACCTGCGCCAGCTCGATCTGTGGGAGAAGCGCGACATGCCTGCCCGCACCCTCTCCGGCGGCATGAAGCGCCGCCTGATGATCGCCCGCGCCCTGATGCACGAACCCAAGCTGCTGATCCTCGATGAACCGACCGCCGGGGTCGATATCGAGATCCGCCGCTCCATGTGGACCTTCCTCAAGGATCTCAACGAGCAGGGTGTCACCATTATTCTCACCACCCACTATCTGGAAGAGGCGGAGATGCTCTGCCGCAACATCGGCATCATCGACAAGGGTCGTCTGATCGAGAACACCAGCATGAAGAATCTGCTGGGCAAGCTGGGTCGCGAGACCTTCCTGCTCGACCTTGCGCCAGGTTCTGCCGTACCCGAGGTGCCAGAGTTCAACGGCCGTATGCCGGATGAACGCACCCTTGAGGTGGATCTCGACAAGAGCCAGTCACTCAACAGCCTGTTCGAGCAGTTGTCGAACCAGCAGGTGCAGGTCGTGAGCATGCGCAACAAGGCCAACCGACTGGAAGAGCTGTTCGTCAATCTGGTCGAAGAGGGGAGAAAAGCATGAATCTGGCCATCTATTACATCGCCTTCAAGAGCATTCTGGCCAAGGAGGTGAGCCGCTTTACCCGGATCTGGATCCAGACCCTGGTGCCACCGGCCATCACCATGAGCCTCTACTTCGTCATCTTCGGCAACCTGATCGGTTCGCGCATCGGTGACATGGGTGGCTTCACCTACATGGAGTTCATCGTGCCCGGCCTCATCATGATGTCGGTGATCACCAACTCCTACTCCAACGTCGCCTCCTCCTTCTTCAGCGCCAAGTTCCAGCGCAATATCGAGGAGATGCTGGTCGCGCCGGTGCCAAACTACGTCATCATCGCCGGTTACGTGGGCGGGGGCGTGGCACGCGGCCTCTGTGTCGGCCTCATCGTCACCCTGGTGTCGCTGTTCTTCGTGCCGCTGCAGATCCACCATCTGTTCAGCGTCTGCTTCACCGTGCTGCTCACCGCGATTCTCTTCTCGCTGGGTGGCCTTATCAACGCGGTGTTTGCCAAGACCTTCGACGACATCAGCATCATCCCCACCTTCGTGCTGACACCGCTCACCTATCTGGGCGGGGTGTTCTACTCCATCAGCCTGCTGCCCCCCTTCTGGCAGAGTGTCTCCCAGGTGAACCCCATCATCTACATGGTGAACGCGTTCCGTTACGGCTTCCTCGGCATCTCCGATGTGCCGCTCGGCACCGCCTACCTCATCATCATCGGCTTTATCGTGGCCCTCTACGGTATCGCCTGGTGGCTTATCTCCCGCGGCACCGGGCTGCGCCACTAATGACCAAAACGGGCACCTCGCGGTGCCCGTTTTCATTGTCCGGCCCACCTCAGGATGACCTAGACCCGGATGGCGTGATCCTTTAGCAGCCGGGCGGTGAGCTCAAGCTTCTCGTTGCGCTCGGCAGCCCGCTCGGGAACCGTGACGCCCCCCTGCTCATCGACCCGCTCCTGACCGAAGGCATCGTCGATAGCCTGCGCCATGGCGGTGCGACCAGCAGCGAGCTCGGGATCGATCAGGCTCTCCTGCATCCGGATCCGGTTCTCGCTGGCCGCCAGCTGCAGTTCATCCAACTGGGTGGCGAGAGTGACAATCCGGTTATCGACCCGCTGGGCCAGTTCGAAGAGACGGTTTTCATTCCCTGCCGCCATCGCCAGTCCATCTAGCTGCTCCCCTTTGCGCTGATCAAAGTTGCTTACCGCACGAGCAGCCAGCTCCAGTGCATACGCCTTGGTTGCCATGGCGTTGACTCCGCCCTCCCAACCGACATCTGACCCCACCCCCAGCGTCACGCCAAGGGTAGTATGAAACTTGGCTCCCTCCGGCCCGAAAGCCGCAGTGGCACCGGCCGATGCACCGACACCCAGATTGGCGGAGGCGCGTACCTTGGCCGAAAGGCTATAGGCATCCGCATACTGACTCTTGAGCAGATTGAGCTGGGCACTCCCCTCTGCTTTCATACCAGCAAAGGCCGAGGCGTTGGCCGTTACGCTGACCACTGGCCCATTGGGGGTCATGATAGCCGCTGCACCGGCCTCCAGCTTGGCATTGGCGACCACCTCGGCCGAGCCTGCCAGCTTGGCGTTAAGCAGGTTGCCGATAGTCCAGCTCCCCTCAACCGACAACCCCAGCCTGCTCACCAGCTCGGCACTGGCCCCGATGCGCAGCAGACTAAGGTCATGGGGCCCCGGTGTGTAACGCGATCCGTCGGTATCATTGACGATCTTGTTCACCGGATTGAACACCAATGAGCCCTCCGCCTTGCCAATCACCAGCTCGGCCTTGGCACTCGCCTTGTTCTCCTGGGTCAGAGCCACCTTGCCGGCAAACTCTCCTACCGGCGTGTCGCGACGCCCCTCCCACTTGCCAATCTCGATCTTGGCGAAAGCCTCCACCAGCGCACTGGTACTGACCAGCCCGAGCCCGCCAAAGGCCTTGTGGCTCACGGGCTCACCCGGTTTCAGCTCCTTGCTGGCAGCAGAGAGAGAGCTCTTGAGCTCGGCCCGTACACCACTCTGATAGTGCTTGCCTGATGCGGCCTCTCCCTGCCAGAGCGCCTTCTCCTGCGCCTCGCGCTCAAGCCAGGGCTCATCCAGTCCATCCACAAGCGCGGTCAGCAGCTCGGTCCTGAGCAGGCCAATCTCCCCCTGCTTGCTCACCTGCTGCTGAATGCTGAGATCCAGAACCTCCTTGAGGTGGCCCAGCTCCAGTAGCTGACTGTGGGTCAACAGGATATCGCGACCATTCTCCTCGGCAGTGGCTTGGGGCTTGAGCTCACCCAGTGCGGGCAGAGCCTGACGCAAGGTCCCGCAAAACAGCTGCCACTCGTGGCTTTCTGCGACCTCTTCACGGGTCGGCACCCGCTCCAGCCGCCGCGCCATCATCCCCTCACTCACCCCGAACATCAGATCGAGTCCCCCTTGCAGCTCCTGCTTGAACAGGTCGTTGGCCCCCTCCTGTTGCAGGCGAGCCAACTCGCTGCACCACTGGCGGACCTGCTGGTTACTCTCGATAGGCTGATTGACCCTCCCCTGTTCGTTGCAGACCCACGCCAGCTGAAATGAGGGAGGCTTGCCACCCTGTGCCAACGCCTGACGGCGGACAGCGATGTCATCGACCAGTTTTTGCAACACGGGATCCTGCTGACGGGAGCGGTTCTTGCCCGAGTCGATCCAGAACTGCAGCACCTGTTCGATCTTCGCCAACCCGGCCAGTGAAGGCGTTGGCTGGGCCTGGTAGTGCCGCACCGCCTGCTTGACTGCCTTGAGTTCCGGGCTCTGCCGATGGCCAATACCACGGCGGATCCCCCTATCGAACTCCCGGTTACCAGCATCCAGCAGCCGTAGTCTGGCGTTGCCAAGACAAGCAGTAGCAGGTGGAGTGGCATCAGGGCTTGTCTGCTGATGACGGCTTACATCGATATCCGGGGAGGCAATTTTCATGGCAAGAAACCTGCGTTGATGAGAGAGAAGATCCTCAGCGTACGCCACCCCCCCTTGTCACCCTGTCAGCGATGGTCCCGCTTTTTTAGGATTCGGACTGACCCGTAAAAGATGTCTGTCAGCTCACAATTTCGGCACAATCATTCGCCCCGCCGACCAAAAACGCTAAAAAAATGACGACAAGTGATAAGCAGCCACCGATCAGCCGCATAGGGTGTCACTCTCCCCCTGCCCGAGGTTTGGCCATGTATCACGCTCTCATCACCGCCCTGTACACACAACTTGGACTTCCGCTTCCGGTGGCCGGACAGACAGCCACCACCCTGACCATCAACGACGAACTGGTGCTGACGCTGGCAGAGGATGAGGACCATCTGGTGATCTATCTGCTGCTACCGGGCCACGCCATGCCCAACACGCCCCTGCTCAACCACCTTGGCGACGAGCCGGTGTTTCTGCTGGATCAGACCGAGCGGGGAGAGACCCTGATCTGGGCCCGCGAGTGGCTCGATCACCTGACGGTCGACAGCTTGTTGGTACTGCTCGAGCGGGCCATCGAGCTGGCTGCCGAACTGCTGACCCACCAGCACGACCGGGAGCAATCGACACAGCCTCAGCATCCCGCCTCCACAACCGCAACCATCAGGGTCTAGCGCCCCCCCATTCTGGTCACTGCCCCGCAAAATCGAGATTTATCTTGTTCGGCATGGGTTTAGTCATTGCGGCTCCATCGGTAATTGTTAGAATTTACCCCCTCTCTATAAAGAGGTAGAACATGCCTGCGTTGTTGCGCATGCTGGCCAATCTGGCTCTGGGAGGATTCTTCCTCGCCTCCGCCGGGTTCAAGCTGGTCTCCCCCGCCCTGTTCATCGAGCAGATCGCGGCCTTCGGGCTGATCTGGCCGTCACTGATCCCGCCAGTGGCCTGGGGGCTGATTGCCCTTGAGCTCTGCGCAGGGCTTGCGGTCATCGCCAACCGGCGCTGGGGACTCTGGCTGGTGATCGGGCTGCTCGCCCTATTTATTCCGGTGTTGGGCTATGGCGTTGCCATCGGGCTCGACATCTCTTGCGGCTGTCTGGGCAGGGCTGATCTCAGCTCGTTGCCGGAGGCCATTGTGCGGGATCTGCTGCTACTGACGCTTGCGGGCGCCCTGCTGCGAACTTCCCGCCCCGTTTTTCCCGTACTAAAGGAGTAGTGACATGATGACATTGCGATCCCGCACCCTGCTGGCCTCGCTGATCGCCGCCAGCTTTGCCCTTGCGGGCTGTGGCGATAACCAGTTCGAGCAGGAGGTGAAGCTGGAGCAGTCGGCTGTACAGCTGGCACAGGAGGCGCAGCAGGGGGGCTATCAGCTGCTGACCGTGGCCGAGCTGAAGACCCGGATGGACAAGGGTGAGGAGTTGGTGATCATCGACACCATGCCCTATGAGGACTCCTACAAGAAAGAGCACATCCCGGGCGCCAAGAACTTTGTCTTCGTGAAGGAGGCCAAGTCCGGCGACAACTGGAGCGAGATTGTCGAGGGGAGCGGCACGGCGGAGCAGTTCCAGGCGCTGCTGGGTGAAGACAAGTCCCGCCCTGTGGTGATCTACTGCGGCTTCGTCAAGTGCGGCCGCAGCCACAACGCTGCCGCCTGGGCGGTGACTCAGGGCTATCAGCAGGTCTATCGGGTGCCGGGCGGCATCTTTGCCTGGAAAGGGGCCGGTTACCCCGTCTCTGCCGAGTAACCGCGTTTGCCCACAAGGCAACACAGCCGATATGAAAGAAGCCCGCAACTGCGGGCTTCTTTCATATTACGTGGCACTCAGGGTTAGCTGGCGGCCTGCGTCTGCACTGTCTCCACGTTGGCCAGCTGTTGCTTGCCCAGCAACCGCTTGGTGATCATCGCCGCCATGATGGAGCCGTTGACGTTGAGGGCGGTGCGGCCCATATCCACCAGCGGCTCGATGGCGATCATCACCCCCACCAGCGCGATGGGGAAGTTGAGGGTGGAGAGCACGATCAGCGCGGCGAAGGTGCCGCCACCGCCGACGCCAGCCACCCCGATGGAGCCCAGCGCAATCACCGGCAGCAGAGTCAGCAGGAACAGGGGATCAAACGGGTTGATACCGAGCATGGGAGCAATCATCGCCACCATCATGGCCGGATAGATGCCGGCGCAGCCGTTCTGGCCGAGGTTGGCACCGAACGAGGCGGCAAAGTTGGCGATGCTGGCGGGCACCCCAAGACGCTGCTGGGTCTCGATACTGAGCGGGATGGAAGCCGCGCTGCTGCGGGAGACAAAAGCGAAGGTGAGCACGCCCCATACTTCCCGCAAATAGTGCAGCGGGTTCTGGCCGATCAGCAGCAGGATCACCATGTGCACCGCAAACATCGCCAGAATGGCGACGTAGCAGACCAGAATAAAGCCGAGCAGGCTGAGGATCTCGCTCAGGGGATAGTGGGCTACCACCCGGGCGATCAGCGCCATCACCCCATAGGGGGTGAGCGCAATAACCACCCGCACCATCTTCATCACCCACAGTTGCAGGGTGTCGATGGCCACGGCGGCGCGAGCACCAGCCTGTGGATGCTCCGCCTTCAACTGCAGCAGGGCAACCCCCGCCAGCACGGTAAAGATCACCACGCCGATCACCGAGAGGCTACGGCTACCCGCCATATCGGCGGCAAAGTTGGTGGGCACCAGCGAGAGCAGCAGGGCCGGCAGAGTCTGGGCACTGTCGATGGTGCTCATGCTCTGTTGCAGGGTGGCGCTGTCGCTACCGTGACTCAACAACCCGGCTGCGGTGAGACCGCTCAGGTGGGTAATGGTCATCCCCACCACACCGGCGATCATCACCAACGTCAGCATGGAGCCGATCAGCACGGCGCTGATCTTGCCAAGGGACTGGGCCTGCTCCAGCTTGTTGATGGCGGAGAGGATGGAAGTGAACACCAGCGGCATCATCACCACCTTGAGCAGACTGACATAGCCACCGCCGATGATATTGACCCACTCCAGGGTCTGCTGGACGCCGGCATCATCGGCGCCCCACCCCAATTGCAGCGCCAGCCCGAACAGGGCGCCAAGCAGCAGACCCGCAAGTACCTTGCGCGAGAGCGGCACAGTAGAGGGAATCCGGGTCAGGGCAAAACAGAGCAGACAGAAAACAAGCGATGCAATCAGGACAAACATCATGAGTACCTGTAGTGGCCATCAGGCCGAAAGTGGATAGAAACGAAGGGAAATGCGGGCTGGGCCGCAGAACAAAACGCCGGAATGCAGGAGAGTGCTGGCGTGAAAAAGCAGCGGATGCCCGAGGGGGCGTCCGCTGGCAATCGGGGGAATTACTTCTTTACGGGGGCGTCGTACTGTTCGGGTTCGTCGCTATAGACGCAGACATTCCACTTCGCAGCCAAACCATCTTCCGCCAGACAGTAACGCTCGAAGAAAGCCTTGATCTCCGCGCGCTGGCAGTGGGCTTCAAAGGCTGCCATATCTTGCCAAATCTCGTTGAACACGATGGGGAAGCTCTCCCCCTCGGCAAACGGGCTCGCGATGTGGCGGGTCACCCGATATTGCAGGCAGCCATCCTCACGCAGGGTGTTGGGCTCGAGCGCCTGCAGCACCTGAAACAGGGCCTGCTCCTGACCGGGTTTGGGCAGGAATTGGGCAATGCAGTAAACCTTCTTGGACATGGGGTCCTCCTGGTTGTGGCGGGCTCAGGCTTGCTGCAGCGTGACCACTTGATTGTCGATAAGGCGGGCCTTGCCAAGATAAGCGGCCATCAGGATCACCAGCTGCGCGCTCTCGTCTGTGGCGGATTCGAGGGTGGCGGCATCGACGATGTCGATGGCATCGGTACGAAAACCGGCGTTGTCGAGGCGTTGGCTGGCCTGCGCCACCAAGGAGGGCAGGTGGTGGTCACCCGCTTCGATCTGCTCGGCGATCCAGTTCATGGTGCGCGCCAGCTCGGGGGCAATGGCCCGCTCGGCGGCAGTCAGGTAGCCGTTGCGCGAAGAGAGTGCCAGCCCGTCTTCGGCCCGTACGGTGGGCACACCGACGATCTCGATGGGCATCGCCATGTCGGCCACCATCTTGCGAATGAGCGCCAGCTGCTGGTAATCCTTCTGGCCAAAGCAGGCCACATCCGGCTGTACCAGATTGAACAGCTTGGTGACGACGGTACTGACACCACGGAAGTGACCCGGGCGCAGCGCCCCCTCCAGCAGATTGGAGAGACCCGGCACCTCGACGAAGGTCTGGCTGGCCAGCCCCTGCGGATACATGATCTCCGGGGTCGGGGTGAACACCATATCGACCCCGGCCGCTTCCAGCGCAGCGCAATCCTGCTCCAGAGTGCGCGGGTAGTTGGCAAGATCCTCGGCCTTGTCGAACTGCATCGGGTTGACGAAGATGCTGACCACCACCTTCTCGGCGTGGCTGTGCGCCTCTTTCACCAGCGTCAGGTGGCCCTGATGCAGATTGCCCATGGTGGGCACGAATGCGATGGCACGCCCTTCACGGCGCCATTGGCTTATCTGCTCACGCAGAACGACGGGATTATTTACGACCAACATCAGCAGTTCACCTTCCGATAAATCAAAAAGAGAGACGGGTTGCATCCACAGATAGCGCTCGGGCGGGATGGGGCACGAACATGGCTATCAGCAGTTCACCTTTAGATGAATCAATAAGATACGGATTAGCTATACAGATTAACTGTGCAAGGCTGAGAAGCAGAGACGGGGGCCGCAGCCCCCATCATGCAACCGCCAGGATCAGTTGAAGCAGTGCTCCGGGCCGGGGAAGCTCCCCTCGCTCACCTGCTGCACATAGAGGCGGATGGCGGCACGCACATCGCCGGTCTCGGCCAGGAAGTTCTTGGTGAACTTGGGCACATAGCCGGAGGTGACGCCAAAGGCATCGTGCATCACCAAAATCTGACCGTCGGTCGCGGGGCCGGCACCAATGCCGATCACCGGGATGCGCAGTGCCTTGGTGATGCGCTCGGCCAGCGCAGTGGGCACACACTCGAGCACCAGCAGCTGGATACCGGCCGCTTGCAGTTCGAGGGCCTGACGGTAGATCTCCTGGGCCTGAAACTCATCGCGCCCCTGCACCTTGAAGCCACCAAAGACATGAACGGATTGCGGAGTGAGACCGAGGTGACCACACACCGGCACCCCGTTGCGGGTAAGGTGGCGGATGGAGTCACACAGCCAGTCGCCCCCTTCCATCTTCACCATGCGGGCACCGGCCGCCATCAGGCGGGCAGCGTTCTGGTAAGTCTGCTCGGGGGTGGCGTAGCTCATGAACGGCATGTCGGCGACCACCAGTGCCTTGCTGGCACCGCGTGCCACACAGCGGGTGTGATAGACCATCTCATCCATGTTGACCGCCAGGGTATCCTGACCCCCTTGCAGCACCATGCCCAGCGAATCGCCGATGAGCAGCACGTGGGCCCCCTCGTCGTCGAACAGCTTGGCAAAGGTGGCATCATAGGCGGTGATGGCGGTGAACTTTTGACCCTCCTGCTTCATCTTCAGCAGGCTGGCGGTGGTGATCTTGCTCATAGAGGCTCCTGTACGTCTGCACGCGGGGCAATGATGGCCAAATCATTGTGCGGGCAGCGGGCAACCAGTCGGGCGAGCGGGGTGCCGCAGGGCAGCACCAGAGCAGGCGCAATTTCGGCAAGGGGCAGCAGCACGAACTCCCGCTCCTTCATGCCGTAGTGGGGTACGATCAGGCGCTCATGGTTGATCACCTGATCCCCATAGAGCAGCAGATCGAGATCCAGAGTTCTCGGCCCCCACCGCTCATCTTTGCGCACACGTCCCTGTTCCAGCTCGATTTTTTGTAATTGATCCAGCAGCGCAAGGGGCGCGAGCCGGGTATTGAGCCGGGCCACGGCATTGACGTAGTCCGGCTGGTCAGCAGGCCCCATCGGGCGGCTGCTGTAAAACGACGAGGCCTCCACCAGCACAGATTCCGGCAACCTTGCCAAGGCGGCAACGGCGCGACGAGCCTGACCCAGCGGGTCAGACAGGTTGGAACCAATGGCGATGAAGACCTCGGTCATCACGTCTGTTGTCACTCGGCCACTTTCGGTTTGCGGCGACGGGGACGACGACGGTTGCGACTGTTGCTACTGCGCTTCTCGCCATCGTGGCTGCGAGCCTCGCCGCGCTCACCGCTGGCCGGGCGACGGGTCGCTTCACGCTGCAGTTGCGGGCGCACATCCGGATTGGAGGCGACATAGCGCTCCCACCAGCTGGCCAGCTCGCCGAGACCGCGCTCGACCCGGTTGCGCAGCAACAGGAAGTCGAACGCCGCGCGGAACTTGGGATGCTCCATGGCGCGCTCGGGGTGCTTGCCCTGACGACGGGTCAGCCGCTGTTGCAGTGCCCAGATGTCGCGGACATCTGTGGTGAAACGGCGTGGAACGGCGATGATCCGCACCTGATTGTCCAGTACCTCGTTGATCGCCAGCATGAAGGCGTCATACCAGGGCAGGCCGCTCTCGTTCTCCAGCACCCGACCACGGGCCTCGACGCAGCCCCACAGCAGGGTGGCGTAGAGGAAGGCGGGGGTGACGCGCTTGTCTTCACGAACCCGGGTGTCGGTATCGATCAGTGCCTGCTCGATAAACTGCTCGTAGGGCGAGTTGCCGTGCGGGGTAAACAGCGCAGCCACTTGCGGGAAGAGCTGCTGGAACAGGCCATACTCGCGCAGCAGTTTGTAGGTCGCCAGACCGTCGCCAGCCAGGAACAGCTTGAGGGTCTCCTCAAACAGGCGGGCAGCCGGGATGTCTTGCAGCAGTGGCGCCAGCTCCTTGATGGGGGCGGCAGTACGCGGGCTGATGGTCATATCCAGCTTGGCGGCAAAGCGCACGGCGCGCAGCATCCGCACCGGATCTTCACGATAACGGGTCTCGGGATCGCCGATCAGCTCAAGCTTGCGCTCGGCCAGATCTTCCAGACCCCCTTCAAAATCGTGCAGGGTGAAATCTTTGGCGCTGTAGTAGAGGGCGTTGACGGTAAAGTCGCGGCGCTCGGCATCCTCTTCGATGGTGCCGTAGACGTTGTCGCGCAGCAGCATGCCTTCATCAGACTGGGCCGACACATGTTTGCTGGTATTGACCTGATGGTGGTGACCCCGGAAGGTGGCCACTTCGATCACGTCACGACCAAAGACAATGTGGGCCAGGCGGAAACGACGGCCAATCAGGCGGCAGTTGCTGAACAGCGCCTTGATCTGCTCCGGCGTCGCATCGGTTGCGATGTCGAAATCCTTGGGCGTCTTCCCGAGCAGCAGATCCCGGACTCCGCCGCCGACCAGGTAGGCCTCATAGCCCCCTTTGTTCAGGCGATAGAGCACCTTCAGTGCATTCTCGCTGATCTCTTTGCGCGAAATAGGGTGCTGATCACGGCTTAAGGTACGACGTTGACCGGCGACACGGGCTGGAATGGGGGATTCCACCGACTGCTCGCCGTCTTCCTTGCCGAGCACCTTGCGGCAAAAGTTTGCGATCTGGGAAAAAATGGTACACCTCTTCATGACTTCTAAATTGACGGGAGGCCAAAAAATAGCGGCCTATCATAGCTCACGCCTAACCAAATGAAAAACCGTGCTGACAATTGATCCCGCATGAAACCGTCTGCCAGCGAAAATAGCGGTCAATCTGCACATAGCTCAGGCCTGACCAAATGAAAAACCGTGCTGACAATTGATCCCGTTTGAAACGGATCATCCCGATAAAATCACAATCAACAGCGGCAATTTACGCTCAATCAAACAAAAATCACCTGGTCGACTCAGCAATCCGCGAGCGGGATCTTCTCGCTGGCGGGCACCCGTTCGAGCAGCCAGTTGGCGATGCCCCACCGGATGATCTCGTCGATCCGGCTCGCCATCAGCTCGGGCGGCGGGCACTGGCCGAGGAAGTGCAGCGCCTGCCACAGGGCCGGTCGCACCTCATCGAGCGCCAACGCCGGCGCATGGTTCTGCTTGGAGAGCTTGTTGCCATCTGCCAGCACCGCCAGCGGTAGATGCACCCAGTCGGGCACCGGCGCCCCCAGGGTCTGGTAGAGGGCAATCTGGCGCACCGTGGGTTCGAGCAGATCGGCGCCGCGCACTATCTCGGTGATGCCGCTGTCCATATCATCCACCACTACTGCCAGGTTGTAGGCGTAGAGTCCGTCGCGGCGACGGATGATGAAATCCTCCTCAGCGAGCGCCGCAGGGACCGCGATATGGCCCTGCAAACGATCGTCGAAGTGGTAGACCGGATGGTGCTGGCGCAGCCGGGCGGCGCAACCTTCGGCCGCAAGCCCCAGCGTGCGGCAGTGGCCGCTGTAGAGACCGCCCGCGGCCATGATTTCGCGCCGGGTGCAGCGGCACCAGTAGAGGTCCCCCGCCCGATAGAGCTGGTCGATGATCTCGTCATAACGGCCGTGGCGCGCACTCTGGAACATCACCTCCCCATCCCACTCGAGACCATATGCCTCAAGGGTTTTGAGAATAAGGTCGGCCGCCCCCGCCATCTCCCGCGGCGGATCGATATCTTCGATGCGCACCAGCCAACGTCCCTGCTGCGCTCTGGCCTGCAAAAAGCTGCCGAGGGCGGCGATCAGCGAACCGAAATGAAGCGGGCCTGAGGGTGAGGGGGCAAAGCGGCCGACATAGGGGCGTGCAAGGGGTGAAGACAGGGGATTCACTGGCATGGCTGTTCGGGTAAGCGATTCATTGAGGCTGCATTCTGGGGCGCGACCGCCAAAAGCTCAATAAAAAAGGGAGCCCGCGAGCTCCCTTTTTCATATACCAGAGGGTCGGGATCAACCGGCCATCTGTTTTTCCTTGATCTCGGCCAGCGTCTTGCAATCGACACAGAGGTCGGCAGTCGGACGGGCTTCCAGACGACGGATACCGATCTCGATACCGCAGTGTTCGCAGTAACCGAAATCATCGTCTTCAAGCAGCTGCAAGGTCTTCTCGATCTTCTTGATCAGCTTGCGTTCACGGTCGCGGGTACGCAGTTCAAGAGCGAACTCTTCTTCTTGCGCGGCACGATCCACGGGATCCGGGAAGTTGGCAGCCTCGTCTTTCATATGGTCGACGGTACGATCAACTTCCTGCATCAGTTGGTTGCGCCAGGCACCCAGGATCTTGCGAAAATGCGCCTTTTGTTGGTCATTCATGTACTCCTCACCCGGCTTTTCCTGGTAAGGCGCGACACCCGCAATGGCCAGGGGGCCCAGAGATTTCCTGTTTTCGCCTGTTGGCATGCCCTGTCTCCTAATTCAGCACGCTACCCGTGCCATCCATAAATTGAGGGCGACATCTATAGCAGAAGGGTAACGGGTAAGCAAACGAGCCGTACCAATAATGTTACCCACTCCAATATTTATGCACTCCCCTCGGGTAACAGGTGACCAGATTCAAACGGGATAAACCCTTGAGCCACCATGCCTTGCACCCCAACATGGGGCCGATAGCATAAAATTTCAACCCCCGCCGCGATTGCCTGCTCAATTAGCAGACTATAGTGCGGATCTATATGGGTTGCAGGGCGCATCCGGCTTATTCCGGAGTGCAACACCATAAAGAGCAGCACGGCCCTGTGGCCCGCTGCTTTCATCGCCATCAATTCGCGCAAATGCTTGGCACCACGGGCGGTGACCGCATCGGGGAAGTAGCCCATGCCCGGTTGCTCCCGCTCGTCGAGCAGGGTGACCGATTTTACCTCGATGTAACAATTGCCCTTTTCGTCATCTTCCAGCAACAGATCGATGCGACTGTTCTCTTCGCCATACTTCACCTCGGTGCGCAACCGGCTGTAACCCGCCAGTGGAGCGATAGCCTCCTGCTCGATCAGCTCCCGGGCAATCTGGTTGGCGCGCGCCGTGTTGACGCAGATAAAGTGGCCCGCCGGGCTCTCGGCGATCTCCCAGCTGTTGGGCAGCTTGCGCTTGGGGTTATCGGAGGTGGAGTACCAGACCCGGGTGCCCGGATCGGCACAACCGGTCATGGCACCGGTATTGGCGCAGTGGATAGTGATGACCTCGCCGTTATCGAGTTGCACATCGGTCAGAAAGCGCTTGTAGCGGGCCACCAGCTGGCCCGATTGCAGGGGGGGATCAAAGATCACGGGTTAGCCCTCCGCGCGTCTTCTTTTACCCGGGCACGCAGCGGCCAGCAGGCAAGCGGTTTGTAGCGAACCCCGTCCGGGGTCGAGATGGATTGATAGAGGCAGAACTCATCGGCCTGCAGCAGAAAATTTGGGGCAGGCAGGATGGCTGGCGCCTCGCCCGCCTTGCGCGACAGGGTGACGTGGGGGCGATAACCCTGCTCGCCATTGCCAAGGCGCTGCTTCTCACCGTGGCGGCGCAGCGCCTTCGCCAGCACGGTCAGCTCGTTGGGCCACTCCTTCGGGCCAATCCAGGCTGCCTTGGCCCGGCTGAACCAGCCGGTCTCATCCAGCCTGATGGAGAACGGCGGACAGTGCTGACGCTCTACGGCGGCGATCAGGCGGCGGGTGGTCAACTCGTCCGCCTCACCCAGAAAAGCCAGGGTCAGGTGGAGGTTGGCTTGTGGCACCGGCTGACCGGGCCAGGGCAGCTTATCGCGCCAGGCGATGAGCTCGGGGGCGAGCTCCTTGACGGGCAGGGCAAAAAAAAGTTTGGCCATGTGGTGATAATGCCTTTTTCACGCTCATTGGATGGGCCCATTCTATGGCAGCCATCCGGCCATGTCTCGCCACCCTCCCGCCCGAGTGACCATCTCCGCACATCCACTCACGGTGGTGCGGGTGGCTGTGGCAGAATAGGCGCCGTTTTACCGGTTGCCACAAAAGGTGCTCATCGCTTTGTCCCAGCTCCCCATCGTTTCGGTATTACCCGAACTCTTTGCCGCCCTCGACAGCCACACCAGCGTGATCCTGCAGGCGCCTCCCGGCGCAGGCAAATCGACCCTGCTGCCGCTGGAGCTGGTGCGTCAGAACCGGCTGCCCGGCCGCATCATCATGCTGGAACCAAGGCGCCTGGCTGCGCGCAATATCGCCACTTTTCTGGCGCGCCAGCTGGGGGAGAAGGTGGGCGAGCGCATCGGCCTGCGAGTGCGTGGCGAGAGCCGCACCAGCTCAGCGACCCGGCTCGAGATCGTCACCGAAGGGGTGCTGACCCGGATGTTGCAGCAAGACCCTGAGCTTACTGGCGTTTCGCTGGTGATCTTCGATGAGTTCCATGAACGCAGCCTGCACGCCGATACCGCATTGGCCTTCGCCATCGAGAGCCAGCAGGGATTACGCGATGACCTCAAGCTACTGGTGATGTCCGCAACCCTGGATGGCATGGCACTCGAGACCTTGTTGCCGGATGCCCCTGTGGTTCGCTCGGAAGGGCGCGGTTTCCCCATCGACTACCACTACCGCCCCGCCAATCGCCAGCAGTGGCTGGAGCCGCAAGTCGGCGCCGTGGTGCTCGAAGCGCTGGCCGAGCAAGATGGCAGCCTGCTGGTCTTTCTGCCGGGACAGGGTGAGATCGAGCGACTGGCGCAATGGTTGGCAGACAAACTGCCGGACGACGTGACCCTCGCCCCACTCTACGGCCGCCTCGACATGGCGGCGCAGCAGGCAGCCATCGAACCAGCGCCTGCGGGCCGCCGTAAGCTGGTGCTCACCACCAATGTGGCGGAGACCTCCCTCACCATTGAGGGGATTTCGGTGGTGATCGACAGCGGGCTGGAACGACGGGCCTCCTTTGATCTGAAAAGCGGTGTCACCCGACTGGAAACCCGCCAGATAGCCAAATCCTCCGCCACCCAGCGGGCAGGCCGCGCCGGTCGCCTCGGCCCCGGTATCTGCTACCGGCTCTGGAGCAGCGAGGTGCAGGAGCGGCTCGCCGAGCAGAGCCCGCCAGACATCCTCACTCAGGAGCTGACCGGCCTGCTGCTGGACGCCGCCCAGTGGGGGGCAAAGGTGGAAGATCTGCCGCTTCTCGATATGCCTCCCGCCGCCGCGGTGGCCAGCGCCCAGCGGTTGCTGGTGGCCCTTGGCGCCATGAAGCCGGAGGGTGAGCAACAACTCACTCCCGCTGGCCGCGCCATGGCCGCCTTCGGTACTCACCCTCGCCTCGCTCGCATGCTGCTGCGCGCCCGCGAGCTGGAAGCTGAAGGTCTGACAGGGATTGTCGCCGATGCCGCTTATCTGGTGGCGTTGCAGGAAGAAGATCTGCGAGGATCGGAGCGCCTCTCTGTGCTGTTCCACCGCCGTCAAAACGCCCTGCGCCAGAGCGCGGCCCGCTGGTTTGAACGGCTTGGCGCCCGCCCTGCCAGTGCGCAGGGTCAGTGGCTGGGGCTGCTCTGTGCCCTCGCCTGGCCGGATCGCATCGGCAAACTGCGCAGCGGCAGTCGCTATCAACTCAGTGGTGGGGTGAGCTGCGATCTGGTAGAAGGTCATCCCTGTCAGGGACAAGCAGCCCTCATCGCTATCGAGATGGGGCAGAACGATCGCGGCAGCCGCATCTTTATCGCCGAACCGATAGAGCTGGATGAGCTGGCGCGTCTGCTGCCGGAGCTGGTGAGCGAGCGCCAGTGGTTCGACTGGGATGAACGGGAAGAGCGGGTGCGCGCCGAACGCCAGCAGGTGATCGGCGAGCTGGTGCTGAGCCAGCGACCGCTGACCGAACTCTCCGACGAGCAGAAAGGACGCTGCCTGCTGCAAGGCATTCGCCGCAAGGGGCTGCATGTGCTGCCCTGGGACGAGAGCAGCGAAGGGCTGCTGGCCCGTCTGCGCTGCGCCCGCGACTGGCTGCCCGATGAGGAGTGGCCCGCGATGGATGACGAGAGCCTGCTGGCCACGCTGGAACAGTGGTTGCTGCCAGCGGTGAGCGGCATGACCCGGCTGGAGCAGTTGAAAAAGCTCAACCTCGGCGACATCCTGCGCCAATCCCTGCCCTGGCCGTTGCCCAAACGGCTGGACGAGGCGCTGCCGAGCCACTTTGCGGCACCGACCGGCAGCCGGGTGCGGATCCGCTATCAGCCAGGGCAGGCACCGGTGATCCCGGTGCGCATTCAGGAGATGTTCGGGCAAGGTTCGACCCCCTGCGTGGCCGATGGCCGGGTGCCGCTGGTAGTTGAGCTGCTCTCCCCCGCCCAGCGACCGCTGCAGATCACCGCCGATCTGGCTGCCTTCTGGGCAGGCTCTTACGAGCAGGTGAAGAAAGAGATGAAGGGGCGCTATCCCCGCCACTACTGGCCGGATAATCCGCTGGAGGCAATGCCGACCAAAGTCACCAAGAAGAAGATGGGCATCTAGGTTCGACGGGTTAATCCCGCTCGGACGTTCGCGAATGCGACATAACAAGTAGAAAGGAAAGCAAAGAGGATTTATGGCAACCCAACGACGCAAGCGTGCCCCCAAGAAGGCAGCGCCCAAACGCACCATCTGGCGCAAGCTGTTCTGGCTTGGCTTCAAGCTCTCCCTGGTGGTGGCGGCCTTTATGGTGGTGTTTGGCATCTACCTCGATACCAAGGTGCGCGAGCGCTTCGATGGCGAGAAGTGGCAGCTGCCGGTGATGGTCTACAGCCGCCCGCTGGAGCTCTACCCCAGCCAGCGCCTGTCGCGGGACCAGATGCTGCGCGAGCTCAACATGCTGAGCTACAAGCAGGTGCGCCAGCCTCACACGCCGGGTGAATACACCATCAACGGCAATCGCATCGAGCTGATTCGCCGTCCGTTCGAGTTCTATGACGGCGCCGATGGAGCCCGCGGCCTGCGCCTCACCTTCAACGGCCCGCGCCTTGAGGGGATCCAGTCGCTGGAGAACCAGCGCCAGCTCGGTTACGCCCAGATGGACCCGGTGCTGCTCGATCGCCTCAATACCGAAGATCGGGAAGATCGCCTGCTGGTGCGTATCGCCGAAGTGCCCGACAGCCTGCTGGTGACCCTGCTCACCACCGAAGATCGCGACTTCTACCAGCATGGCGGCGTCTCGCCGGTGGCCATCATGCGCGCCATGTTCGCCAACCTGATCGCGGGTCGCACCGTGCAGGGGGGCAGTACCCTCACCCAGCAGCTGGCCAAAAACTTCTTCCTGACCCGTGAGCGCAGTCTGTGGCGAAAACTGCAGGAAGCCTATATGGCGGTGCTGATCGACTATCGCTACAGCAAGGACGAGATCCTCGAGTCCTACCTCAACGAGGTCTATCTGGGGCAGAACTTCTCGCAAGGGGTCTACGGTTTCGGCCTCGCCTCCTACTTCTACTTCGGCATTCCGGTCAACGAGCTGGATATCGATCAGGTCGCCCTGCTGGTCGGTCTGGTAAAAGGCCCCTCCTATTACGATCCCTGGCGCTTCCCGGAGCGGGCCAAGACCCGCCGTGATCTGGTGCTGAAGCTGCTGATGGATCACGGCAGCCTGACCCAGGCCGAGTATGAACTGGCCAGCCGTCAACCCCTCGGCATCATCGCCCGTGGCCAGATGAGTTATGGCCGCACCCCGGCCTTTATGGGACTGCTCAAGCGGGAGATCCAGAGCCGCTTCGGCGCCGATCTGCTCAAGCAGT
Organism: Aeromonas veronii bv. veronii; assembly: GCF_000820225.1. GTDB lineage: Bacteria > Pseudomonadota > Gammaproteobacteria > Enterobacterales > Aeromonadaceae > Aeromonas > Aeromonas veronii. Next base: position 56,727 of record NZ_CDDK01000010.1, read on the forward strand.
CCGGCCTCAAGATCTTCACCAGTCTCGACCCCATCGCCCAGCATGCGGCCGAGCGAGCGGTCGAATCGGGCCTCGCCGATATCGAGAAACTGCGCGGCAAGAAGAAGCTGGAGGCGGCCATGGTGGTCTCCGACTGGCACAAGGGCGAAGTGGTGGCACTGGTGGGTGGCCGCGATCCCCGCTACGCCGGGTTCAACCGGGCGCTGGATGCCCGCCGCCAGATCGGCTCGCTGGTGAAACCGGCGGTCTACCTGACCGGTCTCTCAAACGGCCTGACGCTCGCGACCCCACTCAAAGATCAGCCGATCCGCATTCGCGGTCAGGATGGTCAGGTCTGGACGCCGCAAAACTACGATCGCAAGTTCCGCCAGAGCGTGCCGCTGATGGATGCGCTGGCCAGCTCACTCAACGTGCCGACCGTCAATCTGGGTCTGCAAGTCGGGCTGGAGAAGGTAGTCGATACCCTGCACAAGCTGGGAGTCCAGCAGGAGATCCAGCCCTACCCGTCGCTGGTGCTGGGGGCGGTGGCCCTCTCCCCGCTGGAGGTGAACCAGATGTATCTGCCCATCGCCAATCAGGGGCTAACCCAGCCGCTGTCGGCCATTCGCGCCGTAGTCAACGGGGATGGCAGCCTGCTCTATCAGCATGATCAGACCGCCAAGCGGGTCACCGACCAACAGGCGAGCTGGCTGACCCTGTTCGCCATGACCAAGACGGTGAGTCAGGGCACGGCCCGCGCCCTCAGTGCCAAGTTCCCCGGCGCCACCATGGCGGCCAAGACAGGCACCACCAACGAGCTGCGCGACTCCTGGTTTGCCGGGATGGACAACAACGAACTGGTCAGTATCTGGGTCGGTCGCGACGACAACACCCCGGCGGGCTTGACCGGTGCCAGCGGTGCCCTGCAGCTCTTTAGCGGCTACATGAGCCAGCGCGGCGTCAACAGTCTGGGATTGAAGATGCCGGAAGGGGTCACCTGGGCCAACTTCTCCCGCGCCAGCGGCACCCGCGTCACCAGCGACTGCCCGGGCAGCCTGCAGGTGCCGGCCAAAGCCTCCACCATGGGCTCCCCGGCCGGTTGCGCCAGCAGTGTGACGCCACGCAGTGCGCTGGATGACTGGTTCGGCGGTTTCTTCAACTAGATCAACGACACGGGCAGCGCAGGCTGCCCGTTCACTATGCTGCTGACAAGGAAACACCATGACCTTTCCGCTGTTTGACGCCATCCACCATGTGGCCATCATCGCCAGCGATTACCCACGCTCGCGCCACTTCTACCACGAAGTGCTGGGGCTGCCCATCATCGCCGAGACCCTGCGCGAAGCGCGCCAGTCATGGAAACTGGATCTGGCCCTGCCGGACGGCAGCCAGCTGGAGCTGTTCAGTTTCCCCTCGCCTCCCGAGCGCCCCTCCCGCCCCGAGGCGTGCGGCCTGCGCCATCTCGCCTTTCGGGTCAGCGATCTTGACCGGGTCATCGCCCATCTGTTGGCCCATCGGATCGAGGTAGAGCCGGTACGGGTGGACGAGCTGACCGGCAAGCGCTTTACCTTCTTCGCCGACCCCGACGGCCTGCCGCTGGAGCTCTACGAAGCGCCGCGCTGAGCCTGCATCGACCAAGCAATCAGCCAAACAAAAGCCGCTCGGTTGCTACCGGGCGGCTTTTCTTATTGCTTCAGGTTATCAGGCGGTAGTCAGCATAACGACAGCCAGCGCCATCACCATCATGCCAGCCCAGCCGATGGGCTTGAGCCGCTCACCGAAGAAGAGCAAACCGCCCAGCGCCGTACCGACGATGCCGATAGCCCCCCAGGTGGCGTAGGCAACAGCCAGGTCAATCTGGCCGCCACTTACCGCTTCCGAGAGCAGGGTAAAGGCGCCGAGTACCAGCATGATCCCCAGGAATCCCCACCCCTTGTAACGAAAACCCTTGGAGCGGTTGATGGCCATGTTGGCGCCGATATCGATCAGTGCGGCACCCAATACAATCACAAACGGACTCATGCTGTGGCCTCCGCGTCTACTGACTTGTCTGAGGGCTCATCATGGGTCTCTCCCATGGTCACCATAACAATCCCCACTATCGCGAGAGCCAGGCCAATCAGCTCCTGAACGGTCACATCGTAACCAAGGAACATGACCGACACTATGGTGATCAAGGTGATCCCGAGCCCCTCCCAGAGCGCAAACGCAATACCAATGGAGATTGTTTTGGCGGCTTTCGCCAGCAACCAGTACGAGAAGCCGATCAACAGCCACATTGGGATGTAATTCATCCAGCCAGCTCCCTGCTCGGGGATCATGGCCATGCTGGAGGTACCGGCGACCTCGGTCACGATGGCGCCGGTCAAAAACAGCCGGGCCAGAAACATACGACTTAATAACATATAAGATGCCTTTGTTGCTTCGACGGGAGAGATGGTAAACGGGGAGAAGCAACTTGCGACAATCGCTCAGCGTCGATTATTCCGACGCCACAGGTTTGCCTTGCCTTGGTTCGACACGCTAAGGTGATAGTGAAAAACTCCGCCATAGCCTGTAAAACATGAAGCTATATCAGATAGAACTCTTTGTAGAGTCCGCCAATAGTGGCTCTATTGCCAACACTGCCCGTCGCCTCGGCAAAAGCCGCAGCGCCGTCAGCACTGCCATCGCGGCGCTGGAAGTTGAGCTTGGCGTCGAACTTTTTGAACGAGGTGCCAATCAGAGTCGTCTGACCGAGATCGGCGAGCTGGTGCTGGATGATTGCACTCGCCTGCTGCAGGCAGCCAACAGCCTGCAGCAGAAGTGCAAACATTACGCCTCGGGGGCCGAAGTGGCGCTGCGGGTTGCCCGCGATGACGCCATTCCCGAGCCGGTGTGGCGCGAGATGCTGGCCAGCCTGCACAATCAGTTTCCCGGTACCAGTATCTCTCTGGTGCTTGCCTCTCCGCCCGAACTGCCGGCGCTGGTGGAAGAGGGGTTCGTCGATGCCGCTTTTGGCCTTATTACCGAAGATCAGGAGCGCAGCGGCCTCAATATCGACGTGCTCAACCCGATCCGCACCCTGATGGTGGTGGCACCCAGCCATCCGCTGGCCGGACTGAAGCGGGTCAAACAGCAGGATCTGACCGATCACACCCAGGTCACCCTCTCGTATGTAGATGAATTTTCGGTAAAAAGCCTGCTACCTGTGGGAGGCCAGCATATCGGTCTCTCCAGCTTCGAGTTGATGCGCAATGCGGTGCTGGACGGACTGGGCTGGGCGGTGCTCCCCTCGCCACTGATCCAGAGCCAGCTGCGACAAGGCTCCCTGCTGACCCTGAAACACAAGTTCAGCCTGCAGTGGCGGGATTATGGTGTCTATCTGGCGGAAAACGCCTATCACGGCAAGGTGTTGGCCTGGTTGAAGAAGTCTATCCAGGGGTATCTGGAACCTTTCGAGTAGCGATAAAGAGCCGGAGCCAGCTCACGATATCTACTTATCCTGGTGATCCGAGCGGATGTGATCGTGCATACTGTTCACATACTCATTGAGCGCCGGAGGCGTAACCGATATGAGCAGTGCCCAAGACAAGGACGATATCTTGCTGGACGACGACATCATCGAACTCGATGATGAGGAGGTCGTGGTCCCCAAGGCACTCAACCCATGGCAAGTGCTGATCGTGGATGATGAGCCGGATATCCATCATGCCACCCGCCTGGCCCTCTCCAACATTCACTACAAATCCCGTCCGCTGGAGCTGCTCAATGCCTACAGCGGCGCCGAAGCTGGCCGCATGCTGGAGGCCAATCCCAGGATTGCGCTGATCCTGCTCGATGTGGTGATGGAGACCGAAGACGCAGGTCTGCGGCTGGTGCACCGGATCCGCAACGAAATGCACAACTCGCTGGTGCGGATCGTGCTGCGTACCGGCCAACCCGGCCAAGCCCCCGAGCAGCGGGTGATCCTCGATTACGACATCAATGACTACAAGACCAAGACCGAGCTGACGGTACAAAAGCTCTACACCACTGTCATCGCATCCCTGCGTTCATACGAAACCCTCAGTGCCATCGACAAGAGCCGGCAGGGGCTCGGCAAAATTCTCGAAGGGGCGGGCGATCTCTACCATCTTCATTCACTCAAGGAGTTTGCCTCCGGCGTGCTGAAACAGATCAGCGCCATTCTCGATGTGGGCACCGAAGGGGCTATCTGCGCCGAGCGCCGTCCCGGCGAACAGGGGCTGGAGATCCTCGCCGCTACCGGCGACTACGAGACTCTGCTGGATGATGGCAAGATCACCGACTTTCCCACCCTCAATGACTCGGTCATGAAGGCACTGGCGGCGCGCTGCAACCGCTTTGAACACCCTCAGGATTCCCTCTATATCGCCGCCCAGAATGGTCGCGAGTTCGTGCTGAGTTTTACCCCGACCCAGCCCCTCGATCCCCTCGAATGCGATCTGCTGGATGTCTTCTGCCAGCGCATCTCGGCGGCCTACGACAACCTCTATCTCTACAACCAGTTGCTGCGCGCCCAGGAGGCCACCGTGGTGGCACTGGCGGCGCTGGCGGAGTTTCGCGACTCCGATACCGGCGAGCATGTCTTGCGGGTGCAGAAGCTCTCGGATGCCATCGTGGCCGAATTGAAGCAGATGACGGCCTATCCCGAGCAGCTGACCCCGGAGTTTGTCGAGATGATCGGCATGGCCTCCATCCTGCACGATGTGGGCAAGGTGGGCACCCCGGATCATATCCTGCACAAGCCCGGCCGTTTCGACCCGGAAGAGCGGGCCATCATGGAGCAGCATGCCGGTATCGGCGCCAATATCCTGCACAAGGCGGGCGAAATGGTGGAGGGAACCAGCTACCTCTCGCTGGGGGCAGAGATCGCCCGGGGCCACCATGAGCACTTCGATGGTAAAGGCTACCCGCAGCAGCTGGCAGGCCAGCAGATCCCCCTGTCGGCGAGGATTGTGGCGGTGGTCGATGTATTCGATGCCCTGCTCAGCAAGCGCCCCTACAAAGAACCCTGGACGCTGGCGCAGACCATGGAGTATATCCAGTCCCGCTCCGGCACCCAGTTTGACCCTCATGTAGTGACAGCCCTGTCGCGACTGGTCAACGAATCGAGACTCCCCTACTCGCTCTGACCCTCTTTGCTCGCAACTCCACATACTCTGCCGGTGACTTTGCTCACCGGCAGGGCATCAAAACAGCCATTTTGTTGCATCCCGCACACATCAAAGCGCCGCAAAGCGGAAACATCCCCCTTCTTTGTTAGCGATAGCCGCTGAAATATGGTCATTTAACATCACATCGCTATAATATCGGCCTGCAAACCTGATACTAACAACGAAGGAATTATCATGAGCCTGAACCTGGTACCGGCCGGCAAGAGCCTGCCCGACGATATCTATGTCATCATCGAAATCCCGCAGAATGCCGACCCGATCAAATACGAAGTCGACAAGGACAGCGGTGCTATTTTCGTCGATCGCTTCATGTCTACCCCGATGTTCTATCCGTGCAACTACGGCTACGTGAACGCGACCCTCTCTCTGGATGGTGACCCCGTCGACGTACTGGTTCCGACCCCCTACCCGCTGCTGGCCGGTTCCGTCATTCGCTGCCGCCCGGTTGGCGTGCTGAAGATGACCGACGAATCTGGCGAAGATGCCAAGATCGTTGCTGTACCGCACTCCAAGCTGACCAAGCAGTACGACCACATCCAGGATGTGAACGATCTGCCGGAACTGCTGAAAGCCCAGATCCAGCACTTCTTCGAGCGCTACAAAGAGCTGGAAGCGGGCAAATGGGTCAAGGTGGAAGGCTGGGGCGATAAGGCTGCAGCCGAAGCCGAGATCAAAACCTCTGCCGAGCGTTACGCTGCCAAGTAAGCGTCACTTCGCTTGTAAAAAAGGCGCCTTATGGCGCCTTTTTTGTCGGTATTTGCGGTAGCTGACCGGCCGCATCTTCGGCAGGATTGCCCTGAATGTATATTTCACGGCCATCTTTCTGGTAGGGACGATAGTAATCACCGCCACAGCGATAGCCGCCGCCCGGCTGGCTCATCAGCTCGCAGTTGACCGGCAATACCTCCAGCCACTTGATAGCCTGCTGATAACGCAGCCACTCCTGCCATTCGTGTTCGCGCGCCAGCTGGTCACGCAGGGCAAAGGTATCCGCAACGGACATCCCCTTGTTGACGATCACCTGACCCGCCATGGCTGGCAGGCTGAGCAGCCCAAACAGCACTATGCTCCAAGGCTTCATAACCCCTCCAGAGTGACTTAATTTCACAATTAAATTAAAAGTCACATCAATCTGTTATCCAGATCACAAAACGAAACATCACCAAAGTGCTTCCGGCTCACCTAGTTGTTAATTATCGTCCACGGCAGGAAGCACCACCATGAAGCTGACCCCCGCGCTGTTGCTCAGCCTCACTCTCAGCACCACCCTTGGTGCCACAAGCAACGCCAGCGAGATCAACATGAGCTGGCAGTGGCAATCCACCGATGGCCAGCGCAAGCACTTCCAGCTGACCACCGACGATCAGGTGATGGCCGCCAGTCGCCACGAGATGAGCCTGCTGAAGGCTTCCCTCACCAATCCGCTGGAGACCCTTTACGCCTACATCAGCCCGCGGCTCTACAACAGCATCAACCTGATCAACCAGAGCAGCCCCGAGACCGCGACCAAATTTCGCAATCTGGAGCAGGCCTTCACCCTGCGGGACGACAGCATGGAGTCGCTGCTGTTTTGGCAAGCCTACCAGCAGTATCAGGAGGATGCCTTCTACCAGATGAGGGTGATCCCCTGCGTCCATCCTGCCAATCGCAAACTGCCTTGCGTGCGACCCGATTACTCCCAGCTCTTCTACCACTTCAAGGGGCATCTCAAGCCGCTGGCGCAGCAATTTGCGGCCAAGGATCTCGCTACCAGCGTCAGCCTGCTGCAGGAGTGGCTGAACGCCATCCCCACCCAGCCGGAGCAGCTCGATCACTTCGCGCCGCCGCTGCAGGCGTTGCAGGATAACAAGGCCGATAGCGACGAGAAGGCGCTGTTGATGGCCAGTCTGCTTGCGGAGCTGGCGCCGCAATATGTGCTCAGCATCATCTATCCGGATATCAGCATCGGCAGCGTCTCCCCTGCCTGGCTTGCCATTACGGCAGACAGTGGCGTACCCGGTGATGTGGTGGTGATCAACAATCAGCGCCATGTGCTGCTGACCGGCTCGTCCCTGCTGGCCCAGCAGATGACCATGGCCAAGATCCCCCTCATCAGCGAGTCGCTCTACTGACGCAGACAGCTCAGACCAGCAGCCACTTCATTGATTTTTATCGATGTCATGCCATCCTAGCCGCCCTTGCCAGCCAACCACCTGACTGGCGGGGCGCCGACGCTTCTGAACCGCGATCTTATTTAACACTTTTTAAACAGATCCGATCAGTTTAGGATGAAGCTCGCCCATTCCCTCAATCCGAAACTCGTTATAACATAACAAATGGAGTGTCATCAGGATGAAACATCTCGTACTTACTTTGGCGCTGCTGCCATCTCTGGTCTTTGCTCACAACTTCAAGGATGGCAACACGGTGCCGCTGGTCAATGTCAGTGACAAGGGCGAGCTGGTACTGAATGGCAAGGATATCGGCTACCAGCCGTGGCAGAGCACCTCGCTCACCGGCAAGGTGTTCCTGATCCAGCATATTGCCGGTCGCTCCAGTGCCAAGGAGCTGAACGCCCCGATGATCGAGGCGATCAAGGCCGCCAAGTTGCCGCAAGACAAGTACCAGACCGTTACCGTCATCAACAGCAATGACGCCATCTGGGGCACCTCCGGCTTCGTGAAGAGCAGTGCCGAGGACAGCAAGAAAGAGTTTCCCTGGTCCGCCATGGTGCTGGATGCCAAGGGCATGGCGCGCAACGCCTGGGATCTGACGCCGGAAAGCTCGGCGATCATCCTGCTGGATAAAGAGGGCAAGGTGCTGTTTGCCAAAGATGGCCAGCTCGATGCCAACAACATTGCTACCGTGATGGGGCTTATCAAGTCCCATCTCTAAGTCAGAGAGAAAGGGCGCTGATGGCGCCCTTTCCATAAGGGTCTATGGGTCGTATCAAGCTGAAAATCTGGATCTTGCTGCTGGGCTGGTTATGGCTGCAGCCTGCCCTTGCCCGGCACCAGTTTGAATCCGTCCTGCCCGGCCACGACGACCATCACTGCCTGGTTTGCGCCCTCCATCTGGATGGCAAACAGGTCATCACCGCCACCCCCTATTGTTTCCCCGGTTCGACCTCTGTTCTGCCCGCTGTTGCAACCATGCAACGCTCGGCGGATACCGCCACGCTTCACAGCTATGCCATCCGTGCGCCGCCCGCCTCTGTTTTTATCTATCCCTTTGTTTAATTTCACTATTTGTTTTGAAAAAAGGATTAAAGATGAAAGCAGTTACTCTGTTGCTGGCCGCTGCGGCCTTTGGCGCACACGCAAATCACGACGAACACGAGAGCCACAGCCACGGCGCCCACGAGCATGGCCACGGCCACCTCAATCTGGTGGTCGATGGTGACCAGCTGATGATCGAGCTGCAGGCCCCCGCTGCCGATCTGGTGGGCTTCGAGCACGCAGCCAAGAGCGATGAAGAGAAGGCGCAATACGCCAAAGCGGTCGCCCGCCTCCAGCAACCTGACGCCCTGTTCCGCTTCGACCCGGCGGCTGGCTGCAAACTGACCCAGCAGGAGCTGCAAGCAGCCAAAGAAGAGCATGATCACGACCATGACCATGACCATGACCATGACCATGACAAGGCTGCCAGCGACAAACATGAAGACCACCATGATCATGACGAAGCGGGTCACGCCGATATGGGCGCCATGTACACCTACACCTGCGCCACCCCGGCCAAACTGACCGGCCTTGAGGCGACCCTGTTCAGCGTCTATCCGAGCCTTGAGAAGCTGAGCGTGCAGGGGATCCTGCCCACCGGCCAGACCGCTGGCGAGCTGACCCCGTCCGCCAACAAGCTGAGCTGGTAACGCCATGAAAAAAGCCGTGGTTGAGATCCGCGATCTGGCCTTTGCCTGGCCAGGTGGCGACGCTGTACTCGATCTGCCCGCCCTCACCATCCGCGAGGGTGAGCGGGTCTTTATCAAGGGCCCGTCGGGCTCCGGCAAATCGACCCTGCTCGGGTTGCTGGCCGGGATCCAGACCGCCAACCACGGCACCCTGGAGGTGCTGGGCCAACCATTGGCCCGGCTCTCTGGCCGTGCCCGTGACCACTTCCGGGCGGCCAATCTGGGTTATATCTTCCAGCAGTTCAATCTGCTGCCCTTTCTCTCGGTGCAGGACAACGTGACCGCTGCCCTCACCTTTTCGCCCGCCAAACGGGCTCGCCTGCAAGGGAGTCCGGAGCAGGAGGCGCGCCGTCTGCTGGCGGAGCTGCAACTGCCGGACGAGGCGCTGCATCGCCCCGTCCATGCCCTCAGCATCGGCCAGCAGCAGCGGGTTGCCGCCGCACGGGCGCTGATCGGCTCGCCACCACTGGTGATCGCCGACGAGCCCACCTCGGCACTCGACACCGACAACCGGGCGGCCTTTATCAAGCTGTTGTTCGAGGAGTGCGACAAGCAGGGCTCGACCCTGATCTTCGTCAGTCACGATCCTTACCTCGAACCCCTGTTCCCACGGGTGGAAAACCTGCAACAACTTAACCGGAGGGCTACGTGCTAAAGCTCGCCCTGCAAAGTCTCTGGGCCCGTCGCCTCACCGCCGGGCTCACCCTGCTGGCTGTCGCCATCAGCGTCACCCTGCTACTCGGGGTGGAGCGGGTGCGCACCCAGGCCCGCGAAAGCTTCTCCAACACCGTCTCGGGCACCGATCTCATCGTTGGCGCCCGCTCCGGTCAGGTTAACCTGCTGCTCTACTCGGTGTTTCGCATCGGCAACCCCACCAACAACGTGGGGTGGGACTCCTATCAGGCCATCAAACAGAAACCGGGCGTCGCCTGGACCATCCCGCTTTCCCTTGGTGACTCCCACAAGGGATTTCGGGTGCTCGGCACCAATGGCGACTACTTCACCCACCTGAAGTACGGTCAGCAGCAGTCGCTACAACTGCGCGAGGGGCGGCCATTCGAGACGCCGTTTGAAGCGGTGCTCGGCGCTCAGGTGGCCGAGAAGCTCGGCTATCACCTTGACCAATCCATCGTCATCGCCCACGGCGCTGGCAACACCTCGTTCAGCCAGCACGACAATCTGCCGTTCAAGGTGGTGGGTATTCTGGCACCGACCGGTACGCCCATCGATCGCACCATCCATGTGCCGCTGGCGGGGATAGAGGCGATCCATCTCGGTTGGGACACCGGCCGCCACAGCAAGAACGTGACGCCGGAGCAGGCGCTGGCGCAGGATCTCACCCCGAAAACCATCACCGCCTTTATGGTGGGGCTGAGCAACCGGATCCTGGCGTTCCAGCTGCAACGCAGCGTCAACACCTATCCCAAAGAGCCGTTGATGGCGATCCTGCCAGGCGCCGCCCTGCAGGAGCTGTGGAGCCTGATGAGCGTGGCGGAAACGGCCCTGTCGGTCATCGCCGGTTTCGTGGTGGTGGCAGGCCTGATCGGCATGCTGACTACCCTGCTGGCGGGGCTTAACGAGCGGCGCCGGGAGCTCGCCATCTTGCGATCCCTCGGCGCGGGCCCTGCCCACCTGTTCCTGCTGCTGGCGCTGGAAGCCATGGCGCTGACCACGGTCGGTATCGCTCTCGGGGTCGCCGTGCTCTATCTGGGGCAGGGGCTTGCCTCGCCCTGGCTGCTCAGCCACTATGGCCTGCAACTGAGTCTGGGGCTGCCGAGCACCTACGAGTGGCAGTTGCTGGGGGTAGTGTGGCTGGCAGGCATGGTGATCGGCCTGCTCCCTGCCGCCCGCGCTTACCGCTACAGCCTGAGCGATGGCATGAGCATTCGCGTCTAGCGAAACGCCCAAAAATAGAAACAGAAGGACAGATGATGAAGTGGAAAATTGTGGCGCTGCTCGCCAGCCTGCTGGTGCTGCCCGCCCTGGCCGCCGATTACAAGACCATCGACTGGGATGTGCTTATCCCGGAAGGGGAGAAACTGCTGCCACCGCCCCAGGTCAATCACGAAGATCCCATGTCGGTGCCGCAACCGGTGGGTGGGGTAAACAAGACGCTGGACAACCAGGATGTGCGCATTCCGGGCTTCGTGGTGCCGCTGGAAGGGGATGCCAAGAAGATCACCGCCTTCCTGCTGGTGCCCTACTTCGGCGCCTGCATCCATGTGCCGCCGCCCCCCACCAATCAGGTGATCTATGTGAGCTACCCCAAGGGGGCGCCGGTGGATGATCTGTGGGATGCCATCTGGGTGAAGGGCAAGATGCGCACAGTCAGCTCCAGCCACGAGATGGCCACCGCCTCCTATTCGATGGAAGCGGTCGAGGTGAGCGTCTACGAGGAGTAATTCTCCCATTGCAAAAAAAGCGGCCTCCACGGAGGCCGCTTTGTTATCTTGGCATCCCGGTTGGAGTAACATTCAGCTCCAGAACCTGTGCGAATGGAGTCAGCATGGCAGACCTCCCCCCCCCGAAAAAAGAGAGTTCGATCCTGAGCAGCCAGGAGCAGACCCTGCGTCTGGCCCGCAGTCGCGGCATCGACGGCATGCTCACCCGCAACACCGACAGCACCTTCGAACAGCGCGCCACCTTTCGCCATCTGGCGGATCAGGCCGCCCGCCAGCGCAATCTGGAAGCCATCATGGTGATGGCCTCCCGCCACTGCGAAGAGACCGCGGCTGGCGGCGAGATGGACAGCGACTGGCTGACCCGCTTCCTGCAACTGGCGGAAGATATCAGCATGGTGCCGATGCAGCAGCTGTGGGGGCGGATCTTCGCGCTGGAAGTCGCCACCCCGGGCCGCTTCTCCATCCGGGCGCTCGCCACCCTCAAAGAGATGACCCAGCGCGAGGCCCAGCTGTTTCAGCGCATCTGTTCACTGACTTGCCACTACACCGGCAGCGACGAGCAGCGACTGCTGCTGGGGCTGCACAAGGGGGCCACCCTGCTGAGTCGCGCCAAGGCAACGCGCCTTGGCCTTGGCAAATACCGGCTGCCCTACAACGCCCTGCTGCAGCTGTTTGAGCTGGGGCTGCTGCATCGCGCGGAGCTGGAGTCCGGCCCGCTGCCCGCCGATGGGGTCGAGCTGGAGTTCGGCAACCAGCGCTGGCGGCTGCAGTGCAAGCAGAACAACATCACCCTGCTCTACTACCGCCTCACCCCGGTGGGCAACGAGCTCGCCCAGCTGCTGCAAGAGTCGCCGCTGGAGGAGTACCTGCAGGATCTGAAAACCGTGCTGGTGCAGGGTATCCAGATTGAAGTGATGCAGCTCGTCAGCCCCCCCTCCTCACCCGCTCCCGACCCTCTCCCCTGATCTCTGGCGGGGCAGCTGATGCCCCGTCGGTTCGTGGTTCCTTCGCATCAAGCTGCTGGCTCCAAGCTTATGGGCTTGACCAGAATAGGTTGCAAATTGCAGATGCCGCAGAGGCACACCCCGTCAGCTCCGTTGCATATTGCAAACAACCACGCGCTTTTCCTCTCCAAACCTCGCTAATAACACATCAATCATTAGTTTTTGCCAGCTGGCCCGCCCCTTGCAGATGTCTTGATGCAGATCAAAATTCAACCACCATAGCTCGGGAGCAAGGCCATGAGAATCAATCAACCGGTTACCCAAAGAGAACGTCTCTATCCAGACCACCAGAGCCTGATCTCCACCACGGATCTGGAGAGCCGCATCACCTACGCCAACGATGAGTTCTGCGATATTGCAGGCTTCTCGCTCGACGAGCTGAAGGGGGAACACCACAATCTGGTGCGCCATCCTGACATGCCGAAACAGGCCTTTGCCGATCTGTGGGGTCACATCAGGGATGGCAAGAGCTGGATGGGACCGGTGAAAAATCGCTGCAAGAACGGTGATCACTACTGGGTCAGCGCCTTTGTCACCCCCATCAAGGATGCCAGCGGCCGGGTGGTGGAGTATCAGTCGGTGCGCACCGCCCCGAGCGAGGAGATCAAACAGCGGGCCGAGAAGGTCTATGCCGACCTTCGCAACAACAAGCTGCCGCTGGCGCTCAAGTTGCCCACCTTCTCCCATACCCTGACCATCAACCTCTGTCTGCTGCTGAGCCTGCTTGCCATGTTTGCCCTGGGCTACAGCCACGACATGAACTGGCAACTGGCGCTGGCCGCCCTGCCGCTGGCGATAGCGGCCATCACCCTGAATGCCCTCTCCCGCCGCCTCGGCAAGCTCAACAAGATGGCCCGCAGCCGCTTTGACAACCCGCTGATGCAGCTGCTCTACACCAACAAGGTGGACAACATCGCCGCCATCGAACTCTCGATGGTGATGAATCAGGCCGAGTTCAACGCCGTGCTGGCCCGCACCCAGCAGACTTGTAGCAAGATCCTGCAGGCCGCCGAGGGGGATCTGCGCAACGCCGAATCCATCACCGACAACCTGCAACAGCAGCAGGCCGAGACCAATCAGGTAGCGACCGCCGTGACCGAAATGTCGGAATCCATTCGCGAGGTGTCACAAAGCTCGACTGACTCCTCTAGCCTGCTGGATGAAACGGCCGTGCTGTTCAAGAGCGGCAACAGTAGCGTGGCCGAAACCGTGGCTGCCGTGGCGGGCATGAACAGCGAACTGATCACCTCCAAGAGCGTGATCAGTGCGCTGGTCGGCCACTGCCGCGATATCGACGGCATCCTCGATGTGATCAACAACATCGCCAACCAGACCAACCTGCTGGCCCTCAACGCCGCCATCGAAGCGGCCCGGGCTGGCGAAGCGGGTCGCGGCTTCTCGGTAGTGGCCGATGAGATCCGCACCCTCGCCATCAAGACCCAATCCTCGACCAGCGAGATCCAGAAGATGATCACCGAGCTGCAAAACAGCTCTGGCGAGGCTGAGCAAGCGATGGAGAAGGGCTGCCAACTTGCCGACAGTTGCCAGCAGAAGGCCACCGCGACCGGCACCATACTCCAGCAGATCAACAATATGCTGCAGCAGGTTGCCTCCGGCAGCAGCCAGATTGCCCAGGCGGTGCAGGAGCAGTCCCACGTTACCGCCGAGATCAACCGCAACGTGCTCAGCATCAAGACCCTGGCCGATGACTCCAGCGTCGGCAGCCAGCACGCCGTGCACGGCATCACCCAGCTGGTAAATCAGTTGAGCGATCTCGACCGGCTGGTACGCCAGTTCCAGAAAGGGGCTCCGGCAAGCCAAAGCCGCTACGAAGTGGCCACCACCCGCGCCGTGCCGGTTCGCCAAGCCAGATAACCACAACACAAACAATCACCGCAGAAAAACCCTATGGGCCTTTGGGTCCATAGGGTTTTTTAATGCCCGCCAGCAAGCTGGCGACACTCTCGCTTTCACCGTCCGATTTTCCCCAGCTCTGATGGCTGCCACCGTTGAGCGGTTATATCGCCGTCCGTTATTTATTAATTTATTGATCTTGCTCAGAAAACCGCCCGCTTCCACTTTCCACCCCAGCCCCGTTCGGTAACATAGCCGCTTGGCAACCTCTTGTCGGAGTCAGCCATGAGCCAAGCCAGTGCCAAAACGCAGGTAAAAAGCAGCAAACTGGAGGCTGACATTCAGGGACGGTAGCTTTGCTGGTGATGTCCACGGCCTACTCCCTTACGACGTCTTTATTCAGTGGTGATGAATGCGATAAAAGAGGAAGTCAAGCAAATATGCTCAGCTTCAGTGGGTGGCATATAAACCATTTATTTTAAATATAATTTCATGGTCTGTATTATGGCGAAGCATAGCTGTATTAAAAACGGCATCAACTTATTATTACCGCCACCAACCTAATCACCAACTCAGTTAAATAAGAAAAGGAAGTTGAAATGGCAATAAATATTGTTGAATGTACTGACTGGAATGACTTTAAAAATAAAATAATTTCAGACCTTTACGTCGAGGGAAGATTTAAAAAAGGAAAATACCTCTTTAGAGGTCAAGGTGGAGAGGATTGGTCATTAAGTTCCTCATTTGATCGTTGGTATCATGGAGAGCTAAAAAATAAAGTTGCGACAGCAAAAGAATTGTTAAATCAGTTCAAAATGGAATGTGAGCTTGAAGACTTACCTGAGAATGTCAGAGATAATGACATAATGATGATGAGTTTAGGTCAGCATCATCACCTGCCAACTCGTTTGCTAGATTGGAGCGAAAGTCCTTATGTGTCAGCATTTTTCGCATTTAGCTTGCATGTCAGGGCAACGGAGGAATCCAGTAAGAAAGTTGCTATCTGGGTTTTAAATACAGAAGACCCTATCTGGAATCCAGAATTCGGCTGTGAAATTGTTAATGTACCGTCATTTGGTAATGAGCGAATTAAAAATCAACACGGTAAGTTTACATACCTTAAAACACTTGAGTCCTCTATTGAAGAGTATGTTGAACATTCCCCTAATGAAGGTACTTTAATAAAGTATGTGTTGCCAGCACGTGATGCTGTAAAAGCATTATCGGATCTAGACTCCATGGGCATTAATTTCGCTAGGATTTATCCCGGAATATATGGAAATGCAATGTCAGCTCAAATTAGAGTACTGGTGAAATTGTAATTCAAACAATTAGATCAATTTGGAAAAAACTCGCTGCACGGTTTTTGCCATTTAGCTTAGCCTTAATCAGCAAGCCATAGGTATAGGAGCTTTAAAGTGACACAAAAAAATATACAGAACTGTCAGCCATGTTGATGGGTGGGCAGGTCTGCCTCAGTATGAAATTCGTGGCAATCAAATTTATCGAACTGTTTCTCACGCAGATGGCTGGAAGGGGCTGCCCCAATACGAAATTCGCGGCAATCAAATTTATCGAACTGTTTCACATGTAGATGGATGGGAAGGTTTGCCGCAGTATGAAATCAGGGGTAACCAAATATACCGGACAGTTTCTCATGCGGACGGCTGGGAAGGCTTGCCACAGTACGAAATAAAGTAATGTTTCACAAGGCAAGGCATGGCGACGTCTTTATCGTTGCGGCTTCGCCTTCACTACAACGCCGAGCATGCTGGCGGCTTTATGTGATTGCTCTGATGGCTCTGTCAGCTCGTAGGTTCGAATAGCATAGTGTATTCGGATAATCGTAAATAACCCCGCTACAACATAAACAAGGCTCGGAAGATCCCCATGCCGGGGTTATATCGGCAGCCGTAAGCCCATAAGCGCCTGTTGTGGTCAACTTAACGACCGACGGGCGCTTGTTATAGGCTCTTCCGATACAATTACAGATAGTTCCCCTGCCGCAGGGCGGTCAGCAACTCTTCAACCAGTGTATCCAACGGCTTACCGGCATTCAGCAGATGGATTTCCGGCTGCTCCGGCGCCTCATAGGCGGAATCGATACCGGTAAAATTCGTAATTTCCCCTGCCCGCGCTTTTTTATAGAGCCCCTTGGGGTCGCGCTCTTCACAGATGGCGAGCGGCGCATCGACAAAGACTTCGACAAACTCCCCTTCGCCCAAGAGACTGCGCACCAGCGCCCGCTCGGCACGGAACGGCGAGATAAAGGCGGTGAGCACGATAAGGCCCGCATCCACCATCAGTTTCGCCACCTCGCCGACCCGGCGGATATTCTCCTGCCGCGCAGCATCATCGAAACCGAGATCGCCACAGAGGCCGTGGCGTACATTGTCCCCATCCAGCAGATAGGTGTGCTTGCCTTGTGCCGCCAGCGCCTGTTCCAGCGCCCCCGCCAGGGTCGATTTGCCCGCCCCGGAGAGCCCGGTAAACCAGATCACCAGCGGCTTTTGCCCTTTCAATTCGGCCCGGCTCTGTTTGTCCACGGCATGCTTGTGCCACACGATATTGCTCATCCCACACTCCTTGATTGGCGCTCACGCCTCAAAACTTAAACTGTCCGGTGCCACGGGGAGCCGCCTCGGACTATCCGCCGACAACGTGCTGATGCCATGGTATTGCTCACCCAACACTCCTTGATTGGCGCTCACGCCTTAAAACGGAAACAGCAGGGGCACCATCACAATCACCCCGAGGCTATAGGCCAGCGAGACCGGCAGGGCCAGCTTGAGGTAGTCCGGCATCTTGTAGTTGCCCGCGGCATAGACCATCAGGTTGGTCTGGTAGCCGTAGGGCAGGATAAAGCTGGAGCTCGCCCCGAACAGCACCGCCAGAATAAACGGCATGGTCGAGACATCCATGCTGAGCGCCAGCTGGTAACCCATGGGGAAGGCCAGCGCGGCGGCGGCGTTGTTGCTCATCAGCTCGGTCAGCACCAACGTAAACACATAGATACCGATAAAGGCGATGATGGGGCTGGCACCGTTGAACTCCCCCATCAGCCAGTCGGCGATAAGCTTGGCCAGCCCGCTCTTTTCCAGCTGATCGGCGATGGCGAGCGCCCCGCCCACCACCAGCCAGATATCCAGCGGAAAGCGGCGGCGGATCTCGTCCAGGGTCAGAATGCGGGTGAGCAGCAGCGCCACCAGCATCAGCAGCAAGCCCTTGAACAGCGGCACCAGATCGAATACCGAGAGCGCCAACACCCCGAGAAAACCCAGCACCACGGCGGCGCTGCGCTTGCCATCGAGGCGGGTGGAGGCTTCCAGCCCGCTCACCACCACAAACTCCCGCCCCAGCGACTTGTTGCGGGCAAACTGGGGGCCAGGGGCCAGCAGCAGGGTATCACCGGCGTGCAGCTCAATCTGGCCGAGGCCACCGGTGAGCTGGGTTTCGCCGCGGCGCACCGCCAGCACCACCGCATCGAAGTGGGTACGAAATTCGGCATCCTTGATGGTCTGACCCACCAGCCGCGAGCTGTGGCTGACGATCACCTCCACCAGATGCTGGCCGTTGAGGCGGTGCTGGCCGTAGAGATCCAGCCCCTTCATCTCCTGCAGTACACCGACGCTCTCCACATCGCCGCAAAACAGCAGCACGTCCCCTTCGTGCAGTTCGTGTTCCGGCTGCACCGGGCAGATCACCTGCTCGCCGCGAATGATTTCCGCCAGATAGAGGCTTTTCAGGCTGCGCAGGCCGTTCTCCTTGACGCTGCGCCCCGCCAGCGGTGAACCGGCGCCCACCTTGGCTTCGAGAAAATAGCCGGATTCGCGGCTCATCTCGGTATCCTGCTCCGGCAGGTGACGGGCAAACAGCAGCACGGCCACCAGACCGGTCAGCAAGGTGCCCGCCCCCACCATAAAGAAGTCGAACATGCCGAGCGGCGGCGCCCCCATCTTGATGAGGAAGCTGTTGACGATCAGGTTGGTGGAGGTGCCGATCAGGGTCAGCACCCCGCCGAAGGTGGCCGCGAAGCACATGGGCAGCAGCAGCCGCGACGGCGCATGGTTGGGGTTGCGTTTGACCGCTCCCAGCATGGAGGCCACCACGGCGGTGTTGTTGACGAAGGCAGACAGGAAGGCGGTGGAGAACCACACCTTCACCAACACCTTGTTGAATGAACCCGTGCCCACCAGATTGGCGAACCAGCTCATGATGCGGGTCTTCTCCACCGCCAGCGACACCAGCAGCAACAGCACCAGCGTCAGCAGGGCACTGTTGGTGTAGCCCGCCACCACGGCATTGATATCCGCCAGTCCGCTCAGGTAGGTGATGAGCACGGCGCCCGAGAAGAGCAGCGCCGGGCGGAGTTTGCCCTGGATCAGCAGGGCCACGAGAGCAGCCAGCAGACCCAGCACCAGGAATTGTTGCCAGGTCATGGGCTTACTCCTTGCTTGTGTCGTTACCGATGGCAAGGGCTTGCCAGTGCGGGAAGTGCTTGCGCACCAGCGCGTTGAGCTCGATTTCGAACTCGCTGTAGTGCCCTTTTACCGCTTTGGCGGCCAAGCCTTCCACTATCATGCCGGCGCCGACGGTGACGTTGGTCAGCCGGTCGATCAGGATAAAGCTGCCGGTATCGCGGATCTCCTGATACGGGTCGAACGCCACCGGGTCGGTGAGGCTCAGCTCGCACAGGCCGATCTCGTTGAGCTTGAGTTCGCTGGCGGGCAGCTCGTCCAGCTTGTTGATCTCGATTCGGTGGCGGATGGCCTCCACCTGACCGCGACTCTTCTTGGTGGCCAGTTTGACGTCGTAGACCCGACCCGGTTGCAGGGACTCCTCCCCCATCCAGACGATATGGGCCAGCACATTCTGGGTCACTTGCGGCCGCTTGGCGGCATCCACCAGCAGGTCGCCGCGGCTGATGTCGATCTCGTCGGCGAAGGTGACTGTGATGGCCTGACCCGGCAGGGCGTACTCCAGATCCCCGTCGAAGGTGACGATGCGGGTCACGGTACTCTCTTTGCCCGACGGCAGCACCGCCAGCTTGTCGCCCACCCGCAGAATGCCGGAGGCGAGCGTCCCCGCGAAGCCGCGAAAATCGAGATTGGGGCGGTTCACATACTGCACCGGCAGGCGCACCGGATGGCGCTCCAGCTCGCGCTCAACCTCGGCAGACTCCAGCAGGGAGAGCAGGGTTTCGCCTTCGTACCAGGCCAGCTTGTCGCTCTGGTTGACCACGTTGTCACCGTCCAGTGCCGAGACCGGCACGATATGGATGGTGTCGACGCTGAGTTTTTTGGCGAACTCGCGGTAGTCGGCGCTGATGCGCTCGAACACCTCCTGACTGAACTCCACCAGATCCATCTTGTTGACCGCCACCACGAACTGCTTGATGCCGAGCAGGCTCGCAATAAAGCTGTGGCGGCGGGTCTGATCCAGCACCCCTTTGCGAGCGTCGATCAGAATGATGGCCAGATCGCAGGTGGAGGCGCCGGTCGCCATGTTGCGGGTGTACTGCTCGTGGCCCGGGGTATCCGAGATGATAAATTTGCGCTTGGCGGTGGAGAAATAGCGGTAGGCCACGTCGATGGTGATGCCCTGCTCGCGCTCCGCTTGCAGGCCGTCTACCAGCAGTGCCAGGTCCAGCTTCTCGCCGGTGGTGCCGAGCTTCTGGCTGTCGGACTCCAGCGCTTTGAGCTGATCTTCATAAATCTGCTGGGAGTCGTGCAGCAGGCGACCGATAAGGGTGCTCTTGCCGTCATCCACGCTGCCGCAGGTGAGAAAACGCAGCAGACTCTTGTGCTGCTGGGCGTGCAGATAGGCTTCGATGCCCTGTTCGGTGATGGCGGTCTGAATATGGCTGTTCATGCTGACGACTCCTTAGAAATATCCCTGACGCTTCTTCTGCTCCATGGAGCCGGCCTGATCGTGGTCAATCAGCCGCCCTTGCCGCTCGCTCGAAGTGGTGAGCAGCATCTCTTCAATAATTTCCGGCAAGGTGGTGGCATCGGATTCGATGGCCCCGGTGAGCGGATAGCAGCCGAGGGTACGGAAGCGCACCAGCTCCTGCTTCACCTCATCCTCGGCGGTCAGCGGCATGCGCTCGTCATCCACCATGATCTTGATGCCGTTGCGCTCCACCACCGGACGGTAAGCGGCGAAGTAGAGCGGCACTATGTCGATCTTTTCCAGATAGATGTATTGCCAGATATCCAGCTCGGTCCAGTTGGAGAGCGGGAACACCCGGATGCTCTCCCCCTTGTTGACCTGGCTGTTGTAGACCCGCCACAGCTCCGGGCGCTGGTTCTTCGGATCCCAGCGGTGAGACTTGTCACGGAAGGAGTAAACACGCTCCTTGGCGCGGGACTTCTCCTCGTCGCGACGGGCACCACCGAAGGCGGCATCGAAGCCGTATTTGTTGAGCGCCTGCTTGAGCCCCTCGGTCTTCATGATGTCGGTGTGCTTGCCGCTGCCGTGCACGAAGGGGTTGATGCCCATTGCGAGCCCTTCCGGGTTCTTGTGGACGATCAGATCCAGCCCGTACTTTTTGGCGGTCTCGTCGCGGAACTTGATCATCTCCTTGAACTTCCAGTCGGTGTCGACGTGGAGCAAGGGGAAGGGGATCTTGCCCGGATAGAAGGCCTTGCGGGCCAGATGCAGCATGACGGAGGAGTCCTTGCCGATGGAGTACATCATCACCGGGTTTTCAAATTCGGCAGCCACCTCGCGGATGATATGGATGCTCTCGGCTTCCAGCTGCTGCAAGTGCGTCAATCTTTCACGGTCCATGTTGGTCCTCGGGTCATTGCTTATGCGCCTGCTCGGGGCGCTGGGTGGTTCAGTGCGCGGCCGCACCAGCAGCCGCATCAAATATCTCTTTCCGGGTCAGGCCAGCTGCACCAGCTTGAGGTCGCAGCCATCGAGGTCCGGGTTAGCGCGCTGCTGCTCGCCGCCCAGCTCTCCAAACCAGGCGAGCCGATCGCGCAGGGCGACCACTTCGCCGATGACGATAAGCGAAGGGCTCACCGCCTGTTTGGCCAGCTCGGCCAGATCAGCCAAGGTGCCGGTCAGCACCCGCTGGCGGGATGTGGTGCCGCGCTCGATGATGGCGATGGGGGTGGCTTGGCTTCGGCCGTGATCCACCAGCTGCTGCTGGATATGCTCGGAGCGCATCAGCCCCATGTAGATCACCAGGGTCTGACTGGTGGCGGCCAACTGCTGCCAGTCAGGCTCCTTGCCCTCTTTCTGGCCATTTTGCTTGCAATGACCAGTGATAAAGACGGCGCTCTGGGCGTAATCACGGTGAGTGAGCGGAATGCCGGCATAGGCGGTGGCACCGGCAGCGGCCGTGATGCCGGGCACCACCGAGAAGGGGATACCTTCGTCGGCCAGCACTTCCAGCTCCTCGCCGCCCCGGCCAAACATAAAGGGATCGCCCCCTTTCAGCCGCACTACCCGATTACCCGCCTTGGCGTATTCCACCAGCAGGCGATTGGTCTCCTCCTGCGGCACGCTGTGGGCGCCCGCCTTCTTGCCGACCGACACCAGAGTGGCGTCGCGGCGCACCAGATCGAGGATCTCGGCGGAGACCAGCTGGTCGTAGAGCACCACTTCAGCCTGTTGAATCTGTTGCAGCGCCTTGAGGGTCAACAGGCCCGGATCACCGGGGCCCGCACCGACCAAGACCACCTCGCCCACTTCGCTTTTCGCCTGGTCGAGGCCATCACTCAGCCACTGCTCGGCCCCTTGCCAATCCTCTTTTTCAATCAGGCTGGCGAGGGTGTTGGAGGCAAAGGCGCGCTCCCAGAAGCGGCGACGATCGGAAATCGAGGAGAGCACCCGCTTGGCCTTGTCACGGACCCGGCCGGAGAGCTCGGTCAGCCCGCCAAGATGGCGCGGCAGCAGGCTCTCCAGCCGCTCGCGCAGCAGGCGCACCAGCACCGGCGCCTTGCCACCGCTGGAGACCGCCACCATCAGCGGCGAACGATCGATGATCGAGGGAAAGATAAAGCTGGAGCGTTTGGGGTCATCCACCACGTTGACGAACAGACCCAGCTGATTGGCACTTTGATAAACCAGTGCGTTGACTTCGAGGTTGTCGGTCGCCGCCACCACCAAAATCTGACCAGCCAGATGGGCCGGGGTGAAGCGCTCCGCCAGATGGGTGAAACGACCGGTGAATTCCGCAAATTCCGGTTCAAGCTCCGGGGAGACCAGGGTCAGCCGGGCACCGGCTGCCAGCAGCAGGCGCGCCTTGCGCAGGGCAACCTCGCCCCCACCCACCAGCAGTACCGGGCGGCCTTCCAACTTGGCAAACATAGGTAAATAATCCATTTCGGCCCATCCCTCGGAACACGACTAATATGGGGCGACTATAGGCAGGGCAGCTTATCCCTCAAAATAATAAAAAATGCTTTTTAATGCGTTTTGGTAATTAGCAAAGCCAATTCATGACAAAGGCGTACAAAGTCACTTGTGGTACCTGACGCCAGACCATAGGCTAGGGACTGTGTTTCATAAGGAGCTAAATGATGAATGAATCATTGATTGTGCTAGGGATTTTCGTGTTCCTGGTGCTCGCCACCCTGAGCGCGGGCATCAAGATAGTGCCCCAGGGCTACAACTGGACGGTGGAGCGCTTCGGCCGCTACACCCGCACCCTGACCCCGGGTCTTAACCTGTTGATCCCCTACGTGGATCGGGTCGGCCACAAGATCATCATGATGGAGCAGGTGCTGGATATCCCGGCACAAGAGGTGATCTCCCGCGATAACGCCAACGTCACCATCGACGCCATCAGCTTTGTGCAGGTGGTGGATGCCCGCAAAGCGGGTTACGAGGTCAACGATCTCACCAGCGCCATCCGCAATCTCACCATGACCAATATGCGGACTGTGCTCGGCGCCATGGAGCTGGACGAGATGCTCTCCCAGCGCGACACCATCAACGAGAAACTGCTGCGCACCATGGATGCCGCCACCGCCCCCTGGGGCATCAAGGTGACCCGCATCGAGATTAAAGATGTGCGCCCGCCGCTGGCACTGGTCGAAGCGATGAACGCCCAGATGAAGGCCGAGCGCCAGAAACGGGCCGAGGTGCTGGAGGCCGAAGGGGTGCGCCAGTCCAAGATCCTGAAAGCGGAAGGCGAGAAGCAGTCCCAGATCCTCAAAGCCGAAGGTGAGCGTCAGGCCGCCTTCCTCGCCGCCGAAGCGCGGGAGCGGGCTGCCGAGGCGGAAGCCAAGGCGACCCATATGGTTTCCCAAGCAATTGCGGAAGGAGACCTGCAGGCCATCAACTACTTCGTGGCCCAGAAATATACCGAGGCACTGGCCCGCATCGGTGAAGGCCCCAACAGCAAGATCATCATGATGCCGCTGGAAGCGGGCAGCCTGATTGGCTCGGTGGCTGGCATGGCCGAGCTGTTCAACAAAGATGGCAAGGGCAGCAAGTCATGACAGCCCTGTTAGAGGGGCTGACCCACTGGCACTGGCTAGGGCTCGGCTTCATTCTGCTGGCCATCGAGGTACTCGGCTCGGTGGGCTTTTTGCTATGGACCGGCATCGCCGCACTGGAAGTGGGCCTGCTGCTGCTGATCTGGCCCTTTGGCTGGCAGGCGCAGCTGCTGCTGTTTGCGGTGCAATCCCTGCTCACCACCTGGGCCTGGTGGCGCTGGCAACACCAGCGTGACAACTCGGGTCAGGATGCCGCCAGCACCATCAACGAGCGGATGCAGAGCTATATGGGCCGCGAGCTGACCCTGCTGGATGATGTCGCCCAGGGCACCAGCCGGGTACATCTGGACGACACGGTCTGGACGGTGCGCTGCGACGAGTCGCTGCCTGCAGGCAGCAAGGTCAGGGTGGTGGGGGCCGACTCCCACATCCTGCTGGTTGAACCCCGCAACTGACGCAACTCTGCCATCGAGCCATAAAAAAGCCCGCGATAGCTCGCGGGCTTTTGTCTCTCTGGCTGCCACTCAGGTACGCAGCCGATCGAGCTGACTGGCCAGCGCCGTGGCCGCTTGCTCCAGCGCTTCGCTCAGTTGATGGCTGGAGCTGGCCTCCTGCCCGATCACGTTGGCGGTATCACCGATCCGCATCAGGTTCTGGTTGATGGTATCGCTCACCGCACTCTGCTGCTCGGCGGCGGTGGCTACCTGACTGATGTGGTCGTGGATCTGCTGGATCTGGGCCACCACCCGATTGAGCGCCTCAAACGCCTGCTCGGTACCCTGCACCGTGGTAGTGGAGCGCTCGATGCCGGTATTCATCAGACGCTGGCTGCTGCTCACTTCGGTCTGCAGGCTGCCAATAAGCTGGCCGATCTCGTCGGTCGATTCACGGGTCTTGGTCGCCAGCGCCCGCACCTCGTCCGCCACCACTGCAAAGCCGCGGCCCATGTCCCCTGCCCGCGCCGCTTCGATGGCGGCGTTGAGGGCCAGCAAGTTGGTCTGCTCGGCAATGGCGCGGATCACATCGAGGATCCTGCTGATATTGGTGCTGCGCTGGGCCACCAGCGCCACCGCTTTATCCGCCTCATGCATATCGCCGACCAGAGTATGGATCTCGTTGCGGGCATTGCTGAGGGTCTGCTGGGCGGTATTGATATGGTGGGTCGCCGCTTCCGACTCCTGCGCCGCCTGCTCGGCATAACCTGCCACGCTGACTGCCGTGGTGCTCATCTGGTGCATGGCGCTCACCACGCTCTCCAGCTCCAGATTCTGCTCATCCAGACTGTTGCGCATGGTGTCGGCGGTATGTTTCATCTCCCGCGCCTGCTGGTAGACCTGCTGACCGATCCCCTTGCTCATTTGCACCATGCCCCGCAGCTTGCCGAGGAAGGCATTGAGCTGGGAACCCAGATCGATCAGCTCCTGATGGGTGTCGATCTCCATCTGCTGGGTCAGGTCCCCCTCGTTGCTGGAGAGATGGCCCACATGGCGGCTGATAAGAGAAAGTGGCGCTGTGATGGTCTGGATAAACCAGACCAGCAGCCCCAGCACCAACAGGGTAATCCCGCCCATCGCGATGATCTGCTGCCGCTGGGCATCCACCAGCAGGGTGCCCAGTTCATTGCTGATGGCATGCGCCTTGCCGAGCGCCAGCGCCTTGGGCACCTTGATCATCAACCACCACTGGGTATTGGCTGCCTCAACCCGGATGGGCTGATGAAGAATGAAGTCACTGTCGCTGCTGACCGGCTGACCGTCAGGCAGGGTCAGGCCCACCTCCTTGAGTGGACGGCCCAGCTTGTCGGCATAGCGGTTGCTGCCCACAATCAGCCCCATCTTGCTGACCAGGGTCACATCCGCCTTGTTGTCATAGAGGCTCTTGCCAAGGTTTTCAGCCAGTTGCTGGAAGATGGGCAGGTTCATATCCACCCCGGCCAGCCCGACAAACTTGCCGTCACGCAGCACGGGCACCGTCAGACTGGTCATCAGCATCTTGTTGCCCGGGCTGATTTCGTAGAGGTAGGGCTCCATCAGGCAGGGCTGGCGGGTATCGCGACCACAGAGATACCACTCGCTGTTGCGAATGCCAAACTCGTTGAGGGAGGTATCAAACTTGGCCTCGCTGGCAGCGGCGTCCACCGCTTGCTGAGCGACTGCCCCTCCCTGATCCTTGGTGAAATAGACCTCCAGACTCCCCTTGCCTGCCACCGAGTGGCTGGCTCCGCCCAGCCAGTTGCCATCCTCACCATCATAGCCATCCGGTTCAAACTGGGCGTAGATGGAGCTGATCCCGCTCGCTTGCTGCAGGCTGCTGCCGAGCAGAGACTCCACTTGGGGCCGCGACAACCGCAGTTCCGGCTTGGCCATCCCGGCTTCAATCTGGGCAGTCACGGTCAGGGGGATCTGATAGGAGTTCTGCATCAGCGAGGCAATCTGGATGGCATAGCGCTCCGCCTGATACTGCAGGCTGCGGGAGACCTCCTCTTCCAGTGCATCGCTGGTCTGGGTCATCACCATATTGCGAAGGGAGCTGAAAGAAGCCGATTGCAACAGGGTCATGGCCAGCCCGGTCAGCAGAAACAGCCCCATGGTAAGGCACAACAGCTTGAACTTGAGGGAACGTTGCTTCATGCGACAACTCCTTATGGCAGAATAACAACGAATTACTTGAGTATATTCGCCCACTTGCGCTTCACCCGATTTGTTGATGGGTTTGTGGCAGGCTTCTGGTTATAATTTTTGCCTTCCCGAGCGTTGATGGAACAGTCGCAATGAGCAATGCACTGAGCAGTGTCCCGCCGGTAGTCGCAATGGACTACCCCTTTCCGGCCAAACCTCTTCCCCTGAGTGCCGAGCAGAGAACGACCTTGACCACAGAAATCAAGGCGCTGCTCAAGGAACGCAAGGCGGTACTGGTTGCCCACTACTACACGGATCCCGAGATCCAGGCGCTGGCCGAAGCCACCGGCGGTTTCGTCGGTGACTCGCTGGAGATGGCCCGCTTTGGCCGCGATCACGAGGCGCAAACCCTGATCGTCGCCGGGGTGCGCTTTATGGGGGAAACCTCCAAGATCCTGAGCCCCCACAAGCGGGTGCTGATGCCGACTCTGGAGGCCGAATGCTCCCTCGATCTGGGTTGTCCCATCGAGCAGTTCTCCGCCTTCTGCGATGCCAATCCCGACCATACCGTGGTGGTCTATGCCAATACCTCGGCCGCCGTCAAAGCACGGGCCGACTGGGTGGTGACCTCCAGCATCGCGCTGGAGATCGTCGAGCACCTCGACAGTCTGGGTCACAAGATCATCTGGGGCCCGGATCGCCATCTGGGTGCCTATATCGAGAAGAAGACCGGGGCGCAGATGCTGCGCTGGCAGGGCCACTGCATCGTCCACGACGAGTTCAAGGCCCGCGCTCTGCGCGAGCTGAGAGAGCAGAATCCTGACGCCGCCGTGCTGGTTCATCCGGAATCCCCCGCCTCGGTGATCGAGCTGGCCGATGCGGTGGGCTCCACCAGCCAGCTGATCAAGGCGGCCAAGGAGCTGCCCCAGCAGAAGCTGATCGTGGCGACCGATCGGGGCATCTTCTACAAGATGCAGCAGGCTTGTCCGGAGAAAGAGATGGTGGAAGCTCCGACCGGTGGCGATGGCGCCACCTGCCGCAGCTGCGCCCACTGCCCCTGGATGGCGATGAACGGTCTGGTGGCGATCAAGGAGGCCCTCACCGACGGTGCCGAGCGCCACGAGATCCATGTCGACGAAGATCTGCGGGTCAAAGCCTTGATCCCCCTCGATCGCATGCTCAATTTCGCCGCCGAACTCAAGCTCAAGACTCAGGGCAACGCCTGATTGTCGCCGTCACGAGATGCAAAGAGGGCTCCCGTGGGAGCCCTCTTTATTTATCTGAACCTCATCCTGCTCAGATGATTACGGTGGAGAAGCTGTGCTCTTCATCCGGCGCGACGGTCACCCCAGCGTCGCCGGCGATGGCCGCTTCGACGCAGAGCATGGTGCGATAGCCATCGTCGCTCATGTCGGCCATGGCGGTGGCCCCTTCCAGCCAAGGGGTCCAGACCACCACGCTGTCGTGGTTGCCGCTCACTACCCGCGTCTCGCGCTCACCATCCTGCACCCTCACCAGCGCCTCTGGCTGCCAGTAGACCCGATCCAGCGGCCCGTTCAGGGTCAATGCACCCTGCTGCTTGGCATCCTGTCCGGTCAGCTTGTCGGCATAGGGCTCGCCCAGTCCGGTGACGCTTACCGCCTCTGGTGCGCTGATCTGCAAATAGGTATGCAGCGCACCGCTATAGGTCAACGGCTGAGCACCTGTGTTGCGAGTGGTCAGCACCAGCGAAAGCTCTTTGCCCACCAGCACGTCCAGTTCCAGCTCGAAGGGGTGATCCCACAGGGCACGGGTCGCATCGCTGTCGTGCAGGGAGAGATGAACAAGCGTGCCATCGGTGTGATCGGAGACCCCGTCCAGCATCCAGAGGGTGGTACGGGCAAAACCGTGGGAGGGCTTGCCGCTACCGACGCGGGCGGGCGCCGGGCCAAACCAGGGCCAGCAGATCGGGATACCACCACGAACAGGCTTGCTGCCATCCAGCACCGCTTTGTCACTCAGCCAGATGGAGGCCGGCTCGCCATGACGCTGATAGCTCAGCACATGTGCGCCAAACAGGCTGATCTCGGCCTTGGCATAGTCGTTATTAATGGTGAGAACCGGCAGACCGGCGGCATTGTTGGCAAGCTTGCAATTGGCTGTCAGGGGACGAATGGATTGCATGTGGACTCCTGTCATCAGGGGAAACCGAAAAACAAAAAGGCGGCCAATGGCCGCCTTTTTCAAGCTACGCGATTGCGCATCCCAAATTACTTGGAGATGTGAGCGATCAGGTCCAGAACTTTGCTGGAGTAGCCCATTTCGTTGTCGTACCAGGATACAACTTTAACGAATTTGTCGTTCAGCTGGATACCAGCCTTGGCGTCGAATACGGAGGTCTGACGCTCACCCAGGAAGTCGGTAGATACAACTTCGTCTTCGGTGTAGCCCAGAACGCCTTTCATAGCGCCTTCGGAAGCAGCTTTCATCGCTTCGCAGATTTCTGCGTAGGTGGCAGCTTTCTTCAGGTTAACGGTCAGGTCAACAACAGACACGTCCGGAGTCGGAACACGGAAAGCCATACCGGTCAGCAGGCCTTTCAGTTCCGGGATAACTACGCCAACAGCTTTGGCTGCACCGGTAGAGGACGGGATGATGTTCTGAGCCGCACCGCGGCCACCGCGCCAGTCTTTGGCAGACGGACCATCAACGGTCTTCTGGGTAGCAGTGGTAGCGTGAACGGTGGTCATCAGGCCAGACTCGATACCGAAGGTATCGTTCAGAACCTTGGCGATCGGTGCCAGGCAGTTGGTGGTGCAGGAAGCGTTGGAAACGATGTCCTGGCCAGCGTAGGTAGAGTCGTTAACACCCATTACGAACATTGGGGTAGCGTCTTTGGACGGGCCAGTCAGAACAACTTTCTTGGCACCAGCAGCGATGTGCTTACGAGCAGTCTCGTCGGTCAGGAACAGACCGGTAGCTTCAGCAACAACGTCAACACCGATTTCGCCCCACTTCAGGTTGGCCGGGTCACGCTCAGCGGTAACACGTACGGTTTTGCCGTTTACAACCAGGTTGCCGTCTTTAACTTCAACGGTACCGTTGAAACGACCGTGAGTTGAATCGTACTTCAGCATGTAAGCCATGTAGTCAACATCGATCAGGTCGTTGATACCAACAACTTCGATGTCTGCACGCTCGCAAGCCAGACGGAATACGAAACGACCGATACGGCCAAAACCGTTAATACCTACTTTGATAGTCATATTTAGTTACCTAACTGTTCAGTAGTCAAAGAAAATTCCGCTTGTAAATTTACTAGAACTCTCCGGTGAGTCAACCAACATTCTGTCTGAAATTGCGCTATATCATGAAAAACTGTGAAATTAATTTTCTGTTTATGTAACTGATTACCACGTTTTGACGAAAAAAGTGCCAGATCGTGGCATCGCGCAGATATCAACAATAGTGCCTACTCGGTCACACAACCATTCACAGAGATATGTAAAAATGTGCGCGGTTTAGCATGGCCAAAGAGCCACTGTTCAAGTACCACCCCATAAAAATCAAACAAAATAGTATAGATAGAATCCACAGCGGGAATTCTCAAACTATGACCACCCTGATTGAACAGCTGGCTGCCGCAAAAGGTATCGCCAGCGAGTATGTCGATGCTTGGGGCCACCCGGCCCAGGTATCCGAAGAGAGCAAGGCCGCCATGCTGGGCGCCATGGGCTACCGCGTCGATGACGAGGAAGCACTGGTGCAGCAGCTGGAAGAGGAGCATCGCCAGCACTGGCTGCGGGCGCTGGATCCTGTGATGGTGGTTCGCACCGGCGACGCCGTCACGCTCGAAGTCCGTCTCCCCATCGAATTCGTCAACGATGCCCTCACCTGGCAGCTCCAGCAGGAGCAGGGTGCTGTGCTGTCCGGTCAATTCACTCCCATCGAGGGCGAGCTGGTTGGCGTGGCCGAATTTGAAGAGATGGAGTGCCAGGCCTATCGCGTCACGCTGGATATGGCCCCGGAGCTGGGTTATCACCAGCTGGTGCTGCTGGAAGAGGGCAATGACGAGCCGCTGGCCACCAT
The DNA here is from genome assembly GCF_000820225.1 of Aeromonas veronii bv. veronii. Lineage (GTDB taxonomy): Bacteria > Pseudomonadota > Gammaproteobacteria > Enterobacterales > Aeromonadaceae > Aeromonas > Aeromonas veronii. The sequence goes on from NZ_CDDK01000010.1 coordinate 87,170, forward strand.
GCGCCTCATCGTCGCCCCCAAGGCCTGCTACAAGCAGGCGCCAATTGCCAATGGCCGCAAGGTATGGGGCCCGAGCGTGCAGCTCTACTGCCTGCGCAGCCGCCACAACTGGGGTATCGGTGATTTCAGCGATCTGGGCCAGCTGGTCGAAAAAGCCGCCGCCTGGGGTGCCCACTTCGTCGGCCTCAACCCTATCCACGCCCTCTATCCGGCCAATCCGGAGAGCGCCAGTCCATACAGCCCCTCTTCCCGTCGCTGGCTCAACGTGGCCTATATCAATGTGGAAGCGGTGCCCGAATTCCGGCAGAGCGATCGCCTGAAAGCGGAAGTGGCGAGCCCTGCCTTCCAGCAACATCTGGCCGATCTGCGTGCCAAAGAGAATGTCGATTACACCGGCGTGCTCCAGACCAAACTCGGCATGCTGCGTCAGGTGTTCAATGAAGCCACCCTGAGCGCCGAGCGTCAGGCCGCCTTTGATGCCTTCGTGGCCGCCGGTGGCGACAGCCTGCAACAGCAGGCAGCATTCGATGCCCTGCAGGCCCACTTCTATGCCAAAGGCGAAAATGCCTGGGGCTGGCCGGTATGGCCGCAGGAGCTGCGCGATTACCACAACCCTGCCGTTGCCGCCTGGATGGCCGCGCACCCGCAAGATGTCAACTTCTACCTCTATCTGCAGTTCCTGGCCGACGAGCAGCTGGCGCAAGCCGATGCCCGTGCCAAGGCTGCCGGCATGGTGATGGGGATCTACCGGGATCTGGCAGTGGGCGTCTCCGAAGGCTCCACCGAGATCTGGGCCAATCAGGATCTCTACTGCCCGAAAGCCTCGGTCGGTGCGCCGCCCGATATTCTCGGCCCGCTTGGTCAGAACTGGGGCCTGCCCCCGATGAACCCGAACAAGCTGTTTGAAGCGGCCTATCAGCCGATGGTGGACTTGTTCCGTGCCAACATGCGCTCCTGTGGCGCACTGCGTATCGACCACGTGATGGCCTTGCTGCGCCTGTGGTGGGTACCGCCCGGAGCGTCCGCAGCCAAGGGCGCCTACATCTACTATCCGGTCAACGACCTGCTGGGCATTCTGGCCCTCGAATCCCACCGCAATCAGTGCCTGCTGATCGGCGAGGATCTGGGCACCGTGCCGGAGGGGATCGACGTGACTCTGAAAGAGAACGGCGTCCACTCCTACAAGGTGTTCTTTTTCGAGCGCTCCAAGGAAGATGGCGGCTTTATCTCCCCGGCACACTACACCGAGCAGGCGATGTCGGCCCTGACCACCCACGACATGCCGACCCTCAAGGGCTTCTGGCATTGCGACGATCTGGCGCTCGGCCGTCAACTGGGTCTGTATCCGGATGAAGATGTATTGAAGACTCTGTATGCTGATCGTCACCAGGCCAAACAGCGGATCCTCGACAGCCTGCATGCCCACAAGGTCATCTCTGACAACATCAGTCATGACGTGAACTGGGTCGGCATGAACACCGAACTCAACCACGGTCTGCAGATCCACATGTCCCGCGGCAGCTGCGCCCTGTTCAGTACCCAGCTGGAAGATTGGCTGGAGATGGACAAGCCGGTCAACGTACCGGGCACCAGTTACGAATACCCCAACTGGCGCCGCAAGCTTTCCGCTGATCTGGAAGATATTTTTGCCAATGAGGCACTCAAGGCACTGGCTGGCAAGATGAGCCAAGCCCGTGATGAGGCCAGTCGTTGAGACGCTGTCTCCCACAGCGCTCTCACCTAAATCCACTCCGGCTTCGGCCGGAGTGGATGCTCTGTCATGAAAGGAAATCTCGATGCTCGTTGAACGTTTGGTTGCTGCCCGCTGTTCCGATCCCTTCTCTCACTTAGGCCTGCAGGCCAATCCGGATGGGCCCGGCCTCAAACTGACCGCCTGGTTGCCTGATGCCCTCGAAGTCCGCGTCAAGGATCTCAAGTCGGGCAAAGTCGTTGCCACCCTGGCGCCCACCGATGAATCGGGTCTTTTTGAAACTGTTTTCACCCGCCGCAAAAACTCCTTCCCCTATCAGCTGATCGCCAGCTACCAAGATGCCACCACCGAGGTCATCGACCCCTATCAGTTTCAGGATGCCGCTTGGGCAGGCCTGGCCGAACTGACCGCCCAGCCGGAAAACCTCTATCACACCCTTGGCGCCCAGCTGCGCACCGTGGAGCACCTTGGCCAACAGGTGGAAGGGGTGCGTTTTGCGGTCTATGCGCCGAGCGCCACCGCCGTGAGCCTCATCGGCGATTTCAACTTCTGGGATGGCCGCCGCCACCCGATGCAGCGCAGCCTGTGCGGTCACTGGGTGCTGTTTGTGCCGGGCCTCAAAGTCGGGGATCGCTACAAGTTCGAGCTCAAGGACCCCATGGGCAACCGGCTGCCCCACAAGAGCGATCCGGTCGGCTTTTACTGCGAGCAGTATCCGTCGTTCGCCTCCGTGGTCTATGACCACGCCCAGTATCAGTGGCAGGATGCCGAGTGGATTGCCAGCCAGCACAACGACAAGCGTGAGCAACCGCTCTCCATCTATGAGCTGCACGTCGGCTCCTGGAAGCGCCACCCCAACGGCGACAGCCTGAGCTGGCGCGAGCTGGCGGTGGAGCTGGTCGCCTACGTCAAGGAGATGGAGTACACCCACATCGAGCTGCTGCCGGTCTCCGAGCACCCCTTCAGCGGCTCCTGGGGCTACCAGCCGGTGGGCATGTTCTCCCCCACCAGCCGCTACGGCACCGCAGATGATTTCAAATACTTCGTCGACCAGTGCCACCAGGCCGGGATCGGCATCATTCTGGACTGGGTGCCCGCCCACTTCCCGTCCGATGCCCACGGCCTGGCCCGCTTCGATGGCACCCCGCTCTACGAATATGAAGATCCGCGCCGTGGCTGGCACCCGGACTGGAACTCCTACATCTACGACTTCGGCCGCGACACAGTGCGCCAGTTCCTGGTGGCGAGCGCCCTGTTCTGGCTCGACAAGTTCCATATCGACGGCCTGCGGGTGGATGCGGTCGCCTCCATGCTCTATCTGGATTACTCCCGCAACGCCGGTGAGTGGGTACCGAACGTCGATGGCGGCAACCACAACTACGAGGCGATCAGCCTGCTCAAGTGGACCAACGAGGAGGTCTACGGCAAGTATCCCCACGCCATGACCATAGCCGAAGAGTCCACCGCCTTTGCCGGTGTCTCCCGCCCCACCTTCCTCGGCGGCCTCGGCTTTGGCTTCAAGTGGAATATGGGCTGGATGCACGACACCCTCACCTATATGCAGAAAGAACCGATCCACCGTCGCTACCACCACAACGACATGACCTTCTCCATGGTTTACCACTATGACGAGAACTTCATCCTGTCGCTCTCCCACGACGAGGTGGTGCACGGCAAACACTCCATGCTCTACAAGATGCCGGGCGACGAGTGGCAGCAGGCTGCCAACCTGCGCGCCTACATGGGCTTCATGTACGCCCACCCGGGCAAGAAGCTCAATTTCATGGGCACCGAAATCGCTCAGAGCAACGAGTGGAACCACGACGCCCAGCTGCCATGGCATCTGCTGCAATATCCCAAGCATGCCGGTCAGCAGCGGCTGATCCACGATCTCAATCACCTCTACCGTCATGAGCCTGCCTTGTATCAGGCCGATTATGAGCAGACCGGCTTCCGCTGGCTGGATCACAACGATGCCGACAACAGCATCTTTGCCTGGCTGCGGGCGGACAAAGAGGGCAAGCAGGCTATTGTGGTGGCTTGCAACTTCACCCCGGTGCCCCGTCTCGAATATCGGATCGGCGTCCCTGCGGCGGGCCACTATCGGGTGGTGCTCAACACCGACAGCGAGTATTACTGGGGCAGTAACTATGATGTAGGTCTGGTGTTCGCTGCCGAGCCGACCCCCTGGCAGGGGATGGCACACAGCATAGTGCTGGATCTGCCGCCGCTGGCGACCTTGTTTATCAAACAGGAGTCTTGATGCTTGTAATGGAAAAAGGGGTGGGCCACCCGCTGGGGGCCCGCCTTGACGAGAACGGTTGCCACTTCTGCGTCTGGGCCCCCCAGTCGGACAAGGTGGAAATCTGCCTGTACGACGAGCAGGAGCAGGAGCTGATGCGGCTGGAGTTGCCCGGCCGCCGTGGCCAGTATCGCTTTGGCTACGTGCGCGGTGTAAAGGCCGGTCAGCGCTACGGCTATCGGGTCTATGGCACCCCGCAGGAGGGGATGCTGTTCGATCCGCAAAAACTGCTGATTGACCCCTACGCCAGGGCGCTCAGTCGTCCCACCTACTGGGATGAAGCCCTCTATCAGGGTGACAGCGCCGGTATGATTGCCAAGTCGGTGGTAGTGGATGACAGCTTTGACTGGCAAGGGGTTGGCAAACCCGGGATCAGCCCGGCCCGCACCATTATCTACGAGACCCACGTCAAGGGCTTTACCAAGCAGCACCCGGGGATCCCCAAAGCGCTGCAGGGCACCTACCTTGGCATCAGTCATCCGCTGGTTATCGAGCATATGAAGAGCCTCGGCATCACCTCGGTGCAGCTGATGCCGGTGGCCGCCTTCATGTCGGAACCGCGACTGGAGCAGCTGGGACTGACCAACTACTGGGGCTACAACCCCATCGCCTTCTTCGCCCCGGAGCCGCGCTACAGCACCCGAGCCGACGAGGCGGTGACCGAGTTCAAGACCATGGTGCGCGAGCTGCACCGGGCCGGGCTCGAGGTGATCCTGGATGTGGTCTACAACCACACTGCCGCCTCTGGCTTCGATGGCCCTACCCTCTCGTTCAAGGGCTTTGACAACGCCGGTTACTACGCCTTCGAAGCGGGCCCCCACGGCCCGGACTACACCCGTCACGCCAACGTGACCGGTTGTGGCAACAGCGTCAATCTGGATCACCCCAACACCCTGCGGCTGGTGCTCGATGCTCTGCGTTACTGGGTCACCGAGATGCAGGTGGATGGCTTCCGTTTCGATCTGGCGGTGACGCTGGCGCGGGAAGCGGGGGAGTTCGAGCCCATGGGCGCCTTCTTCAAGGCCGTGATGGCCGACCCAGTGCTGTCACAGGTCAAGCTCATCGCCGAACCCTGGGACATCGGCCCCTTCGGCTACCGGCTGGGTCAATTCCCGAGCCAGTGGCAGGAGATCAACGACCGCTACCGCGACACGGTGCGCGCCTTCTGGCGCGGTGATGCGGGCAAGATGGGGGACTTTGCCACCCGCTTGGTAGGCTCGCGGGATATTTTCCCGAAGAACTGGCGCTCCCCCCACACCAGCGTCAACTACCTCTGCTATCACGACGGTTTCACCCTGGAGGATCTGGTCTCCTACAACCAGCGCCACAATCAGGCCAACGGTGAAGACAATCGCGATGGCCACGGCAACAACCTCTCCTATAACCACGGGGTAGAGGGGCCGACCCTGGATCCGCGGGTCAACAGCCTGCGCCAGCAGCAGAAGCGCAATCTGATTGCCACCCTGCTGCTCTCCCAAGGTACTCCCCACTTCCTCGCCGGGGACGAGATGGGACGCAGCCAGCTTGGTAACAACAACGCCTACTGTCAGGACAACCAGATCAGCTGGGTCAACTGGCAGTGGCGACCGGAGGATGAGCGGCTGTTCGCCTTCACCCAGCAGATGATGGCGCTGCGGGCGGAGTCCTGCGTCTTCTCCAACCTGCAACTAAGCGACGACAGCTGGAATGGCACCCCGTCCAGCTGCCATCAGGTCAACTGGTATCACCCGGACGGCCACCAGCTCACCGATCAGGATTGGCACGCCCCCATGGGGCAGGCGTTCGCCATGGATATCGGCATGATCAACTGTGTCGGCGAGCGCTGGTACGTGCTGTTCAATGCCAGCGATTACGACATCCAGTTCCGCCTGCCGCCTCCGGGAGAAGGGCTGGAGTGGATCCAGACCATCGACACTGCCACCAACGATGGGCTGCCCTTTCTGCCCGATGACATCAAACGGCAGGTGGCAGTCGGCCGGGCCCACTCCCTCAAACTGCTGGAGCGGGTGGCGCTGGCCAGCACGGCGGAGGATGCCCAACCACCGCAGCAGGAAATTCTCCCTGCATCCGGTGAGGAGATGGTTGCCACCTCGATCACAGATACAGGCAAAGCATAAGAGGCATGCTGGAGTCAGCTTTACAGAGCCGCTATGCTGGGCTCCGGTATGGATGGCAAGGAGTCGGTATGAGCAGTAACAATCCGGAACAGTGGCGCAGCAAACTGACCCCCGAGCAGTTTCACGTCTGCTGGGAGAAGGGCACCGAGCGCCCCTACAGCGGCGCCCTGCTCCACAATCGCAAGAGCGGCGACTACCTCTGTGTCTGCTGCAAGAGCGTGCTGTTTCACTCAGGAGCCAAGTTTGATTCCGGCTGCGGCTGGCCCTCGTTCGACAAGGCCATCGAGGGGACGGTGGAGTACACCGAGGACAACAGCCACGGTATGAAGAGGGTGGAGATCACCTGCCGCCAGTGCGGCTCTCACCTCGGTCACGTCTTCCCCGATGGACCGACCGAGACCGGCCAGCGCTACTGCGTCAACAGCCTGAGTCTGGATTTCGATCCCGACGCTTAAGCGGCTGACCCATTGCAATAAAAACGGCGCCTCCATCACGGAGGCGCCGTTTTTTATCGGGATTTCACCGCGTTCACGCCAGCAGGATAGCAGCCATCACCAACAGGGCCGCGATGGCCGGCACCGGCAACTTCAACACCCGCAGCAGATAAAAGCCGATGGCCGCCAGCGCCAGATCGGTCGGCGCCAGCACGGCGCTCTGCCACACCGGCTGGTAGAGCGCGGCCAGCAAGAGCCCCACCACGGCAGCATTGATGCCGGTGACAGCCCCCGCCAGACGGGGACTGGCCAGCCACTGTTGCCAGCAGGGGCCCACCGCCCAGAGCAGCAGAAAACCGGGTGCAAAGAGCGCCAGGGTCGCCGACAAGGCTCCGATCATCGGCATCTCGGGCTGCAGCTGGGCGCCAAGATAGGTGGCAAGGGTAAACATGGGGCCCGGCACCAACTGGGCCAGGCTGTAACCGGTCAGAAACTGTTGCGCGTTGAGAGTGTGGCCCACGCTCTCTTGCAGCAGCGGCAGCACCACATGGCCACCGCCAAACACCAGACTACCGGCGCGATAGAAGTCGGCAACCAGCTGGCCAATCGGGCTACCGAGCAGCGGCAGACCGATAAAAAGGATGCCAAACAGCAGCAGGGTCGGCCAATGGGGCTGACTGCTGGCGGCAGCAGGCAGCTCGGCGGAGGCTGGCACACTACCCGCCCCGCGCTGGCTGCGGGCGCAGATCAACGCCGCTCCCGCCAGCATCAATAGTTGAGTCAGCAGACCGGGCTGCCACCAGAGTGCAGCAGCGGTCACCACCATAATCCCTTGGGTCATTCCCGTGGCACAGAACTGACGACTCATGGTGAGCACCGCATCGGCCACCACGATGAGCGCCAGCAGCTTGAGGCCATGCAGCGCCGCATCAAGCCACAGATTGCTGCCCAGCTGGCCGATGCCGACCGCGGCCGCCAGTAGCAGCAGAAATGAGGGCAGCGTGAAACCAAGAAAAGCTGAGAGCGCCCCGCCCAGACCGGCGCGATGACGACCGATAGCGAAACCAAGCTGGCTGGAGGCGGGCCCCGGCAGCAGTTGGCACAGCGCCAGCAAGCGGGCAAATTCGGCCTGTGTCAGCCAACCGAGCCGCTGGACGAAGGTGCGCTGGAAATAGCCGATATGAGCGGCCGGGCCGCCAAAACTGATGCATCCCAGCCATAAAAACTGAATAAATACCTGCCCCACGATCTTCCCCCTCATCCCTCTCCTCCCGATGGAGAGGGGATATTATGACAGCGCGATGATCGTTTTATGACAATCAGACTGATTCGGCCGACACCATGGGCATATCACCCGGCAGATAGCAGCGTCCCGCCAGCCAGCAGGTGATGGACTGACGGCTGGCGTCGAAATGGGGCTCGGGCAACTCGCGCGGATCGCACCAGACCCAGCCTTCGCACTTCTCCGGCTCCAGCAGTTGCGGCTCACCATCGGCCCGGGCGTGCAGCGTCACCGAGATATAGTGCAGCCCGCTCTCGCGCCAGGTCTCCAGATTGTTGGTCACCGCCACCACCTCGGGCCCATGGATCTCAAGTCCCGTCTCCTCGGCCACCTCGCGGATCGCCGCCGACTCGAAGCTCTCCCCCAACTCCAGATGACCACCCGGGATCGACCAGTAGGGGGCATGGCTCCCTTTGCGTTTGCCAAGCAGCACCTGGCCTTGGGCGTTGGTCAGGATGACGCCGACCCCGACGCGGGGATAGAGAGTGGACATGAAAACGCTCCTTCAATAAGGCAGTAAAACGGCCCCACCTTAGGCCCAAGGAGGGCACAGGGCAAGTCCCGGCTGCACGGCACCTGTGCCTGTCGGTGGCTCCTCCCCTTGCCCCTTAACCGGTTATCACTGATGCTGGGGAGTGAAGCCCGGATGGAGAGGTCATCCCAATCCTCTCAGTCCCCCATTACCCCGAGGAGTCTGCCATGAAAAAATTGCTCCCCCTGTGCGCCCTGCTGCTCACGGCTTGCCAAACCACGCAGCCCCCCAACTCGCTCGCCATCGATGATGCCGACGCCTGGCAGGCCATTTGCAAAGATGGCACCCGGGTTCGCGCCGTGGTGGCAGAGGGGATCTGTGGGGATCATCGCGGGGTAGCCATGTGGACGAATAAGCCAAGAGCTGAACGGATGGCAGAAGAAGCCGCCAAATAGTGTGATCCAGGCACCATAAAATGACACTGCCGGCCAATTGGCCGGATTTTTTCGCGATCTCGCCAGCACTTTGCCACCTTGTTCATGGTGCGCTCAGTTTTCTGTTCCCATACTGGCCCTACAGTTCCAAAAGAGGAGAGACAAGATGCAAACATCCATCGTCGGGCTCTCCATTCTGTGGGGGCTAGCCAGTTTTGGTGTTCAGGGGGATTTCATCGAGAGCCGTGATTCCGTTGCGCCATCCTGGCAAGCCGAGTCCAGAGTGGAGATGGAAGGTTATCTGATTGAATCGCTTGGCGAAGATCGCTGGCTGTTCGACAACGGCAGCGAGAGCCTGCTGGTCTCCCTGCCCGAGGGGCAGTGGGTGCCGACCGGCGAGCGGCTGCGAGTCAGCGGCGAACCGCAGCAGGAGCAGAGCGGCTGGCTGCTGCAGGTGGAAGACATCAGCCAGGTCAGCGCCTGACCACGGCAGTCGCCATTCCCCGTCACCGCGACAGCTAATCCAGACCGATAACCACTACCGAATAACCAAGAGCGAATAGCAAAAGAGGAGGCCACTGGCCTCCTCTTTCTGTTTCTATGAGCGGTTTGCGCGGGCTCACCCCAGATGGTTGAGCGGCAGCGCCGTCTTGTGCTTGATGCGGCGCAGCACGAAGCTGGAGCGCACCCCGGTCACCCCCGGAATATGGGTCAGCTTGTCCAGCAGGAAGTGCTGGTAGTGCTCCATGTCGCGCACCACCACCTTGAGCTGGTAGTCGGCATCGTTGCCGGTGATGAGGTCACACTCCAGCACTTCGGGCAGTTCGCTGATGGCGCGATCGAAGTTTTCGAACCGCTCGGGCGTGTGTCTGTCCATGGAAATGTGAATGTAGGCGGTGAGGGTGAGGCCAAGCTGGCGGGCGTTGAGCAGAGTAACGTGGGTGTCGATGAGACCGGCATCCTCCAGCGCCTTGACCCGGCGGGAGCAGGGGGACGGCGAGAGCCCGACCAGCTCGGCCAGTTCCAGATTGCTGATGCGGCCATTCTCCTGCATCAGCTCGAGAATATGTCTGTCTATGCGATCAAGTTTCAGCATTTACCCTTCCTCGTTGCAATGACTAATCCACTTTTCCTAGATTAAGGGTGAACTATTGCAAAAACAACCGAAATAAGTGGTTACTTTGCAACCACTCACCGGTACGGGAGGGATACTATGGTTACATCTTCCGGTGGCAAAGCAGATACCTGACCGGGTCTCTGCGGTGAAGGACCTTACCGGGTCAAGAGCCCCATCAGCCGTCTTACCTTATCGGGAAACGACGGGCTGGAACGAGAGAACCCCCTCCCCGAAGGCAACAAAGCAGGCATCCCGGCGCCTGCTTTGTTGTTTTTGGGCGTTTGACGAAATCAGAGCGCGGGCGGCGTGATGCGATAGAGGCAGCGATGCGCCCCCTCCAGCAGATATTGCTCCCGCTCCACCGTCGCCGGCGCCAGCAGCTGGCGAAACAGCGCCAGTTCGCTGCGACAGAAACCGCGGCAGGTGCGCGCCGCCGCACAGATGGGACAGTGGCTCTCCCACAGCAGCCAGCTGCCATCCTCTTCGCGGCGGATCTCCGCCATATAGCCCTCGCGGCTGCGCAGCTCCTTGAGCGCCGCCAACCGGCCAGAGAGGCCATGGGACCCCAGCGCCTCCTGATAGCGAGCAAGCATCTGCAGCTCCCGCTGCTGGATCAGCCCTTCCATCCCCTCCTCGCCAAACAGCTCACGCACGTTGTCGATCAACTGCACGGTCAGGTCGCTATGGCTATCGGGGAAGCGCTGCCAGGCCTGCTCGGTGAGCTGCCACAGCCGCACGGGACGACCGCGCCCGCGCGCCTCGTCGCTGAATGTGACCCACCCCTCCTGCTCCAGTGCGAGCAGGTGCTGGCGGGCGCCCATGGAGGTCATCTGCAACTGCTCCCCCAGCGCGGCGGCGCTCTGCGGGCCATGGCTCTTGAGCAGAAACAGGATCTTGTCGGTGCTTGCGTTCATGATCTCATTATGGGGAGCGCCCTTTATTAAATCAATAATTCACTTTACTTAATCCAGTCTATGAACCAGCATAAATAAACCAATAACTTTACTTAATGGGTGCAGCATGGAGAAACACGAGCACAAAAATCCCCTCTGGGTGCTGGTCATGACGGTCACGCTGGCAGTTGCAGGTTTCAGTCTCCCCTCCCCGGTGTTGGCACCTTTGCTGCTGGATCCGGCGCAGGGGATGCTGACGCCGGATGCCTCCGACTGGAGCCGCAAGGTGTGGCTGGGGGTCATCATGGGGCTCTATCCCCTGTTCCAGCTGGTGGGCAGTCCCTGGCTCGGTCGCCTCTCCGACCGCTATGGCCGCAAGCCACTGCTGTTGCTCTCGCTGGCGGGGGTTCTGGCAGGCTATGCCCTGATGGCACTCGGTATCGCCTGGCGCTCCCTCCCCCTGCTGCTGCTCAGCCGGATTGTGGAGGGGCTATGCAACGGCAACATCGCCATCGTGCAAGCGATGGCAGCGGATCTCGCCGGCAAGGAGCACAAGGCCCGCAGCTTCGCCTGGATCAACATCGGCATGAATCTGGGCTGGGTCGTGGGGCCGATGATCGGGGGCTACGCCGCGGTGATCTCGGGGGATTACAGTCTGGCCGCCTGGCTGGCGGTAGGAATGACCCTGCTCAACCTGCTGCTGGTGTACTGGTTGATCCCCTATCGTCCGCCGGTGGCGGCCACCCGTCAGACAGCGACCCTCTCCAGCCGCCAGCTGTTGTTGCAACCGGCCCTGCTGCCCTACTTCGCGCTCACCCTGATCAGCTATGGCGCCGTGCAGCTCTATTTCACCTACTTCAATATCTGGCTGGTGGAGAGGCTGGCCTGGGATCCGGCCCAGCTGGCGCAGGCGGCGGTGCTGGTGAGCCTGCCCATGATGGCGGGCTCCTGGCTCGGCTCCCGCATCGCCCGTCACTGGCGCGGCAGCTCTCTCGGGATCGTCGGCCATCTGGTGATGGCGACCGGCATGCTGCTCTTTATCCTGCCCGTGCACTGGTGGGGGCTGGCGCTTACCTTCGTTCCCGCTGGCATCGGCATGAGTCTGGGGGAGCTGGCCACCTCGGTGGCGATCTCCAACCGCAGTCACCCGGAGCAGCAGGGGCAGGCGATGGGGCTCTACCGCGCCCTCGCCGTAGGCAGCGAGATCCTGGCGGTGCTGCTCGGTAGTCTGGTGCTGCTGGCCGGTACCGAGTGGCCCTTCTATCTCGCCACCCTCTGCTCCCTTGCCAGTGCCGCCGGTTTCTATCTGCTACGCCGCCGTGCCGACCGTCGTCAACAGCTGGCCAGCTGCACCTGAGCCACGAAGGGATCACAGTTCGGTGCTTCGGCCGCGGGCAAGACTTGCATCGGGGCGCCGGGTCTGGGACGGTAAAGCTCTTTGCGGATTTGTTCGATGCTGGAGGAGCTATGAGTGAGTACAAGGCCATCGCGCTCGATATGGATGGCACCCTGCTGACCCGGGATCACAAGATCTCGTCGGCCACCCGGGCAGCCCTGGCGCAGGCCCGCGCCCACGGCATCAAGGTGCTGCTGGTCACGGGGCGACACTACATGACGGCGCGTCCCTTCCACCACGAGCTGGCCCTCGATACCCCCCTCATCTGCAGCAACGGCGCCTATCTCTATGATCCGGTGCAGAACGGGATCCTCAGCGGCGACCCGCTGGCGGCCGCCCCGCTTACCGAGCTGCTGGCCGCGGTCGAGGCGCAGCAGATGGGCGCCCTGTTCCACCTGAGCGAGGGCATTGGCTACATCGGCTGCGAAGAGCATGTCACCCGCATCCGCCACTGGTCGGCCAATCAGCCGGACCACCTCAAGATCGCCATCCATCCGGTCGAGGAGCTGGCAGGCTGGCTCGACAACCCGGTCTGGAAACTGGAGCTGTTCAATCAGGATCCGGCTCGCCTGCACACCTTTATGGGCGAGGTGGTCGAGCAGATGCCCTTTACCCGCGACTGGGCGGCCCCCTATGCGGTGGAGCTGGTACAGCCAGGTTGCAGCAAGGGCAACCGGCTTGCCCAGTGGGCCGCCAGCGAAGGGATTGCGATGGAGCAGGTGGTGGCGTTTGGGGACAACAACAACGACATCAGCATGTTCGAGCAAGTGGGGCTGGCAGTGGCCATGGGCAATGCGGCCCCGCAGATCCAGAGCCATGCCCATCGGGTCACGGCCGACCACAACGAAGATGGCATCGCACTGGCGCTGCAGCGCTGGGTACTGCCCTGAGCTGACAAGATGCAACATGGCCAGCACGCGGGCTGGCCATGAAGAGAGGGATTAACCGCCGAAGGAGAACTGGATCACCCGATCCGGATAGCGCAGACGGTTGTACTCCCGGCGCAGGGATTCGTAGTGGCGAATGGCCCGATCGCGCTTGGCGCGGTAGTAGTCGCGCTGTTCCGTGTTGGTTTCGTTGCGGATGCTGCGCTCCAGCGTATCGATATCACGCTCGGTACGCTCCAGCTCGTCGCTGATCTCCCGCATGCGGGCAGCCAGTTTGTACTCTTCGTAGCCACGCTGATACTGTTTGAGGAATCTGGCGTCATTGGGGCATACCCCCAGATAAGCCTGCCCCTCCTTGCCCTTGCTGTAAGCCAGCTCGGGAATGCAGTAGAGCTCCAGCCCCTTGTCGTAGCCCCGTTTCCACTCGGCTTCATCCACTTTGAGGCCATACTCGCTGCAAGACGAAACGTAATCGCGGCTCGCCTGACGGGTTTTGCCTTCCGATCCATCCTGATAACCCAGGTTGTACCAACTCATGGTGCGGCACTCATCTTCTGACAGGGCACTGCATCCCGCCAGCAATACCGGCAGGGTCAGCAACAGGATTTTGGGGGACATGAACAGACTCCGGAAAAGATAGTGAGCGGCATTCTAGAGAGGATAAAAGGCCATAACAAGGGATGCGCTCCCGTGCGGTCTGGCGGGGTTTATTTGATGTTTTTGTCACTATTCAACGCCGTGCCGGACGGGGCGGCCAACCCGCTTTCCTTGTTATCAGGTGCAAGGTAAACTGCGCCATCTTTTAACTGGCGCGCAACAAAAAAATGAAAGTCCTGACCGTCGATTACCGCTCACCCGATGCAGCCCAACGCTTCACCGAATCCCTGCGAACCACCGGCTTTGGCGTGCTGACCAACCACCCCATTCCGAAAGAGCTGGTGCAGTCCATCTACGACAACTGGTATCGCTTCTTCATGAGCGAGCAGAAGCAGGATTTCCTGTTCAACCGCGAGACCCAAGATGGCTACTTCCCGCCCTCGGTCTCCGAGGTGGCCAAGGGCCATAGCCAGAAAGACATCAAGGAGTACTTCCACATCTACCCCTGGGGCCAGATGCCGGAAGAACTGAAGGAGCAGGCGATGGAGTACTACCGCCTCGCCAACGGTCTGGCCGCCGAGTTGCTGGGCTGGGTCGAGCAGTACACCCCGGCCGATATCGACGCTCACTACAGCTGCCCCCTCTCCTCGATGATCGAAGAGAGCCAGAAGACCCTGCTGCGGGTGCTGCACTATCCGCCGTTCGATGGTACCGAGGAGCCGGGCGCCATCCGCGCCGCCGCCCACGAGGATATCAACCTGCTCACCATTCTACCCGCCGCCAACGAGCCAGGGCTGCAGGTGAAGGGTTCCGACGGCGAATGGATGGACGTGCCGTGCGACTTTGGCACCCTCATCATCAACATCGGTGACATGCTGCAGGAGGCCTCTCGCGGCTACTACCCCTCCACCACTCACCGCGTCATCAACCCGACCGATGGCAGTGCCGCCAAGTCGCGTATCTCCCTGCCGCTGTTCCTCCACCCGCGCCCGGATGTGGTGCTCTCCGAGCGCCATACCGCCCACAGCTACCTGATGGAGCGGCTACGGGAGCTCGGGGTGATCTAGTCCGCCGACGAGCAGCTGTCAGAGACCAAACCGGAGCAATCTCGCTCCGGTTTTTATTTGGTGGCAGGATTGGGCAAAAAACAGAATTAAATTAGCAAATCATGCCAATAAATCGCATTTACACCTGATAACCGTCGTAGTGATTGCGCAGTGACCTCCGTAACATGAGCGCCATTCTGCCCCTGCCAAGGGGCGCTCGATTGGAGTTCTTATGAAGCAGTCCCAATGGTCATCCCGACTCGGCTACATCCTCGCCGCAGCGGGTTCCGCGGTCGGTATCGGCGCAATCTGGAAATTCCCCTACGTCACCGCCGTCAACGGCGGCGGCGCCTTCCTGCTGGTCTTTCTGCTGTTCAGCTTCACCCTGGGGGTTGCGGTACTGATGGGGGAAACCCTGCTCGGCAGCATGAGTCGCCGCGGGGTAGTCGGAGCCTTCTCCGATCTGCTCGGCAAACAGTGGCGCTGGGTTGGGGTAATGGGGGTGATCTCTACCCTACTCATCTACTGCTTCTACAGCGTGGTGGGCGGTTGGACCCTGGGTTATACCGGCATGGCCATCTCCGGTCAGCTCAACCATGGGGATGCGGCGGCCCTCACCGCCCGCTTCAATGACTATGTCAGCGGCGACGTCTGGCCAATCCTCACTCACCTGCTGTTTGCCGCCTTCACCTGGATGGTGGTACAAGGCGGGATCCAGAAAGGGGTAGAACGTACCCTGCGCTGGATGATGCCGGCCCTGTTCCTGATGATCCTGATGCTGGTCGCCTTTGGCCTCACCCTGCCCAATGCGATGGCGGGAGTACGTCACTTCCTGATGCCCGACTTCAGCAAGCTGGGGATGTCCGGCGTGCTCGATGCCATGGGGCTGGCCTTCTTCTCCCTCTCCATCGGTCTGGGCATTCACACCACCTACGGCGCCTATCTGCCGACCAGCGAAGGGGTTGGTCGCTCCAGCCTCTGGGTGGTGCTGCTGGCCAGTATGGTGGCGGTACTGGCGGGCTTGATGATTTTCCCGGTGCTGGCCTCGACCGGTATCGACCCGGCCTCCGGCCCCGGTCTCACCTTTATGACCATGCCGGCAGTATTTCAGCTGCTGCCCTTCGGTCAGGTGCTTGAGGTGATCTTCTTCGCCCTGCTGGTCTTTGCGGCGCTCTCCTCGGCCATCTCCCTGCTGGAACATTTGCAGTGCTTCCTGTGCGAGACCTGGGGCTGGTCACGCCGCATGGCCTGCAGCGCCATCACTGGATTCGTCATGGTTAGCGGTGTTCCGGTCAGCCTGTCGTTTGGCCCGTTGCAACACGCCACCCTGTTTGGCAAAACCATCTTCGAGCTGCTGGACTTTGTCACCTCCAACCTGATGATGCCGCTGTTCGGCCTGATGCTGACGCTGCTGCTGGGCTGGAAGCTGGGACGCAAGGCGCTGCCGCAGGGGATTGCCAGCCATTGGCATCACCTGCTGATGAACTGCTGGCGCTGGGTTGCCCCCTTGCTGATCGGCGGGATCTTGATTCGCGGTCTGGTGTGACGGTTACTCTTCGCGGGTGGGCCCATCGGCCCGCCCCTGTGCGACTCTGACGGCATCCAGGGCATGCTGCCAGCGGGTGATCTCGGCATCATCCGTTCCCTTGGAGAAGACGATATAGAGACCGGCCTGATGGAGCAGCACTCCACTGCTGACGATGCTGCGCCGGGATAACCCCATCTTGTCGAGGGTGGCCTCCATCACCAGCTCCGCCATCGGCAAAGCATCGATCTTGCCCAGCATCAGCCGCTCTATCGCCTCCCCGACCGTCTTGTAGCGCACCAGATTGGTGTAGCCCTCATGGGTCAGCCGCACGTCATCGGCATTACCCAGCACTACCCCCACTCTGGGCAGATCTCGCAGCTGCGCCAGCGAGGTCAGAGGGTGGCGACTATCCGGCGCCTGATAGATAAAGACCCGATTGATAAAGAGCGGGCCAACCCATTTGAAATGGGACTCCCGCTCCGGGAGCCGCTGTACCACGAACAGTCCATAGCCGGGCTCGACCCGTGCCAACGCCAGCGCCCGCTTGAGCGGGTAAATCCGCACCGGATAGCGGGTGCCAAGCTCCTCCTGCACCTCATCAATCAAACGAATGGCGAAACCATCGAGCTTGCCGTCGCGGTATTCGGTAAAGGGGGGTAAGTCGTGACTCAGCAGGGTTAATCCGGGCTGCGCCGACACACTCAGGCTGATCAGTAACCAGGGCAGCACCATCCATCTCATACGACATCCTGTCTCATCGTTGTTCCCGTCAGCGCCATGTAGCGGTCACTAGTTCCAGAAGAAGCTACGTCGATTATCGCCCAGTAAATAGCCACAAGGTAGAAAAGATACGGCCCGGCGAGGTTTTCCCCCATTGAGTTCTACGTATAGCCAGAGTGGTGACAGCGGCACACATAAAAAATTTTTTATTTTATGTGTCAATTATTCTTTCCATGGTTTAGGCTGTTCCCTCATTCATTAGTCAGGTTGCCACCTCATGTCTGCCATCCTCGTGCTGTTTGGTCGATTTTTTAGCTCGCAAGAGAGGTGACCTTGCACGCACAGTTTTTCTGAATGTTCATTGCAAAGGTCGCCTCAGGCGGCCTTTTTTATGGTCTGTCGTTTATTGCTACAGAGGAGTATTGCTTCGATGTCGTGTTACCCGGAGGTTGTATGAGCCAGGTTCAGTGGTCTTCCCGTCTCGGTCATGTGCTGGCCGCAGCAGGCACAGCGATTGGCCTTGGTGCCATCTGGAAGTTTCCCTATGTGACCGCCACCAATGGCGGTGGCGCTTTTCTGCTGGTTTTTCTGCTGTTCAGCTTCACCCTGGGGGTAGCGGTACAGGTCGGCGAAACTCTGCTCGGCAGCCATAGCCAGCGCGGGGTGCTCGGCGCTTTTCGCAAACTGGTGGGGCCGAACTGGCGCTGGATGGGGTATATGGGGATCGCCTGCGGCTTCTTTATCTACAGCTTCTA
Source organism: Aeromonas veronii bv. veronii (assembly GCF_000820225.1). Classification (GTDB taxonomy): domain Bacteria; phylum Pseudomonadota; class Gammaproteobacteria; order Enterobacterales; family Aeromonadaceae; genus Aeromonas; species Aeromonas veronii. The sequence goes on from NZ_CDDK01000010.1 coordinate 104,861, forward strand.
CAGCGTGGTGGGCGGCTGGACCGTGGGTTACGCCGCGCTGGCGATGGCTGGCAAGCTCAACCTGAGCGAGGGGAGCGCCCTCACCGCCCTGTTCAACGGCTATGTCAGCAACCCCTGGTGGCCGGTGCTGACCCATCTGATCTTCGCAGGCCTGACCTGGTGGTTCGTGCAGGGGGGTATTCAGAAAGGGGTTGAGCGGGCACTGCGCTGGATGATGCCCGCGCTCTTCATCATGATGTTGCTGCTGGTGGGGGTCGGTCTCTCCATGCCGGGCTCCATGGCGGGTGTACGCCAGCTGCTGCTGCCGGACTTCTCCATGCTGACCGGCCAGAGCGTGCTGGACGCGCTGGGACTGGCCTTCTTCTCCCTCTCAATCGGGCTCGGGGTACACACTACCTATGGCGCCTACCTGCCCAATAGCGAAGGGGTGCTGCGCTCCGGGGTCTGGGTGGTCACTCTGGCAAGCCTTATCTCAGTGCTGGCGGGCTTGATGATCTTCCCGGCGCTGGCCTCCACCGGCATCGATCCCACCGCAGGGCCAGGTCTCACCTTTATGACCATGCCCGCCGTTTTCAGCCATCTACCGCTCGGTCAGGGGCTGGGGGTAGTCTTCTTCCTGTTGCTGCTGGTCGCCGCCCTCTCCTCCTCCATCTCCATGCTGGAGCATCTGGTGCGCTTCACCACCGAGGAGTGGGGCTGGTCGCGCCGTGGTGCCTGCCGGGTACTGACTCTGCTCATCATGGCCTCCGGCATTCCGGTGAGCCTGTCGTTCGGCCCATGGAGCGATCTGACCCTGTTTGGCAAGACCATCTTCGAGCTGCTCGACTATCTCACCTCCAACCTGATGATGCCGCTGTTTGGTCTGGTACTGACCCTGCTGCTGGGCTGGCGCTTGGGTGATGCCATTCTCCCTGTAGGCCTGTCACCCGCCCTGCGTCTGGCGCTGCTCTGGTGCTGGCGCGTGGTGGCGCCGCTGCTGATCAGCGGGATCCTGATCCGCGGGATCATGTAACGCTTTGCGAATCCGTGCGGGCAGGCCTTGGCCTGCCCTTTTTATTGCTGGCGTTCACTTTATTACAGGCGTTCATATAAGCAGCATCACGATGGACAGGAGTGCAGTCGGGCAATCTCGGAAGAGCAGGATGAAGAAGGATCGGAGTGACAGAGTGGCAGAGGGCACTATAAGAGGTAGTGCTCGGCTCGCCACAACGGCAACAGAAGACGCTGGAGTACTGAATTGCGGGCAAAAAAAATCCCCATCTGAATGGGGACTTTCTCTGCAATCGCAGCTGATATCTCAGCCTCGCTTGCGAATATGGTGGTCGTTACTGGGAT
>NZ_CDDK01000011.1:0-348 GCF_000820225.1 Aeromonas veronii bv. veronii
CCCCAACCCCAGCCCCAGCTTCGCAACAACTGAGCCTCACGCCGATTACGGATGTCGCCCCAACCCTGCAGATCGCCCCGCTATCTGCGGCCGATGCGTTGCAGCAGGCTGCACAACCGGTGCTGGCCGCCCGTGGCAGCCAGCTGTTGCTGGAGTTTGCCATCCACACCGCCACCGACGATCCGGCCCCCTTGCTGGTGATCCAGCCCCCCGAACAAGCAGGATCGCCGCTGGCGCTGACCCCCTATTACGGCAAGTGGCATCTGGTTCGCCCGCAGGCGAGCGGCACCCTGCTGGCCCCCTCGGATCAGGAGTTGGTCGAGGGGGTCGCCGGGCTCACCCTGCTGG
>NZ_CDDK01000011.1:583-50689 GCF_000820225.1 Aeromonas veronii bv. veronii
GCCGGGCTCACCCTGCTGGCAGGGGTGCCACGGCGTCTGGTGCTGCAAATGACCGTCCCCAGAGACGCCCCGGCGGGACGCTATCTGGGCAATATTCAGCTGCTCAGCCAACAGCAACTGGTGCAGCTGCCACTGACTATCGAGGTGCTGCCGCTGACGCTGCCCGCGGCCAGCAAGCCCGTCGGCATCTATGTCGAAGCGCCCCCCTATCTGAATTGGCTGAGCCCCAATCCCGAAGCGTTAAAAGAGCTGATCGCCGAGGCCAGTCGCTGCGATCTGGAGCGGCTCGCCAAACTCGGGATCAGCGGCCTCTCGCCCGCCCTGCCACAGGATGAAGCGGGGATGCAGGAGATCATGGGAGAGGCGGCCGGGCTCGGCTTTGTGCCGCCCCTGCTGGCCTATACCCCGCTCAAACGCTGGGGGGGAGACCCTGCCAGCCAGCTTGATCAGTGGCAGGCGCGGCAACAGGGGCTGACCGCCAGCGGCTTGCCGCCGCTGGCATGGAGCCTGTTTGATGAGCCGGATCTTGCCACCCTGCCCGCCATTACCAGCCTGGCGCGGGAGATGAAACGGCGGGATCCGGCGGTGATCCGCGCAGGCCACTTCAATCATCCGGGTCAGGTTGGTCTGCTGGCAGAGGTGGAGATTGCCCTGATCAACGCAGGCTTTGGCGCCGACAAGGCCGATGTGGCGCGGGTGCGCCAGCACAAGGTCACCCCCTGGTTTTACAATCTGGGCACCCCGAGAGCCGCCGGGTTCTATCTGTGGCAAAGCGGCGCCGAGGGCTATTTGCAGTGGCATGGCCGCATGCCCACCGCCCTGCCCTATGACCCCACCGACGGGCGGGAGAGCGACTTTATGCTGCTCGGCCCGCAAGCCTGCGAGGCGCACCGCCTCTCCCACGATCTGTTGCTGTTGCAGCAAGCCATCGAAGATCTGCGCTGGCTCGCATGGCTGGAGCAGGAGGCCCGCTATCAGGTGGATGCCGCCCTGCTGCTGGAGCGCCTGCGCGATCAGCTGCCGACCCGCTGGCAGGTGGCAGAGCAACTGCCCTCTGCCGCCTGGATCCAGTGGCGCCGCGAGATTGAACAACTGGCCAAGGGATTGAAAACATTGCAAACTGGTGCCAACTCATCCTCCTGAAGTGACTGCGTATGGCCAACCAGACTCCCCGCTCCACAGCCAAAGACAGCGCCCTGCACCGCCTGTTGCCTCTGATGCTGCCGCTGCTGATCCTCACCGGTTGCGCACGTCAGGAGCCGGTCAATGAGACCCTGCCGATCCTCAACCAGTTGCGGGAACAGCAGCTGGCCGAACAGCCCCAGCTGCAACTGCAGTACCAGAACGCGGAGACGCAACTGCCAGCGGATCAGGAGCAGCAGTTGCATCAATTTTTGGGACGCAAAGATCCGGCCCGGATTGCGCTGGTAAGCGGCCCCGGGCTGCAAACCGACATGCTGGAGAGTGCGCGGATGGCGAGCGTGCGGCTGACGGCCCTCACCCGCTTGCTGGGCTCCCGCGCCATTGAGCTGGAGCCCCGCTATGACCCCATGCTGGCCCCCAATACCTTGCTGATCCGCATTCTGCCAAACGGTGAACCGGGGTCAGTCACCCCAGCGGCGGCGCAATAAGGTCAATGCAAGAAGTCGGCAAGGCCACCCGATAGAGGGGATAAGGGGCCAGCCCCCACAACTTGCGCCAACCCTGGGTAAGACGGTACGAGAGCAGCGGCGGACTCTGGTGTAGCTCGCCTAAAAACATCACCCCCTGACTCATCCCTTCACCCGCCAGCGTCACTGACATCGCCTCCCGATCAGGCGCCACCAGCATGGCCTGCAGCAGACCGTCACAGCGGGGATGGGCCAGCTGATAGCTGACATAGGTGCCGCCCAATACTGGCGTAGCCACCCGCAAGCGCCAGCCCAACTGGACCAGCTCCAGCAGCATGGGCTTGGCCCCCTCGTTAACTGCCCGGTTCTGATAACGCCAGCCCATGGCGGCTGCACTGAGCAGCGCCACCAACAACAGCAGCAGATACCCCCTAGATAGATGCATCACGACGCCCCCGGATAAAGAGGATGGTCATCACCAGCAACATGATGGCCCACTGGTAGAGCTGGGCCAGCGAGCCGGTATGCAGCCAGCCATACCAGCGCAGATCCAGGCTCATCAGCACCAACCGCAGCTGATTGGCCCCGATATAGAGCAGGCAGACCAGCAGCAACATGGGCCACTGCCGGTAGAGGGGGCGCTCAGGCGCCAGCCAGCAGCAGGAGACCAGCCAGGAGAGCACCACCAGATAGAGTTGAGAAAACGAGGAGCACCCCTTGAGCACAATCAGGGCATGGCCCCCCAACCGCTCGATGCGATTGCCATCAAGGCGAGTCTCCCAGCCCAGCAGTTGCAACCACTGGCCCACCCCCCAGGCATCAAGCGCCAGCACAGGGCCGGAGAGCAGGGCAAACACCTGCTGCCCCCACAACACCGCCACAGTAAAGGCGAGCACAATCTGCAACACCGCCCGCTCATCGCCACTCTGATGACGGCGCCATAGCGAGGCCACCAACAGCAGACAGGCCAGCGCCTTGCAGCTGGCGCTGGGGATCAGGATCAGCAGGATAAAGAGGGCGAGCGCCAGTGGATGCGGACGCCAGCTCGGTGCAACCCGCGATGCAATTTGCCACCAGATAGCAATCAGCAACACCACCAGCAGGTTGAAGTGGCCCATATTGAGCCACACCATGCCCCACTGATTGGCCAAACCAAGTAGCAGCCAGTTGGGAGCCCACTGCCAGGGACGGATCTCCATCGCAACTCCTGCCGGTTATCAGCGCTTTTGACCTCTGTCGCAAGTTCTCGCAAGTTCCATGCCTGCCCGGCCTCACCCGGACCAAGCCAAGTCAGTGGATGCAACAAAGCTGGCACGCTTTATTCATTCCCCCTGCTGGCACTAGCGCCAAGGAGAAGGAGTGGGCAATGAAACTCAAACCGTTGGCAGGGCTGCTGGGGATGTTGTTGGTAACCTCCCCCGCATACGCCTTGACCGAAGTCGATACCGAACTGCAACTGCTGATGGATGTGTCGGGCAGCGTCAGTTCATCGGAATTCAATCTGCAATTACAGGGCTATGTGGACGCCTTTTACAGTCAGGATGTACAGAGCGCCATCCTCGACACCAGTGGCGACAAGCTGGGGTCCATTGCGGTACAGATGGTGATGTGGAGCGGCTCGACCCAGCAGAGCGTGATGACTGACTGGTTCCACCTCTACGATATGACCTCCATCAACAACTTCGCTGCCACCCTGGATGCCCTGGTACGCCCCTATGCGGGGATGACGGCCCCCGGTTCGGCCATGGCCTTTGGTGCCCAGCAGTTTGATACCAACAACTACACCGCCGCCCGCCAGGTGATGGATGTGTCAGGTGACGGTATCCAGAACAACGGGCTGGATACCTCTACCGTGCGGGATCAACTGCTCACCTCCGGCATCGATACCATCAACGGCATCACCATAGGTCAGGACTATGCCGATGGGGTGCTGCAAGAGTGGTATGTGGAGAACGTGGCGGGAGGTCAGGATGCGTTTGTGATCAATGCCACCACCTTCGCCGACTTTGGCAATGCGCTGGAGCTCAAACTGGCAGCCGAAATTGAGGGGGGCATTATTCCGGAAGGTGCACTGGCCGCCCCCATCGAGGAGATCCCGCTGGCCGCCCAGCTGCTGCTCGGTATGCCGCTACTGCTGGCCTGGCGCTATCAGCGCCGTCACCAAGGACGCCTGCAGCCCGCCAACAGGCAACTGGCACCCGCCATCGGCTGATTTATCACCCCGTGTGTCGCGATTAGGGAGCTATGGCTCCCTGATTTTTTGCTGCGGTTATAGCCTGAAATATTCAAGACACCATTTTACTTTTGATAGGTGTCTACGTATTACGTCCAAACTCACATATAACGTTACTACCACATTTCTATGAGACTGAATAAGAAACTAGTTAACGCCCCCTTGAACCGCTTGTCATAAGTGTGACTCAAAGGGAGTCAGGTCTATTCCCTCAGTTTTACAAACTGCTCTTACCGTCGGGTTGTTACTGAGACATTTTAAGTACAAAGCTAAGTGATGAAAGGTCATAGGTGACCGCTTAATTGGTAAAGACCACCCTGCAAGCATGAATAAAAAATAATCACATGCCGACAATTTATCGCCTAACAAATATTCGTTGTCTCTTAGCTGTTCGTTGATGATAGATAGAGCCTCTGTTATACGCTTATCCTGCGCCGCTACCATACTAGGTATCGATGCTTCATCAGTTGTATGTCGATGGGGATAGTAACGAACCATCAACTCAGCTTGGAGTGTGTTATTTAGAAATGCTAACCATTGGAAAAACAATGGGCGTTTTGGGTCGCCGAAAGAAGGTATTAATTCATACTCTGGATGCAACTCACAAATATGAGTGCAGATTGCAGAACTTTCAAAAATAGGCTGACCATCAACGACCAATGTTGGAATACGACCTGCTGGATTTAACTTCAAGTAATCAGACGATTTTTGATCATTATATTTTTTATCAACCAACAACAGTTCATAGTCTGCTTGAACATGATGAAGTAAAAAGTGCGGAGCTAGGCTCGCATTGTTTGGATAATAGTAAAGCTTGAACAAGACAGACTCCTTTCTGTTGATGCTTAACAGTTATTACAGGACCGTAGATTCGATTAGCAAAGCGCTATCGGACGTTCGCGGCCTTTCTGTAATATGCCTCTTTAACTCGCCAAAATTCTCCCATCTTGCCACTTCTCCGCCTCCTCCCCGAAACTCACTCTCGAACTGGCAGCCAAAGTCACCGGTTGTGGCGTACTTACCACATTGGCGGGGAATGCAACCGAGATCGTCCGATTACACCTACCGGCTAATCGAACCTACGAGCTACGAACCGCCACTAATCCTAATACATTGTGCCGTAATCACGGAAGCAGAACCAAGTCACAAATACCACGAATTGCGAATCCCTCTTAATTAATTTGTTTAATCCCTAAAAACCTAATCCTAACTGTTTCCAATTTTTTTCCCACCGTTCACATGCACTTATATAAGTGAGAAGTTCACTTTGTTCATGACTAAACATGTCTTGATTTGGATTAATAACATCTCGGATAGCTTTTTGCGCTAAAACATTTATAAACATTGCATTCTTTTGAAAACCACGCCAAGTCGTTGTAGCTACCCATTTATGCTCATGTAATGGACATTCTATATCAAGATGCTCAACTGATTGCTCAATAAGATGGAGATAGTTCTTATAAACAAACTCCGCGCCATGTAATAAACGACCAGCATCAATTATGTCATCTATAATGACCAACGTATCAATATCACTTAACTTTCTAGATAATTCAAATTTAGTGAAGTTTGCCAAGGAAATCTTACAATAACGCTCCAAAGGAGCGATACTTGAACATGAATGAATATATATTTTTTCAAATGTTTCCTTTGTACGATTGAGATGGTCATCCAAAGCTTTTTGCTTTTGTTGCTCAGTAATTACGTCTCGTTGTTGCGATACTTGCTCACGAATACCAATATAAGCCAGAAATGCAAATAAAGGTCCCAGAGTTCCACTTGCATATGAACCAAAACTGCCCCAATCACCTTGTTTGTTAGAAAACATTGGGATCTCATATATCACAAATTGTACAAAATATAATGTTAGCACCAGAAACGTTACGCAGGCACAGGCATACCACATTTTTTTCATCATATCTCTCATGACCTTATATGTATTACAGTGGCATTTAATAGTTATTAAATTAAAGTCAGGGGGATCATTTATAACCACCTTCCATATAAGCCCCCCAGTCATACAAAATGAAATATATTTAAAGTCAATCAACTAACAATATAAATTCGTTTTTTGAGAAATCATCACACCTCTTGTCTGACTCCAATCTTATCACTGTATAAAACCACAGTAAATAGAAGCACTGGCCTCCTCTACTTTCTCAATCAAAAATAATGTGAATAACTGAAAGTCATTTCAGCCATCTGCACGATATAAAAAAGGCCTTATCACAAGGCCTTTTCAGAAATATCCAGATTCAGACTGGCAGCCCGCGGGTTGCGCCAATCAACCCGGCTCCGGTGATAAGGGCAATACCTGCCCATCCAGCGCATGATCACTATGGGATGGATAGTCCGGCACCGGCTCGCAGTAGGGAATCCGGCTTAGCACCGGCGCCTTGACCAGGGCGGCCAGTTGATCGGAGCGGCGCAGGCTGGCATCCGCCAGTTCGGCCACCAGCGCCAGACCGCAGCCGAGCCCCAGTCCGCCAACAATGCCCGCCAGCAGAAACAGCCAGAGCGGGTAGTTGCTCGGCTTGCTGGGGGCGAAGGGTTTGTCGATCACCTTGATCCGCTCCCCCTGCTCGAAGTTGCCCAGATCGCCGGTCACCTTGGCCTTCTCATAGCGCAGCAGCAAATCCTGATAGAGGGTGCGTTTAACCGCCAGATCCCGCTCCAGCTCGGCGAGCTGGCGTTCGGTATCGCCCTGGGAGTCGACCACCTTGTCCAGCCCATCCAGCTGACTCTTCAAGCCAGCGGCGTTTTGCTCCGCCTCCGTCAGCTGCGTCTGGGCCAGCTGCCACTCGGGCCCGCGGGCCATATCCGGTTGGGATTTGAGCTGCTCAAACTCCTGCTGCAACTGGTCAATCTGATAGCGCAAACTCTGCACCTTGCTGTGCTCGTCGCTGTAGCGGGCCCGCAGCAACACCAGCTCGGTGCGCATCAGCTGCAGCTTCTCATCCAGCTGGCGGGCCAGCTGACTCTCCTGCCCCAGCGATAGCTGATCGACCCGGGCCTTGGCCTGCTGCAGGGTGATCAGGCTCTCGGCATAGCGCTCCTGCAAACCATAGAGACGGGCGACGTTGGTACTCTGCTGCTGGGGCAAGGCGCTGGCATGCTCCCGTTTAAAATCGGCGAGCAGCTGCTCGGCCGCTTGCAGTTCGCTGCGGCGGCTGTCGAGCTGGCTTTGCAGGAAACGTTCGGACGATTCCGCCGACTGGCGCCCCTTGCTGAGCAGGTTGAAGAAAAAGCGCCGCGAAATGGCTTCGAGCAAACCGGCGCTGTTGGCCGCCGAATCCGCTTTGACCTTTATCTCGATCACCTCATCGCCAATCAGCCGTAGCGAGACGGCACTCGAGAGCCAGTCCATGATGGCATCGCGCTGGGCAGGCGGGGTCTCGTCATTGACCAGACCGCGATCCCGCGCCACTCCATCGAGCACATAACGACTGCGCAACAGGGCTTCGAGCACCGCAAAGCGATCCTTGAGACTCTCCTGAGTGATCAGATCCTTGAGGGTCGGGGTCTGGTTGGCATCTTGCGGCACCATAAAGGTGGTGCGGCTCTCATACTCCTTGGGGGTGAGCAGGCCGACCGTCACGCCCACCAGCGGCATCACCAGTACCGGGATCACCAGCAGATAACGACGGCGCCAGGCGGCAAAGAGAATGATGTAGAGGTTGTAATAGAACTGGACAGGCATGGCATCACTCCCTGAGAAAAGCCCTCCCCCCGCACGATGCAAAGGCAATGCCACCAGAGGAGCTGATCGCCTCTGTGGGCAGATCGCAAGAGTGGTACAAGATTCGCATTCTCCCACTATCCGGGGTGTCACCCCTTCCCTTGCCGGAGCGCGAACCATGTTGTCATCAACCCCGTCGCACAGACCCTATCCCCGCAGAAGCTCCATCGTTCAAATCGTGCAGCACCTGCAGCCCGGCGGGCTGGAGACCATGGTGCTCAACCTCACTCAGGCGAGCCCCGCCGAGCAGCCGGTGCATATCATCTCCCTCGAAGGGCGCAAAGGGGATGTGCTAAGAGCATGGCCCGCTCTGCATCCCTTCGCGGGCAATATTCATTGTCTGGAAAAGCCCGCGGGCTGGTCGCTGGCGACCCTCTGGCGGCTCACCCGACTGCTGCGCCAACTCAAGCCCGTCGCGGTACATACCCACCATCTGGGGCCCATGCTCTATGGCGGCCTCGCCAGTCGGCTGGCCCAGGTGCCCACCCTGGTACACACCGAGCACGATGCCTGGTATCTCGATGATCCCCATCAGCGCACGCTGGCCCAGTGGGGGCTGCGCGCCTTCAAACCCATTCTGGTGGCCGATGCCACGCCGGTGGCTAACCAGCTGCTGGCCAAGCTGGGCCAGCTGTCGCCAACCGTGATCCCCAACGGCATCGATGAGCTGCGCTTTGCCCCGGGCGCCGCCGCCCTCGCCCGTCAGGAGATGGGATTGCCGCAAGGGGTCAAACTGATTGGCTGCGCCGCCCGCCTTGAGTCGGTCAAGGGACATACCTTGCTGCTGGAGGCGATCCGCGCCCTGCCGCAGGAGGTGCATCTTGCGTTGGCAGGGGTCGGCAGTTTGCAAAATGCGTTGCAACAACAGTGTCAGCAACTGGGGATCGCCCATCGGGTCCATTTTCTGGGGCTGGTCGAAAACATGCCGCGCTTCTATCAGGGGCTGGATCTCTTCTGCCTCCCCTCGCTGGCGGAGGGGATGCCGCTTTGCGTGCTGGAAGCGCAGGCCTGCGGGGTGCCGGTGGTGATGAGCGACGTGGGGGCGGCCAGAGAGATCGTCTGTCAGGCCAGCGGCCATATCCTGTCGGGGCGGGATCCCGACCGCCTTGCCCAGCTTCTGGCACAAGGGTTGCTGCACTGCCATAGCCTGCGTGCCGTCACCCGAGAGTTTGTGTGCCAGCAAAGCAGCTTGAGCCGGATGGCTCAGGCCTATCAGCAGCTTTACAGCCGCTGATCAAGTGACCCGATGACCAGAGGAGCATCCCATGGAATGGATCATGATCGTGTTCTGGCTGTGCGCTGTACTGGTGGTCTACCACCATGTCGGCTATCCCCTGCTGCTCAAATTCGGTGGTCGGCAGGCGCGCAAGGTGGCCAATCCGCCCCGCCCTCTGGATCGAGGGTTCAAAACAGACGCCACCGATGAGGCGCTGCCGACCATCACCCTGCTGATGCCGGTCTACAACGAGGCGGCGACCATCGCGGCCAAGCTGCAAAACCTCGCCAGCCTCGATTACCCCGCCGACAAGCTGTGGGTACATGTGCATTTCGACGGCTGCAGCGACAACAGTTACCCCATTGCGCTAAGCCAGCTCGGAGATCCCGCCCTGCAGCAGTTGCAGATCAGGCTGTTTGATCACCCCCGCAATCGCGGCAAGGTCGCCGTGCTCAACGAGGCCATGACCCGGGTGCACAGCGATCTGGTAGCCCTCACCGATGTCTCGGCCCTGCTGCCCATCGACAGCCTGCTGCTGGCGGTCGCCCATTTTGCCGATCCCAAGGTAGGGGTGGTCGGGGAAGCATACCGCTTCTGGCAACCGGGCTCCCAGGGCGAGGAGAGTTACTGGCACTATCAAAGCCAGATCAAGCTCTGCGAATCGGCCCTTGGCGGCATGCTGGGTGCCCACGGGGCCTTTTACATGATGCGCCGGGAGTGCCTCACCCCGCTGGCCGCCGATACCATCAACGACGATTTCATCCTGCCGATGCAGGCCATCGCCAAGGGGTATCGCGCTGTCTATGACAATCGCTGCGCCGCACTGGAGCTGGAAATTTCGGATGCCGCGCTGGAGGCGACACGGCGCAAGCGGATCGGGGCCGGCAACACCCAGCAGCTGCTGCGGTTACTGCCCCTGCTACACCCCAAGTTCGGCTGGATTGCCTTCAACTTTGCCAGTGGCAAGGGGCTGCGGGTGTTGATGCCGCTCTGCCTGACCCTGCTGTGGCTCTGCGCCATCCCGCTGGCCACCCAATCCCTGCTGTTTCAGCTGTTGCTGGGGCTGCAACTGCTGGGGTATCTGCTGGTCATCTTGATCCAGCTGACCCCTGTCCACCCCTGGCCCAATCTGTTTCGCAAAATCCACTATCTGGTGCTCGGACACTGGTACAACGGCATGGGCACCCTGCGCTACTGCCTGCGCGCCCCCATACGTTTCATGTCACAGGAGAAAGCCGTATGACACACCCCATTCCAAGATTGACCCTGGTGGTCAAACGCAGCATGGATCTGCTCGGTGCCACTCTTGGCCTGCTGCTGACGCTGCCACTGTGGCCGCTGATCATGCTGGCCATCCGGCTCGATAGCCCGGGGCCGGTGTTCTTTCGTCAGCTGCGGATCGGGCGCAGCCATGCCACCTATACCGAGCTCTTTTTCATGATCAAGTTTCGCACCATGCGCGCCGACGCCGAGGCGGCCACCGGGCCGGTCTGGTGTGGCAAAGGGGACAGCCGGATCACCCGCAGCGGCGACTTTCTGCGCAAAACCCGGCTCGATGAGCTGCCGCAGTTTATCAATGTGCTCAAGGGGGAGATGTCGCTGATCGGCCCCCGCCCGGAGCGACCCGGGATCGCCAACCGGCTGGAAGATGCGGTGCCGTACTTTATCGAACGCACCTATGAAGTGGCCCCCGGTATTACCGGTCTGGCACAGGTCAATCAGGGTTACGACGAGTCGCTCGATGATGTGCGCAGCAAGCTGGCGTTCGATCTGGCCTACTCGGTTGCCCTGCTCCACCCCTGGCGCTGGCTGGTGCAGGATATGCATATCATCGGCAAGACGATTGCCATCATGGTCGGCAAGAAGGGGCGCTAATTCCGCCGCGCCGACCTCAACCATATCTCAACGCCCATCAGGCCATTGCCACTGCAATGGCCTTTTTTATGGCGCATCTTTGTGGCACGTCCGCGGTGATCACAAAGAAGTCAGCGACCTGATCGCCATCATCTGGCCCCATCCATCCAAAGGCCTGATGCCTGTTTGACCAACCGCAGAAACCCAAGCGTTGCGTGATCACCGAAGCAATCCGCCCCCTGCTCCCCATAACACCGGCACATAAAAAAACGAGTAGCCAGCGGCCACTCGTTTTGACAGGTTTCTCCGTGATTCAGGCGCCGTAGACGGCCAGAATATCGGTCACTCTGTTGTTGACGCTGTACCCGCGGGCTATGGTGTTGCGGGCCGCCTGACTCATTTTGCTGCGCACCACCCCATCGCTGCGCAGCCAGTAGTTGACCAGCTCCGCCATATCCCTCACATGGCCGGGCTCCACCAGCCAGCCATTGGATTTATGGTCGATCAGATTGACCAGGCCCCCCACCGCAAAGGTACAAACCGGTATGCCGTGAGCCATCGCCTCCAGGGCCACCAGCGGCAACCCTTCAAAGCGGGAGGTGATGCAGAGCAGGTCGATGTTGTGCCACTCATTGGCCATGTTCTGGAAACCATGAAGCTGGACGCGATCACCATACTGCTGCAACAAGGCACTTTTCATGGGGCCATCCCCGTAGAGATGAAACGCCCCATCCGGGCAGAAGGCGGCCAGCTGGCAGAATGCCTCCGGCCCCTTTTCCGGCGAGAGGCGGCCGACAAAGGCAATCCGGTTGCCAGTTACCGTAGCCGGCGTCGCAGGCATGGGGACAAAGTTGCTGATCACCGTGCTTGGCACAGGCAATTTGCGAGCGATGGGCTCGCTCACTGCAATACACTTCGCAAAACGCGCTGTGGTGCGATCCAGCCAGCTGTAAAACTTCAGCAAACCCTCCCCGTCATCCCCACTGTGAAAGGTCGAAACCACCGATTTGCCGGTGAACCAGGCCGTCAGTCGCCCCAGCACCCCGGCCTTGTAGCCGTGGGTATGGATCAGCACAGAAGCCGGCTGGCGGGCCAGACGGCGCATAAAATCGCGGCTGTTTTGGCACACCTCGTAGGGCAAGCCCTGTTGTTTGAGCAGGGTCGTAAAGGGGGTCATGCCATGGTTGCTCACCAGCACTATGGTGGGGCGAAATCCCCTGGCCAGCAGATCGTTGGCGAGATGGATAATGTGAACTTCAATTCCACCGACCTGACGCGCATCGATGGCCAGCCAGATCTGTTGCATGGGTAACATAAGGCCCTCCTCCCGTGGCTCCATGCCACCTGAAATGAGGCGCTGCATAGAGCGGGCCAGTCAGGCAAAGAGGGGCAGGATCAGGCGCCGGGACAGGCGACCAGCAAGAGGGTCATGTCATCGAGGGCGGCATCATTGATGCGCTCATCAAACCAGCGGGCAATGCGATGAGCCAGTTGCTCAAGACCGGGCCCCGAAGTCAGGCAGATCTCTTTTAGCTGCGACTCCCAGCGCTGGCGCTCTGCGGCATCACGACTATCGAGCAGACCGTCGGTCCAGAACAGCAGGATCTCGCCGGGCTTGAGCTGACGCTCATTGGTCACGAAGTGGGGATCCGGGCGTAAACCGGGCAAGGGGCCGGTCACGCCGACCTGACGGATGGTGCCGGGCCCGACCAGCCAGGGCGCAGGGTGGCCCGCGCTGGCCCACTGCACCCGCCCCTCGTTGCCGAGTTCAATGCAGAGGGTGGTGAGCAGGGTAGCCCCAAGGAGCGGATCACTGTGAACCGCATTGGACAAGATGGTCAGCAAACGGGCGGGGGCGCGCTCCAGATCGTGCGCCGTCAGCAAACCGCGCAGATAACCGGCATAGGCATGGGCAAAGAACTTGGCTTCCGCATCGTGGCCCATCACATCCCCGAGCCACAGCACCCGATCCTTGACCAGCAGAAAGTCCCCGCCCCCCACGGTGGCCGCGCGGGTTTGCAACGCCAGCTGGTATCCCCCTATGGAGGTGGCAGGCAATAACGGGCGCAGCGCCGAGGTCATGCGCTGATCCAGCTGCTCGCCCCATTGCGACTTGAGCTGCTGCGAGCGTTGCAGCACCCGCGAAACCGCCAGCAACAGGTCCTGCTTGGTGATGGGTTTGACCAGAAAGTCATCGATCCCCAGCGCCCCCGCCCGACTCTGGGTCCACTGATCCTGATGACCGGTCAGGAAGATAAAGGGCACCCCCTTCATCTTGGGATCCTTCATCAACTGCTGGCGCAGCCCAAAGCCATCGATCCCCTCCATCTCGATATCGGAGAGCACCAGTGCGGGGGGCTGCTTTCCAAGCGCCAGCAGGGCGGCATGTGAGTCGGCATAACTTTCAACCCGGTAGTGCTCATGGAGATAGGCGGTGAGCAGGGCACGCATCACCTTGTCATCATCGATCACCGCGATCACCGGCAGTTGGTTGACTGGGCCCTGCTGGCGAAGGGTCACGCGATTGCGCTCACCGTCGCGAGAGAAGTGCACCTCGGCAAACAGCTGGTGCACCAGCGCCAGCCCGTATCCCCCCTCCTGCAGCTCATCGGGTAACGGCGCACTGGCAAGACCGGGTTGCGGGCCGCCATCATCCTCCAGTATCAGACTCAAGCCCGTTTCATCCTCTTTCAGAGTGAGCCAGAGCCGGGTCGCGGGAGGCGCTGTGTGTTTGACGCTATTGGTGGCCAGCTCACTGAAACAGAGCAGCCAGTTGGCTTGATCCTTTGGGGAGACCTGAAACAGGGAGAGTCCCTGCGCCAGCCGGTTGCGCAGTTCGCGCACCGCCTGCAGGGTTGCCGGAGCAGATCGCAACCAGTCATCCATATCGGGCCTCCATCAGCGGGCGATCAGATCCGGAAATTGAGCAAGGCGCTGCGCCGGCACCAGCGCTTGAGCCATTCGGTCACCCGGTTACTGGGCAGCCGGTTGAGCTCGCGCAAGATCTCGCTGGCCAGCCCCGGGTTGAGCTTGTCGTTATAGACTGCGCCAATCAGATTGGCCTCGGCACGAGTCAGTTTATCCACCGCACTTTGTACCACGGTCGTCGGGGTCACCCCCGCCAGCACCACCAGCAGCGCCCCTTCACAGGCCCCACACACCTGATCGGCCGGAATATTGCCCCGATTGAGGGCGGTGAGCGGCGAGGTATCGAAGATCACCACATCGTAATGCTCCAGCCAGCGAACCAGCAGCTGACGCAAGGTATCCTTATTGCGAAAGGCCATCAGATCCTTGCCCGGCGCCTGGAGCAGCGACAACGACCGGCCAGTGGCTACCGGCTCGGGCACATCATTGGGCCCCCAGGCAACCGCCGTGGCGCGGCCGGGATGATAGAGGTTGAGATCCACCAGCAGGGTGCGCAGCCCATCCGCTTCCGAGCGCCTTGCCAGCGCATCGCAGATGGAGCTCACCCCCTCTCCCCCTTCCGACGAGGTGACCGCCAGCGAGCGGATCCCCCGGGCGACCGTCGCCGCGTAGAGGGATTCGAGCTCCAGATATTGAATGGGGATGCTCATATCAAAGCGTCCCGACCAGGGCCACCACCGAGATCGTGGTCAGGATGTCGCGCATGCCATCCATAAAGATGGCCCAGTTGCTACTTTTGCTATCAGGGATAAAGACGGTGTCCCCTGCGCGCAGCACCGGCAACTGGCTAAAGTCGGGCTCTTTGGCAAAGCCGTCGAGATCGAAGCTGCGGGCCTGATCCCCCTGACCACTGGTAGCCATGTTGATCACCACAATCTTCTTGATATAGGCGCTGCTGGTCGGGCCTCCCGCCTCTGCCAGCAGATCCAGCAGGGTCATGGAGGAGTCAAAGCGGTAGCGACCGGGACGGGCAATCGCCCCCAACACCCGAATGGTGTTCTCCTTGGGCTCATCGAGCCAGGGACGATTCTTCTCCGGCAGGTAGATGGAGTCGCCGGGCAGCACCTTGGGCAGCAAGGTTTCATCGCCGGTTTCAAAGTAGAGGGCAAGGTCGAGCTTGCTGACCCGCGCCGTGCTGCCACTGCGATGGGCGATGCGCACATTGCGCAGATCCGCCGCAGCAGTCGGACCATCGGCGGCCGACAGGATGTCGATAAAGCCCATCTGCTCATTGAAGGCATAGCGACCGGGGGCTCCGACCTGACCGAAGATATAGATGGAACTGTCCGGTGACTGGCGCACCCACTGGGACTTGTTGTCACTGGGATCGGTGGGCAGCTCGGGGATCATGATGGTGAATCCGGCCCGGATCTTCGGCAGGCTGGCCAGCGCCCCGCCCTGATGAAGGAACTTGTCGAGATCAAACAGGGTTGGCGTGGCCTGCCCCCCTTCGGCGGTCAGGATCTGCACCTTGGCGATATCGGCCCGCTCGTTGGGCCCTCCGGCGTGGGCGATCAGATCCAGCAGCGACATTTCGTCAGACCATTCATAGCGGCCCGGGATCCGCACCGCCCCCATCACCATCACCGCCCGCCCGGGTGCCACCTTCAACCAGGACTTCTCGTTGATATCGGTTTTTTCCGGCACAAAGATGGCATCACCGGGTTTGACTTGGGGCAGCGCCTTTTGCATCCCTTCGGTATAGGCCTGCAAGTCGATGGGTTCGATCGTGCCATCGGTGCGCAGCAAACGGATCTGGCGACTCTCGGCATAGCGGGTCGGGCCACCGGCATTGGCCAGAATATCGAGGAAGGAGTCCCCTTCCCGCCCCTCATAGGCGCCGGGTTTGAACACCTCGCCCATGATGTAGATAGTGCGTGCCCCCCGTTTTATCTGCTCTTCATCCTTGGGCACGAAGATGGTGGCGCCCGGCGCCAGATTGGGCAGCAGCTTGTTGTTGCCGGAGTCGAGATAGGCTTTGAGATCGAACAGTTCGGGGGCATCACCATTGATCACCCGGATCCGCTCCACCCCGGCAAAACGGGTTACCCCACCTGCCCGCATCAGCAGATCCACGATGGAGTTGCCACTCTTGAAACTGAAGGCGCCGGGGCTGTTGACCTCGCCAAACACCTTGATCGCCTTGCCGGTATCGCCATCCCCGCCTGCCGCCAGGGTTGCCGCATCAAAATCTATTTGCACGTTGCCGATCAGCGGAGAGGCGGGTACGAACACCACATCGAGGGATTGCAATGGCGGCAACACGCTGGCATCGCCGGTATCGAGATAACGCTTGTAGTCGAAGCTAGAGACCGTGCTGCCACGCCGCACCTGCATATTGTTGAGCTGGGCACCAGGCACCAGACCGCCAGCGGCATCGAGAGCCATCTGCACGTTGCCATCGGGCGCCAGATCATAACTGCCGGGTTTTTTGACATAGCCCATCACGCTGATCAGCAGCCGCTTCTCCAGCAAGGTGACGGTCAATTGAGAGAGGTTGTTGTAAACAGGTTTGAGGGCGGTGCGGATCAGCTCATCCGCCTGTTGCAGGGTCTTCCCCCCCACCACTAGGTTGCCGACTTCAGGCAGTGCAATCTCCCCCTGCTTGTTGATCTGGAAAGGCTGATCAAAAGCAGGCTCACCGGGTTGCACTATGGCCAACCGATCACCGGGAGCCAACAAGGTGGAGGCCAGTAACGGGCAGGTGAACAACAGCAAGAGAACACAGATCAATCCTTCGAGAGCGCCCCGTTTCATAGACATCCTTTTCGTCTGTTACGTCTGCCCCCATTGGCGTAAGGGGAGCCCTGACCAATCAGCACGACAGCCATCCGCTGTTGTCTGTTGCAGCCGCAAACGTACTTGTTGTAGTGATTGTGCCAGCACGGTCTGACGCCAGGCTACATCCGACCAGAGCCGTCCGTGCATATCCCGTTCGATATCAATACGTTGAGATTGTAGTCGTTTCAACTCGGCAGGCATACACCCCTGCAGACTCGCTTGCTTTAATTCCGTCAGCTGCAAGTCGAGTTCCTTCTGACGCTCATCATAACGAGACCAGACCCGCCGTTCATCCTCATTGACCGGAATACGGGTGGGTCTTGCCTCGGCCATGCCGCCATATCCCTCCGGCGGCCACTGCGCGCAACCCGACAGCAGAATGGACGAGAGCAGGATACCAAAGCGTTTCATGATGCAGTGGCCATCATGCCACGTGAACGCATATAGGCCTTGATGCTCTCATGGCAGGGGATCACCCGGTCGATATGCAACATCTCCAGCAGGTCATGAGGTTGACCGGGTCCACAGACAAGGGCCATCTGATGCCCGTTCATAATCAATCTTTTATAGAGAAATACCAAGGCTCCGATCCCCGACGAGTCGATAAAATGAACATCGCTGATATCGGCCAGGATATCTCCCGGGTGGGTCGAGAGGGTTTCAAACAACGGGCGGAGCTCACTGACGGCCATCGCGTCAAACTCGTTTTCCAGTACCACTACCTGGATATCATTAAGGGTGTAAGTCATGCTTTCCATCGCTAGCTCCTTGTCGATTCTCAGACTATTTGCTGTCACGGCATTCAGCACGCTGCAAATGTTATGCCGGGCAGTGCCACGGCACTTGTTCTCCAAATGATACTCTTTGCGCCTTATTCACCGACACCCACTCCTCGTTTTGATTGCCAAATTGCAAGTAACTTCCCCCGCTCGTTGCAAACTGCAATTCACCTTGGCCGAGATCGCCCGATAACAGGCTAAATGGCTGATAATTCAAGCCCATTAGACCGGGCCCGATTATTGCTTGCCTTTGGACACACTTCACAAGCCACCTTTGGCCCGGCCCCCATACCGCCATTTTCCAGGAAGGAGAGATCATGAAAGCAGGCCTTTACATCGCACCACTGTTGGCAGCCCTTTGCGGCACCGCATACGCAGCCCCCTCCCCTGACAGCGCCGTGTTGAAGGTTGAAGGCGCCATCAGCAGCCCCACTCATCAGGCTCTGGCTCTGTGGGACAGCGCCATGCTGGATCAACTGCCGGTACACGAAATCAAAACCCATACCCCATGGTATGACGAAGCCAAGACTTTTCGCGGCCCGCTGCTGCAAGATGTATTGGCCAAGGTCGGGGCAACCGGCAAACAGCTCACCATTACCGCGCTCAATGACTACTCGGTACAGGTGCCGACAAGCGATGCCGAGCAGTATCGGGTCATCCTCGCCCGCACGATCAATGGCAAGCCACTGTCGGTGCGCGACAAAGGGCCGCTGTTCCTTGTCTATCCGTTTGATCAATATCCCGAACTGCAAAACAAGCTCTATTACGGTCGGGCTATCTGGCAGATCAGTGCGATAAAAGTGGAGTAGATCCCATCATGCGTTCCATGGCGGCCAGTCAACGTTTCTTGTTTGTGGTGCTTTGTGTGCTGCTCCTTGCCTTTGCCGGTATTGGTACCATCCAGTACCGGCAATTTCAGGATCTGCAGCGCAGTACGAGCCAGGGCGAAGACAACGTGATGTGGAACTATTTCCAGCTCTATAACGAAGCGCTGCGTTTTCAAAGCTCGCTGCTCCATGAGTCGCAACCGACCTTCCAGCTCAGATACGATATACTGGTCAGCCGCATGGATCTGGTGTTGGAGAGCAAGGATCGCAGCCTGCTTCAGCAAACAGAGATCTACCAGCAGGCAAGCAAAGCCATTCGATCCTACATCTCTCTGGCGGATATCTGGCTCGGCCCGGAAGCCACCAAGCCGCTCGACAATCTTGCCCATCAGGAGCTGCGCCAACAGCTTGCCTCCCTGCTCCCCCAGCTCCATCAGCTGACTCTGGAGGTGAACCAGCAGGCGACCCTGTTTGATGTGGCGCGTCGCGACAGCGTGAGGGAGCAGATCATCACGACGACACTCATCGCAACCCTGCAATTTGCGCTGCTCTTTGTGCTCGCCCTGCTGATCTGGCGGCAAATGAATATCTCGTTTCTGCAGCACAAACTGATGCAGCAGCTCAATGACAAACTGCTGCGGGCAAATCAGGCGGCAGAGGCCGGCACAAGAGCCAAAAGCAGCTTTTTGGCCAACATGAGCCATGAAATTCGCACCCCCATGAATGGCATTCTCGGCATGCTCTCACTGCTGGCCGACCGGGATATGGATCCGAGGGAGCGAGACTATCTGGAGACGGCGCGCGAATCGGCAAACCATCTGCTCGGTCTGCTCAACGACATTCTGGATGTATCCAAGCTGGAAGAGGGCAAGATCGAGCTGCAACTGGCCCCCCATCACTTGCCCCAGCTGCTGGAGGATATCCGGGCCCTGATGCAGAGCAACTGCGATGCAAAAGGGATCAAGCTGACACTCACTGTCGCCCCCGATACGCCGGAGTGGTTGATGATCGACCCGCTGAGGGTGCGCCAGATCCTCTTCAACCTGGTGAGCAACGCCATCAAGTTCACCCATCAGGGAGAGGTCAATATTCGCGTTGATAGCACCCTGTTGGAGCAGGATCGCCACTCGATACGCATCTCGATCCAGGACACCGGGATAGGCATGAGCAAAAGTCAGCTAAAGAACCTGTTTCAACGTTTCGCCCAGGCGGATGTCTCGATCACCCGCCAATATGGCGGATCGGGCCTGGGACTTGAAATATCCCGTAACCTCGCACGCCTGATGGGCGGCGATATCTCGGTAGAGAGCAGCGAGGGACATGGCAGTACTTTTACCTACATCTGGCCCGCCAGAGCCACGACCCCCTCGATTGTTTGCCTGCCGTCCAAGCCGCTGGATCAGGAGAGCTATCGCATCTTGCTGGTTGATGACAATGCCACCAACCGCAAGGTGATCGGCGCCATGCTCGACTCCGTGGGTCATCAGGTCACACTGGCCGTTCAGGGAGAAGAGGCGCTGGAGAAACTGGGTCACACCGAATTTGATCTGGTGTTGATGGATGTCCAGATGCCAGTGATGGATGGCCTGGTGGCCACCACCCGGATCCGCACCTCCCAGATGCCTTGGGCAGATATCCCCATCATCGCCCTGACGGCGGATGCGATGCCGGAATCCAAACAATACTATCTTTCCCATGGCATGAACGGGTATATCACCAAGCCCATCAATAAAGAGACGCTGCTAAGCGAGATAAACAGACATATTTCCCATGGTCGGCTCAAATACAACGCAGCCATGCGTGTCACCAAGCAATAAAACCGCGGATTCCGGGCTACTGATTGCTGATGTGGGGCAACATTGATCTCTGCAGGCAACTGAATGGGCTTGGGTCTGGAATGCACACAGGCAAGCCGCTTCGCAACAGCTGCACGGGCCGTCAGCTTGTCTCGGGTATGCAGGGATTTTTTGATCTGTACAGATCTAGTAATCCCCTCCCTACAACGTCCAGACCAGAGTGAATGACTATATTTATGTTTTTAATGCATCAATAACCACTCTTAATGCGGGTGAAACATTCCGGTGGGGATAATAGAGGTACAGACCAGCCAAACGGTGACTATAGGGTTTCAATACCTGGATTAAGATGCCGCGCTCAAGTTCATCGCTCACCAATTCCTCTGGCACATAGGCCAGTCCCAGCCCCATTTTGGCAGCAGCCGCCTCCATATAACTGTCAGAGAAGACCCACTGCCCCTGTGGTCGATGCTTAATCGCCTTCCCCTCTTGCCACAGTTCCCATTGATAGAGGCTGCCATCGGCAAATTGGTAAGCGATACAGGGATGTCCCGCCAGATCGGCAGGCGCCTGGGGAAATCCGTATTGAAGAAAATGATCTGGTGTGGCTACCATCACCATCTCCAGATCGGGCGTAATGCGCACGGCCACCATCCCCTCATCCACCTCGTCACCCAGCCGCACGCCAGCATCAAAGCGTTCATCGATGATGTTCACGAAGCGGCTTTCACTGATGAGTTCCAGCCGAATATCGGGATAACGCTGCCTGAAGATGGTCAGCTTGGGAAGCAGCACCTTGTCGATGGCATGTTGGCTGGCGTTGATCCGTACCGTGCCTGAAGGGGTATCACGATAGTGGGCGAGCGTGGCCAGACCCGCATCAAGGGACTGAAAACAGCCCTGCGCCGTGCGGTACAACTGCTCACCCGCTTGGGTTAAGGAGAGGCTGCGGGTGGTGCGCATCAGAAGCTGCACCCCGAGCCTGGCCTCGAGATCCCGAATCGTTCGGCTGACCCCGGACTGGGCAAGCTCCAACCTAGCTGCGGCCTTGGTAAAACTCCCTTCCCGAGCGACCAGCATAAAGACGTGGAGATCGTTGTAATTCTCGCGGCCTGTCATTTTGTTCACCCCCTATGTTCCTGTCCGCCACGACCTGAGTCAGGTGGCGTCAGACGTCTTAATTTAGAACAAATAAGCATTAATGTTATCAAAAAACCGCCTCTAATCATCACTATTCGTTCTAACTAGACTGTGTGTCGTGGTTCACAAAACCAGCCCTCCACCACCAGGACCACGCATCAGAAATCCGATTTCGAGGAACTTTGCCATGAATGTTCTCCCCAAGAAACTGACAGCTATCGCGTCTACCCTGCTGCTGGGCGCCGCATTAACCGGAGTCTCTACATTGAGTCATGCCCAAACAACCAATCCCACTGAACCTGTCTCCATGGTCACCCAATGGGACAAGACCTTCACCCAAAGCGACAAGGTCGATCATCGCAAGGTCACCTTCAAGAACCGTTACGGCATCACTCTGGTGGCTGACCTCTATCTGCCGAAAAACCGGGGAGACGCCAAGCTGGCGGCCATTGCTCTGAGCGGCCCATTTGGTGCCGTAAAAGAGCAGTCGAGCGGCCTCTATGCCCAGACCCTGGCTGAGCGTGGTTTTGTCACGCTGGCGTTTGATCCCTCTTACACCGGTGAGAGTGGCGGCCAGCCGCGTGATGTGGCCTCGCCAGACATCAACACCGAAGATTTCAGCGCCGCCGTCGATTTTCTCGGCCTGCAAAAAGAGGTCGACCGCAACCGTATCGGTCTACTGGGGATTTGCGGCTGGGGTGGCATGGCCCTCAATGCCGCCGCTGGCGACACCCGCATCAAGGCGGTGGCAACCAGCGTGATGTATGACATGAGCCGGGCCATGGGGCATGGGGTGGGCGATGGCAAGGATCGATTTTCCACCGCCGATCGCCGCGCCGTGCTGGCATACCTGAATGAACAACGCTGGAAAGATGCGGAAAGTGGCACCTATGCCCATAGCAATCATGACCTCTATGTCGATGACAAGGGAAATGTCACCGCTGCCGCCCGCACCCTGCCAGAGGTTCTGCCGGAAAACCCGCACCCGGTACTCAAGGAGTTCTTTAATTACTACCGTGTACCGCGTGGTTTCCATGCCCGTTCTGTCAACTCCAACGGGGCCTGGACCACTACCATGCCGCTGTCATTCATGAATATGCCGCTGCTGAGCTATGCAAGCGAAATATCCATTCCCACCCTGATCGTGACCGGTGAGCAGGCTCACTCTCGTTACTTTGCCGAAGATGCCTTCAAGGCCGTTGGCAGCAAGCAAAAAGAGCTGGTCGTTGTGCCTGGCGCCAATCATGTCGACCTGTATGACAACCAGGCTGGCAAGATCCCGTTCGCCAAGTTCGAGCAGTTCTTCAAGACCAACATGAAGTAAGCGTCGAAAACGCGGCGGCCTCTTCGCCGCGTTTTCTCACTGGTTTCGACGCCACCATTCACGTCACATAGGGAGAAGCTCAATGATCAGAGGAGTGTTTGTTGGCGCGATGGCTCTGTTGCTGGGGGTGACCTGCACAGCAACCGCTACAAGTACTGAGGCTCAGAGCAAGGTAGATAGTATGAACATCAAGATGACGATAGCCGGCCAGATCATCACGGCCACCCTGGAAGAGAGTCACAGCACCCGGGAATTTTTTGCCATGCTCCCCCTGGCGCTGCCCCTCGAGGATTACGCCGACACCGAGAAGATTGCTTATCTGCCCCGCAAATTGACCACACAGGGCGCCCCAAAAGGCATTGACCCGAACGTGGGGGATCTCACCTATTACGCCCCGTGGGGCAATCTGGCGATCTTCTATCGGGACTTTGGCTATTCGACCGGACTGATTAAGTTAGGGCGCATTGAATCGGGTCTCTCCCACCTGACCACAACCTCGGCCGCCAGCATCACGATCGAAGCAATCGAATAAGCCCATATTTCACTTTCAGGTCATGCTATGAACGTAACATCGTTATCATCACATACACCCGCTGTCGTCAACGAACACTGGTCTGCGGTTGCCGCCATGTCCCTGTGTGTGGCACTGCTCATTGCCGCCGAGTTTATGCCGGTCAGCCTGCTGACGCCGATCGCCACCGATCTAGGTGCCAGCAATGGCATGGCCGGTCTTGCTATTGCCATCTCCGGCCTGTTTGCCGTCCCGACCAGTTTGCTGATCGCACCTCTATCTCACAGGCTGGACCGACGTCATGTGCTCATGGGGCTAGCCGTCGTGATGCTGACCTCTTTAATCGTGATCGCCCTAAGCCCCAACTTTACCGTGCTGATGGTGGCACGCGCTCTGCTCGGGATCGTTATCGGCGGTTTTTGGGCGCTGGCAACCGCCACCATCATGCGGTTGGTCTCCAGCCAATCCGTCCCCAAAGCGTTGGGCATCCTGTATACCGGCAATGCGGTCGCGACCGCCTTTGCGGCCCCCATTGGCAGTTACTTGGGTGGACTGATCGGCTGGCGAGGCGTGTTCTGGCTGCTGGTACCGTTGGTAGTGATCAACCTGCTGTGGATGGTACTTTGCCTGCCTTCCATGCACTCCCAAGCACGCCCGCACAGCGCATTTCGCCTTATGCGCAGACCCAACGTCGCCATTGCCATCATGGGCGTGACGCTGACCTTTGCCGGCGCCTTCAGTGCCTTTACCTATTTTCGCCCCTTCCTGGAGACACGCACCCAGGTCGACCTGCCACAACTCTCGGCGCTGCTGCTGGCTTTGGGGCTGGCCGGTTTTGTCGGCACCACAGCGGTAAGCATGCTGCTGCGCCGTCATCTTTACCGGATGCTGCGCTGGTTGCCACTGGTGCTAGGCGTTATCACCCTGGCGCTGCTGGCGGTGGAGCATCACTTCTGGAGTGTGGCCCTGATGCTGATCCTCTGGGGCGCCCTTAACTCCGCCATTCCGGTCGCCTGGTCAGCCTGGATCACCCAGGGCATCTCAGATTCACCCGAGAGCGGTGGAGGCCTGATGGTGGCAGCTATTCAGCTGGC
Organism: Aeromonas veronii bv. veronii; assembly: GCF_000820225.1. Taxonomy (GTDB): domain Bacteria; phylum Pseudomonadota; class Gammaproteobacteria; order Enterobacterales; family Aeromonadaceae; genus Aeromonas; species Aeromonas veronii. The sequence goes on from NZ_CDDK01000011.1 coordinate 24,416, forward strand.
GATCACGTTGGGGGCTGCCGTGGGGGGGTGGTTACTGGATTCCCTCTCTATCAGGGCCACCTTTATGGGCAGTGCCCTGTTACTGACCGCCGCCTCCATGGTGGTCGGCAATGGCAGCCGACTAAGGCCCGTCACGCTTGACCAGTAAGTTGACCCATCCGTTAGCAAATCCATTCGCCATCGCACAGTGCAATTTCACCCAGCGCCTTGATGAAGTAGCCGATGTAGTTCTTCTGGTTGCTGAGCTCTTTCGGTGCCCAGGAGAGGGCCTTCTCTTTTTGCTAGCGGTCACACGAGACCGACAACAGCGGAGCAAGCGGTTTGGCCGCCGGAACAGCAGGCTTGATATTCGGCTGAGGTTGAGGGTTATCTGGCTCGCTTGTGGGTTGCAGAACTGGCTTAGCTTTAGAACGCACACAGGCAAGCCGCTTCGCAACAGCTGCACGGTCCGTCGGCTTGTCTCGGGTATGCAGGGATTTTTTGATCTCTTTACGACGACCACAGGGGAGCGTGGTGACTTTCCGGTAATACCAGATGCCGTGGGGACTGAGCCAGAGATTCATCGATGAGCTCCTCGTCGTCCACACAAAGTGGATGACCAAGGGCTTTAGGAAGCTAACTTATTGAATTGCAGAAACAAGTGGTGGCCCTACCAGCCACATCCCGGCACTCGAGTCCCCCGCCTTGGCTGCTACCTTCCGGTCCTGACCAGGTCGACGGGTTATCAATGCGAGAGGACCAATAGGACCACCGGCGAGGAGAATAGGCAAACTGGGCGTTCAATGCAACGGCTTTCTACCCTCCAACAGATCGTTTGCCTTATTTTTCAACAATCTGTCGAATGAATCAGCTAAACAGCATAAATTTCGCCCCTACCAGCAGCATCAGCAGGGCAAAGGCCTGCTTGAGGCGTGTGGGTGACAGGCGGTGTGCCAGCTTGGCGCCAATGCGGGCGAACTGGGTACTGGTCAGCACAATGCCCAGCAGGGCGGGCAGATAGATGTAGCCCACACTCCACTCGGGCAGATCGGCATGATCCCAACCCGCATAGAGGTAGCTGAGGCTCCCCGCCAGCGCGATGGGCATGCTGCAGGCTGCAGAGGCCGCTACCGCATTGCGCATTGGCACCGAGTTCCAGCTCAGATAAGGGACGGTCAGCGAGCCACCGCCAATACCAAACAGCGCCGACATCCAGCCAATGATGGTACCGGCGATGCCTGTGCCGAGCGGACCCGGCATATGGCGTTCCGCTGTGGGTTTAAGGTTGAGCCCCATCTGTAGCGCCATGCTCCAGGCGAAACAACCGATGATGATATTGAGGGTGCTGGTGCTGAGCAGATTGGCGGTCATGCCGCCAAGCCAACCCCCGATCAGCATGCCGGCGCCGAGTCGGCGGATCATCACCCAATCGACGGCGCCCGCCTCCCGGTGGGCCCGCAGCGAGCTGAATCCGGTAAAGATCATGGTGGGCAACGAGGTGCCGAGGGCCAGATGGGTAATGATTTCAGGGTCTATGCCCTGGGCGCGAAAGGTCATGACCAGCACGGGGACAATGATAAGACCGCCGCCGATCCCGAACAGTCCCGCCAGCATACCGGCAAAGGCGCCCAGCAGGAGGTAACCCATAAACAGCATAAAAATTCCTGTGTTAAACAAAAACTGGCCAACACGGCCGGGCAACAGTGGATATCTGCATGAAAAAAAAAGAGATGGCGCGAGGGCCATCTCTTCATTGTGCCGGTTAGTGCAGTGGAATGGTACCGTCCATCACCTTGTAGAAGGCCAGCACGGCACAGCCGAGCAGGGCCGCCGTCATCCCCTGCTCCAACCGGTTAAGGCCGCGCAGACCGTGATGCTGACGCGCCTTCCAGTAGATGAAGATGCCCGGGCTGTAGAGCAGCGCCACCAGCAACAGGTACTCCACACCGGCTGCGTAGACCAGCCAGCAGCCGTAAACCGTCGCCACCAGGGCCAGCAGCAGGTCACGCTTGCGCTGATGGGGTTGATCCTGATAGGTCTCCCCTTTCAATGCCAGTTTCAGACCATAAGCGCCAGAGAATACATACGGCACCAGCGCCGCCGAGGTCGCGATGTTGACCAGCGCCAGATAGGTGCTGCTCTGGAAGTAGATGATGATCAGGAAGATCTGCACCAGACAGGTAGAGCACCAGAGGGACACCTGTGGCGAGCCGTTCTTGTTCTCCTTGGCAAACCAGCCCGGGAAGACGCCGGTCTTGCCTGCGATGTAGGGCACTTCAGCGGCCAGCACGGTCCAGCTGAGCAGAGCCCCCATCACCGACACCACAAGACCAATGTTGATAAGCCAGGCGCCCCAGGGGCCGACCACGGCCTCGAGGATCATGGCGGTCGAGGGGTTCTTGAGCGCCGCCAGTTGCGGCTGGCTCATGACACCAAGCGAGAACAGGGTCACCATCACATAGAGTGTCAGGGCGCCGAGCAGCGCCAGCACGGTGGCACGGCCCACATCCTTGCGATGACGGGCACGGGCAGAGACCACCACGGCCCCTTCAATCCCGATAAAGACCCAGAGGGTCACCTTCATGGTGGACTTGACCTGATCCATCACGGAGCCCAGCTCCATGTTGTTCTGGCCCCAGATATCCAGAGTGAAGGTATCCATGTTGAAAGCCAGCAGGATCGCAACACAGAAGACGATGAGCGGCACCATCTTGGCGATGGTGGTGACGATATTCACCAGCGCAGCAACCTGTACCCCGCGCAGCACCAGCGCATGCACCGACCAGATCAGGATGGAGGCCAGCGTGATGGCGACCGGCGTATTGCCGTCACCGAAGATGACGTTGTCCGGCGTATCGAAGAAGTAGCTCAGGGCGCTGAACACCACGATGGCGTAAGAGACGTTGGCCAGCAGTTGGCAGAGCCAGTAACCCCAAGCGGCGTTGAAACCGATGAAATCGCCGAAACCGGCTTTGGCATAGCTGAAGATACCGCCATCGAGATCGGGGCGGCGCATGGAGAGGTTCTGATAGACCAGCGCGAGACAGATCATGCCAAGACCGGTGATGGCCCAACCCAGGGCGACCGCCCCGGCACTGGCATGCGCAGCAATGTTTTGTGGCAGACTGAAGACCCCGGCGCCGACCATGGAGCCGATCACCAGCGAAATGAGGGCGCCCAGCCCTAGTTTCTTGTCCATTTCAATCCTGTTTATTTAGGCGGCGGCAGAGCGTCCGTATTCATACTGCGCGCAATATGGGAGGGGCTGGGAATCCTGACCCCGTGAAAAAGGCGGCAACTATATTGCATGACTATTCCGACCGCAATCCCTCGTCCCGTCAATCATGCACCGCCTTGACCGCGCGCAATTTTACAGCACTGACCCATATGGCCTGTGAGCTGGCTCAAATTAACCAAGACCCATTGATATTTCTCATTTTTCTGCCAACACAACCTGACTCGCATGGTTCCTATGCATCGCCATTCAGGCACTCTCTGTATAAATAATCTGCATAAAAAAGCCCCGGTGGAAACACCGGGGCCCATTATGTAAATCCCTATAAACGCAAACCGCCATCCAGTTCTATCATCCTTCCCGACAGATAGTCGTTGGCAAAAATAAAGCTCACCGTCTCGGCCAGCTGTTGCGCCTCGCCAAGGGTGCCGACCGGAATGGCCTGCTGCATCCGTGCCATCGCCTCCGGCTTCATCGCCGCCGTCATGTCGGTGGCAAACACCCCGGGGGCAATCCCCATCACCCGAATGCCATGGCGCGCCAACTCCCGCGCCCAGGTCACCACCAGCGAGGCAACCCCCGCCTTGCTGGCGGCATAGTTGCTCTGGCCAATATTGCCGGCGCGGGCGATAGAGGAGATGTTGATGATGACGCCCCCCTGCCCCTCTTGCGCCATCAGCGCCGCCCCCTCGCGACCGCAGAGGAAGGTACCTGTGAGGTTGACGTCAATCACACTCTGCCACTGGGCCAGCGTCATCTTCTCCACCAGCTCACCCTCTTTCACCTTGATCAGCATGCCATCGCGCAAAATGCCGGCGCAGTTGATAAGACCGTGCAGTACTCCAAAACGCTCCTTGATGGCAGCAAACACGGCCTCGACCTCGGCTTCGCTCGCCACATTGCAGACAAACAGCTCGCACTGGCTATCTTGATCACACTGACCATTCTGGCTGTGAATCATGGCGGCGGTCGCCTCCAGATCGGCGCGATTGATGTCGAGCAGCGCCAGCGTCGCCCCCTGTGCGCCCAGGGCCAGCGCAATGGCCCGTCCCAAGCCACGTCCGGCACCGGTAATAACGATGACCTTATCTTTGATATCCATCAATGCTCCTTGTAGCTGGTCGAAGGGAGATGCCTTGAAGAGAGGTGGCCCGTCAGGCGGGATCCTGTTTATCCAGATAGAGTTCGACGATGCTGGAGAAATCGCGCCCCCCCTGCCCCTGAGCGGCATGCAGGTTGAACAGGTTGCGGGCCAGCGCACCCATGGGCACAGCGCTGTGGCCATGCTCGGCCAGCGCCATGGCCAATCCCAAATCTTTCACCATCAGCCGGGTCATAAAGCCCCCCTGATAGTTGCGGGCGGCAGGGACATTCTCCATCACCCCGGGCCAGGGGTTGTAGCGCTCCAGACTCCAGTTGTTGCCGGAGCTCTTGCCCATGATGGTGGAGAGCACGGCGGGATCCAGCCCCTCCTTCACCCCGAGGGCCAGCGCCTCGGCAGTGCCCGCCATATGGATCGCAAGCAGCATGTTGTTGCACATCTTGGCGATCTGCCCGGCACCCAGCGTCCCGGCGTGAAACAGGTTCTGCCCCATGCAGGCGAGCAGAGGTTTCGCCGACTCGAAATCCGCCCCATCGCCGCCAACGATAAAGGTGAGCGTCCCGGCGGCCGCACCGGCGACACCGCCCGAGACAGGGGCATCAATAAAGCGCAAACCGCGGGCGCGGGCCGCTTCCCCGACCTGACGGGCAGAGTCGACATCTATGGTGGAGCAGTCGATCACCAGTGCACCAACCGGCAGGGCTGCCAGCAGATCCTGCCCCTCAGACAACCAAAGATCGCGCACATGCTCCCCCGCAGGTAGCATGCTGATCACCACCTCGCAGCCGGTCACCGCCTCACGGGCATCCCCCGCTGCGATACAGCCAGCGGCGATGGCGCGCTCAATGTTTTGGGCAACCAGATCAAACACCTGCACCGTGTGCCCGGCCCCGGCCAAATTGGCCGCCATGGGGCCGCCCATGTTGCCGAGCCCGATAAACCCTATCCTTGTCATCCCGCTTGCTCCTTGCGTTGCTGATGGCGGCGTCCGCCGGTTGCCAACCTGTTATTCCTTGCAGGCCAACGGATTGCGCCCCTGCGGCCAGCGATAGAACTCGTCCAGCCACTCCCCCTCCGGTGGCAACCGTTGCCAGCGGGGATCTTTATCCTTGTCGATCAGCAGTGCCCGTACCCCTTCCACAAAATCCCCCTTCAGCACGCAGTTGACCGAGAGGGTCAGCTCCTCGGCAAATACCTCTGCCAGTGAGTTGCGGCGAGCCTGCCAATATTGGCGCCACAAAATGGCGCGGCTGATGGGGCTGCCAGTGCGGCAGAGCTGCTGCGCCTGCTGGAGTACCGTCTCCTGTTCATCGAACTGAGCTTCGAACAACCGCGCCAATACCCCTTGCAGCGTGCGTCCCGCCAGCAAGGCATCGATCCTCTGTTGATGGGGCAGCAATACTGGCGCTGGCAAGCGGGCCGCCACCTCACGGTGCAATCCCCTGAGCAGCAGATCGATCTGCTCACGGGGATCACCACTGCCAGTCCAGTCGAGTACGGCGAGGTGTGACAGCAGCGCACTGTGCTCGCCACTGGCGATGGCGTGATCCGCCAGCCCAAGACCGATGGCATCACTCCCGTTGAAGCGGGCGCCAGTCAGACCGAGCCAGAGCCCGAGTCGCCCCGGCATCCGGCTTAAAAACCAGCTTGCCCCCACGTCGGGGTAGAGGCCGATGGTCACCTCCGGCATGGCGAACAGGCTTCTTTCGGTCACCACCCGAAAATCGGCTCCGGCAAACAGGCCAATGCCGCCCCCCATGCAGATACCGTCCGCCACGCAGATCAGGGGCTTGCGGTAAGAGTGGATGTGGTGGTCGAGCCGGTACTCCTGCTCGAAAAAGTCGCGGGCATATTCGAACAGTTCCGATCCGCTTGCCTCCTGTTTGCGGTAATAGAAGGAGCGGATATCGCCACCGGCACAAAATGCCTTCTCACCCGCCCCCTGCAACAGCACACAGACGATGGCGGGATCCTGCTCCCAACGGGTCAGCGTCTGTTGCAGGATCTGGATCATCGGCAGGCTCAATGCGTTGAGAGACGCCGGGCTGTCGAGGGTCAACACCCCGATCTGATGACCATCTTCGGTGGGATAACAGCTAACCTTGACCGGCTCACTCATAAACGGCTCCGTATGGATTTATTTTGTTGGGCCATATTGCCAGCGCGGTAAGCGTTTCTCCAAGAAGGCGGCCACCCCTTCACGCTGATTGGCATCGCTAAAGAGATCGAGAAACAGCGACCGCTCAAGGGGCAAGGCGGCATCCCGCGGACCACTGCGGCCCTGATTGATCAGGGTTTTGCAGGCGCGCAGGGCGCTCGGGCTCTGGCGCTCCACCAGATGGGCCATCTGGTGCGCCGCCTCCCACGCCTGACCGGTTTTCACCACCTCCTCCACCAGCCCCATCTCGTAGGCCAGCGAGGCACTCACCTTCTCACCGCAGAGGATCATCCGCTTGGCCCAGCCCGGCCCCACCAGCTCGGTCAGGCGCTGAGTGCCACCGGCACAGGGAAGCAAGCCCACCGAGGCTTCCGGCAGTCCCAGCAACGCCTGCTGCTCGGCGATGCGGATATCACAGGCCAACGCCACTTCCAGGCCACCGCCCATGGCATAACCATTGATGGCGGCGATACTGACGCCATGAAAACGGGCCAGCGCCTCGAAGGCCTTGCCAAAGGCCTCGGCTACTTCGCGGGCCAGCTCGACATTCCCCTCGACAAACATATTGAGGTCGGCACCGGCGCAGAAAAATTTGTCGCCCGCACCACGGATCACCAGCGCCACCACATCGGGACGACTGTCGAGCTCCACCATCATCTGCAAAAAGGCCTGCAGGCTGGCGAGGGTCCAGGTGTTGGCAGGGGGATGGTCGAGAGTGATATAGGCCACGTGGCCATGATATTCGAGTCTGATCCTTGTCATAACATTGTCCTTGTCGATGAAGCTGCCGCCATGATGACAGGCTTGAATGACACCAACCTGTGGCTGGCTCACAAAGCCGAAACCGGCATGGTGCAAATCGGGTGGCAGTAGACACCCCCTTGATGCGACCACCGGTTAGCCCAGCGTCAAACCGGGATCAGCCAGCATGCGGCGCGCGATGATGAGTCGCATCACCTCGTTGGTGCCCTCCAGAATGCGGTGCACCCGGGTATCGCGCAGATAGCGCTCGAGCGGATACTCGCGGATATAACCATAGCCGCCAAAGAGTTGCAGAGCCTCATCACAGATTCGATAACCCACATCGGTGGCAAACCGTTTGGCCATGGCACACCAGGCACTCTTGTCCGGAGCCCCGCGATCCAGCTTGTCGGCGGCCTGACGCACCAGCAAACGGGCGGCAGCCAGCTCGGTCGCCATGTCGGCCAGGCGAAACTGCACGCTCTGGAATTCGCTGATCGGGTGACCAAATTGCTGGCGCTGCTGCACATAAGCCAGCGCATCGTCCAGCGCCTGCTGGGCGGTGCCCACCGAACAGGTGGCAATATTGATGCGCCCCCCATCAAGGGCCTGCATGGCGAACTTGAATCCTTCCCCCTCTTCGCCCAACCGATAGCTGGCAGGAATGCGAACCCCATTAAAGACAACCTCCCGGGTCGGCTGGCTGTTCCAGCCCATCTTCTCTTCTGCCTTGCCATAGCTCACACCGGGGGCATTAGCCGGCACCATAAAGGCAGAGATCCCCTTCGCACCTTCACCACCGGTACGGGCCATCACCACCAGCACATCGCTGCTGCCTGCTCCCGAGATAAAGACCTTGGTCCCCTCGATGAGGTAGCAGTCACCCTCGCGCACCGCACGGGTCTTGAGTGCAGCAGCATCGGAACCCGCCCCCGGCTCGGTGAGGCAATAGGAGCCCAGCAATTCGCCGCTAGCCAGTTTGGGCACCCACTCCTTGGCAACCTCGGTGGGCAACCAGTTACCCAGCATCCAGCTCACCATGTTGTGAATGGTCAGATACGCAGTAGTCGAGGTACAGCCCATGGCGAGACGCTCGAAGATGAGGCTCGCATCGAGGCGCGGCAGCCCCAATCCGCCAAACGGCTCCGGGGTATAAAGACCGCAAAACCCGAGCCCGGCCGCCTGCTTGATGGTCGGGATCGGAAACTCATGCTCCTTGTCCCAGCGCGCGGCATGGGGTTTGAGCGCCTCATCGGCAAAGGCGGCGGCCGCCTCCACATACGCCTGTTGATCATCGGTCAGGGTAAAATCCATCTTGTCGTTCGCTCCCTTGTTGCCCCGCGCTTACTTTCCTGAGTTAGTGCTTTATGACGCGGCGCCCACACGCTGCGTCAGTCGGCTCTGCCACTATGGCGCTGTTGTCGTGGTAGCTGATGACGTTCTCACTACCACCTCTCCATCGACACACAACAGATTAACAATTGATTTACGTTTACGCTAACGTAAACTTATGGCAGAAGTGAAGTACAAAAATGGACCGACCACTGCCAGCCTTGAAGCCGAGTCAGCCGGTCGAACCAACCTTCCTACCCGATTGTCATATCCGCAAGGAGAGCATGGATGCAGATGGATGAGACCCTGAATGCCCTGACCGAACAGGTTGCGGCCTTCTGCCAGAAAGTGATCGCCCCGCGCGCCAGCGAGATCGATCAGAGCAACGCCTTTCCCCGTGATCTCTGGCCCCGGATGGGTGAACTGGGGCTGCACGGCATCACGGTAGCAGAGGAGTATGACGGGGTGAATCTCGGCTATCTGGCCCACGTGCTGGTGATGGAACAGGTAAGCCGCGCCAGCGCCTCGGTCGGCCTCTCCTATGGCGCCCACTCCAATCTCTGCATCAACCAGATCCACCGCCACGGCACGGCGGAACAGAAAGCGCGCTACCTGCCACCGCTGGTGAGTGGCGAGCATGTGGGGGCACTGGCCATGAGCGAGCCGGGCGCAGGCTCCGATGTGGTCAGCATGCGCCTCACCGCGGAGCGCGAGGGCGATCACTTCGTGCTGAACGGCAACAAGATGTGGATCACCAACGGTCCCGATGCCGACACCTTCGTCATCTATGCCAAGACAGATACCAGTGCGGGCCCCAAAGGAATTTCTGCCTTTATCGTTGAAGCCGGCACTCCCGGTTTTTCTACCGCCCAGAAGCTCGACAAGCTGGGGATGCGCGGCTCCAGCACCTGCGAGCTGGTGTTCGACAACTGCCGGGTGCCGCAGGAAAACCTGCTGGGCACCCTGCACGGCGGGGTCAAGGTGCTGATGAGCGGGCTCGATTACGAGCGGGTGGTGCTGGCTGCGGGCCCCCTTGGCATCATGCAGGCCTGTATGGATGTAGTGCTGCCCTATGTGCGTGAGCGCAAGCAGTTTGGTCAAGCCATCGGCGAGTTCCAGCTGGTACAGGGCAAGCTCGCCGACATGTATACCCGCCTCGCCAGCAGCCGGGCGCTGGTCTATTCGGTGGCGAGCGCCTGCGATCAGGGCCACACCAGCCGTAAAGATTGCGCCGCCGCTATCCTGTTTGCCGCCGAAAATGCCACCCAGATGGCGCTCGATGCCATCCAGCTGCTCGGCGGCAACGGCTACATCAACGAATACCCCACCGGCCGTCTGCTGCGGGACGCCAAGCTCTACGAGATAGGTGCTGGCACCTCGGAGATTCGCCGCTGGCTGATTGGTCGCGAGCTGATGGGAGAGAACGCATGAGTCGTATCCACTCCCGTCTCGACACGGCGAGCCCGGAATATGCAGCCAATCGGGCCGCCATGCAGGGGCTGGTCGACGATCTCCATGCCCGCATTGCCGAGATCGCCCAAGGAGGCGGCGCGGCCAACAACGCCCGCCATCAGGCCCGTGGCAAGCTGCTGCCCCGCGAGCGCATCAATCAGCTGCTGGACCCGGGCTCCCCGTTTCTCGAACTGTCGGCGCTGGCTGGCTGGCAGGTCTATGACGAGCCGGTGCCCGCCGCCGGCATCATCACCGGCATCGGCCGGGTCTCGGGCAGGCTCTGTATGCTGGTGGTGAACGACGCCACCGTGAAGGGCGGCACCTACTACCCGCTCACGGTGAAAAAGCACCTGCGCGCCCAGGCCATCGCCGAGCGGCTGCGTCTCCCCTGCCTCTATCTGGTGGATTCCGGAGGCGCCTTCTTGCCGATGCAGGACGAGGTGTTCCCCGACCGGGATCATTTTGGTCGCATCTTCTACAACCAGGCCCGCATGTCGGCCCAGAATATCCCGCAGCTGGCGGTGGTGATGGGGCTCTGCACCGCAGGCGGCGCCTACGTGCCTGCCATGGCGGACGAGTCGATCATGGTCAGGGAGCAGGCCACCATCTTTCTGGCAGGCCCGCCGCTGGTAAAGGCCGCCACCGGTGAGGAGATCAGCGCCGAGGCCCTGGGTGGCGCCGAAGTACACTGCGCCCACTCTGGAGTTGCTGATCATATGGCCCGTGACGATGCCCACGCGCTAGCCATCGCCCGCACGCTGGTTACTCATCTGGGTAACGAGCCGATAGAGAGCAGCCCCGGCTACGAGCCCCCCTGCTACCCCATAGAGGAGCTCTACGGTCTGGTGGGCACCAGTCTCAAACGCCCTTACGACGCCCGCGAACTGATTGCACGACTGGTGGATAGCTCTGACTTTGACGAATTCAAGGCGCTGTTTGGCACCACTCTGGTGACCGGCTTTGCCCGTATTTGCGGCATGGAAGTGGGGCTCCTCGCCAACAACGGCGTGCTGCACAGCGACAGCGCCCAGAAGGGGGCCCACTTTATCCAACTCTGTAACCGGCGTGCCATCCCGCTGCTCTTTTTGCAGAACATCACCGGTTTTATGGTGGGGAGTAGCGCAGAAAAAGAGGGGATCGCCAAGCACGGCGCCAAGCTGGTGACCGCAGTGGCCTGCAGCCGGGTGCCAAAGATCACCCTGATCATCGGCGGCAGCTTTGGTGCCGGCAACTACGGCATGTGTGGCCGCGCCTATGAACCCGATTTTCTCTTTAGCTGGCCCAACAGCCGTATCTCTGTCATGGGTGGCGAACAAGCTGCCGGAGTGCTGGTGCAGGTGCGTCGCGACAAGCTGACTGCTGAGGGCAAAGATTTGAGCGAGCAGGAAGCGGCCGCCATCCGCGCGCCCGTGATCGAACAGTATGAGCGCCAGGGTCACCCCTACTACGCCAGCGCCCGCCTCTGGGATGATGGCGTCATTGACCCGGCCCAGAGCCGCACCGTACTGGCGCTGGCGCTCGCCGCCTGTCAGGGGGCCCGCGCAGAACCCGAGCAGTACGGCATCTTCCGGATGTAAGGAGCAAACCCATGTCAGATCCACTTACTTCCTCAGCAATTGGCTCTTCAACACAGGGCCCGTTTCGGCTGGAGCGGCACGGCCCATTGGCCGAACTGGTGCTGTCGCGCCCGGCCCGCCACAACGCCTTTGATGCCGACCTGATGCTGGGGCTGCTCGACTGCCTCGATGATCTGGCCCATCTCCATGGTCATGATCTCGCCGAACGCCCCCACGCCCTGCTGCTGCGGGCAGAGGGCAAACACTTTTGCGCGGGTGCCGATCTCAACTGGATGCGCAATCTGGCTCACGCCGATTTTGAGCACAATCGCGAAGACGCCCGGGTATTGGCGCGGCTGATGCAGACCCTCGACGAGCTCCCTTTCCCCACGGTAGCGCTGGTGCAAGGGGCCGCCTATGGCGGGGCGCTGGGGCTGATCTGTGCCTGCGATCTGGTGCTGGCCAGCGATGATGCCCGCTTCTGCCTCTCAGAGGTAAGCCTGGGTCTGGTGCCTGCGGTGATAAGCCCCTACGTGGTACGTGCCATGGGAATGCGTCAGGCGCGCCGCTACATGCTCAGTGCCGAGCCGTTCGATGCCATTACCGCCTGTCGGCTCAATGTGGCACACCAACTCTGCAAACCGGATCAACTGCTGGCGGAGGGACGGGCGCAGGCCCTGCGTCTGTGCCGCAACGGGCCGGAAGCGATGAAAGAGACCAAACGACTGCTGGCGGCGATAGAGGCCCATCCTTCCCGCCTGCACGAAGAGAAAACTGTCGAGACCATTGCCCGGGTTCGGGTGGGACTCGAAGCCCAGGAGGGGATGCAGGCCTTCTTCGACAAACGCCCTCCCGCCTGGCGTCCCCGTTTCAAGGATGAGACATGACCCATCACACTCAGATTAAACGCCTGCTGATTGCCAATCGTGGCGAAATCGCCGTGCGCATCATCAAGACGGCGAAACGCCTCGGCATTCACACCATCGCCCTCTACTCCGATGCCGACGCCCATGCCATGCACACCCGTCTGGCCGATGAGGCCTGGCATCTGGGGCCCGCACCGGCCAGAGAGAGCTATCTCGACACCGGCAAGGTGCTGAAGATTGCCAAAGAGGCGCGCGCCGATGCCATCCATCCCGGTTACGGCTTTCTGTCGGAAAACAGCGATTTTGCCACCGCCTGCGAACAGCGCGGCCTGCGCTTTGTCGGCCCAAGCGGCGCCGCCATTCTCGCCATGGGCGACAAATCGGGGGCCAAGGCGCTGATGCAGGCTGCCGGCGTACCTGTGCTGCCCGGCTATCACGGCACGGATCAGCGGCCGGACTTTTTGCGCGATCAGGCGAGCCAGATTGGCTTCCCGCTACTTATCAAGGCAGCCAGTGGCGGTGGTGGCAAGGGGATGCGTCGGGTCGATCAGCTGGCCGACTTTGACGAGTCGCTGGCGGCAGTCAAACGGGAAGCCAAGGCCGCCTTTGGTGACGATCTGGTGCTGCTGGAGCGCTATCTGACCCAGGCTCGCCACGTGGAAGTACAGGTCTTTGCCGATAGCCTCGGCAACGCCATCTATCTGGGGGACAGGGACTGCTCCTTGCAGCGACGCCATCAGAAGGTGATCGAAGAGGCGCCCGCCCCCGACATCCCTCCGGCTCTGCGCCGCGCCATGGGGGATGCGGCCGTGGCCGCAGCCAAAGCCATCCATTATCAGGGGGCTGGCACCATCGAGTTCCTGCTCTGCAAGGATGAGTTCTTCTTTATGGAGATGAACACCCGGCTGCAGGTGGAGCATCCGGTCACCGAAGCGGTAACCGGGCAGGATCTGGTGGCCTGGCAGCTGGCCGTGGCCGAAGGCAAGCCGCTGCCACTCACTCAGGAGGAAGTTGTGCTGCGCGGCCATGCGGTGGAGGCGCGCCTCTACGCCGAGGATGTGGCAGCCGGTTTTCTGCCTGCCAGCGGGCCCATCCACTGGCTCCACTGGCCCGTTGGCGTGCGCATCGACACCGGCGTCACCGCTGGCGATGAGGTGAGCCCCTATTACGATCCCATGATCGCCAAGCTGATCGCCCACGGCCAGAACCGCGCCGAGGCGTTCGCCAAACTGGCAGATGCGCTGGCGGCACTGGATCTCGGGCCGCTGGTGCACAACGGCCCGCTGCTGCTGCGCCTGTGTGAAGAGCCCGACGTCCTGGCCATGGGCCACCATACCCAGTGGCCCATACCCACCACAGCACGGCCCATTCCTGAGCTCGCCTGGCCGCTGGCAGCCCTCTGGCTGGCGAGCCGCCCTGCGGGCACCTCCCCCTGGCAGCAAGCCTGCGGATTTCGGCTGGGGCCGGATCGCTGCTGGACAGCGGCGGTGCGCATCGGTGATGAGCACCGGGTATTGACCCTTAACGATCATGGCGGCCAGTTTGAGTGGCAAGGGGAGACTCATTGCTACCAGAAAGGTGACGATAATATCCGGCTGCAGCAGGGTGGCTGCTGGCAACAGCTCCCCATTCAGACGGTCTCAGGCTCGGAGGCTGCCTTCATCATGACCCTGGCGGGCCTGCGCATCCGCTTCGCGGCCGATGATCGGCAGCACAGCCATCATCATGATCAGACAAATGAGAAGGCGCAGGGCGCCATCGCCCCCATGCACGGCATAGTGGTAGCCGTGATGATCGAACCTGGCCAAACGGTCAGCAAGGGGCAACCCCTGCTGGTGCTGGAGGCGATGAAGATGGAACACCAGTTGCGTGCAGAGCGGGACGGGGTAATTGAAGCCCTGCAGTGCAAACAGGGCGAGCAGGTAAGCCAGGGAACCGTGCTGGTGCGCTTTGCCGAAGAGACTGCTTCACAGGAGGAACACCCATGAACCGATCACAGGACGTCCGTGACGACAGGGTCAGTCTGGTGGAGATGGGGCCGCGCGATGGCCTGCAAAATGAAGCTGCGCCCCTCTCCCTGGTGCAGCGGCTGGAGCTGATCCAGCGCCTTACCGACAGCGGCCTGCAACGCATCGAGGTGGGTGCCTTTGTCTCTGCCAAAAAAGTGCCGCAGATGGCGGACTCCGCAGCGCTGTTCGAGGCACTGCCGCGCAAGGGCTCAACCCGTTACGGCGCTCTGGTGCCCAATCTGCAAGGCTTGCAGGCCGCCATTGCCGCCCGCGCCGATGAGATTGGCCTCTTCACCGCCTGCTCCGACGGTTTTACCCGCGCCAATATCGGCATCAGCGTGGAGGAGTCGCTGGTGCGCTTCGCCCCGCTGGTGCAGGAGGCGCGCCGCCTCGGCATCAAGGTGCGCGGCTACCTCTCCACCGTCATCGCCTGCCCGTTCGATGGCCCGACCCGCCCGAAACGAGTCGCTGCCATGGCCGAGCAGTTGCTGGATCTCGGCTGCCACGAAATTTCGCTGGGGGACACCATCGGCGTCGGCACCCCGGGCACGGTGGCGCCCATGCTGGATGCGGTGCTGCACGAGATCCCGGCGGGGCGACTCGCGGTCCATTTTCACGACACCTACGGCCAGGGGTTGGCCAACCTGCTACCCGCGCTGGAGCGGGGTATTCGCACCATCGACTGCTCGGTGGCAGGCCTTGGCGGCTGCCCCTATGCGCCGGGCGCCTCCGGCAATGTGGCGTCAGAAGAGGTGGTCTACCTGCTACACGGCCTTGGCATGACGACGGGGGTGGATCTCGACAAACTGGCGGCCACCGGCCAGTGGGTGAGCGAGCAGCTCGGCCGCGCCAACGGCTCGCGGGTCGGTCAGGCCTTGCACGCCAATGCCGAACGGCTGCGTGCCCGCCTCTGCGAGCCACACGCCCAGCAACAGGAGTCATGATCATGTCCCGTTCCCTGCCCGGCAAGGAGATCACCTACAGCATCTCGGAGCTGGCCCACGAATTCGATGTCACGCCGCGCACCATCCGCTACTACGAGGATGAGGGGCTGCTCACTCCCCAGCGGGAGGGGCAAACCCGCATCTACAGCCATCGGGACAAGATCCGGCTCAAGTTGACCCTGCGCGGCAAACGGCTGGGGTTTAGCCTGGCCGAGATCCGCGAGCTGTTCGATATGTACGACACCGACAAATCGAGCAAAACCCAGCTCCACTCCATGATCCAGCTGATCGAGGCAAAACGCGGCGCCCTGCGCCAGCAACTGGAGGATATCCAGATGGTGATGGCCGAGCTGGAAGCCGCCGAACAGCGCTGTGTTAATTCCCTTAACAGCTTGAAAACTGGCGCAGATTAACCGAATCTGGGAGCAAGCTTTTGCCTTGGGGATCCCATGAGATATTGGTGCTGGTTTTTGCTCTTGTTCAGCCTCTCTGGCTGGAGCCATCCCCTCATCAAGGTTGGTGGATACCCCTATGCCCCCTTTGTGATCAAACTCCCCGATTCCCGCTATGAAGGGCTGACTCTGGAGCTTATCGACCAGCTCAATGCCGTGCAGAAAGAGGTGACCTTCGTCTTTGTTCCCACCTCGGCCGTCAACCGTTACAAGGCGCTCGATCTGGGCCGTTTCTCGCTGATGCTGTTTGAAGACACCAAGTGGGGCTGGGACACCGATAAATTCAAGATGACAGCCCCATTCCTCGGTGGTGGCGAGGTCTATGTGGCACTGCGCAAAACGGGCCGGGATCAGCACTTTTTTGACGATCCTGCCAGCCATCACCTCATCGGGGTGACCGGCTATCACTACGGCGTCGGCCAGTTCAAAGCCGATCCCCTCTACCTGCAGCGCAAGCTCAATATCACCCTGGTCAAAGACAACGTCAGCGCCCTGCAAGCGCTACTCAAAGGGCGCGGCGAGGTAGCCATTCTCAACGTTTCGTACCTTAACCAATATCTGCAGGCCAATCCCGACACAGCCGACCAGCTGCTGATCTCGCAAAAATGGGATCAACAGTATCAACACCGCGCCATCCTTCACCCTGAGGCCCCCATTACCCCTGCACAGCTGGAACAGTGGCTGGCAGCGCTGCAACAAAAGGGTGAACTGGATCGCCTTTGGACAAAGTACGGCGTACAACAGCACGCAACCCCATGATTACTATCCAGCTTTTCTGTACCATGGCGGGAACCAAATGGGAGTGCACCAAATGAACACCACCGAGCCCGCGTCCCCCAAGCTCCGCTTGCTGCGCTACCTTGCCTACGCTTTTCTGCTGCTTCTTATCCTGATCACCCTGCTGCTGTGGCAAACCCCCCGTCTGGTCCAGCGCTATCTGCCCGGCTGGCTGTCCGAGCACTACGGCCTGCAACTGACGCTGGGGGAGATTGACGTAGGGCTGCGCAACCCTTCTCTCACCCTCGGCGCGACTGCCCTGCTCGATGCCAAACAGCAGCCTATCATCCGTTTTGAGCAGCTCTTTATCACCCCAAACCTGCAAGCCAGCTGGCAGCAGAAAGGGGTCGTGCTTTCCGCCGTCACCCTGACCAAACCCGTGGTGCTGCTGCAACGTCTGACAGACAAAAAAGGGGATGTTCGACTCAATCTGACCGATGCGCTGGCGACCCTGCTCGCCCCTGCCCCCTCCCCCGAGCCCGAAACAGCCAGCGCCCCGCTGCTGATCGATATTGCCAGTGTCAATGTCACTGACGGCCATGTGCGCTATCAGGATCAACGCAAGGAGAGCGAACCCGGCTGGTTGCCGCCCCTCAATCTGGAAAAAGTGACCCTTAAGCTCGATAACCTGCGCACCGAGGCAAATCACCCGACCGCCTATCAGCTGAGCGCCGCCATCAATGGCAAAAGCAGCCTCGCCGCTCATGGCAAACTCGATGTGATGAGCGGCATGGGTCAGGGCAAAGCGAGCCTCAAACAGGTCGAGCTGAAACCCTTCGCCCCGCTCTGGGCACCCTATCTCAAGCTGGATCTGGCCAAGGGCCACGCCAATGCAGAGGTGCAGTACCAGCTTAAAGAGGGCAAGCAAGGAGTGCTGTGGCAATTGTCCAAAGGCAAGCTGACCCTGGACAACTGGCAGCTTAAAAAACACAAGGGCGACGAATTTGCCCGCTTCGGCCAGCTGGCCCTAAGCGATCTGGCGGTCGATGGCCAGAAACAGTCGCTCCAGATCGGCAAGGTGACCCTGCAACAGCCCCTGCTCAAGGCCACCCTCAACCCACAGCAGGAGCTGGATCTGGCTGACTTGCTGATTGAACAGGCCCCCGCCAAGCCCGTCAAAGGGGCCCACGCCGCAAACGAGGTGGCCAACAATGCGGCGCCCAAGTCGGCACAACAAGCAAAGACAGCCGGTAACGGCAAGAAACATGCGCCAGACAAACCCTGGCAGTGGCAGATCAAGCAGATCCTTATCGACAAGGGCGATCTCACTCTCATCGAATCGAGCAGCGGCAAACCGCAGGCACGCCAGCTCTCCGGCCTCAAGCTGGCGCTGGGGCCACTGGGCAGCAAGGGGGAGCAACCGAGCAAACTGACTCTGGCCACCCAGTTCAACCAGAGCAGCCCCCTCGCCTTTGATGGCCAACTGACCCTGACTCCTTTCACCTTAAGCGGCGACATCAACCAGCAGGGGCTACCCCTGACGCTGGCACAGCCCTATCTGGCCGATCTGGTACGCATCAAGGTGCAAAACGGGCTGCTGAGCAGCAAGACCAGACTTGATCTCGCCACCACCGCCCAGGGAGATCTGAGCAAGCTGACCCTGCAGGGGGGGCTCGATATCAACGGGCTCAAGGTGGTCGATCGGGCAGACAATCAGCGGCTGCTGGAGTTCAACACCCTGGCTCTCACCGGTCTGACGTACGACGGCATCAGCCAGCAGATGCGGATCAAGGACATTGCTCTGAATAAGCCCTTCGCCCGCATCGAGATCAACGAGGATGGCACCACCAACCTGCAACAGCTGCTGTTGCCGCAACCGGCGGCAACCAACAGCACTCACGCGACGGCTGGCAGCAAGACTCCCGACTTTCGTTTCACCATTGACCAGCTGCGCACAGAGCAGGGCAACCTGCGCTTTGCCGACCGCAGCCTGAGTCAGGATTTTGTGGCCGATATCGCCTCGCTGGGCGGCCAGAGTCGCCATATCAGCAATATTCCGGGGCAACGCTCCGATCTCGCCTTCAACGGCAAGGTGGATCGCTATGCGCCGGTGACCATTCGCGGCGGTACCAACCTGCTGGTCGCCAACCCGATCCTCGACATCGCGGTCGCTTTCCACAATCTGGAGCTCACCACCTTTACCCCCTATTCGGGTACCTATGCCGGTTATGCCATCGACAAGGGGCAGCTCTCCATGAAGCTGCACTACAAGCTGGAGGGCAACCGGCTGGAAGGGGATAACGACATCACCATCAAGAAGCTGCAACTGGGCGAGAAGATCAAGAGCGATCAGGCCAAGGATCTGCCGCTGGGGCTGGCCATCGCCCTGCTAAGCGATGCCAACGGGGTGATACAGATGAACCTCAAGGTGAAGGGGGATCTCGATCAACCGGACTTCAGCATCGGCAATATCTTCTGGGATGTGCTGGGCAACACACTGAGCAAGGCGATCACCTCCCCCTTCTCCCTGCTCGCCTCGCTGGCCGATGGCACCGAAGATCTCGACGAACTTCCCTTCCTGCCGGGGGAGCCCGATCTCACCCCCACCCAGCAGGAGAAACTGGTCAAGCTGGCGCAGGCCCTCAAGGATAGACCCAAGCTCAGCATGAACATTCGCGGCAAAGTCAATTTCAACGAGGAGCGCCCCATCCTGCAACGGCAAAAGCTGGAGCGGGTACTGGCCAAGCTCACCGGCAATCAGGCAGATCTCGACCTGCTGGAACAGGACCCCGCCCTGCAAGAGGCGCTGGCCCAGGCCTATGAAGAGCGCTTTGGTGAAGATCTGGATGATCTGGCCGATCGGCTCCATCTGGATGAAGAGAGCGCAGCACTGCGGGCCCAGGCGGTGATCCTGCTGCGGGATCAGCAGCTCATCACCGCCAAATCCCTGCGCAATCTCGCCATGCGCCGGGCGCAAAATACCAAGGAGTTTCTGGTCGACAGCCAAGGGATCGCCCCGGAGCGGCTGTTCGTGCTCGACAGCCAGGTCAAGGAAGAGGACAAGGAAGCCAAAGTGATCCTGACACTGGATCAGTAAGGCCGCCGCACTGCGCAAAAGCGTAAGAAAAATACAACCCCTCAACTATTTTGACACCTTTTGCTCACCAAACAGCCTGTCTTGGTGAGCATTTGGCCACTGATGCAAATAATCACGTAGTTTTTTTACGATTTATCCCCCTTGCCCCCTTGCGGGCGCGCCACAGCCTGCCTAAAATCGCGCGTCTTTTGTTAACCCCCACCTCTATTTTTGGAGAACGCCACGTGAGCGAAAAATTGGCCAACCCTGCCCCTCTGGGTCTGATGGGTTTCGGTATGACCACCATCCTGCTGAACATCCATAACGCAGGTTTCTTCCCCATCAGCGCCATGATCCTGGCCATGGGCCTGTGCTACGGCGGCATCGCCCAGATCATCGCTGGCATCATGGAGTACAAGCGTGGCAACACCTTCGGTGTGACCGCGTTCACCTCCTACGGCCTGTTCTGGCTGAGCCTGGTGTTCCTGCTGATCATGCCGACCATGGGTCTGGCCGAAGCCACTCCGCACGCCTACATGGGTTGGTATCTGCTGATGTGGGGCATGTTCACCCTGTTCATGCTGGTTGGCACCATCAACTACCCGCGCGCCAAGCAGTTCGTGTTCGCCTCCCTGACCGTGCTGTTCTTCCTGCTGGCCGCCCGTGACTTCACCGGCAGCACCCTGATCGGTACCATCGCCGGTTTCGAAGGCATCATCTGTGGCGCCAGCGCCATCTACCTGGCCATGGCCACCGTGATCAACGAGCAGTTCGGCCGCACCGTAATGCCGATCGGCGATCACAAGAAAGCAGCCGCCGTACAGCTGAAAGCCGCTGCCTGATAGGCAAGCCACTCAGATTGTGAAAAAGGCACCCTCGGGTGCCTTTTTGCTATCTCGAATAACCGTTCAACAGATCGGTTATCAGCTCAGTGACTTGACGTCCACCTCCCCCGCCAGCAAGCGGGTCGCGGGAAAACGCTGCGCGGGATCCTGGCTAAAGAACTGGCTCAGTTGCCGGTATACCGCGGGATAAACCTGCTGCAGCCGCAGCGGATCGGTAAAGAAACACTCGCAGCTGACGGCAAAAAATTCGGCAGGATGTTCGGCCGCATAGGGATCGATGGCGGTTACCTCATCCCGATCGAGCTGCTGGCACAGCTCATCGAAGGCGGCCTGAAAGGCCTGCTGCCACAGCTGGCTGCTCATCGGCCCCGGCAACGGCGGCGCACCGTCCGCCTCACCGCCCAGCATATCGAGCTTGTGAGCCAGCTCGTGGATCACCAGATTAAAGCCGTCCCAGTCGCCATCCTGCTGCAGTTCGCTCCAGGCCAGCACCAACGGCCCTTGCGGCCAGGATTCGCCAGCATTTTCCTCTTCAAACTCACTCACCAGACCGAACTCATCCTGCACCTCCTGGCGCCGGGTCACGGGCTCGGGAATAATGATGATTTCGTGAAAGCCGCGATACCAGTCAAGACCGAGATGAAGAATGGGCAACGCCGCCTGCAGCGCCAGCACCGCCTGTTGACGGTGGCTGAGCTCTACCCCGATCAGGGTCAGGGTCTTGCGCTTGAGTAGCTGTTGCCCCAAGCCGATAAGCGTCGTCTGCTCGGCGTCGCTGAGCCCTTGCAAGATGGGCACTGCCGCCAGCCCCTGACGCCACAGCGCCATCTCATCGTCACTCATGGGCGTTTGCGGGCGACCACCCAGCCATTTGAACCATCCCAGCACGCCTACTCCTTCTTTTGATGCAAACAACAGGTCACAACAGTTTGACGAACCGTTTCGGCCGCTCCTGATAATCCTGCGCCAGATAAAAACGGTGGGCTGCCTCGCGCTTGAGACTACTGGATAGCTCCAGCTGGGCGCAACCTGCGGCCCGCGCCATCGCTTCGGCTCCCTTGAGCAGGGCTGCGCCCACTCCCGCCCCTCTTGCCCCTTCATCGACAACCAGCGCCGAGATCAGGCCCCAAGCTGGTGCAACATGCAGCGGTGCCAGCTTGTGCCACACCAGCACGCCGACCACCTTGTCGCCTAGGGAGGCGAGCAGCACAACGCTCGCGGGATCCGGCGTCAACAGGCGCGCCGTCACGTCAGCGCCTTCGGCAGGATACCCCAATTGGGCGAACAGGTGGGCGATGGCGCTCCCGTCGTCGACCTCAGGGGGACGGATCGTCAACGTCTCAGGATCATTTTTCATTGTTGGCCTCATGTTTGCTTTCCATTGTGTTACGCCCGTCACATTGTCTGGCGCAGATCAACAAGGAGGACCTCATCTTTACTCATAGAAAACGCTGCCTGCCATTATCCCCCCACCCTTGTCAATTCACAAATTTGCAACAAGGCAACATTTTTCGCTGGGAAGCACCGATACAACTCGATATGTTACAAGCCATGCATGGCGCGTGTTTGCGCTCTGCTTAACCCCTCAACCTCGCGCTCATTTGTTAACTGGATTGTTAACAAATGGGGCCAAAAACAGTGACAGAGAGCGAGGCCAAGATCTCGCCAAGACAGCGCCACAAACACAACAAAGGAGTTGTTGTACATGAATGAAATCGTCAATGCCATCAATGGTGTAATCTGGAGCCCTGCGCTCATCTACCTGTGTCTGGGGGTCGGTCTTTACTTCTCCCTGCGCACCCGTTTTTTGCAACTGCGTCATATCAAAGAGATGGTGCGCCTGATGTTTGATGGCAAGAGCACCGATGCCGGTGTCTCCTCCTTCCAGGCGCTGGCCATGACCCTGGCCGGTCGCGTGGGTACCGGTAACATCGCCGGTGTGGCCACCGCCATCACCTTCGGTGGTCCGGGCGCCCTGTTCTGGATGTGGATGGTCGCCTTCCTCGGCGCCAGCTCTGCTTTCGTGGAGTCCACCCTGGGTCAGGTTTACAAAGAGAAGATCAACGGTGAATACCGCGGCGGCCCGGCCTTCTACATCGAGAAAGGGCTTGGCATGAAGTGGTACGCCTGGACCTTTGCCATCGCTACCGTCTTCGCCTGCGGCGTGCTGCTGCCGGGCGTGCAGGCCAACTCCATCGGTTCCAGCCTGCAGACCGCCTTTAATATCGATCCGAACGTCACCGCCGCCGGCCTGGCGCTGCTGCTCGGCTTTATTATCTTCGGCGGCGTCAAGCGTATCGCCAGCTTCGCCAGTACCGTGGTGCCCTTTATGGCGCTGGGCTACATCATCGTGGCTTGCGTCATCATCGCCCTGAATATCGGCCAGCTGCCGGGCGTGATCCTGCTGATCTGGAAGAGCGCCTTCGGTCTGGATGCCGGTTTCGGTGCCATTCTGGGTCTGGCCATCATGTGGGGGGTAAAACGCGGGGTCTACTCCAACGAAGCCGGTCAGGGTACCGGGCCGCACGCCTCCTCTGCGGCGGCAGTGAGTCACCCGGCCAAGCAGGGTTTGGTTCAGGCGTTCTCCGTCTATATCGACACCCTGTTCGTCTGCTCCGCCACCGGCTTTATGCTGCTGATCACCGGGCTCTATAACGTACAAGGGCCGGACGGCGCTGCTATCTACACAGGTATTGCCGGTATCGCAGCAGGCCCGGGCTATGTGCAGACCGCTATGGAGAGCATGATGCCGGGCTTTGGCAGCATTTTCGTGGCCATCGCGCTATTCTTCTTCGCGTTCACCACTATCGTTGCCTACTACTACATCGCCGAAACCAACATCGCCTACATCAACCGCAAGATAAATCGCCCCTGGCTCACCTTCTTGCTGAAGATTGCGCTGATGGCTGCCACTGTCTACGGCACCGTCAAGACGGCAGATCTGGCGTGGGGCATGGGTGATATCGGGGTTGGCCTGATGGCATGGCTCAACATCATCGCCATCCTGCTGCTGCAAAAGACCGCCTTCACCTGTCTGAAAGATTATGAAGCGCAGCAGGCACAAGGGATTGACCCCGTATTCCACCCGGAGAAGCTCGGCATCAAGAACGCCGATTACTGGGTGGGCAAACGCTCCGAAGAGAACCTGGAGCTGGAGAAATCGGGCCATCAGTTCGAGCCGGATCAGGATCGCAAGACCTCCTGAACCAGAACGACATAAGACATCAATAAAAATGGCAGCCGAAGCTAATGCCGATCAGTTAAGGATCCATTGACCGACCCTTCTGTTGTGTGAAAATCCGAAACCTGTTGATTGGTTTCGGATTTTTTATGCGTATCGCCCATGCTCTCGATTTCCTGCACGCCAGTAATGCCGCTCAGTTTGAGTCACTCTCAGACCTCATTCCTCCCGACCTCATCACGACACTGCTCGATGAAAAAGGCGTCGCTACCCTACGGCGTCGCCGCATGCCCATGGAGCGTCTGGTCTGGGCCATCATCGGCATGGCTATCTTCCGCCACGTCCCTATGACCCAGCTGGTCAATCAGCTTGATATCCTGTTGCCCGGCGACCGCCCCTTTGTTGCCCCCAGCGCCTTCCTGCATGCTCGCCAAAAACTGGGGGACAAGAGCATCGAACGCCTGTTTCACGAGACCGCCTCTCTCTGGCACCAGCAGGCCAATCATCTCGGTTGGGCCGGGCTGCAACTGCTCGCCGTCGATGGCGTGATGTGGCACACACCCGATACCCCGGACAATGCCGCTGCCTTTGCCAAGCCCGGTACCCGGCATGGCGAGACGGCCTATCCGCAGGTGCGCATGCTTTGCCAGATGGTGGGCGAACAACCCCAAGCTGATAGACATGTCACTCAAGGATGCAGGACGGCGGCACTGCTGGGCAGAAATGCTGAATATGGATGTGAAATCAGGGCAATACGAGTATCGGCTGCTCCGGCACGGGTTCGCCGAGGAGAAGTGATGCTGCATCTGGATGACCAACTTGCCACGAGAGACATGGCCAGCAATCGCTCGCCGAAGGTCTGGTGTGGGTCAGTCTGCTATCACTGGTGCTGACACGACGAGTGGCACAGACGCTGATGAAAGAGGGTTTATCAACGCTCAAGGCTGCGAAGAGTGACGTGACATAGTGGCTACCGATATTGGAAGCGATAGCGCACCGAACCATCAGTGAAATAAGGGAGCGATTGGAATGGGCTGTTGAGTTTTTGTCAAAAACTCTCGCCGGACAAAATAAATAAAATCGATGCAAAGCAGGACGTTGCAAGGTGTTTTAATTGCCGTTTTTCTTAAGGTCCTGTACATGTATCGCCGCTTGGATAAGTGAGTGCCCTGTATAAATGATGGAGTAATATTGTAATGATAAACAAACTGGCCCCTTAATCTGGAACCGGCAAGAAAACCCCGAGCGTAGTGGTCACTCGGGGCTAAAAGAATAACAGTTTTATGGCTTACTTAAACGATGACATATATTCACCAAATCAAGCATCACTTAAAACAAGAAACATTATTGCCTTTTATACTCCCAATGAAAAATATCATAGATAGATTTCTTTAATTTCTTTGCCATATGTATTTCAAACAGAACACCAAAGAAATATGAAATAACATTGGACATAGTAAATGCAACAATAAATACCGTGTAGCCACCACCATAGTGAGTTACTAGCAAATCAAATATTGAATAATGAATCAAATACAAAGAATACGAATAGCTTGCTAAAAATGTAGATGCTCGCACTACAATATTTTTGAAATCAAATCTTGTGGATATCTCCACCAGTAATATAATTATTCCAGCAAGATACAGAGCAAATAAATGATCGTATTCTTGCAGGTTATCCATCACTCGATAACATGCCATTACTGTAATGACCACCATCATTGCAAACATTTTTCCGAGGCTGATGCCTTTTAATATCGAATATTTATAAATGTAGTAAATCATCACACCATAGACCCAATACAAGGTCAGCCCATTACCTCTTCCACCAATTAAGTTATATATTGGCGCTATTGACAGCAAGACAATAAAAAAATAAAAAAAAGCATTTTTGCTTCTATTTTTAAATGCAAAAAACAACACTCCAACAAAAAGATAAATCCACCACTCTATTGCTACTGTCCATAGCGGCCTTGCCGAACCAAAACTAGTCGCAACATTTATAAATGGATAATCTTGAAGCATAAATAAATTATATATAAACGTCCTTATATTAAATGCCTCATTGTATTTATACAAACCACCGTTAACTGACTGGTTAAATAAGTCAATCACAACAATAAAAATAAGAACTGGAATAAATGATGTATATATCCTAACAAATCTATCAACAAAATAGTGGAGAAAGCCATAATCATTTCGATGCGACTTTCTACCTAAACTATATGAAATAACAAATCCAGAAAGAATGAAAAACACAACAACGGCAATATTTTGCATCCACGGAAAGTTGGGCTGATGAAATCTTACTGCAATGCCACAAAATGAAATCCCATGACCAACCACTACCAGCTGAGAAGATATGCCTCTAATTAAATCCAACATCGAGGAATTACTTCTAGAAAGTTCTCTTTCCAATTTAACACCTAAGTTTTTAATTCACAAAAACCATATGCGATTTCACCTGCTTATGGCAATAAGCATTTATCGCCGCATTATATACGTTTTTTACTCCATGTAGGCATTGTTTCCCAAATCAGCCAGCAAGTCATGACTTCGCCAGCCCCTGGTGACCGCTACACTCGGGGCTTTCTGACAGGTAGGCCAAGGGTATTCATAGATGGTCGCC
>NZ_CDDK01000012.1 GCF_000820225.1 Aeromonas veronii bv. veronii
ATTCCCCTGCTGGTGGGGGTGGTGGGGGGGATCAATCTGATGATCCTCGCTACCGCGCTGGGGCTTGGCGTGGTGTTCGAGAAGGTGCCGCTGCTGCACGATGGCCTCAAGCTTATCGGCTCGGCCTATCTGCTCTGGCTGGCGTGGAAGGTGGCGACCGCCAGCGGCCCGGCCGAGGGGAACCGGCCGCTCATTCCCGCCCATCAGGGGGCCATGCTGCAACTGCTCAATCCCAAGGCATGGATGATGGCGCTCTCCGCCATCAGCGGTTTCACCCTGGCGGGGGAGGCTTACTGGCCCTCCGCGCTCTGGGTGCTGGTGATCTTCTTTATTACCGGCCTCTACACCGGGGCGTTCTGGGTGTTGTTTGGTGCCCAGGTGCGGCAAATCATCCGCACTGCCCGGGGTTGGCGGCGTTTCAATCTTGGCATGGGGCTGGCGACGGCCGCCTGTGTCGGGATGATCTGGATTTAGCCCGGGGTTGACCCGGGCCTTTACCGGCTGTCTTGTTGGCCCTGCGGGGCCTTTTTTATCTCGTCCGCGTGGCCTTGCCTGCAAGGTGGCGTGGTTCTGCCCTCCCTTGGGATGAAAGGAGTTCATATGAAATGTATCGGTCTGCTGGGTGGTATGAGCTGGGAGTCCACCGTCAGTTACTATCAGGCGCTCAACCGCGGGGTGCGCGCACAGCTTGGCGGTTTGCACTCGGCGCGGGTGCTGCTCAACAGCGTCGACTTTGCCGCTATCGAGCGGCTGCAGCATGCCGGTGACTGGCCCGCCACTGCCCGCCTGTTGGCGGCCGAGGCGCGCAAGTTGCAGGCCGGCGGCGCCGATTTCTTGCTGATCGGCACCAACACCATGCACAAGGTGGCGCCCGAGATTGAGGCGGCCATCGATATCCCGCTGCTCCATATTGCCGATGCCACCGCGGCCAAATTGCGGGCGGACGGGATAACCCGGGTCGGCCTGCTCGGCACCCGTTTCACCATGGAGCAGGATTTTTACAAAGGGCGCTTGCAGGAGCGTTTCGGGTTGGCGGTGCTGGTACCCGATGAGGCCGGGCGGGAGCGGGTACACAGGATCATTTATGACGAGCTCTGTCTGGGGGAGATCCGTGCATCGTCGCGGGCCGAGTATCTGGCGATTATCGAGGGGCTGGCAGCCGCGGGTGCCGAGGCGGTGATCCTTGGCTGCACCGAGATTGCCCTGCTGGTGGGGGATGCCCGGGCGGCGGTGCCGCTCTACGACACCACTGCCATCCATGCCGAAGCGGCGGTCGCGCTGGCACTGGCAGCTGATTAATAAACTGGTCAGATCTCACTATTCATGCTTGTCTCATACCCCTTGCCATAAAAGCGTGTAAAATTGCGCCCTGAATTTTCCCCGGCCAACGCGGGTTGGCTGCGGTTTCCTAGCATGCAAGGCTGACATTGTGACTGAAGTAGATAGATTCGCGGATATTCGCCCCTACCGCGATGAAGAAGTGCCGGCAGCCATCGAACGGCTGATCCAGGATGATGAATTTATCGGCGCCATCGCCAAGTATCGTTTCGGTTCCCTGATGAGCTGGCTGGGTTGGGCCATCCGCCCGCTGATCCGCCTGTTCCTGCGCCGCAAATGGTCAAAAGTGACCACTGTGCATCAGGTCCAGATGGGGGTCACCCGGTACATGTCCCGCATGATCGCCACCTCCACCAAGGGGGTGACCTTCTCCGGGATCGAGCATCTGAAGAAAGAGCAGGGCTATCTGTTTGTCTCCAACCACAGAGACATCGCCATGGATCCTGCGTTCGTCAACTGGGGGCTGCACACCCACGGTTTCGATACCGTGCGCATCGCCATCGGTGACAACCTGCTGCGCAAACCCTGCGCTACCGAGCTGATGAAGCTCAACAAGAGCTTTATCGTCAAACGCTCCGCCAAGGGGCCGCGGGAGATGATGAAGGCGCTCGGCGAGCTGTCTGCCTATATCGGCAATTCGGTTCACGAAGGTCACTCCATCTGGATTGCCCAGAAGGAAGGGCGCGCCAAGAATGGCGATGACAAGACAGATCCCGCCATCCTCAAGATGTTCTACGTCGACGGCAAGAAGCAGAAGATCGACTTCGTCGACTACATGCGCAGCCTCAATATCGTGCCGGTCAGCATCAGCTACGAGCTGGATCCGACCGACAAGGCGAAGGCGCGCGAGCTCTACGAGAAGTCGGTCAACGGCAGCTACGAGAAGGGCGAGTTCGAGGATATCGAGAGTATCGTCGCCGGTATTGTCGGTATGAAGGGGCGGGTACACGTCTCCTTCGGCGCGCCGATCACCGAGGGCTTCAGCGATCCGGACGAACTGGCCGCGCTGATCGACAAGGCGATCTGGAGCAGCTACCACCTCTTCCCCAGCAACTATCTGGCGGCCGATGTCTCCGGCAAGGCCAATACCATCGAACAGGCGGCCTTCCTGACCCGTCAGTCAGAGGTGCCGGAAGAGCACAAGGCGATCTGGCGTGCCATGTACGCCAAACCGGTGGAAAACGCCAAAAAGGCTTGAATGAAACCGGTTGTTAAACGGTTTTGCGAAAAAAACGGGCGCTGATGCGCCCGTTTTTGCGTCTGGTCAAAGTCGAGGGAGAAAGGGTGGTGAATAATATGGTTTCAGCTGGTACGATCACTATGAAAATGGGATTATGTCTC
This sequence comes from Aeromonas veronii bv. veronii, assembly GCF_000820225.1. GTDB lineage: Bacteria > Pseudomonadota > Gammaproteobacteria > Enterobacterales > Aeromonadaceae > Aeromonas > Aeromonas veronii. The sequence continues at coordinate 2,680 of NZ_CDDK01000012.1, forward strand.
TTGGCAAGGTGCTGACGAGTGTGTAACAGTGCCCATATAGCTGAACATGAGCAAAAGCTCTAAACCGGTTTGCACGGATTGCAGACGGCATTATTGAAGGACCTGTCACAGGTCCTTTTTCATTGGCGGGCAAAGATGCCGCCCAGATATACCTAACAGGAAACAGACGCCATGATCACCGGTAGCCTGAACACCCTGCAGCGGACGCCGCTGCCCGCCCCGCTGGCCCGCATCATGGCCGAGGTGGTGAAGAGCGTGGCTCACTGGGGTGACGCTCCGCTCGGCAAGACCGAGATCGATGGCCTCAACCTGTTCTGTCTGGTGAGCGAGGAGCTGACCGAGCCAGCCGCGGATCGCCGTGGTGAATTCCATCAGCAGTATCTCGATATCCAGTTGCTGCTGCGCGGTGCAGAGTGGATAGGTGTGGGCCCCCACGACTACGTGAGCGACGGCGCCGACCATCCCCATCCTGACCTCTGGTTTGTCGATGACGAGCAGACCAGCTATCTGGCGCTGCAACCGGGCGATTTCGCCATCTTCTGGCCGGGCGAGCTGCACCGCCCGCTCTGTACCTTCAACCAGCCCGCCACGGTGAAGAAGCTGGTGGTCAAGGTACACAAGGATCTGCTGGCTATCGCCTGAGCACCCCCATTGAGGCGAGCCCTGCGCAGCTGATGCGTTGAGACTCGCAAGCATTGAAAGCAGTGATACGCACCTCAAGTTGCGATCACTCTTTCAAGAGCAAGAATTGAAACCAGTGATACGCACCACAAGTTGCGATCACTCTTTCAAGAGCAAGAATTGAAAAATTGGACGCACCCTCCTGCGACCATAAGCCCCCGGCAGGGGAATCCCATCCTCTTTTGGATGACACGACACTGTCGGCATAAAGCCGAAGCACAGGAAGATGTAGAAAATGAGCAAGTTGGTATTGATCCTTAACTGCGGTAGCTCTTCCCTGAAATTTGCCGTAATGGACGCCGAAACAGGTGAGGACATGCTGTCCGGCCTGGCCGAATGCTTCAATCTGGATGATGCACGTATCAAATGGAAACTCCACGGGGTCAAGGGCGAAGCCATGCTGGGAGCGGGTGCCGCTCACCAGGAAGCCCTCGACCATATCGTGGGTCACATCCTGCCGCAGGATCCGACTCTTGCCGAGCAACTGGTGGCCATCGGTCACCGAATCGTACACGGTGGCGAGCAGTTCTCCCGCTCCGTGCGTATCGATGACGGCGTGATCGCCGGTATCGAAGCCGCCATTCCGTTCGCCCCGCTGCACAACCCGGCGCACCTCATCGGTATTCGCGCCGCGCTGAAAGTGTTCCCGCAGCTGTCCGAGAAGAACGTGGCCGTCTTCGACACCGCCTTCCACCAGACCCTGCCGCAAGAGGCATACCTCTATGCGCTGCCGCACAAGCTCTACCGCGAACACGGCATCCGTCGTTACGGTGCCCACGGTACTTCTCACCGCTACATTGCGGAAGAAGCCGCAAAAGAGCTGGGCAAGCCGTTGAATGAACTGAACATCATCAACTGCCACCTGGGTAACGGTGCCTCTGTCTGCGCCATCAAGAACGGCGAATCCGTAGACACCTCCATGGGTCTGACTCCGCTGGAAGGTCTGGCGATGGGTACCCGCTCCGGTGATATCGATCCGGCCGTGGTCTTCTTCATGCACGACCAGCTCGGTTACAGCGTGGAGCAGATCAACCACACCCTGACCCGTGAGTCCGGTCTGCTGGGGATGACCGAAGCGAGCAGCGACTGCCGCTACGTCACCACCAACTACGCTACCGACGCTGGTGCCAAGCGTGCGCTGGATGTCTTCACCTACCGTGTGGCCAAGTATGTCGGCGCCTATGCCGCTGCGATGGACGGTCGTCTGGACGCCGTGGTCTTCACCGGTGGTATCGGTGAGAACGCCGCCATGGTGCGCGAGATGGTGCTGAACCGTCTGGCTCTGTTCGGCTTCAAGGTGGACAAAGAGGCCAACAACGCCGCGGTACTGGGCGGCGAAGGTCGCATCACCACCGCCGACAGCCGTTGCGCCATGGTGATCCCGACCAACGAAGAGCTGGTCATCGCTCGCGATGCCCTGAGCCTTGTCTGCTAAGTCAGCCTCGCTTTGAAACAACGCCCGGCCTGTGCCGGGCGTTGTCATTTCTGGCGTACGCCGATTTGACATGGGGGAGGGGAGCGGTACCCTGACCACCACTGTTTTTGCAGCCAGCGGGCTGCCCGGTTCGGGAGAGAGCAATGAAAGAGGCGTTTTTTAACTGGTTGTCGGGCCTTGGGGTGGAAGTGACCAGCCTGATGGCGCTGGTGATCGCGCTGGGCTTTATCGTCATCACCTCGTTGCTGTTGCATATGGCGCTGCACCGGGTGCTGCTGGTCCGGCTGGTGGGGATCCTCGGCAAGGCCAAGCAGGTATGGCTGCCGCCCCAGCTGCAACAGCGCCTTTTCAACCGGCTCGCCTTCGTGCTGCAGGGGGCCGTGCTGCTCGGTCAGGCGGAGATCTGGCTGCCCCGTCAATCGGATAGCCTCAAGCTTATCGAAATGGTGGCCCAGCTCTGGATTTTGCTGTTCCTGCTGCTGGCCTTCTTCGCCCTGCTCGACTGCCTGTTGTCGGTGAGCCGTTACACCCGCCTTGGCCGGGACTTGCCCCTGCGCGGCATCTTCCAGGGGGCAAAGCTGGTAGGCAGCATTCTGGTGGGCATCCTGATGATCGCCCTGCTGCTCGGCAAGTCGCCGCTGTTCCTGTTCAGCGGTCTGGGTGCCATGACCGCAGTGCTGATGCTGGTGTTCAAGGACCCCATCCTCGGGCTGGTGGCGGGGATCCAGCTCTCCGCCAACCGGATGCTGAGCGTCGGTGACTGGCTGCAGATGGACAAGTACGGCGCCGATGGCGAGGTGACCGACATCGGGCTTACTACGGTCAAGGTATCGAACTGGGACAAGACCATTACCACCATTCCCACCTATGCCCTGATCTCCGACTCTTTCAAGAACTGGCAGGGGATGACCGAGTCGGGCGGCCGTCGCATCAAGCGCAGCGTCAATATCGACATGACCAGCGTGCGTTTTCTGACGGCCGAGGAGCAGTTGCAGCTCAAGCAGGCGCAACTGCTGGCTCCCTATCTCAGCCGCAAGGAGCAGGAGCTGAGTGCCTACAACCAGCAACTGAGCGATGCCCTGAGCTGCCCCATCAACGGTCGTCACCTCACCAACCTCGGCACCTTGCGCGCCTATCTGGATGCTTACCTGCGTGCCCACCCCGGCATTCGCAAAGACATGACCCTGATGGTGCGCCAGCTGGCACCCACGTCAGACGGTTTGCCGCTGGAAATTTACTGCTTCACCGCGACTACCGCATGGGCCGACTACGAAGGGATCCAGGCCGATATTTTCGACCATATCTTCGCCATCATTGAGCAATTTCATCTGCGGTTGCATCAATCTCCCACAGGTTACGATATGCGTGCCTGGCAACGGGGATAAACAGGGAAATGGGGCAGGTCGAGGACGTGGAAAAAACCGCATATTAATCATCGACCTGTCGCCACTTGTCAGTTGAAATTTGCCGTGCAGAGGAGAAAAATGGCGGCCTTCTCTTCGCGCCCCTGATCCCCTCTTGATCAGCTGCCAGCCCAGAGACGTCACTTCAAGTCATCATCATGGGAAAGTTATGAAGCTCCTTCGCAATAGTGTGGCAACACTCTGCTACAGCCTGCTGCTGACCGCTGCGCCGGTTTTCGCTGTTGAATATGCTCTGCCTGCGGCCAACAGCCGTCTGGTAGGGGAAAATCTGGAATACGTGGTTCCGGCCGAAGAGAACGGCCAGCCGCTGGAGGCCATTGCGGCCAAATTCCAGCTGGGGCTCACCAACATGACCGAAGCCAACCCCGATGCGGATCCCCTGCTGGTACAGACCGGCGAGAAGCTGGTGATCCCCCAGCAACTGATCCTGCCGGATGCACCCCGTGAAGGGATCGTGCTGAACGTGGCCGAGATGCGCCTCTACTACTACCCCAAGGGTAAAAAAGTGGTGGAAGTGCTGCCTATCGGCATCGGCCAGCTCGGCACCGACACCCCGGAAAACTGGGTGACCAGCGTGCAGCGCAAGAAAGCGGGCCCGACCTGGACCCCGACCGCCAAGATGCATGCCGAATATGCCGCCCGTGGCGAGAGCCTGCCAGCGGTATGGCCAGCCGGTCCGGACAACCCCATGGGTCTGTTTGCCCTCTACATCGGCAAGATGTACGCCATCCACGGTACCAACGCCAACTTCGGCATCGGCCTGCGGGTGAGCCACGGCTGTGTGCGTCTGCGCAACGACGACATCGCCTACTTGTTCAAGCAGGTACCGGTCGGTACTCGCGTTCAGTTCGTCAACCAGCCGATCAAGGCCTCTCTCGAGCCCAACGGCGTCCGCTATCTGGAAGTGCATCAGCCGCTGTCGCGCAGCGAAGAGGAGTTCAACTCCAAGCTGCCGGCACCGCTGCCGATGACTCCGGCGGTGACCCGCTTCATTGCCCACGCCGACAGCGACTCCCAACTGGTGAAGCAGGCGCTGGAGCAGCGCAACGGCATGCCGATGGCAATCAACCGCTAACGGCAAATCCCCGTCATGACAAAGGGCGAACAACATGCTGTTCGCCCTTTGTGTTTCTGCTGCGCTGACTCAGCTTCGCAGCAGATTTGCCTGCAGCTCGCTGCCGAGCTGATCGAGCAGCTTATAGCGCGCCTTGTAGCTGGCCCGCTTGCGGGAGGGGATCTCCTCCAGCGTCTTGCGGGGCATCTCCAGCGGCAGGCTCATCCAGAGTTCATCCTGCACGCTGCCCTGATGCTCCTGCCACAAGCCGTCGAGGTCGAACTTGACCCGATCGGCGGTGCGCTTGCTGCTCTGATAGACGTGGCTTTGGGTGCGGATCCCGAGCAGGCTCTTGCACGCCAGCCCCCGGGCCAGCTCGGCGGCCATATAGACCAGCAGGGACATGGGGCGCAGCCCGCCGCACGCCTTGGTGACCAGCTTGATCTCCTCGCTCTGCCCCTTGCCGCCCTGCAGCGAGCAGATCTCGAGGGTCGGGTTCGGCGCGGGGCGCAGATTGAGGGCCATGTAATAGAGCGCCGCGTCACCCAGCTTGAGGGTCAGGCTCATCTCCCCCTCTTTGCCCATGTGGGTTTGGTAATCCAGTTGCAGGGTGAGGGGGGCCGTCAGCTTGTCGCTCTGCCACTGGGCCAGCAGCAGGCCGCGCCCGCTGTAGATTGCCAGTTGTTGCGCCTTGGGCAGCTGACGTGCCAGCTGCTGGTAGTGGCCGCTGAGAAGCCCGGCTCGCAGGCGCTTGCGGAGCCCCTTGTGGCGATAGGGGTGGATCGGCTTTTCCAGAATATCGGGGAAGCGGCTGATCGCCTGCGCCAGCAGCGGTTGCTCCTGCTGCTGGCGATAGAGGGCGCGGGCGCCGGGATTGAGCCAGAGACGCCCCACATACTTGGCCCGTCGGATGAGATGACCCGACTCCTCCACCGGGTGAAGGCGGCGGGCGAGGGTTCGCAGGTGTGACAGATGAGATGACATGGTGCCGACCTCTGACTGGTGTAATGAGACAGGGCGGGGAGTGTAGGAGCGGGGCGCTGGCTTGTAAAAAAATGGATAGTAACAAAATGTGAAAACATAACGCTCAGTAGCGGCTGGCGCTGCGAGATGACCGTCACGGCCATGGCAGGAAATCTGGCGCCATCCTCTTGATGCGGCAGATGATTTGATGCGCAAAGGTTTTTATTGTGTTTTGTGTTTGTTAAAAGTGGTTGAGCTGGCGCGAACGGCTGATTAAGCTAGGCCGGTTTTTTAGGGATGAGCCCGTCACCAGAGCGGGCAGAAAATGACACAAAACGGAGTTTTGCATGACAGCTAGCACACCCATGTTAATCACCTTCCTGGTGTATATCCTCGGAATGGTGTTGATCGGTTTCGTCGCCTATCGCGCTACCCGCAACTTTGATGACTACATTCTGGGCGGTCGCCGGATGGGGAGCTGGGTCACAGCCCTCTCCGCCGGCGCCTCCGACATGAGCGGCTGGTTGCTGATGGGCCTGCCCGGCGCCGTCTTCGTCAGCGGCATCTCCGAGAGCTGGATCGCCATCGGTCTGGTGATCGGTGCCTACCTCAACTGGCGCTGGGTAGCGGGTCGCCTGCGGGTACATACCGAGAAAAACCGCAATGCCCTGACCCTGCCGGACTATTTCACCTATCGCTTTGAAGATCACAGCAAGGTGCTGCGCATTCTCTCTGCGCTGGTGATCCTGCTCTTCTTCACCATCTATTGCGCCTCCGGCGTGGTGGCCGGTGCTCGTCTGTTTGAGAGCACCTTCGGCATGGATTACAACACCGCCCTCTGGGTCGGTGCCGCCGCCACCATCACCTACACCTTCTTCGGCGGCTTCCTCGCGGTGAGCTGGACCGACACGGTGCAGGCGACCCTGATGATCTTCGCCCTGATCCTGACCCCGGTCTTCGTCATCATCGCCGTCGGCGGGGTGGATAGCGCCATGATCGAGGTGGCCGCCAAGAGCGCCACCAACCTCGACATGTTCAAGAATCTGGATGTGATCGCCATTGTCTCGCTGATGGCCTGGGGCCTTGGTTACTTCGGTCAGCCCCACATTCTGGCCCGTTTCATGGCAGCCGATTCCCACCACTCCATGGCCAATGCCCGCCGTATCAGCATGACCTGGATGGTGTTCTGCCTCGCTGGTGCGGTGGCCATCGGCTTCTTCGGGCTGGCCTACTTCGCCCGCTTCCCGGAAGTGGCGGCTGGAGTGACCGGCAACCCGGAGCGGGTCTTTATCGAGCTCTCAAAGATCCTGTTCAACCCCTGGATCGCCGGTGTGCTGCTCTCCGCCATTCTGGCGGCGGTGATGAGCACGCTAAGTTGTCAATTACTGGTCTGCTCCAGCGCCATCACCGAGGATCTCTACAAACCCTTCCTGCGCAAGAACGCCTCCCAGCGTGAGCTGGTGTGGGTGGGTCGCCTGATGGTGCTGCTGATCGCGGTGATTGCCATCGCCGTTGCCATGAATCCGGAAAACCGGGTACTGGGGCTGGTGAGCTACGCCTGGGCCGGTTTCGGTGCCGCCTTTGGTCCCGTGGTGCTGCTCTCTGTGCTCTGGCCGCGAATGACCCGCAACGGCGCGCTGGCCGGCATGCTGGTCGGTGCTATCACCGTCATCGTCTGGAAGCAGTTCGGCTGGCTGGGGCTGTATGAGATCATTCCGGGCTTCCTGTTCGCACTGCTGGCCATTGTGGTGGGCAGTCTGCTGGGCGAAGCGCCCTCAAAAGCGATGCTGGAGCGTTTCCGCGATGCCGAGGAGGAGTACAACACTCCGGCCGAGAGCGCGGGAGAGCCGGTCGCGGTGAACTGATCCCCCTTACCGCTTTCTGCTTGAGAGCCCCGCCCCCGGACAAGGAGCGCCCTGGTTGGCCATCCTTGCACCGGTTTGGCGGGGCTTTGTGCTATCTGATTCACTCTTGGGCACTTTTTTATGTTCGGCCGGTGGCTCCCGGGTGCTCGCTTTCTTTTGTCTTGGCACCGAATATGGGACACTAGGCCGCCTGAAGGAGACCTAGTGCATGCGGCTATTCACCCTGATCCTGATCCTCCTGCTGGGGGGACTGCAATATGACCTCTGGCTGGGGAAGAACGGGCTATCCGATTATCAGAACCTGTCGGAGGCCATCTCGCAGCAACAGCGGGACAACCAGACTCTCAAGGATCGTAACGACCTCATTTACCGCGAGATAGATGATCTCACCTCTGGCCTCGAGGCCATCGAGGAGTTGTCGCGCAACGATCTGGGTTACATCAAGCAGGGGGAGACCTTCTACCGGATCATCCCCAAAGAGAAAGACAAAGAGACAGCGCCGGACGATGAGCCCTACGATGACTGATGCCAGCCGAGTATCCGGCCTGACGGCGATCGTCCCTGCCGCCGGTATCGGCAGCCGAATGGGGGCCGATTGCCCCAAGCAGTACCTGCAACTGGCGGGTAAAACCATTCTCGAACATACCCTGGAGCGGCTGCTCTCCCACCCGGCCATCGCCCAGGTGATCGTGGCGCTGGCGCCCCATGATCGCTGGTTCGAGGCCCTGCCCGTGGCGGCCGACCCGCGCATTGTGCGGGTAGAGGGAGGCGCCGAGCGCGCCTTTTCCGTCCTCAATGGTCTCCATGTGGCGCAAGGGGAGTGGGTGCTGGTGCACGATGCGGCCCGCCCCTGTCTGACTCACGGCGATCTCGATGCGCTGATTGCCGCGGCCATGAACTGCGGCGGTGCCATTCTCGGCAGCCGGGTGCGCGATACCATGAAACGCTCCGATGGGGAGGGCAATATCATCGCCACCGTCGAGCGCGAGCAGCTCTGGCATGCCCTGACGCCGCAGATGTTCCAGACCCGTGCCCTGAAACGGGCGCTCGAAGAGGGGTTGCTGCTGGGCGCCACCATCACCGACGAGGCCTCCGCCATGGAGCGGGCCGGATTCACGGTGCGGATGGTGGAGGGGCGCGCCGACAATATCAAAGTGACCCGGCCGGAAGACTTGTCGCTGGCGGGGCTGTTTTTAAGCCAGCAGGCATAAGCCCCTCAGTCAGAACAGACCGTTCAGAGCAGAGTGTCTCGAACAAACAGGCCCGAACAAGGAGTTAGCATGATCCGGATTGGACATGGTGTGGACGTACACAAAATTGATGGGGTTGGTTTCAGCATGTTGGGAGGTTGCCGCTGATGATGCGCATTGGTCATGGTTTTGATGTCCATAAATTTGGTGGTGTTGGCCCCTGCATGCTGGGTGGCGTGCCGGTTCCCTACGAGCAGGGGCTGGTTGCCCACTCCGACGGCGATGTGGTGCTGCACGCGGTGAGCGATGCCCTGCTGGGGGCTATCGGTGCCGGTGACATCGGTCGCCACTTCCCCGATACCGCTGCCGAGTTCAAGGGGATCGACAGTCGCATTCTGCTGCGTGATGTCTTTGCCCGGGTACAGAAGGCGGGGTATGCCATCGGCAACCTGGATGTGACCATCATCGCCCAGGCCCCCAAAATGGCCCCCCATATCGACGCCATGTGCGCTGTGCTGGCCGCCGATCTGCAATGTGATTTGAACCGGGTGAACGTCAAGGCGACCACCACCGAACAGCTTGGGTTTACGGGGCGCAAGGAAGGGATCGCCACCGAAGCCGTCGTCCTACTGGTGAAACAATAATGCTGGAACAACTTGCCTATCTGCACGGGGCGCCCACTGCCCGCGGTATCCTCAAGGCCGAGGCCGCCGACTTCGTGGTGAATGAAGATCTCGGCTTCGAGCCCTGCGGGGAAGGGGAGCATATCTTCGTCCGGGTGCGCAAAACCGGCGAAAACACCGCCTGGGTAGCGGGTCTGCTGGCCGATGCGGCCGGGGTCAACCGCAATGCGGTGACCTGGGCGGGCCTGAAGGATCGTCACGCGGTGACCGAGCAGTGGTTCGGCATTCACCTGCCAGGCAAGGCCGAGCCGGACTTGTCGGTTATCGAGAGCGACAGCATCCAGATCCTGCAAGCCAGGCGTCACAACCGCAAATTGCGGGTCGGCTACCTCAAGGGCAACCACTTCACCCTGCGTCTCACCGGTCTGGAACAGGCCGACGGGCTGGAAGCCCGCCTGCAGGCCATCGCCACTCAGGGCGTGCCCAATTACTATGGTGAGCAGCGTTTTGGCCGCGATGGCAACAACCTGGAAGCGGCCAAGGCGATGTTTGCCGGCAAGCGGATCAAGGATCGCAACAAGCGCTCCCTCTACCTCTCTGCCGCCCGCAGCATGCTGTTCAACGCCATTGTCAGCGCCCGTATCGAGCAGGGGCTGGCTCATCAGCTGCTGGCCGGTGATTGCGTGATGCTCAAGGGCAGCCACTCCATCTTCAGCGAAGAGAGCGTGACCCCCGAGCTGGAAGCGCGTCTTGCCTCCGGCGACGTGCAGCTGACCGCGCCCCAGTGGGGCCGTGGCCGTTTGGCCAGTCAGGGCGCCGCTGCCGAGTTCGAACAGGGCGTGCTGGCCCCTTACAGCGATTGGTGTGACGGGCTGGAGAAAGCCGGGCTGGATCAGGACAGGCGCCCCCTGCTGCTCAAGCCGGAGCAGATGAGCTGGCAGCTGGACGGCGAGGCGCTGACCCTCTCCTTCTTCCTGCCGGCGGGCGCGTTTGCCACCAGCGTGGTGCGCGAGTTAATGCAGGCCGAAGAGGCCGATCACGGTTTCAGGAATCAGACCGATGCGAATTCTGGTCAGTAATGATGATGGTGTGCATGCCGAGGGGATTCGTGCCCTCAGCGAGGCGCTGCGCGCCTGCGGCGAGGTCATTGTGGTGGCGCCGGATCGCAACCGCAGCGGCGCGAGTCACTCCCTGACGCTGGAAGTACCGCTGCGGGTTACCCGCATTGCAGAAAACGGCTTTAATGGGTGCGAGAGCTATGCGGTGAAGGGCACGCCGACCGACTGCGTGCATCTGGCGGTCAACGAGCTGGTGCGTCCTGAACCCGACATGGTGGTGGCCGGCATCAACCACGGTGCCAACCTGGGGGATGATGTCATCTACTCGGGCACGGTCGCCGCGGCCACCGAGGGGCGCCATCTTGGCTACCCCTCCATCGCCATCTCGCTGGTAGGCAAGACCCACTTCGCCACGGCGGCCCACTATGCGGCCCTGCTGGTGAAGGGGCTGATGAAACACCCCCTGCCTGCCGATCAGATCCTCAACGTCAACGTGCCGGACTTGCCCCTCGAGCAGATCAAGGGGATCAAGACCACCCGCCTTGGCAACCGCCACCGGGCGGAGTCGGTGATCTGCACCGAGGATCCCCGTGGCCAGCCCATCTACTGGATCGGCCCCCCCGGTAGCCAGCAGGATGCCGGTGAAGGCACCGATTTTGCTGCCATCGAGCAGGGCTATGTCTCGATTACCCCTCTGACCATCGACATGACTGCCTATGACAGTCTCGCCGGTCTGGGGGCCTGGTTAGATCTGCAGGGATGAGGGTGGTGTGATAGTACAGCGCCTGTTAAATCAGCTCATTGCGCAGGATATTCGCGATTTTCGCGTGCTGGCGACCATCGCGAAAGTGCCGCGCCAGCTGTTCGTGGACGAGGCCATGGCGCACAAGGCGTGGGACAACACAGCCCTGCCCATTGGCCACGGCCAGACCATTTCGCAGCCCTATATGGTGGCGCGAATGACCGAGTTGCTGATGCAAAACAATCCGGCCCATGTGCTGGAGATTGGCACTGGCTCGGGCTACCAGACGGCGATCCTTGCCCATCTGGTGGAGCACGTTTATACCGTGGAGCGGATCAAGTCGCTGCAGTTTCAGGCCAGACGCCGACTGCGCCAGCTCGATCTGCACAATGTCTCGGCCAAGCACGGCAACGGCTGGCTGGGGTGGCCCAACAAGGGGCCTTATGACGCCATTCTGGTGACGGCCGCGGCGAGCGAGATCCCGACGGCGCTGACCGATCAGCTGGCCGAAGGGGGTCGACTGGTGTTGCCGGTGGGTGACAGCCAGCAGACCCTGCAACTGATCGAACGATCCGGATCCCAGCTGACCAGCCGTATTCTGGAGCCGGTACGTTTTGTTCCCCTGATTGACGGAGATGTTGAGTGAAGTTGTTTTCCCGTTTGTACGTACTGGTGATGCAGTGGGCTCGCCACAAGCATGCCCCCTGGTATCTCTCCATCACCGCTTTCATCGAGTCGGTATTCTGGCCGATCCCGGTGGATGTGATGCTGGCGCCGATGGCGCTCGCCAAGCCCCACAAGGCATGGCACTACGCCACGCTGGCTACCGTCTTCTCTGTGCTGGGCGCCCTGTTTGGCTATGCCCTTGGCTATGCGCTGTGGGATCCGGTCGTGCTGCCACTGGTGGAGTCTGTGGGCTATCAGGACAAGATCGAGATTGCTCGCAACTGGTTTGAGCAGTGGGGGATCTGGGTCATTTTCATTGCCAGCTTCACCCCTATCCCCTACAAGGTGTTTACCGTGACGGCAGGGTTGTTGCAAATGGCTCTGTTGCCCTTCATCATCACCTCCCTCATCGGTCGTGGCATGCGCTTTTTCCTGGTGGCGGGCCTGATGCGCTGGGGGGGCGAGAAGATGGAACGCAAACTGATGCACTATGTTGATGTGCTCGGTTGGCTCTGTATTGGTCTGGCCGTGGTGGCCTATTTCTGGTTTAGTCGTTAAGGATCCATTATGCGTTCGCGTATTTGGCAAGGAAGCAGTGTCGTGGTGTTGTCATGGCTGCTGCTTGCCTGCTCCTCCAGTAAAAATGCAGCTCCGGTAGATGGTGTTGATGAGGGGCAGTTTGTCTCGACCATTCCGGCTCGCCAAAGCGGTGCCCAGGTCAGCGCCCCCATTCAGGGCGGCAGCTATGTGGTGAAACGGGGTGATACCCTCTACTCCATCGCCTTCAACTCCGGCAACGACGTGCCGTCGCTGGCCAGCCTCAACAACATCAGCCCGCCCTACAACATCTATCCGGGGCAGCGACTGCGACTCGATGGTTCCAGCGCCAGCGTTGGCAGCAGCCGCAGTGCCGGTACCTATGAGGTGCGCCGCGGCGATACCCTGAGCAGCATCGGCCGCCAGTTCGGCATGACACCGCAGGCGCTGGCCCAGAGCAACAACCTGAGCGCCCCCTATGCGCTGCAACCGGGTCAGGTGCTCAATGTCCAGACCGCAGGCGGCGGTTCGACCCAGATGGTGGCTGCGACTCGTCCGGCAACCGTGACGCCGGTGGCCGTGAGCCGTCCGAGCAGCGGTCCGCGTCCGTTGGCCGAGCCGAGTGGATCTGGTCAGACCACGCCGTTCATCTCTCAGAAATCCGTTGCTCCGGCAGCACCGAAGGAATACGCTCAGGTCAAAGAACAAAAAATAAACAACTCCCAGTCGAGACTTGCTTGGCACTGGCCCGCAAAAGGCCGGATTGTCGAGGGGTTCTCTGTTGCAGAACAGGGTAACAAGGGGATCGACATAGCCGGCCAGAAGGGGCAACCCGTCTACGCCGCCAGCAGCGGTAAAGTGGTATACGCTGGCAGTGCTTTAAGGGGGTACGGCAAGCTGATTATCCTCAAGCATGATGATGACTATCTCTCCGCTTACGCACACAACGACGAGTTGCGGGTGAAGGAAGGGGACAGCGTCAAGGGGGGCTCGGTCATTGCCAACATGGGTAGCACGGACGCGCCGGATGTGCGATTGCATTTCGAGATCCGGTACAGAGGCAAGTCGATCAATCCGATGAGCTATTTGCCAAAGCGTTAACCCCAGAGAGACCGTCTTACTCTGGTAACGTCAGGGAGACACACCATGAGCCAAGAACAACTGGTAATGCAGGATGCAGAGTTAGAGTTTGACGCTGAACCCGAATCTCACGAGGTAGAAGAGTTGCAGGAGGTAGCCGCCGAGGCGGACGAGACTATCTCCGATGAGTTGCTGGCACCTGAGCTGAACAAGGTGATGGATGCCACGCAACTCTATCTGGGGGAGATTGGCTTCTCCCCGCTGCTCACTGCCGAAGAGGAAGTCTATTACGCCCGTCGTGCCTTGCGGGGTGACAAAGCTGCCCGCAAGCGCATGATCGAGTCCAACCTGCGACTGGTGGTGAAAATCGCCCGTCGTTACAACAACCGCGGCCTGGTGCTGCTGGATCTTATCGAAGAGGGCAACCTCGGTCTTATCCGTGCGGTCGAGAAGTTCGACCCCGAGCGCGGCTTCCGTTTCTCCACCTATGCCACCTGGTGGATCCGCCAGACCATCGAGCGGGCCATCATGAACCAGACCCGCACTATCCGTCTGCCCATTCATGTGGTCAAAGAGTTAAACGTTTACCTGCGCACCGCGCGCGAACTCTCTCACCGTCTCGATCATGAACCGACCGCCGAGGATATCGCCTTCGCGCTGGATCGTTCGGTGGACGACGTGAACCGCATGCTCAAACTCAACGAGAAGATCACCTCGGTGGACACCCCCATCGGCGGCGATCGCGACAAGGCGCTGCTGGATGTGCTCTCCGACGAGCGCGGCATGGGGCCTGAGCTGGAGTCTCAGGAAGATGATATGCGCAGCAGCATTGTGCACTGGCTGGAAGAGCTCAATCCCAAGCAGCGGGAAGTGCTGGCCCGTCGTTTCGGTCTGCTGGGTTATGAGCCGGCCACCCTCGAGGATGTGGGGGCCGAGATTGGCCTGACCCGCGAGCGGGTGCGCCAGATCCAGGTCGAGGGGCTGCGCCGTCTGCGGGAGATCCTGCTGAGCCAGGGGCTCTCCATCGAGGCGCTATTTCGTACCAATTAAGCATCCGCACCAATTAAGCCCGCACCAACGGAATGCGGCATCAGCCAGATAGCACGAGGGGAGCAACAGCTCCCCTCGTTTTTTATTGCCTGTTGTCTGGCGATGGCTTCGTGGTTATACCAGCTCAGCCAGCATGGTATCGGCGTAGGGCACCAGTGCTTCGCCATTTTTCACTTTGGCGAGATAGTCCGGGTTGGCGATAAGCGGACGGCCGATGGCTACCAGATCGAAGCGGTTAGCTTCGATGGCCGCAGCGGCGCGCTCGGCGTCGTAGTTGCCCACCCCGACCAGATTGCCCTTGTAGTGGGCGCGCAGATAGTCGGAGGCACGGCCACCCAGATAATCGAAGGTGAGGTTGTCATCGAAGATGCCGAGGTGGATATAGGCCAGCGGGCGATCGTTGAGCTTGCCCAGCAGATAGTCGAACACTGCGCGATCTTCCGGGCTGCCCGCCAGATGGACATAGGCACCCGGGGAGAGGCGAATACCAACCCGATCACCACCGATACGGGCGCTGATGGCATCGACTACTTCCAGCGCGAAGCGGCTCATCTTTTCCGGGCTGCCACCGTAGTTGTCGGTGCGCAGGTTGGTAGAGTGGTGCAGGAACTGGTCGATCAGGTAGCCGTTGGCGCCGTGGATCTCCACCCCGTCAAAGCCCGCCTCGATGGCGTTGGCAGCGGCTGTCGCGTAATCCTGTACCAGCTGGGCGATTTCGGCCTCGGTCAGGGCGCGCGGCACCTGATAGGTCAGCTCGCGCATGCGGGGCACAGTGCCCTCGTGCGCCACGGCAGAGGGGGCCAACACTTCAGCCTGATGGAAGAAGGGGTGGGAGAGGCGACCGACGTGCCACAGCTGGGCGAAGATCTTGCCGCCTTTGGCATGTACGGCGCTGGTCACTCTCTTCCAGCCATCGATCTGCGCCTGGGTGAAGAGGCCCGGGGTATTGGGGTAGCCCTGCGCGTCGGGGCGGATGATGACGGCCTCGGAAACAATCAGGCCGATGTCGGCGCGGCGGCCGTAATAGGCAGCCATCTGCTCGGTCGGCACCAGACCTGGGCCTGCCATGCAGCGGGTGAGCGGGGCCATCATGAAACGGTTGGCCAGGGTCAGAGTGTCATTGAGTCGATACGGCTGAAACAGGGTATTCATGATAGGTTGTCCTGAACGGGTTATTCTTGAACGTGCATTCAAGACGTTTTTTGCGTCGGGCGCAAGCTTTTTTTGAATGTGCGTTCAAGAAGGTTGGCCCGAGCGGGCGGCTGGGGTAAACTTGCCGCCCTTTCCAGCCACTCTTTATCGGCGGGCTCTGTTGCCCCTTGCCGGTGAACCATTTCCCACGGGAGGAACCATGCGCATAGCCGAGTTTGATCGGGACGAGGTACTGCGAAATGCCATGGAAGCGTTTCGCGCCAAGGGATATGCCAAGACCACCATGCAGGAGCTGGTGGCAGCCACCGGCCTGCATCCGGGCAGCATTTACGGCGCCTTTGGCAACAAGCGAGGCCTGCTGCTGGCGGCGGTGGATCACTATGTCGAGGGCAAACGCACCCTGCGCCGCTCCCTGCTCGACAACCCGAGCCCGCTGGCGGGCCTTGCGGCCTATCTCGACCGGATTGTGGGGGAGGCGCTCTGCGGCTCCTGTCTGGTGACTCGCACCATGATGGAGCTGAGCGAGCAGGATGAGGAGCTGACCCAGTGGGTCAAGGGGATCTATGGCGAGCTGGAGCAGGATCTGGCCGAGTTGCTGACGCAGGCGCAGGCCAAGGGTGAACTGGCCCCGGATAGCAATATCCACACCCTCACCGCCCTGCTGCTGATCAACTTGCAAGGGCTGGTCACCTTTGCCCAGTGCCGCCCCGATCGCCCCCTGCTCGACGACGTGGTTGCCCAGCTGATGCGGGCCCTGCGGGCGTAACGCGATACCGCAGAAACAACAGTGGCTCCCGAGGGAGCCACTGTTGTTTGCGGGAGGGTTACCTCGGCCCCACCAGCTCTTTCATCAAATCTTTCAGCCATACCAGCGCCGGTTGCTGGGCATGCACGGGGTGCCAGACGCAGTTGAGGTGGTAGTCGGGCACGTCTTCGGGTAGCGGCAGGCTTTTCAGCGGCCAGTGGGTGGCGAGCAGCTCGGCCACCATGCTGGGCAGCACCAAGAGGTGATCGCTCTGGCTGACGATGGCGGCGGCGGACATATAACTCTGGCTGTTGACCGAGATGGTGCGGCTAAAGCCCTGACTTTTCAGATAGCGGTCGAGGCTCGCCTCCGAGGTACCGAGCGGCGAGTGGAACACGTGGGGCATGGCGATGAGCTGCTGCAGGGTGATGCGCTCCTGCCACTGGGAGGGGTCATCCTCGGCGCCGGCGGGGGCCGATTTGGCAATGGGCAGATCGGCGCGTACCAGCCCGGCCAGCGGCTCGGTGAGCCAGGTCTCTTTGCCCAGATACCCCGGCACCTGCATGTACTCGTCAAAGCCCAGCACCAGATCGATCTCTCCGCTTGCCAGTTCGGCCTCTGGCAGGGTGTCGCGCAGGATGCGGATCTCGATGGTGACCCCCGGCGCCAGCCCTCTGAGCCGCTGAATAAGCGGCGGGATCAGCACACACTCCACGTAATCTGTGGTGCAGAGCACGAAGCGCCGCTTCGACTGGCTCGGCTCGAACTCCTCTTCCTCGGTGAGCTGCTGCTCCAGCAGCCGCAGAGCCTGCTGTACCCCGAGGTGCAGCCGCTGGGCGCGCGGGGTCGGCAGCATCCCCTGCGGGGTGCGCACCAGCAGCGGGTCACCGAGAAAGGTGCGCAGCCGGTTAAGGGAGTGGCTCATGGCGGGCTGGCTGATAAAGAGCGCCTCGGCGGCGCGGGTGACGCTGCCCTGCGTCATCAGGGCGTCAAACGCGAGCAGCAGATTGAGGTCGAGCTGGTGCAGTTTCATGGGGGGATTATTCGCCGTGTTTATGGGACAATCCATCCTATTCATTTGATGGATGGGGGCGCAACGTCTTAATCTGCGACCCACTCTTATTTTTCCGGGTTCCCGCGCCGCATCGGGCGTAAACGGGGGCCTCAATCCATGCAAGGAGCCTTGCGATGAGCATCAAGACCATTAACTCCACGCCGGCCGCCGACGGCTTCACCATGCCCGCCGAGTGGGCGCACCAGCAGGCCGTCTGGATGATCTGGCCGTTTCGCCCGGACAACTGGCGCGTAGCCGGTCGCTTCGCGCAAGAGACCTTCGCCAAGGTGGCCGATGCCATCGGTGGCGCGACTCCGGTCTTTATGGGGGTTCCGGCCCAGTTTATGGAGCAGGCCCGCGCCATCATGCCCGCCCACGTCACTCTGGTCGAAATGGACAGCGATGACTGCTGGGCCCGCGATACCGGCCCGACCATCGTTACCAACGCTGCCGGCGAGTGCCGTGGGGTGGATTGGGGCTTCAACGCCTGGGGCGGTCACAAGGGCGGTCTCTACTACCCGTGGAATCAGGATGAAGAGGTCGCAGCCCAGATGCTGGCCCAGCACGGCATGGCTCGTTACGACGCGCCGCTGATTCTGGAAGGGGGCTCCATCCATGTTGATGGCGAAGGCACCTGCCTGACCACCGCCGAGTGCCTGCTCAACGAAAACCGCAACCCGCACCTGACCAAAGAGCAGATCGAAGCCTACCTGCGCGACTATCTGGGCGTCACCAGCTTTATCTGGCTGGACGAAGGCGTCTACATGGACGAAACCGACGGCCACATCGACAACATGTGCTGCTTCGTGCGTCCGGGTGAAGTGGCCCTGCATTGGACTGACGATCAGAACGATCCCCAGTACGCCCGCTCCGTAGCCGCCCTCAAGGTGCTGGAAGCGGCGGTCGATGCCAAGGGGCGCAAGCTGAAAGTGTGGAAGCTGCCCCAGCCGGGCCCGCTGTTCTGCACCGAAGAGGAGTCTGCCGGTGTCGAGAGCGGCAGCGGTGTGCCGCGCGAGGCAGAAGGCCGTCTGGCCGGTTCCTACGTGAACTTCCTTATCACCAACGATCGCATCGTCTATCCGCTGCTGGATGCCGCCACCGATGGCGAAGCCCAGCGCATTCTGGAAGAGATCTTCCCGGAGCACACCGTGATCGGCGTACCGGCTCGCGAGATCCTGCTGGGCGGTGGCAATATCCACTGCATTACTCAGCAGATCCCTTCAGGTCAGTAAACTGGTCGAAGAGTGTAGAAATTCAAAACCCCACGCCGTGGGGTTTTATCTCTTGATGGTGTGATGGTCGCAGGCGCTGATGCGGCGATCATCATGACAAACAGTCACCCTTTTACAGGAGATCAAAATGATCGAAGTGACCGAGGTTTCCATTGCCGAGCTGCGTGCCGCGCTCGAATCAGGCCGCACTACTGCGGTCGAACTGGTCAAGGCCTATCTGGCCCGGATCGAGGCCTACAACGGCCCCGAGACTGCCACCAAACTCAACGCCTTGGTGGTCGCCAATCCCGATGCGCTGAAAGAGGCCGAGGCTTCCGATGCCCGCCGTGCCCGTGGCGAGACCCTGGGGCCACTCGACGGCATCCCCTACACCGCCAAAGACAGCTATCTGGTCAAGGGGCTGACTGCCGCCTCCGGCAGCCCGGCCTTCAAGGATCTGGTGGCCCAGCGCGATGCCTTTACCGTGGAGCGGCTGCGCGCCGCCGGTGCCATCTGCCTTGGCAAAACCAATATGCCGCCGATGGCCAATGGTGGCATGCAGCGCGGCGTCTATGGTCGTGCCGAAAGCCCCTACAACGCCGACTACCTGACCGCGCCGTTTGCCTCCGGCTCTTCCAACGGCGCCGGTACCGCCACCGCCGCCAGCTTCTCCGCCTTCGGTCTGGCGGAAGAGACCTGGTCGAGCGGCCGTGGCCCTGCCTCCAACAACGGCCTGTGTGCCTACACCCCGTCCCGTGGCGTCATCTCGGTGCGCGGCAACTGGCCGCTGACCCCGACCATGGATGTGGTGGTGCCCTATGCCCGCACCATGAACGACCTGCTGGAAGTGCTCGACGTAGTAGTGGCCGACGATGCCGATACCCGTGGCGATCTGTGGCGCATGCAGCCCTGGGTGCAGCTGCCCAAGGCTTCTGAAGTGCGTCCGGCTTCCTATCTGGAGCTGGCTGCCAAGCCCGATGCCCTCAAGGGCAAGCGCCTCGGCGTGCCGCGCATGTTTATCAACAAGGATGAACTGGCTGGCACCAGCGAAAACCCCGGTATCGGCGGCCCGACCGGTCAGCGCATCCATACCCGCGAGACCGTGATCTCGCTGTGGGAGCAGGCTCGTCAGGCGCTGGAAGCCGCTGGCGCCGAAGTCATCGAAGTGGACTTCCCGCTGGTCTCCAACTGCGAAGGGGACCGACCCGGCGCGCCGACCGTGTTCAATCGCGGCATCGTGAGCCCGGAGTTTCTCAACGACGAGCTGTGGGAGCTCTCCGGCTGGGCGTTTGACGACTTCCTGCGCGCCAACGGCGATCCCAAGTTGAACAAGCTGGCCGATGTCGATGGGCCGAAGATCTTCCCCCACGATCCGGGCACATTGCCGAACCGCGAGGGCGATCTGGCGGCGGGCATGGACGAGTACGTCAATATGGCCAAGCGTGGCCTGAAATCCTGGGACGAGATCGTCACAGTGCCGGATGGCCTGCGCGGTCTGGAGAAGACCCGCAAGCTGGACCTGGAGGACTGGATGGACGGGCTCAAGCTCGACGCCGTGCTGTTCCCGACCGTTGCCGACGTCGCCCCGGCTGATGCGGATGTGAATCCGGCCTCCGCCGATATCGCCTGGAGCAACGGCATCTGGGTTGCCAACGGCAACCTCGCCATTCGCCATCTCGGCGTGCCGACCGTCACCGTCCCCATGGGGGTGATGGCCGATATCGGTATGCCGGTGGGCCTGACCTTCGCCGGTCGCGCCTATGACGACAACAACCTGCTGCGCTTTGCTTCGGCCTTTGAATCCACCGGCAGCAAGCGTATGGTGCCGCCACGGACGCCGCCGTTGGGGGATATTAGTTAGGAGAAACTCCTGTGCTAGCCCTACGATGACGAAATAAAAACCACCTGCTATGTAGGTGGTTTTTATTTTCAGTATCACAATTGGTTACAATGCAATAATTTTTGCGACTTCTTAATAAACTTACATAATGACTATGTTGTTCATTGATAAGTCACACGTTTCTTTTGATTAGAATTTTATTTCTGGGTGCTTTTCTTTTATTTTTGGGATTACTTCATTTAAAAAGCAAAAAACCAAACCACAAATGCTGATAGTTTTTTCTGCATGTCTATCTGTTGATATTATTACATAGGTTGATTGCAAACATGCCGATGAACGAGGGAATATGATTCTGTGCATCACTTGAACATTTCCAATGATATATGACTTTATATGCATAAATGCGTTCAGGGCATTATGATAATTAGTTTCCCAATTGCCTGGGTCATTACTACTAATACGTACAATTAAATTGTTAATATTATTGAAGTTGTCTTTTCTAAAACCACATAATTCATTTACTTTTCTTGCATGAAAAGAAAACTCAATCAAGCTGCTAGTAATCACTTCATTCCAAGATGAGCTCCATTCTGATGGAAACACCGAGCCTGTAAATGCGAATAGTTGCAATGCATGCTTTCTTGCTTCTGAAATATGTATTTCTGCAAGTCTTTGGTTGTCTTTTGTAATCATTTTGGCTCTTGCTTTATATAAGTTAAAAGTAGTGTTCTGTAGGATTGGATAATATTTTTAGGCGGTTTGCTTTTTAAAATAATTATTATTGTATTTGTTTTGACATTTTTTTCAATATGACTATGTGGCCTTAGGTTAGCGAAGCATATTTTTGAGAGGGCTGTAGGTTCGAATAGCGAAGCGTATTCGGACGATCGCGAAAGGGAGGTTGCCGAGATGTCGCAGGCATCCAAGGTTGCTTGAACATTTTTCCATCACCATGTTCGCGGTAAACGGACGATTACGCTGCGCTAATCGTCCCTACAGCAAGGCAGTGATTGCATGTTTTGACCATTTACATCGCTCCACTCCCCGCACCGTCAATCGCCATATTGGTCGTGGCTCGCCGCCGATTTCCCCTGATTTTTTCTGACTTCCCCCAGACTTCACCTTCTCTTCACACAGCCTCATTTTCCCCTCACAAATCCCCCGTATCTTCTGCCCACTGCTTAAAAGGCCCGGCTTGCCACAGGGGTGGCGAGGGGGCGGTTGGTTCGAGGGAGCAAGATGATGAAAAGTTGGATGAAGTGCACATTGGCCGGGGCCGTGGTGCTGATGGCGAGTTTCTGGGGCGGCAGCGTGCGGGCGGCGGGGATCTCCCTCAAGCAGGTAAGCGGCCCGGTGTATGTGGTGGAGGATAACTACTACGTAAAGGAAAACTCCATGGTCTATTTCGGGGCCAAGGGGGTGACTGTGGTGGGGGCGACCTGGACGCCGGATACCGCCCGCGAGCTGCACAAGCTGATCAAGCGGGTCAGCAGCAAGCCGGTGCTGGAGGTGATCAACACCAACTACCACACCGATCGGGCGGGTGGTAACGCCTACTGGAAGTCCATTGGCGCCAAGGTGGTCTCGACCCGCCAGACCCGGGATCTGATGAAGAGCGACTGGGCCGAGATTGTCGCCTTTACCCGCAAGGGGCTGCCGGAGTACCCAGATCTGCCGCTGGTGCTGCCCAACGTGGTGCACGATGGCGACTTCACCCTGCAAGAGGGCAAGGTGCGCGCCTTCTATGCGGGCCCGGCCCATACGCCGGACGGCATCTTTGTCTACTTCCCCGACGAGCAGGTGCTCTATGGCAACTGCATCCTCAAGGAGAAGCTGGGTAACCTGAGCTTTGCAAATGTGAAGGCCTATCCGCAGACCATCGAGCGACTCAAGGCGATGAAGCTGCCGATCAAGACGGTGATCGGCGGTCACGACTCGCCGCTGCACGGCCCCGAGTTGATTGATCACTATGAAGAGTTGATCAAGGCGGCGCCGCAGTCATAGCCGCTGCGTGGCAGACAGCCTGCAAGCCGTGCCATCGCTGCAATCAGCAGCCATAACGGCACACCATAAAAGGCCCGCTTTCAGAAAATAAGCGGGCGTTTTGCGTTTGCGGTTTTTTTGGTGGCTGTGAGTGCGTGGCATTAACGCTGTTCAAGGGGGGTGGGCTTTCATAAGATGGCCCTCTCTCTTTTCCCTGAAAGTTATCCATTTTCGTTATGCAATACGCCTCTCTCGCGCGCCTCAAGCAGGCCTTTATCACCGGGATGTGGGCCTCGCTGGTCAGCATCGTTATCGGCTTCGCCTTCAAGGTGTGGCTGGCTCAGTGGGTCGCCAAGGGAGAGCTGGCGCTGTTCAACAGCGTGGTGGATTTGATCTCCCTCTCCTTTATCCTGATGACAGGTTTTCGCTCTTCCATGGTGGTGAGCTACTCCCAGACCAAAAACGATCGGGACATCATCAATATCTTCCGCTACTTCCTCATCGGCATCGTGCTGCTCACCTGGGGAGCGGTGATCCCCTATATCAAGCACGGGCTCCATATCCGGGTGGAGTATCTGCAACTGGTGGGGGTCATCTTCGGGCTGGGGCTCAAGGTCTATTTCACCAATCTGGTGGCCATGTACCGGATGTATGAGCTCTCCAACCGGGTCACCTGGCTGGAGCCGCTGGCCAACGGTCTGCTGTTTATGGCCTGCTACTTTGGGCTGGGGATGGATGCGCTCCCTTCGCTCTTCTACGGGCTGACCTTCTCGTCACTCGCCATCGCCGGTTATATGTATGTTTCGCGTCGTCGGGCCATCGCCACCAAGCCGCTGGCCAAGGTGGCGCTCGGCCCCGAGATGGTGAGCTATGTGAAGAAGAGCTTTACCGCCTCGCTGGAGGCGGGGGCCAGTATCCTGATGATCTACATCACTGTGTTGCTCACCATCCGCCACTTCAGCATCGACGAGCTGGGGGATTTTCAGGTGGTGGTGCGCCCCATCTTTACCTATATGACCACCTTGTTTGTCTTCCCCATCTACCGCTTTGTGCTGCCGGAGCTGGCGGTCAATCTGCGCAATGGCGATCACCACCAGATAAGGTTGATCCGCCGCTGGATCTTCCGCCTCTCCGCCATCGTCAGTCTGGCGTTCTTTGGCTTGATGCTGCTGGCGGGCAAGCCGCTGGTGTTGCTGTTCTTCCCCGCCGACTACGTGGGGGCGGTGCCTGTGCTGTTCCACTTCTCCATCTTCTTCATCTTTATGATGCTCAACGGCTATCAGCTCGCCTATATCAAGGCTCACGGCCACTTTACCCAGAGTTTGTTGATCCGGCTGGCGGGCATAGTGGCGCTGGTCGCCGCCTACTATCTGGTGGCCGAGTTCACCGCCAACGTGGTGGCGATTATCGTGGCGCTGGGGCTTGGCTATATGGTGATGTTTATTCTCTCGACCCTGGCGGAGCGGCAGATCTTGCGATCCCTGCCACTGGTGCTGGCGACCCGTTAGGGTGTGACTCGCCAAGAGCAGGCTTTTGTCAGATAACAAAAAACGCCCGTGCGGGCGTTTTTTTATTGGCGGTGCTGGGCGGCTTAGCGTTTGCCCTTGCCACCCTTGTTGCCAGCGAGAGCCTGCTTTCTGGCGCGCTGCTTCTGGGCCGCCTTGCTGTTGCGGCGCGGCTCGGGCTCGAAGCGGGTGAGATCCGGCTCAAAGCCCGGAAACCACTGCTGGGGCAAGCGGGTGTCGAGCACAGCTTCCACCTTCTCCAGCAGGGGCGTATCTTCCGGGCTGAACAGGGTAATGGCGAGCCCCTTGTTGCCGGCGCGGCCGGTGCGACCGATACGGTGGACGTAATCCTCCGCCACAAACGGGAATTCGAGGTTAATCACGTAGTTGAGATCCGTGATATCGAGGCCGCGAGCCGCCACGTCGGTGGCGACCAGCGCCTGCAAGGTGCCGGCGCGAAACTCCAGCAGCACTTTTTCACGTGCGCTTTGCGACAGATCGCCGTGGAAGGCCAGCGCATTGATGCCCGATTTGCCGAGCTGCTGGGCCAGCTTGTCAGCCCCTTGGCGGGTGCGGCTGAAGATAAGCGCCGGTGCCCACCCTTTCACTTTCAGCATGTGTTCGACCAGCGCCAGCTTGCGATCGCTATCCACCGTGTAGACCCGCTGCTCCACCTCGGCCGCCGTGGTGTTGCGCGGTGCCACTTCAATCAGCTCGGGGTCGCGCAGCAGTACCTTGCTCAAGGCGAACAGGTTGTCGTCGCAGGTGGCGGAGAAGAGCAGGGTCTGGCGATCCACCGGGAGCTGTTTGAGCAGCGCGGTGATCTCGTCCATAAAGCCCATGTCGAGCATGCGATCCGCCTCGTCAAACACCAGATGGCGCAGGCTATCCAGGCTCAATGCCCCCTGACGCAGATGGTCGAGCAGACGGCCCGGGGTGGCGATCAGCAGATCCACGCCGTTTTTCAGCGCATCTACCTGAGCCGCGATGCTCACCCCGCCGTAGACTTGCGTGCTGGTGAGACCGGTGCCCTGGCCGTAGCGCGCCACGCTCTCGGCGACCTGCACCGCCAGCTCGCGGGTCGGCACTAGCACCAGCGCCCGGATCGGGCGTTGGGATTCCATTTGTGGCTGCGCCAGCAACTGCTCCAGCAGCGGCAGCACAAAGGCGGCGGTCTTGCCGGTGCCGGTCTGTGCCCCCGCCATCAGATCCCGACCCGCCAGAATGACGGGGATGGCGCGAGCCTGAATGGGGGTGGGGGCGGCATAGCCGAGCTCGGTCAGGGTCTGCTGCAAGCGGGGGGAGAGGGCCAGTTCGGCAAAGGAGGCTGTGGACATAGGGGCACCAGTCGGGGTTATCGCGGCCTGCGGCCACGATGCAGTGAGTGATCGTGGCCGCGATGGTAACAGAAGCAGGGGGAGCGGCAGAAGGCGGCTATGCCTCTGCGTCGTCCGGCAACGGCCGGATCAGCCGGATCTTTTTGCCCTCGTAGCAGGCGATGTTGTGCTTGCCGTGCTGTTTGACGTGGTAGAGCAGCTCGTCGGCGAGATGCACTGCCTCGGTGACGCTGAGGTAGTCGCGAATGCGGATCACCCCGGCGGAGAAGGTGATGGGGGTGGGCAGCTCGGGGATCCCCAATGGGCGATCCAGCAGGCGGCCAGCGGAGTGGATCATCATCTCGTCATCCTCCATCCCCTTGAACAGCACGATAAACTCCTCGCCGCCCCAACGGATGGCGCTGTCCACCTTGCGGATATTGCTTCTGAGATGGCGGGCAAAGGCGAGCAGTGCCAGATCCCCGACGCCATGGCCATAGGTGTCGTTGATCGATTTGAAGTTGTCGATATCGAGGATCATCAGGTAGTCGTGCTCATGGAGCAGACTCTGGCAGAGCACATCCCTGCGTGGCAGCCGGGTCAGGTGGTCGGTGTGCGCCAGGGTGCGCAGCCGCAGGTAGATCTGCTTCCAGGCCACCATGCCCAGCAACAGCACGATGAGATAGACCTTGAAGGCCGCACTTTGCAGGGCCAGCTTGACGAAATCGACCCAGCTGTAGGACCACTTCAGATAGAGATCATCCCCCGCCTTGGTGCGCATAAAGGGTTTGCTCAGGCAGAGATGCCTCGGGCGGCAGGGCTCGGCGGCTTCAAACGATATGTTGGTGCGGGTCGGGTTGATGGTGTCGAAGGGTCGCAGCACATCGTTAAATGCTTCATCGACGGCGATATCGATACCGAGCAGCCCGTATTTGTAACCGCCGCGCCCCGACTGATGGATGAAGGGGAAGTACATCACTATGGTGTTGCGCATGCTGAAGCTGTCGATCTCGATATCGGAGACAAAGGCTTCATCGGTGCTGCACAAAGGGCGGCCGGGGGCAAAGCTGGCGCAACCGAAGTAGTGATACCAGGCGGGCAGGGTCATCAGATCCACCTTGATCGGCGCCAGTCTGGCGGGCAGCACATTGTTGTCGGCCACCATGCCGATCAGCCGGTAGTCATTCCAGATGGTGTAGATATTGATCACCTCCGGGTAGGAGAGGGCATAGCGGAAGGTGTTGAGGATGTTGGCGGCCGGGTATTGCAGCGGAATATCGGCAAAGCGGTATTTGCTTTTGAGGTCATATCCGTAGAGATAGTCGCTGCCGACGCTATTCGGGGGCGGTGGCTGATCGAGCAGATGGTGTTGTGCCAGATAGCTGGTGATGTTCTCCACCTTGAGGATCTTGGCTCGCTGGTAGAAGACCTCGAACACGTTCTTCTGTCTGGCGGTGATGAGATCCATGTCGTGCTGGATAGTGAGATAGGTGTAGTAGAAGACAGTGCCCAGCCCGGTCAGGGCGAGCAGGGCTAATCCGGCCACTTTGACGATGAACTGGCGAGCAAACGCCAGTGGCCAGCGCAAGGCTGGGGGATTACCTGAAAATAAGGTCATAGGTGTCTGGGTGCAGTACCGATAGGGGCGCGGGCGCCATACGGGCAAAGTATACGCGAATGAAATCCCGACAGGATCCACCGACAAACCTTGCCAGAAGCTGAATCCTTCACCACTTATTTATCCCTACTCCACGATCAGCACGCTTTCGCTGGCCAGATGGTGCAGCCACTCCCTGACGATCAGCAGCACGGCGGCAAAGTGCTCGTCGCGGGGCAGCAAGCTGGCGGCGAGGGGATCCCCTTCCGCCATGGCGGCCAGCTGGCCAAAGGCTTGCTCCACCAGATCCCGGTCGAGCTGGTTGTCCCCCAGCACTTCGGCCAGCGACGGCTGGCTGCGCAGGGTCAGCTGCAAGCCGGGCGGGATCTGCGGGGCGATGCGCATCAGCTCATCTTCCACCACCATGATGGCCCGCTCCAGTTCGAGCGGGGTGGGTGGCGCATTGCGAAACGGTCCGGGCTGGATGGCGTGGGTGCCAAAGGCCAGCGGGTAGTGTGACGGGGCCGCATCTGGCTGGCTCAGCCAGAGCTGGCTGCTCTGTTCACCAATCTCCAGCAGCAGGGTCATCATCTCCGGTACGGGTTGTGTCATGGTGCTGAGCTCCTGTATTGTAAACGTTTTCCCATTCTGCCTTTGATACCCCCGCTATCGCCGTTTGGCGAGCACAATTTCTGCGAGTCGTCCCTCACTTTGTTGCAAATCCCTTGCAAAAAAATCCACTGGTGGCAGTCTGGATGTCTAAATGGCTATTGCCGTTTCGTTATCCTCAGATGATTCAGGAGTTCAGATATGGATATTCGCACCGCTCCCCGCGCCATCGTGCTCGCCCTCATGCTGGCAAGCGGCATCGCCGCCGCCAACGAAGCGCTGGTGATCCAGACCGATTTCGGCCTCAAAGATGGCGCCGTGTCGGCCATGAAGGGGGTTGCCTTCGGGGTGGATCGCACCCTGCCGCTCTATGACCTGACCCACGAGATCCCGGCTTACAACATTTGGGAAGCCTCCTACCGCCTCTACCAGACCCTGCAGTATTGGCCCAAGGGCACTGTGTTTGTCAGCGTGGTTGATCCCGGTGTCGGCACCGAGCGCAAGTCAGTGGTCCTCAAGACCAAGAGCGGCCAATACATCGTGACTCCGGACAACGGCACCCTGACCCTGGTGGCCGAACACTTCGGCATCGAGGCGGTGCGCCAGATTGACGAGAAGCTCAACCGCCTCAAGGGCTCCGAGAAGTCCTACACCTTCCATGGCCGCGATGTGTACGCCTATACCGGCGCACGGCTCGCCTCCGGCGCCATCAGCTACGAGCAGGTCGGCCCGCTGCTGCCCGCCGAAGTGGTGAAGATCCCCTATCAGCCTGCGGTAGCCGAGAAAGATGGCACCCTCAAGGGCACCATCCCGATCCTCGATGTGCAGTACGGCAACGTCTGGACCAATATCGACGATGCCCTGCTGACCAAGGCGGGGATCAACAAGGGGGATAACGCCTGCATCAAGATCCGCGAAGGGGATGTGGTCAAATATGACGGCAAGGCCCCTTACGTCAGCAGCTTCGGTGACGTGCCGGAAGGTCAGCCGCTGGTCTACCTCAACAGCCTGCTGCAGGTGTCGGTGGCGCTGAACATGGACAGCTTCGCCGCCAAGCATCAGGTGCAATCCGGTGCCAACTGGCATATCAGCCTGAAGAAGTGCTCCTGAAGATTGTCGGGCTTTCGACAAGCGGGTTTAAGCAAGTGAGGGCAGCCAAAGAGGCTGCCCTCACTCATTGGGTGGTAAGGCGTGCTGATAAGAAGTTGTTGTCAAAAAGCATATTAATTGAATGCAATTGATAATGATTGGTATTTGGTTGGATAATCGCGCACTTGTCTGACCACCCAACCATACCGAATGAAAACCAGCCTCTTACTGCTCAGCCTGCTGGCTCTGACTGCATGCAATGACAATCACAGCAATACGTCTGTGGCCCCCTCACCCGATGTGACCCCACCGGTCGTCAAGCCGACCGAACCGCCCATCACGCAACCAACAGTGCCGCCGGAAACTCATACCCGGGTTCCTCTGACCATTGAGGTCAATGTGGCTGATCGACTGGGGGCGGGTGCACAGCTCGAGGTGAGACAGGTCGCCACCGGGATCCGCGTGCAACAGGCCATCGAACCGGGCCAGCTCACCCGCATCACCTTGCCTGAAGGTCTGCAACTGGATCAGCCGCTGGAGCTGCTCGGTAGCGACGAGGGCTATCTGCTGCGCGCGGTATCGGTGCGGGTGGCGGATCTCTCGGCCGGGATCACGCTGGCGCGCCGCAACAGCGTGCCGCGGCTGGGGTTGAACGAGGAGGAGACGGCGCTCTTCCTGCTGGCGGATCAGAGCGGAGATGGTTCCCTCAGTCAGGCCGAGTGGGGCAGGGCAGAGGAGATCCGCCTGCAACAACAGGCGGCTCTTCAGGATTATGCAGCCTTCCTGCTGGCCCAGCGTCAGCCGGGTGCCGTGCTCGACTATACCGACAGCTGGCAGATGCTGCTGGCCCTGCGCGATGACAAGCAGGCGCGCAGCTGGTATCAGCGCAGCAACAGTGCCCAGATCCAGTCCGCCCGTACCCAGCTCTATCCCGCCAACCCCAGCCAGCCGGACGAGCCTGAGACGGCAGATCTGCTGCGCCTCGATGAGCAGGGGCTGCTGGTGGTGCATGGCCCCTGGCAGTGCCTGCACGATGTGCGCACGGTCAGCGGGGTCAAGGGTAGCCAGTACTGGCTGTATGGCAGTGACACCAGTGCGTTGAAGGTTGCCAGCCAGCCACAACTGGCTGCGGGGCTGACCGCTTGCGGCCGCAGCGACTGGCGCCTGCCGACCCTTACCGAGTTCGAACGGCTGCTGAGCAGTGACAAGTCGGCATGGCGCTATCCCAATATCTTTGCTGTTAGCCTGCCCGCCCAGATCTGGCTGCAGGATGGTGCGGGTCAACCCCGTCTCTATCAACTGGCGACCCGAACCTGGCTGGATGAGGGAGAAGGCAGTCTGCTCTGGTATGCGCTGGCACCCTATCCGGTGCGCCCCTCCGTGGTACGCGATAGCAGCAAGCCGGACATGGCGGCCCTGCGCGCCCAATACAGCGGTTCATCGGCTCAATGGCCTGCCGCCCGGGTGGATGAAGGGGTGGAATGGCAGGAGCTGGGGCCGCTGCCGGCGGTGCCCTTCCCGGTCGACAACCCCTATAGCCGGGCCAAGGTGGTGCTGGGTCAGCAGCTCTTTTTCGACAAGCAGCTCTCCAAGGGGCGGAACATCAGCTGTGCCAGTTGCCACGATCCGCAAAAGGGGTGGAGCGACGGCCTGAGCGTCTCGGTCGGTCATCTGGGCCAGAAGGGCAATCGCAACGCTCCTTCCATCCTCAACAGCGCCTTCAGCTCGACCCAGTTCTGGGACGGGCGGGTCGCCACGCTGGAGGAGCAGTCGCTTCACCCGATCCAGAACCCCATCGAAATGGCGCTGAGTCATGACGAGCTGCTGGCTCGCTTGCAGGCCAGCCCCGACTATCAGGCTGCTTTTGCCACCGCCTTTGGCGATCAGGGGATCACGCTGGAGCGGATCGCCAAGGCGATCGCCACCTTCGAGCGCACCATCATCAGCCGCGGCAGCGATTTTGAGCGCTTCGTCAAAGGGGATAGTCAGGCTCTCAGTGACAAGGCGCTGTGGGGGATGCACCTCTACCGCACCGATGGCCGCTGCATGAACTGCCACTCCGGCCCGCTGCTGAGTCAGCACGGGTTCGAGAGTGTGGGGCTCACCTATTACGGTCGTGGCAAGCTGGAAGATCGCGGGCGCTTCCTGCAGACCCGCAACAAGGCGGACATCGGTCGCTTCAAGACCCCCAGCTTGCGGGACGTCGCTTTTACCGGCCCCTATATGCACAACGGCATCTTCCCTATCCTGGCCCAGCGTATCGGCGGCTCGGTGCAGGGGGTGGTGGCCATGTACAACTTTGGCGTGACCAAGTGGAGCAGCGGGGTCGGCTTCCCGACCGGTGCGGATCAATACGATCCCTTCTTCCCCAAAGCCTCCGATCACCTGCATGCTCTTGGCCTCAGCAATGACGAGCTCGATGCCATTGGCGAGTTTTTGCGCAGCGCCTCGGCCGAGCCGCGCCGCACCCCGGCCACTGTTGCCGAGCTGGGGGTGAGTGAGGCGGATGACCCGACTCCGGTGGGGGCGGTGATCACCGGATTGGCTGTGCTGCCTGCCCAGCCTCAGCTGGAAGTGGGGCGCTTACTCCCTCTACAACTGCAGTGGCAACTGAGCGATGGCTCTCTCGGCCCGCTCGATGGGCCTGTTGAGTGGCGCAGCGAACAGCTGGAGTTCGCCACCGTGAGTCCGCAGGGCGAGGTGCGCGGTGTGGCGGTCGGTACGGCACGACTGGTGGCGACCACGGCTCGTCACACGTTGAACGTGACGGTGCAGGTGGTCGATGCCCAGCCCGATTTTGCCCGGGGCTGTCGTCAACCCGAGCTGGTGGCGGGCAAGCTGGCCTTTGTCTGCCAGCTGACCAGGGACGAGGCGGAGCGTCTGTCCATCTCCTATGACGGTGTGAGCAGTGACAGCGATGGTGACTACAATCCCTTCCCGCTGGAGTATGTGACCATGGGTCAGGCGCGGGCGCGGGATTACTGCCAGCAGCTGGTGGCGCGCGGCCACGATGACTGGCGTCTGCCGACCCGGGCCGAGCTGGAGGTGCTGTTTGCCGCCTACAACAAGGATGGCGCGACGGATCAGTTGCTTCAGCAGCAGGGGTGGCCGCTCTACAACCGCTACTGGAGCAGCGATGCGACTGCCAATGACGATGGTGAGTTGCCGCTGCTCGACCTGAGCACTGGTGATCCGCTGTGGGATCTGGCGGACGAGGCCCATGCCGCCACCTGCGTCAGGGCCATCTAGCCTTCATAGATAGTCAGATGAAAAACGGGCGCCTCGGCGCCCGTTTTGTTATCTAGTAATAAAGAAAGGGATCAGAACTCGTTGGAGAGCGCCTTGTACCCTTTGACCAGATCGATATTGGTGTGGGCTACGTCCTCGGAGAATTCGGCGGCATCTACCGAAATCCGCGGGAAATAGAGGGATCAGAACTCGTTGGAGAGCGCCTTGTACCCTTTGACCAGGTCGATATTGGTGTGGGCCACGTCTTCGGAGAACTCGGCGGCATCCACTGAAACCCGCGGGATATGGGTCAGATCGCTCTGCTGGTTGATGCGGGTGGTGGAGGGGACGTAGAACTCCGGTGGCAGATCGCAGCCATCGATCACCGAGTTGTGACGCACCACGGCACCATCGCCGATATGGCAGTTGAACAGTACGCTGTTGAAGCCGATAAAGACCCGGTTGCCCACTTCGCACGGCCCGTGGACGATGGAGCGGTGGGCGATGGAGGTGTACTCGCCGATGGTGACGGCGGCGCCGGATTTGGAGTGGATCACCACGCCATCCTGAATATTGGAGTTGGCGCCGATGACGATGGGTTCCATCTCGCCGTTGGCATCCACTTCGTCGGCGCGGATCACCGCATAGGGGCCGACAAACACATTCTCTTTGATGATCACCTTGCCACAGATGATGGCGGTCTTGTCGATATAGGCGGATTCGTCGATGACAGGCAGATGGCCGGAGGGATTCTTGCGGATCATGTTACATCCTGTGGTTGCCAAGAGGGATTATCTGGTGGTGGACGAGGAGCCTACCGGTCGGTCAGCTTACCCCTGCTCGCCCTCTGGTGAAACCCCTGACTGGTCTGACCCTTGTCGTATGCCGTTTCGGCATGGCTGTTTCCGGTCGCCAGAATATGGGAGCATGGCTGTTATCCCGAGTCGCGTTAGATGGACATATAAAGATGAAGAAGATGATTGCCCTGTTGGCGGGTGGTTTATTGCTCTCCTCGGCCGTGCAGGCCAAAGGGGAGGCGGGGGCGTTTGACTATTACGCCATGGCGCTCTCCTGGTCGCCCGAGCATTGTGCCGTCAAACCGGCGGATCGGGACCAGTGTTCCCGCAAGCTGGGCTTTGTGCTGCACGGTCTCTGGCCTCAGTACGATCGCGGTTACCCCAGCAACTGCACCCGCGAACGGCTCAATCCCGATATGGAGAGCGAGTTTGCCGACCTCTACCCCAGCCGTTTCCTCTATCGCCATGAGTGGGAGAAGCACGGCACCTGCTCCGGCCTGAGCCAGCAGGCCTTCCATAAGCTGGCGAGTGATTTGCGCCAGAAGGTGAAGATCCCGGCGGCTTATCAATCCCCGGAAGAGCCGCTGCGCAAAACCAGCTTCCAGCTCAAGGCCGATCTGGCGAGCGCCAACGAGTGGCTGGCCCCCGACAACATCACGGTGGCTTGCGCCGATGGTGGCCGCTTCCTGCGGGAGGTCTATATCTGCGTCAATAAAGAGGGGACAGATGCGGTCACCTGCTCCGCCGAGATGCAAAAGCGCGAGCGCCGCTCCTGCGGTCAGCCGGACTTCCTGCTGCGCAGCGTGCGTTAAGCCTCCACTCTCTTCATCGGGCCCCTTGCGGGCCTGATGTGTAACCATAGCTATCGGAAAGGAGTCTGACAGATGGATGGCAACAACCGGTTTGGCCCGCAAGAGCGGGCAATGCTGCTCGGGGTGAACGGATGAGCCTGTTTGCCGAGCTGGGGATGCGTTATCTCATTATTCAGGCACCGATGGCCGGTGTGCAGGGAAGCGAGCTGGCGCTGGCCGTAACCCGAGCGGGCGGCTTGGGCTCCTTGCCTGCCGCCATGCTCACGCCAGCGGAGCTGCGCGGCGAACTGGGGCGTCTTGCCCAAAGTGGCCTTGGGCCATTTAACATCAACTTCTTCTGCCATCGGCAACGGGAACCGGATCCCGTTGCACTGGCCCGCTGGCAGCAGCGCCTTGCACCCTACTACGCAGAGTTTGGTCTGGAGCCTTCAGCTGTTACGACGGCACCAAGCCGTGCCCCCTTCAATGAGGTGCATGCCGCCATGGTGGCCGAGTTCAGACCGGCGGTGGTCAGCTTTCACTTCGGTCTGCCCGCGCCCGAGCTGCTTGTCCAAGTGAAGGCTGCGGGGGCCAAGGTATTTGCCAGCGCCACTACGGTGGCGGAGGCTGTATGGCTCGCTCACCACGGTGCCGATGCCATCATCGCTCAGGGCTTGGAGGCTGGCGGTCATCGCGGTCATTTCCTCTCCGATGATCTCGCCTTGCAGCAGAGCACCTTGACCCTGCTGGCGCAGATCCTCGCGGTGACCGATCTGCCGGTGATTGCCGCTGGCGGTATCGTCGATGGCAAGGGGATCGCCAACGCGCTGGCAATGGGGGCGAGCGCTGTGCAGATGGGCACTGCTTTTCTCTGCTGCCATGAAGCGACCACCTCGGCGCTGCATCGCGCCGCCATCCATTCACCAGAGGGCCAGCAGACGGCACTGACCAATTTGTTCAGTGGCCGTCCGGCGCGGGGTATCGTCAACCGTCTGATGCGGGATCTGGGCCCGCTCTCGGATCTTGCCCCTCACTTCCCCTATGCCAGTGGTGCACTGGCACCGCTGCGTGCCGCCGCCGAGAAGGCGGGGGACAGTGGCTTCTCTCCGCTCTGGGCTGGCCAGAATGTATCGGGTTGCCGAGATCTTCCTGCCAGCGAGCTGATAGCGTGCTGGGTCAAAGAGGCTGGATTGGGATAAGTGCTTCTATATATGCCTCATACGCCTTCTTATATAGAAGATGTCGAGGGCGCTGCGCGTTAGACGCGACAGTGCGGCAATGGTGGATGAGTGCCAGGCCAGTACCCTTGTAAGGCATTTATCCGGTGTAAAACGTCCTCACTTCACCCTTGGTTGTGGATAAGTCTGTATAAATGCTGTGTGTTGATATGAATAACCAAGAAATTGCACTTTTTTGCAATTTTATTGCGGTAAAGCCTTGCCAATGTGAGCTGGATCTCTATAATGCGCCATATCGACAGGGCAGGCGGCAACGCAAACAACCTCGTCGATAACCTCGAAAAGCCTTTGAAAATA